>JBHLLG010000045.1:0-23092 GCA_048885925.1 Candidatus Hermodarchaeota archaeon
AAAATCTTGTTTAAATATGATGAATATTCCTGTAGGTAAAACAAGGCAACCTATTGTTTTGGGTGATACATTATCTTATGAAATAAAGGATGAATTAAGAGTTGAGCTTGAAAAAATAGGATTAATTAAAAAAACAGAGATCCAATTTGAATTGGGTGATAAACCACTTACTAGTCGTTTCTATGCAGTTGGAATTACACCTCAAAAAATTTCTGATTTTAACTTAAAAGTTGGGGAATCTCTTGTCGATGATAGAGCAGAACTTGCACATATTGATCTGTTAATAGGTAAGAAAGATGGTCCTGTAGGTATTGCATATGCTCAAGCTTTAACAAATCCACAAGAAGGACGTGAAGGGCTTCAAGTGATACTTGAACCGAATATGCAAATAAAGCCTCCGACGATTATGATTCCAACAGTGCGTCCTACCTCATTACGTCATGCTAGTTTAACCTATGGACCCGCTCAAGCAGCAATCGCCAAAGCTGTTATGCAATGTGTTGAAGATGGAATTCTTCCAAAAGAATTATTGGATGAGATCGTAATAATTGTAAATGTTTTTGTACATCCAAGTGCTAGTGCCAGAAAAAGAATATTCATTAACAACTACAAAGCAACCCGAAATGCTATCCGAAAAGCAATGGAAGGAGTACCAACTGTTGATGATGCTATTGAGAATATTGAAAATGCTCGTCACCCCTTCAGGAATGATCCATAATTCTCTTTTTATTCTTTTTTATAAATTATTCATTAACTTTTTTGATTAGTTCCTCCCTATGTTATCAATCTTCCTAAATTCTTACTTCTAGAAATAAATATATTCAGTGGAATATATTTTATCAATATAAGTTTCAATCATTAAAGCTAGTTGTAATCTAATATGTGTCCAATATATACTAGTAATATTGCTAATATATTAAAAATTGAACCTCCATCAAAGGAAGAAATAAAAGTATTTCGAGAAAAGAACTTATGTTTGGTGTGTAAAGGAGAAGCTTTAGGATTTAATGCTTTTATTTGCCCTACCTGTGATGTTCTATATTGTGAAAAATGTGCTAGGGCTTTAATTCTACTAGAAAATGCTTGTTGGGTGTGTAAAGGAATATTTAACCCTGCAAAACCAGTAAATCCATTCAACGAGGAAGGATATAATGGAAAATCTCCAAAAAAATCAAAAAATAGTATGAAAAAATAATTATAGCTGGAATTATAGACTTTTTTAGAATTCTATATCTCCAATTCAGCTAACTTCCGCATATCTCTACCACTTAAGACAGATTCTATCTTGTAAGAATATCCTTTAATCTCATTGAAATGAGATAACAATTTCATTAAATGAATTAAGGTCTCTTCAACTTTATTCTCCTCTATATAGATGATATTGTAGGTTTTCATCCCTTTTTGACCATCAGGAGTCGATAATATTGTCCATTTCTTAATATTAGGAATTGTAAATGGTGTTTCACCTCGAGATATCATTATTTCATCAACTTCTTTGATTTTATCGAATGGAACCCAGGTAATTATCATATAAATTGCCATTATATAACAATCCATCTCTATTTTATTTTTTTCTAAATTATTAGTTTTTTATGAATTTCAACAAATTTTGTATAATTTATTTAAGTGATAGTAATAAGTAATAAATATAAATTTCCTATCTTTCAAATATGGATTTGATTCTTTAAATAAGCTTAAAAATGCATATTTCGTTAATATAATCCATTATTCAACCATCCTTGAACAATCATGATAGATAATACAGATAAAAAATATTATCGAATAGTTAAAATAATCAATAACGCGGAAGCAACTCCGGTACCTCTTATAGATAGTAATTATAAAGTCCTCTCAACATTAATAGATATCTTGAAACACATTTTAACTGAAGAAGAAATTGATTTTACATTCGCATTTAAAGTGAAATCCTCTCAAACCATGGAACAGTTAAAGATGAGCACTAAATTATCAGAAGAAGAAATCTTGGAAAAGGTTAATAATTTAGCAAAAAAAGGTGTAATATTCAATCAACCAAATCGTCATGGAGTGATGGTGTATAAATTGTTATCATTTGTGCGTATATTTGAAAACTCCTTTATGAAGGACCTTGAACCTTCAAACTATAATAGGAAACTAGCGGATTTATTTGCCCAAGTGTTTGAAGAATTAAATGAGTTTTATCAAGAGTATTATGATTTTATATCAAATATGATTCGTAACACACCACCAATTATACGAATATTACCAATATTAAAGAATAGACAAAACAAGAAAGAAATTAAAATAATAATTAATGAAGAATTAGAAGTTCCAAGCGAAAAAATTTTACGTCTAAATAGTATAGAAGAAATTATAGAAAAATCTGATGATATTGCTGTCGGAAATTGTTATTGTAGACATCATAAGGAACTTCTAAACGATAGCTGTAAAGTAAATGCTCCTGTTAAATCTTGTTTTACTTTTGGTAAATCAGCTCGATTTACATCCGATCAAGGGTTCGCTAGATTAATCTCTAAAGATGAAGCGTTAAAGATCTTTAAGGAAACAGAAGAATATGGTCTAGTTCATAAAACCTTTCATAATAATTTTGATATTAATAAAGAAATTATGGCTATTTGTAATTGTTGTAAATGTTGTTGCGTAGTATCCGGACAAAATTTAATTATTCCCCATGTTGATGCCACAAATTATATGGCAAAAATAAATTATGATTTGTGTAAGGGAATAGGTATATGTATCGAAAAGTGTATTAATAAAGCCATCCAATTAAATGATGATAAGAAAACTATTATATCTGAAGAAAATTGTATTGGCTGTGGAGTTTGTGCTTCTTTTTGTCCTGAGGGCGCCATTTCTTTGCTTGAAGGTTCACGTAATGTAGTTGTACTTCCTCACCGTAGAGATTAGACTTTTAATTTTAAGAGTTTCTGCTTCAGATCGTCAGAAATTTTTGCTTTTCTTTAGTTTTCATAATCATACCAAATTTTATGAGATTCTCCTTCAGCTACTTTTCTTTCTAATTTCTCACTTACTAAAATATGTTTTATAATATTCTAAGATCCTTCTATACTAGTTATTTTTGCACCTACATATACGGTATCGGGATACCTTAAAGGTGCTTTATAATAGCAATCTTGGTTAGATAATATATGTCCAATCCGAACTGATGTATGTTCTTCATAAATATCAAAGAATCTAAATAATATTATTCGAGTGCATTCAAAATAACGATAATATATTGTATTGTTTACATGCCCTCTAGAATCCATGTCCCCCCATCGAATGGGTATTTCTTCTACTATTGTATACTGAAAATGTAAAACATCTTTTTAGAAATGATCCATAGATTCTTTTTTTTAATCCTTTATCTATAATACACTAATACAGTTTTCAAATAAAAGTTATAAAATTTATTTAAAATTTTAGTTCAAAATTATCATATAACGATTAAATTCTCATTAAGAATCTTCAAATTTAATAATTCATTATTATCTTCAACAAAATTCATCTAATTTTACTTTTAAAAATTCTAAGGTTAAATAACCATGGATCTAAAAGAAATAATTAATTTAAGAAGATCATACAGATCTATTACTCCTATTAAAATTACACAAAATATCATTAATGACTTAGCTGAATGTGCAAGTTTAGCACCTTCTTGTAAAAATTCACAACCATGGAGATTTGTTTTTGTATTTGAAAATAACCAACTTCAAAAATTATTTAAAACTTTAAAATCTCCAAATGATAAATGGGCTGTTAATGCTTCTATGATTATAGTCATTTTCAGCAATGTAAAGTTTGATTGCATCATCAATGAACGTTTATATTATTTATTTGATAGTGGGATAGCCACTGCCTTCATTTTGCTTAGAGCCACTGAACTAGGATTAGTCGCACACCCAATAGCAGGTTTTGAGGAATCAATGGTAAAGGAAGTCCTTAATATCCCAGTAGATATGAGAGTAATTACCTTAATCATTATAGGAAAAAAATCTGAAACTGTAGATAGGAATTTAACAGAATTAATGATAAATACTGAATTTAATAAACCTTCACGTAAGAACTTTAAAGAATTCGCATACTTGAATAAATACACTCCTTAGAAGATAATTTTTCTCACAAATTTAAACCTCCTATATCTATCTAGTGTTTATTCTATATCATATTATATTTTATTAATTTAATTCAGTTTAGATTTTAAATTAGTAAACTTTTATTATAGAAGTTTAATACACTATAACCCTAATATTGATAATTTATAGAAATTATTAACTATTAATAATATAAAATCCAAAAATTACAAAAATTGAGAGCTATATATAAAATGTCACAACAAATTCTTGAATTAAAAGAAGGAAATGATGCTCCTGAATTTACTCTTCCGGATAAAGACAATAAACTAATCTCTTTAAAAGAGTTTAAAGGAAAATATGTTATACTTTATTTTTACCCTGCAGATAATACACCCGCTTGCACAACCGAAGCTATTGGTTTTACAGGAATTTTACCTGCATTAGAGAAATTAGATGCGGTAGTAATTGGAATCAGTCCTGATAGCCCCGAATCTCATGCTAAATTTATTGAAAAGAAAAATCTGAAAGTGATTCTATTAAGTGATGTTGATAATAAAGTAATCAAGAAATACGGTAAATGGGGAAAGAAGAAATTTAGAGGTAAAGAATATATTGGTGTTATTAGAAGTACATTTTTGATTGATCCAGAAGGTAAAATCGCTCATATTTGGCCTAAAGTTTCTGTTAAAGGTCATCCTGAAGAAGTAGAAAGTATTTTAAGAAATTTAATAAAATAATTTGTTTTTTCCTAATTTTTTTTAAAATTTTATGAATTTATTAAAAAGATAACTAATAAAATGAATGTTAAAGAAGCAATAGAGAAAAGAAGAGCATATCGTTCCCTTGATTTTATTGAAGTTAATGATGATTTAATTATAGATTTAGCTAAAATAGCTCAAATTGCTCCTTCATGTGCCAATAAACAACCATGGAATTTCATTTTTGTAAAAGATAAAAACCAATTAAATACATTATTTACAACGTTATCCGAAGGAAATAAATGGGTCGAAAAAGCCTCAATGATTATAGCTGTATTCAGTAGACCTGAATTTGATTGCATAATAGAAGAACGTCAATATTTTGTATTTGATACAGGGCTTGCAACAGCATTCATAATCTTACGTGCTACAGAATTAGGATTAATTGCCCATCCAATAGCTGGCTATAATGAAGATCAAGCAAAAAAAATTCTTGAAATTCCTGTGGAGATGAGATTAATTACTCTTGTAATTATTGGAAAACATTCAAAAGAAATTAATCCAGTCCTTTCTGAAGCTATGAAGTTAGGAGAAAAACAACGTCCACCTAGGAAGAAATTAGAAGATTTTATATTTCTAAATAGATATAATGACAAATTTATTGAAAAAGGAAGCAAAGAATGAATAATACGCTAATTAAAAATTATAAAAATCATTTATCAAATGAAAAAAGTCCATATTTACTTCAACATGTAAAGAATCCTGTAGATTGGTACCCATGGAGTGAAACGGCTTTTAAAAAGGCTAAAGAAGAGAATAAGCCAATATTTTTGTCAATAGGATATTCTACATGCCATTGGTGTCATGTAATGGCACATGAATCATTTGAAGATAAAGAAGTTGCTGAACTGATGAATGAGATATTTATATCAATAAAAGTAGATAGAGAAGAGCGTCCTGATATTGATAAAGTATATATGACTGTATGTCAAATGATGACAGGGTCAGGAGGATGGCCACTTACCATCATCATGACCCCCGATAAAAAACCTTTTTTTGCAGGGACTTATTTCCCAAAAGAAACTCGATTTGGGCGAATTGGATTAATTGATTTATTTATCCGTATAAAAGAACTTTGGACTAATCAAAGAGATGAGTTATTGAATTCTGCCGAACAGATAACCTTCAGTCTTCAAAATCTAGATCAAGAACCACCTGGTGAAAAATTAACCATAAATATTCTTAAAAAGACATACCAACAATTGTCAATACAATTTGATTCAAAAAATGGTGGATTTGGGAATCGTCCAAAATTCCCTACTCCCCATAATCTTATCTTTCTACTACGATATTGGAAACGCACTGGAGACAGTAAAGCATTAGAAATGGTGGAAAAAACACTTTTAGAGATGAGAAAAGGAGGAATATACGACCATATTGGTTTTGGATTTCATAGGTATTCGACTGATTCATTCTGGTTTGTACCTCATTTTGAAAAAATGCTCTATGATCAAGCATTAATCGCAATTGCTTACATTGAAGCCTATCAAGCAACTAAAAATAATTTATATAAAAGAACCGCACAAGAAATATTTACTTACGTTTTAAGAGACATGGTTTCCCCTGAAGGGGGCTTTTATTCTGCTGAAGATGCGGATAGTGAAGGAGTAGAGGGTAAATTTTATTTATGGTCCAAAATAGAACTTGAGAAAATTCTGGAGATAGATCAACTAGATTTAATTCTGAAATTGTTTAACGTACACGAATTTGGCAATTATCTTGAAGAAGCATCGGCTAAACAAACAGGAAAAAATATTTTATATTTAAGTTCTCTTCCAGATAAAGAAATTATTGAAAAAATTGAAGAAATTCGTCTAATCCTTTTTGCTACAAGAGAAAGTAGAATTCATCCTCATAAAGATGATAAAATCTTAACCGATTGGAACGGATTAATGATTGCGGCATTAGTTAAAGGTGCTGTCGCTTTTCAAGAAGAAATTTATTTAGAAACAGCAAAAAAAGCTGTAAATTTTATTCTATCAAATCTCAAAGAATCTAATAATAATCTATTACATCGTTATAGAGCTGGTGTCTCCGAGATTAAAGGTTTTTTAACTGATTATGCTTTTTTTATCTGGGGTCTTATTGAATTATATGAAGCTACTTTTGATACTTTCTACTTAAAAACTGCTCTTGAACTACATAAAATTCTAATGGAAAATTTTTGGGATACTGATATAGGGGGATTTTTCTTCACTGCGAAAAATAGTGAAAATTTATTAACAAAACAAAAAGAAATATATGATGGTGCTATTCCTTCAGGTAATTCAATAGCATTACTTAATTTATTGCGACTAAGCTACATTACAGGAAATCATGAATTGGAAGAGAAAGCAGATAAATTATTTAGGGTGTTTTCTGAAAAGATAAAGGCAAACGTATTAGCTCATACTCAATTTTTAGTTGCTATCGATTTTGCAATAGGACCAAGTTATTCATTAGTTATAGCTGGCGATTCTAAAAGTAAAGATACAAAAGACTTTATTAATCTAATAAGTGATGAATATATTCCTAACAAAGTATTAATGCTTAGAAAGATCGATCAGGAAGTTCCAGATATCGATCAATATTCAAATTTCGTTGAATTTTTTTATGATTATAAGAATAAAACTACCTCTTATGTTTGCATTAATAAAACATGTAAACCACCAACGAATGATATCAATCAAACTTTAAAATACTTAAATCCTAAAAGAGAATAATTTCAGAAGTAGTATAAAAGTTAAAGAAGATCTGATTTATAAGCCAAATTCCTCAATTTTTTGATTTACTAAGTCTATTAATTAATCGCTTGTTATCAAAGCATTCATTCTTTCTTGAGATATGAATAAATCTAATCCTGATGCATCCATAAAATAATTTAAAGGAAATTATTTATTTCTTGTAAAAGAAATAATTAAAAAATATTATAAACTTACAAATATCTAAATAATTCGAGCAGATTCACTAAACTCTGTAATATTTGGCAAATTATTAATCTTACTTATTACTAAAAGTTTCATTTCGTCTAAAGACTTTACCAAGTTCATTTCATCATCAGAGATCATGAGTGTTAAATTTCCATTCTCAAGGATATATGCTGAAGGATATTTTGCATCTTTAATATTATATTCTCTCTCAAATTCATCCCGATGCAAGAATTCAGTCTCAATATTAAGTTTATTAATAAATGATTTCCAATCTTTTTTCATAGAGAATATCCCAAATGTCTGAAAACACAAATTACATTCATACGTACTTGGTCTAAGAATCTTTTTCCAAAAATCCTTGATTAAATTAATTACTCCAGAATCGGCATTATATACAAAAACGAGTTTTTTTTTATAAATATTCTTCAATTTAATTACACCCCGTGCTAAATTATACATATTACAACATTTTAATCTCTTTATTATCATCAATAAATTTTTTACCAAGAACACTGAAAAAATAAACGAGAAATTTTCAAAGAGCTATGAAAGTATTACTTACTTTTTTAAAAGAAAAGATATTTTTTTATTAAATTCGAATACTTTTCATTCTTTTTCTATTAACACATAATAATCAACAATAAAAACAACGAATTATCATTTCTAGATGATTTACTACACCTTCGGGAACTTCACTCATTTATTATTTTCACATTTATTTGTTGTTATTATATATTAACCTTTTTTAATTTGTAAAAAATTAGGATTGAATTATTTTAAGTTGCATTTTTCAAGCAACCCTGTTAATCTAGCTCTATGAAAATTAAGTCCTAACTCATCGGGTTCAAATCCATATGCTAGTGCCATTAATTCAGTAATGTATAAAACTGGGATTGTATACTTTATCCCTGTATACTTTTCTAAATCTCTTAATTTGCTATCAAATTGCTGGAAACATTGAGGACAATTTACAATAAAAGCTTCTGCCCCTGCGGAGACGGCACTTTTATATTTTTGTGCAAGTATTGCCATAGCTGGTTCAGACTCAGCGTGCTCTGTTCCTGCTCCACAACATATGACTTCTGTATCATATTCAACTGGAGTTGCTCCTACTGCTTGTACCAATGCTCTTAATTTTATTGGTTTCATAGGATCGTCAGTCTGTACCTTATCCGAAGGTCTCATATAATGACAACCCGTATGACATGCTACTTTTAACGCTGATAAGTCATTGACTACATGACTATTTATTTTCTCTTTTCCAATTTCGTATAAGACCTCAACAAAGTGGCGTACATTGATAATTCCCTTATATTCTTTGCCAATTTTTCTCAGTATCTCATTAGTCTTGTGTCTTCCATGATCATCGTGCTTCAACTCCTGATTAACTAATTTAAGGGTTTGAAAACATCCATTGCAAATACTCATAATATCTTTGCCTTCTGCCTCAGCAATTGTAAGATTATATGCACCTAAAGTTAACCAACTTAAATGATCGGTTGAAGCTTGACCAACAGGATCTGGACAGCACGCAAATGGTGCATCAGATATTTTAATCCCTAATTTATCGAATACCTTTCTTGCAGATGCCTCTAAAAACGGAACTCTATTCCCAATAAAACAACCAGGGAAAAATTTGAATTCATTTACTTTAGCCATTGTTTTTATTCTCTTATTCTTTTTTTATTAGTTTAATTAGTTTTGTTTCAGTTAAAAGTTTTTGAACATCATCTTTTGATGGATTTTGTACAATTGGAAGGCCTAATTGTTCCCTACGTCTTTCAATTGCAGGTTGGGAAGGTATTGCCTTTCCATAATCATAAATTGCCGATGCTTGGCCAATAAAATAATCTGGACCTTCACCTCTAGCAATGCTTATATTTTTTAAAATGTAGAATACTTCAGTTAACTCAATTTTTTGTGGACATACTTCATCGCAGGTATCGCATACAGTGCACCCCCAAATATTGAAATTTGATTCTAAACCAAACAATGAGTCCTTTAACCCTAAAAATGCATTAAGTATTAAGGGTCGAGGGCGATATCTATTATTTGTTACCTTTGCAACAGGACATTCATCTGTACAACGATTACATTGATAACAATTTTTCAGTATGTCTTTGATATGAACATCCATTACTCTTTTTTTAAATTCATAATCTATAACAACCATATTAGGTTCACATTACTATAATTCTAATATATTATTCATTTTCCATTTTATCATGATATTTATGCCCTAAAGTACTTGCTGCTAATGTAAATCGATTAAACAACCCTGCTGGATCTTTAATCGTATTCATTATCTCTTCAAGGTCCTTATCTTTACAAAGAGAACCTAAAGTACTAATAAATTTAGCTCCTTGGTCTTTAATTCCTGTCGCAGCCCCAAAGCATCCCAAGCAAGGAGCGTTTGCTTTATTCGGGCATATTGTTCCGCAACCTGCTTGTGTCACTGGTCCTAAACAAACATAACCTTGCTCTAAAAAGCAAATATCCATAGTTGGTAAACCTTCATAATCACGTTTTAATTGAGATGGTATTTTATCTGCAATTTCTCTATCACAGTGGCTACATACTGTTTTAGTACTAAATTTAAAGTTAGGATCATCTTTCAAGAGATATAAAAAAGTACCAATTAAATTATCTATGATTGCATTTCCAGTTGGTGAAACATCTAAAGCATATTTCTTACCTTTTTTCGTCTGGATTTCTTTTATTTTGAAACTTTCAGGTTCATATGCTAATCTTTGGATTAGATCTCCACGAAAATAAAAATTCGTAAGATTTGATGCTCCTAAATATAAATCAAGGAAATGTTGAAGGCTAGAAGCTTGTTCTGGTGATAAAACAACTATCTCTTCAAATATATCTTTCAATTGATTTGCTTTTTCACCTAAATTGTCTGTTGGTTTGAAACATCCGTAGCAAATATCACCATCGTTTGGACACATTAAATCACATCCCGCAGCCGTGATTGAACCGTAACACAACTTTCCTTCGTTCAAAAAGCAACGATCATTATTTAATTTACAAGTATCACATACACACTCTTTTTTATTAAGAGATGCTGGACTTTTTGCTACTAATGTAAGTAAATATGAAATAGCAGCGACAATATTATCAGTTGTAGGTGGACAACCAGGAATAAACATATCTACATCAATTATATCTTTCGCATTAATTATGTAATCCTCAAATCCCGGAACATGTTCTATAGGTTCCTTTGGATCTTCAGTTGTAATCGATTCATTTTCAATAAATTTGCGTTTTACAAGTTCTTCTTTATCGTATAAATTTGCTAAACCCATTACGCTCCCATAACAAGGACAAGCTCCAAGAGCAACAATAATAGAACACTTTTTTCTCATTAACTTTATATTATCAAGATCTTTTTTTGTTCTCACGACACCTTCAAGAAATCCTACTAAAATATCAGCTTCTGGTTTCTCTTTTAGGGACTTTTCTTTAAAGTCTACAACCGCAGGCCAATAAACAATATCTAATTGTGGTAATATTGGAAGTAAGTCAAAATGTGCATTTAAAAGACTCTGGTGACACCCCCAGCAACTGCTTAATTGCATAAAAGCTACTTTTACTGGCATTTTTTTCAATATTTTTTTCTATTTTAATTTCTATTAATAAATTTATAATTTATTAAAAATTTGTTCATTAACTATAATAATATTCAATTAAATGATCAGAATAATCCATAACAAAAAAAATAAGTAAGAAAATAATATATTGACTATATTATATACTCAGTAATCTTTTCTTTCCATAAACTATTAAAAATTATATATAGATTAGCTCTCATTTATTATTTTTCTAAAGAATAAATTAAAACAAATGACTTAAAGTCAAAATTGTCTTTTCGAAATTTTTATTAAACTCCAAATTAAATAAAAATTTTTTTCAAATATGATCATAATTATAGGAAAGGATAATTTAATCTAGTTTTTTGACTAATTTAACAAATAGAAATTAGAAAGTATATCGATAAGTTAAATTTTGATGATTTTTAGTAACATATTCTGTTTTATGTGATCGATTCTCGATTTTTCCCTCCAAAAATTAAATGGTTTACGTAATATTTTTTATGTCTAAGGACGGAATCCGTCATTTCAAGTTCGAGGATTTACATTTTTGTACTTCATATGATCACAGATTTGGCGAAAAACAGCATCTTTATATATTTAAATTTACTTATATTAATTGGGTTTAAAACTGCAACAATTTTAATTAAAAAGTTTCCAAAGGAGGAAAATAAACTAATGTTGGTTTCAAAAATAATCTTAAAAAATGAGAAATTTAATGATTGTCCACTCTGTGGAGCAAAAATTGAATTAATTTTTGAAGAAGATGAGAAAATAAACGCATCTAAAAAAGAAATCTCTGAACTTGAAAAAATTAATGAAGCAGATTGGCTCTTACCCTAACTATAAGAAGAATATAAAGACACTTTAAATAAAAATCTTTAAGGTAAATTGAGATAAAAGTAATGACTAAAAGCTGGAATAGTTATATCAAAAGACAAACTTATACAACCATCAACTCTGATATACAACACAAGTTTAAAGGCATGGGACTAGAAATTCTTCGTTCTTGTATAAATTGTGGGACGTGTACAGGAAGTTGTCCATCAGGAAGGAGAACAGCATTACGTACGCGATCTTTAATCCGAAGAGCCTTAATTGGCGATGAAAGTATTTTAAATGAAATCGACTTATGGTTTTGCTCAACATGCTATACCTGTTATGAGCGGTGTCCCCGAGCCATCCCTATTACAGATATACTACTAAAATTAAGAAATTTAGCAGTTGAGAAAGGCAAAATATTAGATTCTCATTTCAATTTATGTGAATTATTTTATGACACTGGTCATGGGGTTCCAATAAATGCTCCTGATCATCAACGATGGCGAGATTTACGCAAATCTTTAGATCTACCTGAATTACCTCCAACAGTCCATTCTTTTCAAAAAGAACTTAAAGAATGCCAAACGATTATGGAATTAAATGGATTTAAAAGGTTGTTAGATAACTTAAGAGCCCAAAAAGAAGAAGAGATAATGCTTGCTTAGTTAACATATTTATTAAATATAGACAGAGGTGAAAAAGATTGGGCTTTAGAAAAAGATGGAGCTATGGATTTTTTTTGGGTTGTATAATACCAAACAGATATCCTATGATTTCTGCTAGTATAAGAGAAACTTTTAATATTCTTGGTGCTAAATTATATGAACTGAGAGGTGCATCATGTTGTCCAGCCCCAGGAGTTTTTAAAAGTTTTCATAATCCTACTTGGGAAATGATCGCAGCTAGAAATTTAACTATAGCAGAAGAATTAGGAGTAAATATTGTAACGGGATGCAATGGATGCTATAGTACATTAAGAGATGCTTGGTATGAATTTCAACACAATCCAGAGAAGAAAAAAACAGTAAATGAAGTTCTTTCTAAAATTGGTCGAGAATTTAAGGGTACTCATGTACCAAAGCATATTGTTGAAGTCCTATATCTAGATATGGGAAAGGATTACATAAGTGATTACATTAAATTTAAATTTAACAACTTGCGTTGTGCCGTTCATTATGGATGTCATCTTGTTAAACCAAGTGAGAAACGTCCTTGGAATGGAAAATGTGAACGTCCCAGATTCCTAGATGAGATTGTTGAATTAACAGGTGCCGCAAGTATTGATTACACAGATAAATATATGTGTTGTGGGGCGGGAGGAGCTGTTCGAACTGCAGTAAAGGAAGTTTCTGCGGATTTTACCCGTGAAAAATTAATAAATATGCGAGATGCGGGAGTAGATGTCATCATAACAGCATGTCCATTCTGTCATATGCAATTTGATTTAGGACAAGTTGAAGTAAATAACATTTATCAAGATATAATTGGTGAACCATTCAAAATTCCAGTTATTTATATTACACAATTATTAGGACTGGCAATGGGGATTAATCCTTATAAATTAGGATTAATAAAAAACCCTGATTTAGAAGGTGTAACACCATTTATATCTATTAACCCCTTTTTAAATATTATTAAAAATAATTTTGTTATAAAATAAAATGGTGGAAGCTACCAAAAAAATATATATAACTGGCAATGAAAAACCAAAAATTGGAGTTTATATTTGTCATTGTGGTGTAAACATTGGAGGAGTAATTTCTGTACAAGATTTAGTAGATTACACTTTAACCCTTCCTGATGTAAATATAGTTCGGGAATATAAATTTTTCTGCTCAGAAGTGGGCCAGAATATAATTAAAGAGGATATTCAATCAGGATTAGTTAATAGAGTTGTTGTTGCTGCATGTTCTCCTCGAATGCACGAATCTACTTTTAGAATAGTATTAAAAGAAGCAGGCTTGAATCAATTTTTGTTCGAACAAGCGAATATAAGGGAACATTCTACATGGGTTCACATGAGAGAACCAAAAGGTGCTTATGAAACCGCTAAAGACCTAATTAGAATGTCTGTAGCAAGATCAAGAAAATTACAACCCTTAGAAGTTACAACTGTCAAAGTTGAACCAGCTTGTTTAGTGGTTGGAGCTGGCATTTCTGGAATGAATGCAGCATTAGATCTTGCAAATGAGGGATATAAAGTATATCTAGTTGAGAAATCTGCAACAATAGGAGGTCATATGGCTCAATTGGATAAAACCTTTCCTACAATGGATTGTAGCGCATGCATTTTAACACCTAGGATGGTAGATATTGCTAGAAATGAAAATATTGAGTTATTTACATATTCAGAAATAATAGATATTAAGGGTTATATCGGAAATTTTGAAGTTACTATTAATAAAAAGCCGCACTATATTGATCAAAACAAATGCACAGGATGCGGAATATGTGTTGATTTTTGCCCTACTTATTGTGATAATGAATTTGATCTTGGTTTATCTTCAAGAAAAGCAATATATATTCCATTCCCCCAAGCAGTTCCAGGAAAATATACAATTGACATTGATCATTGTATAAAATGCGGGATTTGCGCAAGAAAAGATGTTTGTGAACCTGAAGCTATAAATTTTGATGACAAACCTGAATATGTGGATGTGAAAGTAGGAACAATTATCATAGCAACTGGGTGGGATTTATATGATCCAACAGAGCTAGAACAATATGGATATGGTAGATATCCAAATGTTATAACAGGACTTCAAATGGAGCGATTATTAAGTGCTACAGGCCCTTTAGCAGGAAGACCTGTTCGACCATCAGATCTTAAAGAACCACATAATATTGCCTTTCTCCAATGTGTTGGAAGTCGAAATTTTAGAGATGGAGGAAATAAATACTGTTCTAGAGTATGTTGTATGTATGCAACTAAACAAGCACGACAATACAAAGAAAAACATCCAGATGCTGATGTATATATCTATTACATGGACATTAGAGCTTTTGGAAAAGGTTATGAAGAATTTTACGAATCTGGGGCTGAAAATTATGGAATAAGTTACATCCGAGGTAGAATTGCTGATGTAAGGGAAGGTAAGGATCATAATATCATTATAAGAGCTGAAGATACACTGCTGCAGCAACCAATTGAAGCCACTGTTAATATGTTGATTCTTTCTTGTGGTTTGGAACCTAGCGCTGATGCTGATTTACTGACTTCTTTATTAAGGATCCAGAGATCATCAGATGGATTTTTTATGGAAGCCCATCCAAAATTAAGACCAGTAGATACTCTAACTGAGGGGATTTTTATAGCAGGTGTCGCCCAAGGGCCAAAAGACATCCCAGATTCTGTTGCCCAAGCCAAAGGGGCCGCATCTAGTGCTGCTGTATTAATGGCTAAAGGTGAAGTCGAAATGGAGCCATTTTCTGCTATTGTACGACCAGAGCGTTGTATAGCATGCGGAATGTGTGTTGAAATTTGTTCGTATAACGCTATTGAATTGATCAATGGTACAAGGTTAAGTAAAGTGGCTTTTGTTAATCCAGCATTATGTAAAGGGTGTGGTCTTTGTTCAGGTAATTGTAGATGTTCAGCAATAGATATTTTCGGATTTACTAATGAACAAATCTATTCTATGATAACTAAAAGGTTGTAAGAGCCAAAGTGATTCTGAAAACTTAAGTAATAATTTATTTTTTAATTAGGGGCGAAAATTAGTTTTTTTTAAATAGGAAATTTTATCACTACCTATAAGAAAATTTTAGAAATATTGATTGAGAATATACGAATTTAATTTAGAATTAAAGTTCTAAATCAATTTGAAAGAAATAATTAAAAAATAAGGATTTTTAACATAGATTTAAATTTACACTTTATCCTTGTAGACGTTTAATGAGATCTGGCCAAAAAATCTCTTTATATTCCCCAGAATAATTTACTTTTTCAATATTAACAGTTATTGCTTGTTTTGAACAGGATATTTCGCATGTGCCACACTTGATACATTTTGATGCATCTAAATCGACTTTTATATTTTTACCTAGCTCATTTTGACGTTCAGCCTTAAAAAAAGCACCTGTAGGGCAAACTTCGAAACATGACATACATGAGATACACAGATTCCAATCAACTATGATATTACCTTCAACATAAACTTTTGCCTTTAGAGCAGCTTTTTTGCAATCAATTATTTTATATTCTAGTTTTGGTAGGACTTTTTTTTGAACAATCAAAATATCTTCTAAAGCAACTGGATTTCCGTTTTTTTTCAAGGTAATGGCAGAAAAAGGGCACATATAAACGCAAGTTCCACAATACGAGCATAATGTCGCATCTGGGATTTCTGGCAGCAAATCAGTTGTTTTTACTCTCACTTTTCCATGGTGGGTTTGTATAATAGCACTTTTAGGACAAACTTTTACACAAGTTGAACATCCTACGCAGAGATCTTTGCTGAATTCAATCGCTTGATTTTTTGTATAAAAATTTAGGATGATTTCATTAACTTGATCGTTAATAATTCTCTCAATTCTTGGATATGACATTTATTTTACCTCCTTAGTCTTTTTTCTTCTTTGATTGGATTAGGACCTAATTCTTTGATTTCTT
This sequence comes from Candidatus Hermodarchaeota archaeon, assembly GCA_048885925.1. Lineage (GTDB taxonomy): Archaea > Asgardarchaeota > Lokiarchaeia > Sigyniarchaeales > SOKP01 > Loki-b32. The sequence goes on from JBHLLG010000045.1 coordinate 16,774, forward strand.
CTACATATTCTTTGACAATTTCTGTTAACTCAGCACCTTCAGAAGCAGATACGAATGTGTATTTCACTCTCTTAGGATTAATTCCAAATTGTTTTAAATATAAGTGTAAAAGTGTCATTTTTTGTATTGTTTTAAGATTCCCTTCTACATAATGACAATCTCCTGGGTGGCAATGACTTACCATCACCCCATCAGCTCCATTCATAAGGGCGTTAAGAATATATTGAGGATCGACTCTACCCCCACACATTACTCTTATGATTCTTAAATTAGCTGGTCGTTGCATTCTTGATGTTCCTGCACCGTCAGCACCCGCGTAAGAGCACCAATTACAAAAAATTCCTAAAATATATGGGTCAAACGTTTCCAGAGTACTCAATTTTCTCCCCCTTCTACTTTTGTTTCTTCTGGAATTGCTGTTTCAATCATAGGTAAAATCTGAATATCACCAAAATGATTTTGAATGATGGCTTCTGATGGACAAGCTGCTACACATGTCCCACATCCTTTACAAAGAATTTCATTTATTTCGGCAACTTTTTCAAATTCGTTAAAAGAGATTGCATTAAAAGCGCATAAACTAATACAACTCTTACATCCTGCACATTTAAAGCTTAGAACTTTTGAATAATAAGGTTCAATTTCAACTTCTCCGCGAGCCATTAAAGCAATAGCACTTGCAGCTGCACCTTTTGCTTGCGCAACGGTATCTGGAATATCTTTTGGACCTTGTACAGTTCCGGCAACAAATACACCTTCTGTTAAAGTATCAACTGGACGAAGCTTAGGGTGAGCCTCCATTAAAAATCCATCTTCTGTTCTTTGCACATTAAAAATACGCGCAATTTCTTCCATATCATCCCGGCATTGCAATCCTATGGAAAGTACCAATAAGTCAGTTTCGATTTCAACTTGCCTTTGCAGTAATGTGTCTTCAGCTCTTACAATGATATTATGATAATCCCCCTCAAAAACTTCAGAAATTCGACCTCTTATATATTTAATCCCATAATTTTTTCCTGCAGATTCGTAAAATTCTTCGTACCCTTTTCCAAATGCCCTAATATCCATGTAAAATATATAGATTTTTGCTTCAGGATGTTTCTCTTTGTATTGCCGTGCTTGTTTTGTTGCATACATACAACATACCCTAGAACAGTATTTATTTCCTTTCCCTGTAAAATCTCGACTTCCCACACACTGGAGGAAAATTACTGTGTGTGGTTCATTATGGTCAGAGGGTCTCTTTATTTTTCCTTCAGTTGGACCAAAAGAACTTAAGAGTCTCTCCATTTGAAGTCCTGTTATAACATTTGGATATCTACCATATCCATATTGTTTTAATGTTGTTGGATCGTACGGATCCCAACCTGTAGCTATGATAATTGTTCCTACTTTCACATCCACATATTCAGGTTTGTCATCATATCTAATTGCATTTGTTGGGCATACTTCCGCACAAATTCCACATTTAATACAATGATCCATATCTAAGGTGTATTCACCAGGAACTGCTTGAGGGAAAGGAATATAACATACTTTTCGAGCCTTCATTCCTAAATCAAATTCATTAGGAACCTCAATAGGACAAGCCTCTGCACATGCCCCGCATCCTGTACAAGCTTCTTGGTCGATATAGTGAGGTTTCTTTCTAATCTTGACTTGGAAATTACCTACATATCCATCAATAGATTCAACCTCAGAATATGTCATCAGTTCTACGTTACGATTTTGTGCGACTTCACTCATTTTAGGAGTTGTAATACAAGCTGAGCAATCCATTGTAGGAAAGGTTTTATCCAATTGAGCCATATGACCTCCTACTGTTGGAGATTTTTCAACTAAATAAACTTTATAACCTGAATTTCCAAGATCTAAAGCAGCATTAATTCCGGCAATCCCTGCTCCAACAATTAAACAAGAAGGTTCAACTTTAACAGTTGTAACTTCTAATGGTTTTAAATTACTAACTTTTGCTACTGCCATCCTAATATGATCTCTAGCTATTCTTGTGGCGCCTGGTACATCTCGCATATTAACCCAAGTACAATGTTCACGAATATTAGCTTGTTCGAATAGAAATTGGTTTAATCCTGCATCTTGACAGGTTCTTCTGAATGTTGGTTCATGCATTCGGGGAGAACATGCAGCAACCACGACCCTATTAATCTTTCCAGCTTCAATATCTTCTTTTATCATGTTTTGACCAATATCTGAACACATGAATTTGTATTCTTTCGCTAATACTACGTTTGGCAATGTTGAAACATATTCACATAATTTTGGAACGTCTACAACACCACCAATGTTAATACCACAATGGCAAATGTAAACTCCCACTTTTGGGTCTTCTCTACCAGTTAACTTGATTTCTTTTTTACTTTCAACCATTTTTTCTCACCTTTCTTAGACAGTTTCTCCAATTTTTATTAATAGTGGATTTAACGAGATAAATGGAGGAACACCTTCTAAATCAGGGCTCTTTATTAAACCTAATTCTTCTGGGCTCATACCCAAAGCCAATCCTAATAATTGTGTATAATAAATAACAGGAATTTTAAATGGCGTTTTAATCTTATTTTTGAAAATACTATTAACTTCTAATTGCCCTAAGTCCATTTGTAAATGACAGAATGGACATACTGTAACAATAGCATCTGCTCCTGAGGTTGCTATATTCTCCAACTTCTCTCTAGTGAAATCAAGAGAAACCTCCTTAAAAGCTCCCCTTACACCACCTCCAGCTCCACAACACATGAATTTATCTTTATAATCTAAACTTTTACATCCCGAAATTTCTACTAATTCATCTAAAAAACGAGGATCCTCGACTTCTTGATTCCATGGCCGAATTTCACCTGGTTTTATTAAATGACACCCATAATGGGTTGCTAAATTCAAATTTAATTGCTGTTTTCTTCCATATTTCGTCTTGTTTCGTATCTTCTCAACAGTTATATCATTATATAAGATATCAATAATGTGCCGAATTTTGGTCGTTCCTTTGAATTCCCTACCGATTTTTCCTAAGTGTTCATTCACCATTCGTCGTTTTTCTTTATTATGTTTTAATGTATGATTTACTTCAAGCAAGCTTCCGTAACAACCATTGCACATTAATGCAATATCAACGCCAAGTTCTTCAGCAATAGTTATGTTTCTCGCCCCAATTACTAACCATGTGTCAATGTCAAACCCGCGAAATACACCAGGAGCAGGACAACACGATGCGCCATCCATTTCAACCAATTCGATATTTAACTTCTCAAAAACACTTCTAGTAGCACGCTCTATAAAAGGATATCTATTGGGTATGACGCACCCTAAGAAAAGTGCAAATTTTAGTTTGTCTTTCGGCATTTTTCTAACCTCCATTATCAACATTCAGTAAATCTACTTTTTTTTCATAATCGCCAACGCCAGTGAGTTTATCAAATCCAGTGCTTTTTAGTAGAACTTGAACTTCCTTTTCCGCAGCAGGAAATTTATGTGTAGTAGGTGGAATTTTACTTAACTTATAATATTCTCTTAATTTATTCCATTTCTTATCATTAATTGGGACTCCGTGTCCAGTATTATAAAACAATTTACAAAGGGCAAGATGAGGTGCTTGAATGTATCCTCTCTGAACAGCTAAATTTCTCAAAAAAATTATCATATCTGTCACAGGCACACCTCTGGGGCATCGTTCTAAGCACGTATAACAAGTACTACAAAACCAGAGTTCTTTATTTGAGAGAACTTCTTCTACAAGTCCTAATTGTGCTTTTCTTATAAGAGATCTAGTTTTATATGCAGTTCTTCTTCCACTTGGGCATCCACCTGTGCATGTTCCACACTGAATACATGATCCTATTTCTAAATAACCAACATCTCTTAATAAGTCAGCAAGATCATCTGTAAATTCTGTAATTTTGTTTGCTTCTAAATTTTCCATTATAATTTCTCTTTATATTGATCTTTAATGATTTCCTTTTTTTTAAAAAGGAAATCTCTGTTTCTTTCTACTATGGAGTAAAAAATATTTTTTATTAATTAAAAAATTTGTTATAGATATTTAATAATTAAATTCATTTTAACAGTTATCTCTTATATTTTACAGATTTATAAGCAATTAGAAAATAAAAAATAGATATGACTAAAATACGATTAATATTGTTTAAAAAAAAGATTCTTAATTGGAATCAAATTTTAAGCCAAATTGTTTGTATAATTCTCTTAGATATTTAAATTGAGTCTGTTTTGGTAAAAAGGCAAGTTCTTTTTTTAATTTCTTTTTCTCTTTTTTAGATATATTCAAATTGTCTAATTTTTCTCTAATATCCTTAGATAATACTGTATATATTCTTAAAAAATATTTCTTAATTTCTGTGATTTCCTCTAATTCTTTTCCATCTATATCTCCGTTAATTTTTTTCACCATTTTTTTTAATGATATTATTAATCAAACCTGTGCTAAATAAAGATTAACAAAAAAATCTAATAAAAAAATAGGAGTCCAATTATTCTTTTTTTAGATTTTGTAATGTTAAAAAGTTTTCAGATTTTGAAAAGAAAGAAACTACGAAATTTACTTGAAAACTGAACTTAAAATTAAGTACTAATATTTTAGGTTTTCCTAGATTATTAAGAAAAAATCTAATCTGCTCATTAATAATTTAAAATTTTAGAGAAGATACTTCTTTAAATTTTCTTCTTTATTTATTTTACTAAAAATTTCTTTATTTAAATCATTATAATCATATCCATAAATTACTAAACCGTTTAAATCATCATAATCTGAATACCTTACTGTTAATTTTGCAGCAAAATTTAGAATTTCTTCGTTTATTTCACCTTGAACAATTGCCACTGGTCCTGGTACATCTTTGGCTTCCATAATTAAATCATTTGATTTTCTTAGATTAAGTAGTATTTTGTTTTCATTTTCATTTCTTCCTATAATTATTTTATTATTCTTAAATCGGAAGTGCCGCCCATATTTTAAGATATGAATATCCTGCATTATTGGATTATCATTAAATTTCAGATAATCCCTCATCCTATTAGCAAAATTCACATCTGTTAATAAACATCCACCGCATGCATAGTAATTTTCTAATAATCCATACTTTCTTGCTAATTCTAATTGTATTTTTCTGCTTCGTCCTTTTATTCCCAGTAATTTTTGGCGATTTATTAGTCCTTTTTCCTCATATATGGTTGGTTTTAATTGAAGCGCAGATAAAGGTCTTAATAGTTTTCCTTCAAGACCTGATTCTCTTTCTACAATGTTTAGTGCTTTCATATGTTGAGACTTTGGCCGCTGGTCAAGAACTTCTCCTGTAAATATGAAGTCAGCATTAATTTTTTTCAAAAATTTCTTAGCTTTATTCAAAATATAAATTCTACAATCTATACAAGGATTAAGATTTTTACCATAACCAAATTTTGGATTACGAATTATTTCTAAATAATCATCCTCTTTTGATAAGTGGTAAACTTTTATCCCAAGTTTTTCATGAAATAACCCTATTCCACATTCTGAATGACTATGTACCTTATCGCAAAGGCAAAAAGGAGATTTTAAATTTAAACCAATAACTTTTATTCCTTGTATTTGTAATAGAAGACAAGCAGTTAAGCTATCTAATCCTCCAGATACTAAACCAAGCCCAACTAATTGTTCTTTATTTTCCGATTTTTCGACTTTCATTTTAATAAATAAAAAAGAAATATAACCAAGAATATTTGAAAATTTTATAAAATTTATTCTTTTCTTTAATTTCTTATAATTCCCACTATTTGAATTAAATAAATCATAGATTATTTTTTTTATTGCCTAATTAATTAAATTGGAGCTTTATTTATTTATGACAACTTCAAAATAGAAAACCTAAAAAAAAATTATGAATAAATTTTTATATCATACTAGTAAAGATTTATAAGAGACTTCGATTATTTTAGATTTTTAAGCCAGTGTTGCCGAGTCGTAAGGCGATGGCCTGCAGAGCCATTTATCATGATAATAAAAGTATCTTGAGTTGAAATCATGGGTTCAAATCCCATCACTGGCTCCATCTTATTATAAATCTTATAAGTATAATTAAAAATTTGAGAACAAATCAAAATTTTCTAATAAAAGAGTAAATTATTCTTTTTGATTACAATTTGTTATTTTATGATTTAATTTGAAACATTGATTCTATTATATTAATTGGGAGAAATTAATGTGCAAGTTTATTAAATAAGGGTCAAATCTTAATCATAATAGCCTTTACAAGCAAAATATATTCAAAATTTTACCACTTTAATTTAAATAATAGCATAAAAATTATCA
>JBHLLG010000046.1:0-22880 GCA_048885925.1 Candidatus Hermodarchaeota archaeon
GTTAGTTTTGGAGCAATTCAAGGTCGTATTAAAACTAAACCATGCACTCTATTAAGGATTGAAACTGATGATCTATTTGGTGAGATGAAGGCTATTTTAGCAGAAGGAACTTATACAGAGGATCCTTTAGAAACGTTTGGCGGATATGGAGTAATTAAGATACCTAATTTACAAGATTTACTTAAGAAGTTATGTTTTGGTGGTTTTGCTCACCATGTTGCTGCTTCATTATCAGAAGTTGGAAGCATCGTAAAGGAAGTTTTAATTAATTATTTAGGATGGAATGTTATTTTCCATAATGAAAATTTATAACAATCTTTTAAATCCTTTTTATATTTACATTTTTATTGAAAAATCCTGTTTCTATTAAATCTTTCTTTTCTTTGTTCAAATGCGCTAACAATTCGAATGGATATCCCTTTTCTTTTAAATTATTCTGTCTTTTTTGATAGTTCGATACTCTTTTTCTAGTTAGATATATTGAATATTCAGAGATATCGCATCCAATCCACCTACGGTTCAACTTTTCAGCTACTACTAGAGAAGTTCCTGAACCGCAAAAAAAATCAGCAATTAAATCACCTTCATTAGAACCTATTTTCACTATTCTTTCTAGCAATTTATGATGTTTTTGAGTAGGAAATCCTGTCCATTCTTTTGAAGCTGGTTGTAAACATGGAATCCGCCATACATCATCCATCTTTTTGTCAGTTACGATTCTATAAATTACATGTCCATTCTCATCTTTTACGTTTTTTAGAACGCCATTTACCATCTCTCTCTTTAATTGCTTTCTTGGTTTTTTTCTAGGTATTCTCATTTGATTGAATGTATAGTTATTCGATTTTGAATATACCAAAATTGTATCATAAGCTCTAGGAAGATTCTTCTTTCCCGCGGAATACTTGTTATAGTAATACCAAATAATACTATTTACAAACCGATTTTCCCCAAAAACTTCATCTAAGATCATCCGTATATAATGATTTGCATGCCAATCTAAATGAATAAACAATAAACCGTTTTGTGAGAGTAATTTTTTAAATAAAATAATTCGTTCATACATCATTTGAAGATAGGAATCTAAATCCTTACCCCAGTAATCATAATAAGCTACAATCTTAGAAGTTTTACCTTTTTCCTTAATTTCGATATTATAATTTGATCCAGAGAAGAACGGGGGATCTATATAAATTAAATCTATTTTTTCTTCAAAATGATTCAATAAAAAAAACAATACTTCTAAATTATCTCCCCAAAAAAGTTTATTTTTCCAAACTTCCGAATTTATAGCATTTTTAGATTCGTTTTTACTAGAGTATGAATAAAGTTCGAAAGTTGAAAAAAAATGTAAATAAAATTTTTTTAAATCTTCAAGTTTAGAGGAGTTGTCTTTTTTATCCTCCCAAATTAAATTAACCATTATTTTCTAAATTTCTTTATTTTCTAAAAGGGCATCAAATTCTCTATCTGAAAGAAATCCTTTTGTCATCATAATTTCTTTAATTCTTTCGGTAAGCTGAGGTACTCCCTTCGCTTCTGAAATCGTTTTTTCAAGTGTTGCGACTTTTTGAGTTAGTTCATTTAATTTTTCGATTTTTGCATCTCTTTCTTCTTTAAGAGTTTCAATTTCGATAAATTTCTCTGATGTAGATTTTTTTAACTCTTGCTTAAGATCTACGACCTCATTTACTCTCTGCTGTAAATCTGCTTGGATTGATTCTTTCTCTTTTTTTAATTTGTTCATAGTGTTGCTTTCTCCTGCTTTCAATTCTTTTAATTCACTTTCTAACTCTGTAACCTTAGAATTAGACTCAGATAGTTTTTTTTCTAAATCGGTTTTTGAAGTTTTGAATTTATTAATTTCAGCATCAGCATAGAGTTTTTCTTCTTTTATCCTTTCAAAATTCTTCTTTGTGGTAATATAATTATAATTTATCTCTTCATATTTTTTTTCGATTTCGGTTAATTTTTCTTTTGTGGAATTATAATCGGTTGATATTTTATCAAATTCTTTAGTTTTTTGAGATAATTGTTTCTCTAAACTATTAATCTTTGATCTAAGATCTAATAAAATTTTGCCTTCAATGGATAATTTCTTCTCTGGGCGTTCCTCTGCTTTAGCCCAATCTATTGACATTTTTGCCAACCTCGTTACATATTATTTTTTTTTTACTTTGTTTTTAAATTATAATTTCTCGATACTATATATTTATTTTCTTAAAATTGATAATTTATAAATTTTACATTAAAGTACCTAGAATAGATTGAATACTATTATAATAATTAAATGAAATAATTTTTTAATCTTGAATCTCTTGAAGCAGTGAGTCAAGTTCTTTATCACTTAAAAATCCTTTTCGCATCATGATCTCTTTAATTTTTTCAATGATTTTATTTGCATTGATTACTTTAGCCATTTTGGTTTCAAATTGCTTGAATCTTTCGATTTCATCATTTGTATGCTCTTTTTCCTTTGCTAATTTCTTTTTTAGATTATCAATTTCTTCATCTCTGGCTTTTAATTCAGCTTTATGATTTCGAATTTCCTTATCTTTACCCAAGAGTTCATTTGATTTACTTAATAATTCTTCTTCTTTACTTTGGATTTCTTTATCCCTTATTAAGATTTTTTCTTCCATTTTAAGAGCTTTTCCAACAGATTCATTTAATTGGTTTTCAAGATTTGTGATTTTAGTTGTTGCTTCATTTATTTTTCCTTCCAAATTTGCTTTATTATATTTTAATTTTTCTAACTCTATTTCATTATGTAGTTTTTCCTCTTTGATCAGGTCAAATGATTTTCTAGCCTTAGATTTTTTTTCTGTTAATAACGTTAAGCTTACTTCACGACCAGCTAATTTTTCTTGAGTTAGTATCAATTCTTCTATTGTATTATCTAATTTCTTTTTATTTTCATTTAGACGTTGCTCTAGATGGTTTAACTTAGATCGTAATTCTAATAAAATCTTTCCCTCTATTGATATTTTCTTATCAGGTCGTTCTTCTACCTTAGCCCAATCTATTGACATTTTTGAACCTTGCTACGTAATATATAATTGTGTCAATATTTAAACTAATTATAATCTTTTATAAAAAATAATTATTTTAGTAAAAGAAAATATTGAATCCTTAAAATAACATAATATTTCATCTTATAATAAATGGTAAAAATTACAATTGGTACAGCAGGGTGGGAATATAAAGATTGGAATTTAGTTTTTTATCCAAAAAAAATGGAAGCTTCCCAACATTTAGAATATTTCTCAAGGTATTTTGATATAGTTGAAATCAATTCAACTTTTTATAATTTACCTTCTGAAGATATGGTATTTAATTGGAAAAATCGTGTACCAGATAATTTTCGCTTTATCATTAAAGTATGGCAAAAAATAACACATGAGCTTGATGATTCAGAAAAAGATTTCAAGATTATTGAATTTTTTAGTAGATTTGTCATCTTAAAAAATAAAATTTTCAGCTTTCTTCTGCAATTTCCGCCTTGGTTTAAATATAATGAAGAAAATTTAAAAAAGTTAACAAACTTAATCGAAATACTTCCATCTGAATATAAATATATCATTGAATTACGTGATAATTCATGGTTTAAGCCTGAAATTGTTTTTAATTTTATTGATGGGAAAAATCGAATACTTGGAACAACATATATGCCTGGAATTATCCCCCATTATTTGATGAATCAAAATTTTTATTATATAAGATTGATTGGAGATAGAGAATTAACTGTTTTTAATCGTATTCAAAGAGAGCAGATTAAAGCCATGAACGATCTTTCTCAGAATGTTCAGAATTTAAGAAAAAATCCTAATATCTATGAAATATTTATAATTGTTAATAACCACTTCCAAGGATTTGCTCCCGCTTCTGCCAATAATCTAAAGAAGAAATTTGGGGTGCTTTATCACATATTAAATGTACAAAAAAATTTAATTGATTATATCTAAAATATATCCTTTTTTGAGAATTTAAATAAACTCTTTTCATAATCTTTATTTAACCTTTTTATTTAAGTAAGTTTTAAATATAGTGAATTTGACTATATTTTTATGGAAATTATTGATAATATAAAGAAATTATTTAAGAAAGAGAATTGGCGTCTGCTTGTTCTTGTATTATGGCTTCTAATTGGTGTAACTATAATTCAATTTCTTCCAATAGTAGGAATATTTATCTTTTTACCCTTCCTTACGTTTTTGATGTTTTTATATTTACTTTCCCTTGTCTCTAAGAAAAATGTTATGGAATATCCAACATGGAAAATAATATTGTTACTAGTTTTATCTTTACCGCTTCTATTATTATTATCGATTGTTCTTATTGTTCTATTCGCTTTTTCAATAATATCCTATTTTTTCTTTACATCTTGGTTCATTTTATACGCGTGTTATTTAACAGGAATGGGAATAGATAAAAAATTGCTAAAATATCCAAAATCAGGGCCAATTCTTAGAATATTAATATTTATAGGAGGGATTATAGGTTCTTTACTATTATTATATCTATTTATAATTGGCCCAACCTTATTTGATTTTTCTGCTATCTCAACAGTAAAAATACCTCTTTTTTTAAACCTTGTATATATAATAGTTGGATGCGTAATTATCGGATTAGCAATTTTTGGATTAATTCTAATGTTCAAAAAAATATTCAATACTTGGTTAGGTACTTTTTTTATTCTTGTAGCTGTTTATTCACTGTTTTTAGTAGTAAAAATTTATCTAGGGCTTGATATTGATGAATCAAGTGATCAAAATGTTCCTATGAGTGTAACAGAAACTATTACAGCAATTGGTATGTTGTTAGTTGATTTACTTATTTTAATATACTCTCTAAGTACACTTATGGGTTCTAATGCAAAATTTCTCGCTAAAAGATTTAAGCGAATGGGAATCGATACTGCGATAGTTTGGTTGATCTTTTCAAAAGTTGCATATGAATTCATTCATCACTTTCCTTATACTTTGTTTGAAAAAATAAAGGTACCATGGATTAACGCACTATCAGCTTTAAATAATGATTTAATTAATCTCGCTAAAAATATTGCAGTATTGACTTTCTTCATAATTCTTCTATTAATAATTGGAATATATGAAATTAGAAAATTCAATAGACAGCAGAGAGATTTGAAAAAATTAGTTTCAGAAGATATATCTCAACTCTCTTCTATTGAAGAACTAGAACTCCCTATTGAGGATAATACAGCTATTGATGATATTAAAGAATCTATTTCTAATGGAAGAATTAATGATAATAGATCTAATAGTGATTCTGTATAAATAAGAAATCAAAATCTATGTTATCAGTGAATTAAATTTTTTTTTTAAAATTATAATCTGGTATAAATTACAAATTTCTCATAGATTAATAGTTTAATAATTAGTTTTATTAAACAATAATTCAAAAATTATCATACTTAATTTCTAATGAGTGTTTGGAATGAGTAATTTTGAAGTTGACTCTAAGGAAATCTTTCTCAAGAAGTTTGAAAAATTAGCTTTAAAGATTGAACAGCTCACAGATGAAATTTCAAAAATGAAAATGAAATTAGATAAAAATTATAAAGTTAATAGAACATTCGGGCTAAAAACAGTGAGAAATTCTGAACCATTGGATTTTGCCAGAGATGTTATGGGAATTGGGAGCCCTACTAAGAGATATTTATTATCATTAAGAGCAATAACTGAAGAATGGAAAGGAAGAAAAAATGATATTTTAATTACTATTAGACAACAAGAAAAAGAAACTCATATGGATTTGAAGGCTCTTGGGATTAGAATTCCTATAAATGATATTAAAAATATAAGTATTTTGGCTAAGCAAATTCTCTCAATTTTATATATTTCATGTGAGTTACGTGGATTGCCGATTAATGAAATCTTGAGAGAAATAATATCTGAGATAAATGAAGAAGGAAATAAAATAGTCCAAGAAATTAAACAGAAGATGATTTTTTAGTAATTTTCGTGAAACGATGATTTCACGAATAAATTTCATTAAAAAATTTTAAATTTTAATAATTATGGTTATAAAGCATGAAGTTTCTTAATTTTTCTTCTCCGTTTGGTCCTTTCACAATAGTATGGAAAGGTAAAGAACCAGCTTTACGACTACAACGTATATTTCTTAGCGATCCGAAAACAAAATCTGAAGAAAAAGCACATGAATTATTTAAACTAATAGAAGAAGGATCATCTTCATCAATTATAGCGCTTGCTGAGAATATAAGACTGTTTTTAAGAGGTGAAGAGGTAGTGTTTGAGCTGAAAAACATAGATTTTACGATTTGTTCTAAAGTTCAAGAAAAGGTACTCCAGGCAGAATATCGAATTCCAAGAGGTTGGGTAAGCACATATAAACAGATTGCGAATCATATAGGAATAAATAATGGAGCAAGAGTAGTTGGAAATTCTCTAGCAAAGAATCCGTTCCCAATTATTATCCCTTGTCACAGAGCTATCAAAACAAGTGGAGATCTTGGAGGATACCAAGGAGGTATTAATATGAAACGTAAACTATTGGAGCTTGAAGGAATCGAGTTTTCTGAAAGAGGAAAAGTTATTACCGATAGAATTTATTACTAATCAGAAAAATAACTCTTTTAAAATTAAAAAATTTGAAAATTCGATTTCATTCTGGTTAATTATGGCAATAAAGGAAGTATTGATATTAGGAAATCCTAAATTAAGAGAAAAATCATTAATTATTAATGATTTTAGTCTAGATTTTGTTCAAAATCTAAGGGATCTTAATGATACTCTTACTTATCTTCAAGAAACAAAAAAACTTGGTAGAGCAATCGCAGCACCTCAAATAGGAGTCAAAAAAAGGTTAATATATTATCAATTGCCAAATAAATCTTTCTATATGGTGAATCCGAAAATTACTTGGAAAAGCGAAGAGATGATAAATGTTTGGGATAGCTGCTATAGTTTTGATATAGCATTCTTTGTCGAAATTCAAAGACATAAAACCATTAAAGTGGAATATCAAGATAAAAATGGAAATTTAGCATTAGAGGACTTTTCTGATGATCTTTCAGAATTAGTTCAGCATGAAATTGATCATCTAAATGGAATTTTAGCAACTGATCATCTAAAAGACGTAAAAAAAATAATAATGAGAAGTGAATGGGAAAGGAGGTTTAGGAAAAGTGAATAGGATAGGTATTTTGGGAGGAATGTCTTATGAATCTACGATTAAATATTATGATTTGATTCTTGAGAAGTACTACGAGAAATTCCATGATTATAATTATCCTGAAATTATAATATTCAGCTTAAATTTTCAAAAGATAATCGATTTAGAACATGAACGTGATAAATCTTACTATATAGAATATTTAATGGAAGGTATTAATTCATTAGAAAAGGCGGGAGCAACTTTTATAGCAATGGCAGCAAATTCTCCTCACGCAGTATACGAAGATTTGGAAAAATTTTCAAAAATTCCAATCTTAAGCATTGTAAAAGCTACAGCTGAAAAAGCAAAAAAGGAAAATATGAAAAAACTATTATTATTAGGAATAAAATTCACAATGCAATCCACTTTTTATCATAATTATTGTAGAAAAATTGGTATTGAAGTAATTAGTCCTTCAGAAGAGGAGCAAGATGTAATAGATAAAATTATTTTTGATGAATTAGTCATCGGATTTTTTAAACAAGAGAGTAAAAAAACACTTATCCAAATTATTGGAAATTATCAAAATGTGGATGGTGTTATATTAGGGTGTACTGAATTACCTTTAATTTTAACTCAAAATGACACAAGCATTAAATTATTAGACACAATAGAACTCCATGTAGAAGCCATTCTTAACTATTATTTCTCTTCATAAAGTTTTTTTAGGTCCTAAGTGCTATTTATTATAATGATATCCTAAGGGTAATTGCTTATTGGACGATTTAAACTTACAACAGTGAAATTTAAGGATCTGGCACCAATTTTATTAGTAATGGTATTACTATTCATATCGACTGCATGTGCCAATATGCTTATTCCGAGTTATGCAGTAATACAACAAGAGTTTAATATCCCTGAAGCATTAATAGCGATTCCTGATGCTTTTTTTGTATTAATAAGTGCTTTTTTTGCATTATTATGGGGATATTGGGCAGATCGAATTGATAGAGGAAAAGTGCTTATAATAGGAGCATTTTCTTGGACTATAGGGATGTTTTTAACTGCTTTTTCATCCACCTATTTTATGTTAGTAATTTCAAGAGTATCAAGCGGAGCAGGATTAGGGTGTGTTTTGCCGGTAGGGTATTCAGTAATTTCAGATGCGATTCCTTCTGAAGAAAGATCAGGTTGGTTTGGTACTTTAGCCATTTTAAGTTCTATTTCTAATGGCGCTGGACAAGGATTGTCTTCATTTTTAGGTCCAATTTTCACATGGCGTTTTCCATTCCTTCTCTTTTCAGTAATAAGTGTAATAGTTATTTTTGTTCTCTTTTTTGCAAAAATTCCTAAACGTGGAGCAGGTGAAGATGAACTTCTAGAGTTAATGGAGTTGGATTTAGATTATAGTTATCGTATTTCCAAGGAAGATCTTGGAGATATTATAAAGAAAAAAACAAATCTCCACTTAATTATTCAGGGATTTTTTTCCATCATTCCTGGTACCGTACTTGTATATTTTACGACTTCTATGTTGATGTTTCAATATTTCAATCAAATTCCTTCAGAAATACGCTTGCAAACCGCGACTATTTTTGCTGGCATGATTGGAATTGGATATCTTCTTGGTAATGCTGTTTTTGCTCGTTTAGGAGATGTATTATTTCGCCGAAATAAAAAAAATAGAGCTAGATTAGCTACTATATGTTTGATATTATCAATACCTTTTGCTGTTGTATTGCTTCTTTCATTAAGACCAATTGATCCAACCACTCTTAATATAAATTATCCTGTATCAATTCCAACTGAAGATCTTTTTTCTTATATTATACGTACTATTAGCCAAATATTTATAGCCTATCCTACCTATATTATCTTTTTTATTTTTGCTCTAATGGCATCAATGTTAGGGGCTGGACCAGTAGCAAATAGAAGTGCTATAATGATTGATGTTAATATGCCGGAACATAAGGGTACAGCTGCTTCCTTCTTTAAACTTTCCGAGCAAATAAGTAAAGGGATAACATTATTATTATCATATTGGCTTATATTTCTACTAGGAAGTATTTTTAATATGATATTTTTTACGATATTTTTTTGGATTCCAGCTGCAATATTATGGTTATTGGCGAGCAGAAGTGTAGAAAAAGACATGAGGTATAAATCTCGGATTCTCTCTGAAAGAAAACAAGTTAGTTTAATTGATTATATATTTGAATTAGAAATTCAAATGGATAGAGCTATTCAAAAAGTTCAAGACTCAAAATATTACATTAGAACTGATCCTAATAAATTCAATAAATTACTCGATGACGCCTTGAAGATCTTTAAATTCTGCGAAAAAGAAGGAGTATCACGGAGTATCACAAATATAGAAAAAAAGGCTCATATTATGTACTTAAGAATACTTTTAGTCAAACAAGAAACAAATAAAATATATAAACAACTTGATAACGAAGATATAACTACTCAGGAAATGAATCAATTACAAAATGAATTGAGACAGCTTTTCTATAAGATTGGAGGTTGGGATAAAAGTACATTTGGAGAAATTCAGACATATTATGAAGATGCTTATTTAAAAATTATTGAGGCAAGACTCAATAGTACAAATCATTTAATAAAAGGATTAGGAAAAATTGATGAAGCAATTAAAATCTATGAACGAGTGAAATCTCTTTTAAATGAAAGATTAGAGATTGTCAATGAAAAACCTGATTTATCTGAGGAAGAATCAATTGTTAAAGATAAAGAACAAGAACTATTGGATAAATGCTCTAAATCATTAAATGCTACACTTAAATTAAGAGAAGAATTAGAAAATGCATTTGATTATTTAGAAGAAGAAGGAATTCAAAAAGAAGATTTAAGGAAAATTTCAGATCTTACTCAAGAATACAATGTTCAAATTTATGATGTAATTGTAGATACGTTTCAGCATGATAAAAAGACAAAAAAGATATTATTAGAAACTTCCAAGAAAATTGTAGACCTTTTTAACCAGTATGAAATGTGGAAAGAGACTGATTTTAAAGTTTTTTAGAATTTCTAATTACAAAATTCTCCCATTAATAAATCGTGCATTTGAAGTTTTTCTTCTTGGGATAGCTCTCGGGATTTTTTTCCTTTATGATAGGTATAATCAGGGTTTTCTGGAGTAAAACATAGGTTAATCAAAAAAATAAGGCAATTTCTTATCCTTAACGAGTTCGATATTTCTTTATCGAGATCCTTCATTAATTTAATTAGGATTTTATACTTGGAAACCTCACTATTGCTAGAAGCTTTTAAGATTTTATCGTAACAATCGTCCATTTTAAGAAGGGAATCTCTGAATTTATTTCTATTTTTATAATCTATTCAATGCTTAAGCTGATAGATATTAAAATATATATTTATAAATATCTCTTTTCCATTTTCTCATAGGAAAAAAGGTATTTTAATAACTTTTTTATAATTGAATCATTCATTCATTATTTCCACAAAAATTATTCCCATTCTCTTAGGAAATATTCCAATTCGATCTCCATTTTTAACTTCCCTTTTATCTCTGGAATATTTATGATTTACAAAAATATGACTAATTTCTTCTTGTGTTATGTTCAATTTATTTAAAACATCTGAAACCGTTTCGATTCCCTCCACATCAAAATTTAAAGTACCTGAAATACATGTATTATCTTTTAAATGTGGCAACTTTTCTCTTAAATCCCCATATAACTTAATTGTAATAACCATATTATATTAACCTTAAGCCTTGTCAATTCTATTTGATTAACTATATATTTCCTATTATTTATCTTAAAAAATGAATAAATGACACTACTTATGAATACAACAAGCCAGATTTAATATAAGTTTAAGTTTTATATATTAAAAGTAATTATCAAACAGTAAAAAGGAAGTCTAACTTAGTCTAAAAACCTAAAAATATAAATACTGTTAAATTTAATTAAAATTGTATTGCTAGAGAAATTATTAGACTATTTATTAGAGGAGTAATATGGACGAGGCTATTGATATAAGAGAACTTTTTTTAGATATTTTGGACATAGTTAAATTTGAGCTTCGGTTTTATAAGGTAAAATCCAGCCCTCTTTTTGAGCGAATCGTCAAAACAAGAATTTTTCAGCAAAAACTCCAGAAATTGAAAGATTTTATTAACCAGTATTTTGATATAATGTATAAAGATGAAGAGAGTCCAATAAATCAAGCAGCTCTTCAAACACAGCTTTCTAATATTGCTAGATTGACCAATTATTATGATGATCTCTCTGATTTTTACACTGATCATACAAAAATAATGATTACAAGAGAAAAACTACAAGGATTAATAGATTATTCGCATATCGAGATACTTTTCCTTATATTCACTAATATTTTGGATTGGGAGCATTATAAGAGCTCTTTAATATTTCCTCAAGATAAGAATAAAGAGAAACTTTTAAAAGAATTTCTTGCGAAGATAGCAAGCACTGAGATAAAAGATATTGAGGATATTGTAGATTTAGAACAAACAATTGATTCATTTATCCATAGTGTTGCTTAAACTTAATGAATTAGGAAAATCTTATAAACACCTTTTTTTCCCAATTATAATTTGGAGATTAAAAAATTGAATTAGAATAATCATACCCTTAAAGGAAAGGTATGGTCAGGGATAATAGGCTCTAAGTTTTTAATAGGGATTTTTGATCCCGTTCTTCTTTTTACTACTTTTTTGAAGATAATAGCTTTGACATGAATTTTTATAATTCTGATAGGGCATCGAATCATAAATCTCATATTATTATTAGGCATTTTTCTAAGTTGAAGAAAATTAAGAAAGAAATTTCTAGCTTTTCCCTGTAAATTTGGCCTTTCAAAAGAAGTAAAGCGATCAACAATTTTATTTAAATTATTTGAATCTCGATAGCAGTAATAATTTGAAGCCTTTAAAGCCCACTTTATCGCATTTAACTGATATTTTATGGAATTTAAGTTTTTGAGGAATGAAATTGCCAAAGCAAAAAGGGAGATCATAAGATTCATAACAGTACTTCTGATTATGTCAATCATAGTAATTTGAATATTTGGTCTAATCTTTTCTCTTAAATCATCTCCATATAGAATTGAGCTATTTGTTAATATATTTCCTAAAACAATCCTTCGAGGAGCGAATACTGTGGAAAAAACTCTATTGACTCTAAATATCTTATGAAAGACAATATCTACCCAATATTTTTTTTTAGTTAAAAAATGGCTCACAAATATACCTGTTGTTTGGTTAATAACACCTAATATCTTCCTGGGAAGAGTTTCATCAAATTCTCTGAATTTATGTTTGATTTCCAAAGCAATAAAATATTTTTCTATTTCTTTAATGTGATGATTTGAGACTCTATCTTTAAAAATAACTAAAAGGTCGCAATCAGATAATCGAGTAGCTTCATTATCATTTTTTGCTAATTGGCTCCCAAATAATAAAATTGATAAGACTTTATTAACTCCGACTTCTCTATTAATTAGTGTTATAATATCTTTAATATAATTTTGAGACTTTTCATTAAGATTATTCAATCTATCTGATATTTCTTTCTTAATTTGATTATTACTCTCAAAAGATCTAGTTTTTTGCACTGTAGATCATTGAAATAAAATTAGTATTGATATTGTGAAAGTCTTTTTTTTAATAGATTATAATTACAAGACTAAATTTGATTTTTATTTTAAATAATTTTAATATAGATAGCTATTCTATTAAAAATTTGTTTTATGAAGAACATTAAACTTTTTAAATTTTAGAATGGTTTTTAACAAATCAATTAACGAAAATATGAATCTGGACCTATATCTTCTCGAGGTGGTTTCATAAATTGATCTGCTTGTTTTTTGAATGATTCAAAAATATGTTCCATTTCTTCTATTTTTTCATTAAGCTTACTGAAATCCATTTCTATAGAAAAATAATCTTTTAGTAAAGAAACTAAAGCTTTTGAAGAGCGTGGATCTAAAGTCATCATTGGTAAAGGTAGAGTTTCTGCAAGCAAACATATTCCTGGAGCAAAATCATTTGCCCCTGCCCATGCTGGTAAAATGCCATTAGCTCCTGAAATATATCCCCCTTCATAGAGAATAGTATTTTCGAATTTCAAAAAAGATTGAACTAAGTCCTGATTTGTACCACAAACATAAACTAAAGGAGTATCATGAACTTTATCAGTAATCATAGCTCCAGTACTCACATACATTTTTATCTTTCCCCCAGTGACTTGATGCATTTCTTCACAAAACCTTTTTGAAAACTCAAAAACCCCTTCAGGATTCTGAGGTTGATAAGAACTAGTAAGAATGAAAAAATCGTTTCCACCTTCTTTATCTGTAGCTTTATAATACAATTTTGCAGTAGGTATTTCTAATGAGCCCTTCTCAACAGTCGCTTTTGGAGGAAAATCAAAACACTGAAAACTCATAAATTCCTCCGCATTAATTGAATCTTTTATGGATGTAATTGCCAATTTAGCGACTAGGGCAATTCCTGGCCATCCTATTAAGATAATTGGATTTTTAATGTTCTCTTTTTCTATATCAAATTTTTTTTCAATATTTATATACATTTTTTTTATTTCTTTTTTTTATTCACTAATAAATGAAAAACTTTCTCCACATTTAGGACAAAATTTCTTTGGTGAACTAATAAAATGTCCACAGAAAGGGCAATAAAAATTACCTTTAATTTGTGTTCCTAGTCGTGGTTCATTATTTTCACTAACTATATATGATTCTTGTTGTTGTGGATATTCTTCTTGGTCGAATTGGCTGTTAGGATAATATTCATATTTGGTTTGAAAATCTGAATCTTTTTTGGCCTTTAAAGATGAAAATAGCGCTGTTAATAAACAAATCCACAACGGAGCAAATAGAATATCTATTATACTATAGATTATTTGAAAGAGAATTAACATGCCATAATTTCTAGTTGCAGGATCATACCAGCTATTTCTATTCGCAATAAATGAAGCTGAATCTGCATTTATGGCAATATCGATAACAAAAGAATAAATAAAGCTAATTATTGAAATAATAATTACATTAATTATAAAAAATCCAATAATTTTCCAAAAAGCACCTCTTGCTATCTCACGAGCTTCCTTTATAGGATTTTGATTATCTTTTATTTTATTATCTTTAATATTATAAGTAAACACTAAAAAAATATAAAATCCAAATATGATAATTGCCGGGATAAATAATAAAGAACTAATTGGCAAACATATTCCAATTATTAAAATTACTAAAAGTATTTTTTTATTAAAAGCAGATTTGAATGATTCTATAAATCTTGTATCCTCTTTCATATATCTCCTAAAAACATAATTACTGACTGAGCACATGGCAATTGTAATGATAATCGCCCCTAAAAGATTTTGAAGAAAAAATTGTGCAAGACTCATAAAAATAAAGGAAGACAATATATTCGATTCACTTTCAGTAAGAGGAACACCTCCAACCAAATCTTCCATTATTTCGCTAGCTGTTATTCCTAAAGAGTCAATTTTAAATGTTAAATCTGTAAATAAAAAAACATCTAAAACAATGAGTATAAGTTGAAAAAGGGCGAGTGGTACGATAATATTTCGATAAATTTGAAAAAATAATTTGAAACCGTCTGAGAGAATTTCACTAAAACTCTTATTTGCCAAATTTGCCAATCGATAAGAATCAATCTCCATAATCCTTATAAAAAAATCATGCTATTTTAAAATTTATTATAATTTTTTACACAAAGATATAATTTAATAAATGATTCATTTTTATAGAAGTAATTTAATCAATTAAGTATTATCAATCACAATTCAATCAATTTGTACATTTATGATTATTAAAAAAAAACGTTCTCGTCAAATTCCAGGTATAATTTCGTATATGGAATTATTTTCATCAAAAAAACTAGCTTATTCTATGTTTTTTCTCACACCAGTTATACTGGGTTTAATTTCTTTGTTGTTTAATTACTTCTTAATAATTAGATATATTGACCTACTTCATTTTATTCGTTTTATTTTTCTTTTTTGGGTTACTTCAGGTAGTGGTACTTTTTTTTCCATAGTATTTTATTCAAAAAAAGCGCCTATATTAAGGGCACCACCAAAAGGGTGGACAATTCAAATGAATACCTTTTTCAGTGTTATAATGGAGATTACATTCATATTTGGTCAGGTTGTCGCAATTCTATTAAATAACATTTGGTTTCAAGAGGTTTTTCTTATTTTAGGGACTATCCTTTCATACATTGTTGCATTTGTTATTTATTTTTCATTTACAACAGTGGGACGACCAGGTTATTTAATTTTATCTTTAGTTCAACCTATCGCAGCTATAATTCTTTATAGTCTTTATGCTGGAAATTTTGAAATTGATTTTATTATCAAAGCAATGATTTTTTTTGTAGTATGCGCTCTATTATTTGCAGTTCCCTATAGAAGAGGTCTATTTCAAGTAAGTAATATTTTTAAAGAAGTAACTGGAATGGGGGGATATCCTTTTATAAGAGCATTTATTCTTTCAATGCTAACTGAAGGGAATGATGATCTAATTGAAAGTTATTTTGACAAGGTTGGTATAGAATCCGATGCAAAAATCCAATATATTTTTATCCGAAGTGTAAAAACCAAAAAATTAAAAGGATTTTTTGTTATTCCAAATATTCATTTTGGACCTTTTAAAACTTGTGGCTCATCCGCTTTGCCAGAATATATATACCAAGAATTTAACGAAATTCCTGGTACTACTGTTTATCATACCACTAATGATCACTCTCAGAATTTAACCACTCAACGATATGTTAAAAAAATAATTAAGAAAATCAAAATAGATGTCAATGAGATTAAAACGGATAATGAAATTAAATGGATTAAGGAAGTTAAGGGTTTTACTCGAAAAATTTCTAATTCAGCTAAATTAATTGGTACAGAAATAGGGAATGTTCCAATTGTGTTTATAACTAGACATCCACTCCCTTCCGATGATATTGAAAAAGATGTCGGAGAGGATATACGAAAGATTGCTTTTTATAACAATTATGATGATATAATTGTTATAGATTCTCATAATGCAATTATTGGTGATGAGATTTTAATAAAAAAAGACTCCATCGAGGCAAAAGATTTGATCGACGTTTCAAAAAAATATATGGAGAGTGAGAACATAAAAAACATTCCAAAAGTTCCAATGTTATATGGGGTAGCAAAGGATAGTTTGAGTGAATATTCTGAAATTCAAGGGATTGGAGGAGGGGGCCTAGTAATTCATTTATTTAAGAATTCAAAAACTGGACAAAAAACTGTTTTTATACATTTTGATGCTAATAATGCCTATGTAGATATCAGATCTTATATTCTCAATGAATTGCAAAATAGAGGAATAGAACGAGGAGAAATTACTACATCAGATTCACATACAGTTGCACGCCAATTTTCAGAGAGAGGTTATTCTCCAATAGGAGATAAAATTAAAATTGATTATATTCTTGAAAAAATAGATACATTAATTAAAATTGCTGAAAAAGATTTAGAGCCAGTTGAATTTTTTTATAAACATTCAATTGAGAGGGTTAAAATTTGGGGCAACCCTCAGTATTTTAATGCTATACTTGATACACTTAGAGAGTGCCTGAAAGTTTCTCAAAGTTTATTAACAATAAGTTTAATTGCGCCAACATTCTTTTCATTGATATTATTGATATTTTTATATAATATCTAACTTCCTAAAAAATGCTTAATAATAAAAAAAATTTCAAAATTTATATAATTCAAACTCTTAATCTTTATTTATAGAAATAAAACATAATCAAGATTAAAAAAATATGTCAATCAGTCCATTAGATATTGTAAATGGAGTTTTTTCTATAATTTTTGTGTTAATCTCTTTATTTGTTGGTTTTATAATACTTTCAAGATACTTTAAATATAAAGAAAGGATTTACTTAATGGTGGGCATGACATGGGTATTAATTAGCGAACCATGGTGGCCATCAACCGTATCTTTTTTGATAGCATTAAGTAATGGCGTAGGAATTCCTTCAGAAGTATACTTTCTAATAGGTAATATTTTTATTCCTCTTGCTGTAATTTTTTGGATGTTAGCCTTTACAGAGTTTTTATATACTGAAAAACGCAAATTAATTCTTCTAATTTTTACTATTGTTGGTATAATTTTTGAGATATTATTTTTCACCTTTCTCTTCGTGGATCCAAGTTTAATAGGTGAATTGAATGGTCCTGTTGACGTAAATTATAATTCTTTTATAATGGTTTTCCTAATTTCATATCTATTAATTGTTGTGATCAGTGGCTTTTTATTTGCTAATCTTTCTCTCAAATCTAAAGATTCAGAAGTTAAACTGAAAGGGAAATTATTGATAATTGCTTATATTACTTTTTTAGTTGGAGCATTATTAGACTCAGCAATAACTCTAAATGAAGTTATAATCATTATTACAAGATTAATTTTAATAACAAGCTCTATTTGTTGGTGGGGAGGATTTCTATTACCTAAATGGATGAAAAGGTATCTTTTAAAAAAAAGATAACTTGTTCTTAATTTATTATTTTTTCCTCATTCATCTATAATATTATTGTAATATTTCTGTATTATTTAGATTCATATTTTCTTTCATATCTTTTTTTTTTATTAAAACACCTAATTTAATGATATGAAATGTTGAGTTCTGAAATAGATCGCCTGGTAAAAATTACATTTATTGGAGCTCCAGCAGTAGGAAAAACTACTATGTTGAAGCTTTTGTCTCAACAAACCATAGATCGATTATATATTCCAACACATGGTTTAGATCTAAAAACAATTAAGCTTGATGATTATTTTTTACGCGTTTGGGATCTAGCAGGCCAAAGTTCCTATTTAAGGACATATTCAAAAGATTACCTTTTAGGATCAGATATTATTTTTGTAGTTACAGATTCAACACCAAGAAATGTATTGAATTCAAGGGAATTGATAAACTATGCTTGTCACTTTGTAGGAAGGGATTGTCCTATCATTGCAATTGCTAACAAGCAGGATATGGTTAAAAAGGACGGACGAATGGATGCAAAACGGGTTGAAGATGTACTTCATATTAGAACACATGGATTAACAGCAATAAATCCTTCAGAACGAGTAAAATTGATGAGTATTATTAAAAAGGAATTAGATAAAGTTGCAATTAGGAGGAGACTAAAAGATTGAATTTTACTGAAAATGAGATATTTGGAGCTGCCTTAATTGGATTTGATATGATTGATGGCCCTTTCTTAAAATGGAAGAAGGAGTACGAAAAAAATAAGGAGGGCGTAAGTTTAGACGATTTTGCTATGAATTTTTATTTAGCATTTCGTGGTGGCAATGATTCTGTGAAAAAACCTCGAGCTATATTATATGATAAATTTTATATAGTAGCATTTCCAAGAGATTTAGAACTTTGTTGCTTATTTATGAAACCAAAAGATCTTGAGAATAATATTAATCAATTGAATAAAATTGCTTCCAGAATAATAACTGAAATGGAGACTGATGAAGATGGTGGTACAGATACTCAAGATTCTGATGAAAATGCAATTGAAGAAATTGAAAGATTGATTCTGAATTTACTAAATGGAACAAAGATGACAACTCCAGAATTACGGCGGTATTTTAAGCTTTCTAACAGTCAAATCTGGAAAATAATGTCAGATCTGGAAAATTCTAAAAAAATTAAACGAGCGGATAAAAAAGGAAGATCAATACTTTGGACAGCAATTTGAATTAGTTTATCAATCATATTTTCTTCAATGTCATCTTACTCTATGATCCCACTGTCTTATGTTTTTTGTATAGTACCTTGAAAACATTAAATAACAAATGTCAGGTAACTCTTCATCTAAATTATTTACAGCAATAAATCTTAGTATATGATTAATCAAGAAAATGCCAACAAATTCTATATGATAACTATCAATATTAATTGAGAGTTTATCGCCTGAAAATGCAATATCTAATCCGGTTTCATCATTCCATGTTATTTCAATGAAAATTTGTGAGAAAAATTCTTTTTTAATATGCCAATTATTTTCTTCCTTCCATACTTCGACACCGAGAAAAGAAGATAATTTCTCTTGATCTTGAGCTTTTAGGAGGTTAAATGGAGCACTTCTTTGTTTTAATACTGTCTCCATTAATTCCGTTTTTGTATTAAAATTCTTTTCAAATGGATCGAGTCCTTTAATTTTTCTTTCAATAATATCTATAACAATATCAATAAATGTAGCCATATCCTCTCCTGGAACCCAGAAAACGCGCTCTCCTGAGAAGTAAAATTTAAATTCAGCTTCAATCCCATCTCCAAATTCATCTCCGAAATATGAGTAAGATAAATGAATATTTACTTCAGGAAACATCTCGAGAGAAATCGTCCAATCTTCATTGAATCCAATGTTTTCAATTTTTCCCCCTAATTCATTATATACGATATTTTTCAATACATTCCTATCTAAATCTGTAAAAAGATGAACGTTCATTTTACTTATATCTTCAAGCTCTTTCTCATGCGGTCCACGTACACCTGTAGCATCAATTTGTCCTATCGTCCAAAATTTGCTTTGGTGCATAAAAGCTGTAATTAATTCTTTTTTTTGAATTTTCCTATAAAAAATCCGTGAGTATGATGAATTGAAGGAAATAATCTCCCTGTTCCGGGGATTATATCATTATTTATCCTATAACTTGGAGAAAACCACTTTGGCAAATCCATTGGTTTTAACTGGCTAATAATGTCTAATATTTGATATTCTCCTTCTTCAGGATAAAGACTACAAGTAGAATACACTAAAATTCCATTAGTTTTAAGTAAATCTAGCGCACTTCGTATTAATTTCTTCTGTAATACAAGATTTTGATGTAAAAATTTCTCATTTTGACGCCATTTTAATTCGGGGTTTGCTAAAAAAGTACCAGATCCCGTACAAGGAGCATCTAGTAAAATACAATCAAAATAATTTTGGTATCGGATGGGGAAAAGAATACTATCCGTGTTTATGAGATGTACATTCAAAATATTATACTCACTCAGTAATGATTTCATAATCCATATTCTCTCGGTATCAAAATCACCTGCAATAATGTGCCCTTGATTGTTCATAAATTGAGCGATAAAGCTTGTTTTTATTCCGGGAGCTGCACACATATCTAAAATTTTATCTTTCCTTTTAGGACTTAACACTTGGATTATAGCTGTTGATGCTTTATCTTGAAAGATTAATTGCTTATTTTTGTAAAATGAATTTCTCATAACTTTTTTCTTTTGCGAGCGAGGAATCCATAATAATCCTGGAATGTTAGAATCGGAATGAAATTTAATACCTTCATTATGAAAACTGTTCATGATTTGTTCTAATAATTGTATTAAACTACAATTTCCATGGAGAATGTTAATCCGAACAGGAATTTCGATTTTATTTGTTAACCCATCCATATAGTTTATATTACTTTTTAAAAATTCAATATCCATTACATTTGAAAGATGTTCAATCATGAAACTCGGGATAGCTTCTAATATACTTGTTTTTTCTTTCTTATCTTTATTAATGAGGGCTTTATCCCAAGAAAATGTTTTGACAGTTTTAAGAAATTTTTTATCAACTATTTGTAATTCATTGGCTATTGTTTTCTCAGATGCATTTTCCCATAATAATCTATAAATTGCTAATAAATAAGCTGATAATTTATAAGGTTCTAAAAGTTCAACATTTTTAAGAGATCTTTTGGCTACAAAATTAATTTTGTTCCAAAAGCGAATAATTTCGTTATAATAATAAACTACTTTGGCTTTTTTCCGGATATTTAAAGGTAAAATGTTAATAGTTCCTCTTAAAAACTCTGAAATCAGCTTAAGTATAGCTTGTATATCACTATCACTGATAATAATTAGCCTCGTAGAATCATTATTAAATATTAATATACTAAAGAGAAAAAAAAATTATTATTTATTTTATTATCTATTCTACTTGAGCTAGAATTATTAGTCCTTTTCTTCTTAATGAGATAATACAACTTATAATCTCATCTCTAGACGCCTTTCTTCCAGCTAATGCATAATTTATAAGATTCGAGACAAAGAAAAATTTACGTTCTCTCTGAATTTCTTCAGCAACTTCCATAAGCACTTTTTCTAACCCTTTCAGCTTAATTACTTCATAATGCTTTCCCAATTGGAGCGGATAAATCAACGAAATATTGAAATATTTTTCAACTAGATTATCTGTTTCTCTAAATGGTGTAATGTCACCATCGAAATCTGTCAATAAAAAGCCAAAATTCTTCTCAAAATTTTCTGTGAATAACCATTGACTCTCTTTTAATGTTTCAGAAGGAGTACCATCTAATATTAAAGCAACTCTGACATAGTTTCCATCCGTAATTATAATTTTGAAATCATAATAATCCATTTCAAAACCTTTACCTTTTGTATCCGTCTCGGAACCTTTCTTTATCTCACTTTTAAACTGTGAAATCGCTTGTAGAAATCCAGAGATTAGATCAGAATCAATACCTTCTAATGATATTTGTTTATTATATATTGATACGCCTACGTCCTTATTTATAATCATAATATAAGAGATTTTTACTAAATCATCTAAAATTTTAGCTTCTCCAGCCCAGAATCTTCGTAATTTGGAATGTTTAATATGCCGATAAGTAAGAATTGAAGCAATTGCAACCGAACCTATAATTATATATGGTAAAAATTTAATGAAATTATCCATGAATAGAATAAAATCATCTACAATTCGGATATATCCTGAAACTACCTCTGCCTCTGCATATAATCCTGCTTCAGCAAATCGAGCACGAATAGTAAACCTTTTTCCAGTGCTTTCAAATTGTAAGGGGGCAGTTGCCACACCTAATTCATTTGATACTGCAGTTGTTTCATAAATAGGGATACCATTGGCATTTAAGACTTCAAAAATTATTTCAAAATTCTCCAGTGGGTAACCGTTGGCTTCTATTATTCTTATAGAAAAGAATTTAGTTCCAGTTTTATATTGGGAAGCTGGTAGTTCAATGAATTCAAGTATTGGTAAAATTTTAAATATTTCATACATACCATTTACATCAAATCTAATTGAATGCCATAATGTAGTAATATTAAATTCAAAATATCCTTGTGAAAGAAATGCATTATCTATTTCTCCTTCCCAAATACCACTCCCAATTCCTGTGTCAATTACATCTATATCAAAATTTCTTAATCTTATATCAGATGGTCTTATTGAGTTACTATTAAGACCTAATCCTATAGAACATGAAATATCAGAGTTTATTGCGTTTTGAATATAAAAATTTGCACTGAATTCATTAATGGAAACATTGAACCCATAATCAAATGTGCTATTAGTAATAAACTCTAAACGCAATCTAACTTGATTATTTTCAGACTCATTTAGTAATTGTAGGAATATCCAAGTAAAACCAGCTTCATAGGGAAGTATTATTGTAGTTTCATTCCTATTAGCAAATTGCGTTTCATCACTTATATTAAGCCATTCTGCTTTATTTTGAGTCTCATCAAGAATGTCAAAAGTAGTATTTCCTTTATAAAGTTGAAGGACAGCTTTGGTAAGGTTATAAGGATCAGACGTAGTATTTGAGGTGATTCTTAGTTCTATGAATGGAATAATAGGATTTGGATAAGATACAAGCCAATCATAATAATCGATATTCCA
>JBHLLG010000047.1:0-22206 GCA_048885925.1 Candidatus Hermodarchaeota archaeon
CTTTTCGCTTCAGACATGCGTACTTTACTTAATATTGTTGGAATAATCCTCTTAAATATTTGGTAGTTATTTCTTGAAGATGAGTAATTGTTAGAGAGCAAGGTCCTTTATTCTAGAATTAATTTTTTTTCGTAGCTTAATTGTTAAACGCATTAAATTTTTAGCTTGGCTTATGAAATCTGATACATTAATTTTCATTTTTCCCAATACTTTTAATTTTATTTTAAGTCTATCTTGAAGTTCAGTAATCATATCTCCAATCTGACCATAATAATTAAAGTAAAAATTATATTGAAGTTTTCTTATCTCATTTCGTCTTTGCATCGGTTCTAAATTTTGAATCATTAATTTTTCCTGAGGATACACTTCAAGCATTTCTCTTGTTTTTAAATTAAAAGATTTTACTATCTTTTTTAGTTCAGCCCTCTCAAATTCAAAATTTTTTGCTTCTCTCTCTCTTTTCTCTTCATTCACATTATCATCGATAATCTGAATATAATCTAATATATCTCCCTTTTTATCTTCTCTAACTTTGTCTAATTTCTCTATTAATGCATCTTTAATTTTCTCTAAAAATTTGGGATTGGAGTCTAGGGGAACACTAAAAGATAAGTGCCACGACTCTCTTGAACTGGAAGTATATAAGTTCTCTTTTCCTTCTGGAAGCTCTAGTATTTTTAATACAATATCTCCAAGGATAGTAGGAAACCTCTTAGCACATTTTTGGAGAAAATTGGATAACATTTTAGGCTGAGATGAGACAATCTTAATTAGGGTTGTAGTATCTATTATTGTTTTGAATTCAAAGGAGGTGAATTGGCTTATATATCCTAGAATTATGAGATATTTAACGACAGAGGGGTACCCACTTTTAAGCCTTTGGGCAATTTCTTCTTTAAATACTCTTTTTGCCATTGGATCTCCAGCTTCAGTCAATTTTTTTAATACTGGAAAAGAAATATTACTCATTAATAACCGCGTGTCATAATTATGTTCGACCCATACTTGGAGATTTGAACAATGACCCCAAAATTCTTGTTCAGGAGTTATCGTTATATTTTGGAACTGAGAAGCTATTCCCACTTGACCTTCTACAATTCTATTTTCCCATAGAGACTGCTTATAGACCTTTACCGCTTCATCGATAGATTCTATTTCTTCATATAAATCTCTCTCTTGAGGTGGAATTTGCAGAAAAAGTCGTATACATTGGAGAAATCTCTTTCCATTTATGTAGATGTAAGTCCTTTTATCTTCCAACTTAAGCGTTATATATTCATTAATCTTGTAAACTTTTTTAACTGTAGGTGCTTTTTCCTTCGGTAACTTTTTTTCAGTAAAAACTACTTTCGGTGGTTTTTTTTCAGTAAAAACTACTTTCGGTGGTTTTTTTTCAGTAATCTTAGGTGCTCTTTCCTTAGGTATTATTTCATTATATATTCTCAAAAATTTTGAAATTAGTTGAGGATTATTCTGTTGAAGTAAATAATTAATATAACCAGCTAGTCCTTCACTATCTTTATTCCAGTTTAAATCATTTTTAAACTGGAATATTTCATCTCTTAATTTGGAATCTACACGCTTGATATCTCTACTACTGTGCTTAATTTCACCTTTTTCCTTAGGTACCGGATATAATTTAGGCTCAGGAGCTATTAATTCAAAGTCTATATGAGGTTTGACTTTCTTAAATTTTATAATATTTCCAAAGATATCAGTGGATACTCCCTTAGTAAAGAGATAGCGCATTACATATGGACCTAAAACAGGAAGTCCATCATCCTTAGAGATCTTCAATACATCAGCACCAAATATTTCAGGAAGATATTGTCTCTCAATCGTTAATTCATTAATAGAATTATTTTTCATTATAGATTTGATTTTTTTTCCTACTGAGCTAAGTTTCTTGGTAATTACTCGAAGAATGATTATATATTCATCATCTTTTGTAGCCACGATACTTTCTACACCACTATAAGACATAGCTACTAATCGTTCGGCTTCCATCTGTAGTATAGTATATTTAACTCCTGATATCGTGATGAATTGAGCATTTTGACCAAACCAACTTGATAACAAACTGTCAACATCTCCACTAATGTCCCAATTATCTGTTGTATAAATAATTCGTCTATCTTTAATTATAGCTCCAGCAATAATTTCGAAATTCTTTTTTAAAGAATCTCTGATATTCAGGTATTTTAATGGAATTCCACAGTTTAAACAAAATTGTTGATTTGGATCTTGTAGCTCTTTACCGCAATTTCCGCAATACATAATTTACTCTAAATGGTAGTAGTAAAGTTTTACATAAAAGTAAAATTTAGTCTTTAAGAAATTAAAAAAATTATGCCTTAATAATTGTATCGGTATCTTATTACAAATTCTTATTAAATATTCTATTTCTTTCTAAGTCATGTAAAAATAAATTTGTGGGCTTAAAATATCATTGTTGCATATGTACAAACTTTTATATTTCATTAAATCATGTAAATTTTAAATATCCACTTCAAGTTTATTAAAAGGAAAGAATGATTGATTATGGATTTAGAATCTTATAAAAAGAAATTTCCTTATATTTGTAATAATTGTGGAAAATTTACTCGTACTTATTCTGAATATTGTGAAAATTGTGGAACATATAGCTCAATAAGGAATACTAATGATAATGATTATACAGAAGAAAATATTATGAGACAGAGCGAGCATAAGACCATAAGAAGTATCCCAGAAGAAGTCTTGTTTACTGTTAAAAGCTTTAATGAGGATGTTCAAAAGGGAAAAAAGCTTGGTGCCGATGCCTATAATAGCAAGCCTTTTTCCGGTAAAAAACTTTTAAACAGAATCAAGAAGATATTAGATAAATAAAATTCTGATTCAAACACGTCTCCCCCTGTGACCACCCTTCCTTCTACAGTGGTCATGCGATTTAGGGGTTACTTCTTCAATCCTTCCAACTTGTAATCCTGCTCGTGCGAGAGCACGAATACATGCCTGTGCTCCTGGACCAGGAGTTTGTGATTTATTTCCACCGGGTGCTCTTACTTTTATATGAATCCCTCTGATTCCCTTATCCCGAAGATCATTAGCCACTCTAAACCCACATTGCATTGCTGCATAGGGATTGCTCTCATCTCGGTCTGCTTTTACGACCATACCACCAGAACATTTTGAGAATGTTTCAGCTCCACTTATATCTGTTGCAGTTACTAATGTGTTATTATAACTTGAAAAAATATGTACAATTGCCCATTTAATTTCATCTTTTTTACTCATTATTTAACCTCTTTTAACTTTTTTCAGTCGTTGCTGTTAATGGACTACTTGGAACGAAGTCAATAAGATCTTCTTCCGCTTTTTTAACTAAATAGGAAGGAGCATTAATTTTTTTTCCAGCAACTTGAATATGTCCATGGGTAATATATTGTCTGGCTTGATAAACCGTGCTTGCGAGACCTTTATCATAAACAAGGGTTTGTAGTCGTCTTTTTAAAACATCTTCGACATTGAGGAGAAGCACATCTTCAAACTCTGCTTCTGGTCCAATAATACCTAGGCGATTTAATTTTTTAATCAATTCCTTTTGGACTTCTATAGCTTGTTCTCTAGGTAATGTTCTAGATTGTCTAGCAATATTACGCCAATTACCTAACATTGTACGTGATTTCCAAAATTCTCGCTTGTTTCTAAGACCATATTTACCAAGAAATTCGAGTTCTTCCATTATTCGACCTTTCTGAAATGGATGTTTCGGTTTTTTAAATTTCTTTTTTAAACGTCTTGGATCTCCCATTTACTCACCTTCATTTATTTAGCTTTTGGTTGACCCTTTCTCTTTCGTACTACTCCAATTACTAGACCATGTCGACCAGTACTTTTAGTTCTCTGTCCACGTACTTTTAATCCCAGGTGATGCCTAACTCCTTTGTAGTTTTTAATTTTTTTCATTCTATCAACGTCCCTTTTAACGGTAATTTCTAACATATTTCCAAGAATATGAATATCATTACCTGTACGTAAATCTTTTGGGCGGTTTACCATCCATTTAGGGATGCCATTTTCAACAGGATTTATAATTATTTCTTCCAGTCTGTTCAATTCTTTTTCAGAAACAGCACCTATTCTTGTGTCTGGGTCGATTTCCGCTACTTTAATGACTGCTTGGGCAAATCTTTTACCAATGCCCCTAATTTGAGTTAAACCAAACTCAACTTTGGCATTACCATCTATTTGTGCTCGAAATTTGCGAAAAAACACCTTTTCACGAAAACTTTTTGGTCGAACGGCGGATATTGAACTCATTTAAATTCAATTAAATAGAATTATCTTTTTTATTTTGATTTAATGTTAGTAAATATAGAATTTAATATTAAATTTTTGGTTTTCCTTAAGAAAAAGTTTAAGAGATAATAAGATTCTTAAAATAGAATTATCTAGTAGTTAGGAACCCTCTTCTTTTCTTCTAATTTCAAATTAATATGCTTCATACTTTTAGTTTTTTTAGAACCAGCAATTTTTTGCAACATTGGTAACCCTGGTTTCACTTCTTCTATAGGTTTAGATTCAATTAAGTTGTTTTTTATCAATTCGTTATAAAGATTTTTCCCTCTTTCAGTTCTTATAAGGACTGTGTTCCATCCTGAAGGAGAACCTATGGAACCAATTGATAAATCTGCAGATTCTGATGTTAAATCATAGCAAATTTCACAATCTTCTCGAGCTAAATGTGAGATTTCCTTAATTGGGACGTTTAATTCTTCACCTTTGTGAGTGTATACAAAAAATTTGCCTTTATTAATATCCATTTTTTTAACATTTTTGAGATCTACATTTACTTTATTGCATATTTTTAAAAGAGATTCATAGGAGAAAGATTCCATACAGAATATACCAATTCTGTACTCTATATTTTGTAGTGAGGGAATACCAATATCATATATTTTGGATTTTAAAAGAGCTTGCATCTGACATGGTACTCCTACAACTGCGATTTTTTTGTCTTTCAAGTCATTTTGATTAAGTACTTGAAGATTGGGATTATTAACATATTTTGTACCAGCTGCAGTTATTATATCTTCCTTATTTTCGATCAATAAAGCTTCAGGACGCCATAATGTATTACTCATTTTAGCTCCAACAGCAAAATTGATTTTCTTATTATCTAAAAGGTATAAAATACATGTACTTGAAATTCCACCATCTTGGCATACATCTGCAATTTCTTTTATTTTAGTACGTGCTGAGTATACTTCACGATAATAACCAACATTAGAATAATCTTTAATTTCAGAGACTGCTTCCTGTACCATATTTAAAATTTTAACTGGTAAATATGTCCTTGGACATAAAAAATAGCATAATCCACATTTGATGCATTTATTCTCATCAATTTTTCCAAATCCATTATAGATATGAAGACAGTTGACAGGACAGATTCCTGAGCATAATCCGCAGCCCGAACAGTTATTTGAATCGAAAATAACTTTTACAGGTTCATAAATAGTTTTTAATTCTGAAATTCTATTATCATTAGCTTTTATTGACATATCTTTGAATAGTAATTTATCAGGATTAGATTCGTCGCCTTCAATTTTATCATATGATTCCTCAACAGAAACTAGTCTTTCATTTCTTAATAGTTCTAATAAGCTTAGAGTCTTATAGATATCAATAGAATTTTGCTCCGAAAATTGTTTAATAACTTCAAATTGATTATTAGAATTGTTCTGTAAAAAATTGAAAAGGGAATATTTTAGTAATTCATTATCAAACATTTTAAAAAGAATATTTTCATATTGAGCTTCATTATAGATTCCAGCTTCTAATATATCTTGTTTTGCATCAATTAAAGCTCGAATCCTATATGAATCTAAGGCAAAAGCCACATTTTTTAAATATTCCCATGAAAATTCTTCTTCAGAACTCATAATACTATTTAATTATTTTTTTCTTACTTTTCCGAACACCCATACAGTGGGTTAGTTCCTTTTCAACTATAATTTGTTTGAAAAGATCATTCTATTTCGGATTAAATTTTGGAATAGGAGGGAGGGTGTGAATCTTTTTCGTAATATCTGCGACAGAATTGATAAATTTTTCAACCTCTGCCGCAGAGCAAAAGTATTGTTGAACTCTATCTTCAGAAATGCCTACATGTTTTAAAAATTTCTTTAATGTTAAAATATGTTTATAAGTATTCATATTCCCGTTACCAAATTCACATTCGCCTTCTTTTCATGAAATTATTGCCACGCCATCAGCCCCATTTAAAAATGCTTCCATGATTAAATGAATACCAATTCGCCCGGTACATCTTACACGAATCAAATGAAAATCAGTAGAATAAGACCTTCTTGTTACTCCAGTTAAATCAGCTGCAGAATACCCTCATTTATCACAGCCAAAAGCAATTATCTTTCTAGACTTTTCATCTTTTTTACTTGAAATGATTAATTACCTCTAAATTGTTTATTGTTCTATCTTTTCAGGAATTTTTTTGTGAATTTCTAATTCATCACATCCAATTCCCTTGATTTCTTCTGAAAATTGCTTATCTCTATAATATTTTAAATCAATTGCTCTTGCTGGACAAGATGAAACGCAGACACCACAGCCCTTACATTTTAAATCATCAACTTTAGCAATTTGATCTTCCTTAACTTTAATTGCTTCATAAAAGCAGAGTTTTTCGCATCTATGACATCCCATGCATAGATCTTCATCTACTTCTGCAATGATTAATTCTTGTTTTATTGTATCATGTGATAATAATGTTGATGCTTTGCTTGCAGCAGCTAAAGCGGAAGATACTGAATAGGGGATGTTTTTAGGACCTGCAGCGCATCCACTTATATAAATTCCTAAATCCTTAGTTTCTTGAGGGCTCAAACAACCGTGGATTTCAGTTAGAAATCCTCCCGGACCTTTACTTAATCCCATTACTTCAATAATTTCTTCAGTTCCCTTAGAAGGTACCATCCCTGTGGATAGTACAACCAAATCTGCATCTATTCTAATAATCTCACCCGTCAATGAAGAATATGCTCTAACTTTTAACTTATTAGTTTTGGGGTCTTCTATTATTTCACCTACTTTTCCTCTTATCATTCTGATACCAGTTTCTCTTATTTTTCTGTAATAATCTTCATTTCCTTTATCAGTAGTACGAATATCTATATAAAACATAATAACTTCCATATCTGGATATTCTTGCTTTAATAACTGTGCATTTTTGAGTGCTACATTACAACAAACGAAAGAACAATAAGAATTTGCATTTACGTCTCTTGAACCCACGCATTGAATCATGATCACTGTTTTTGGTGTTGTTCCATTAGATATTCTATAAACATGTCCACCTGTGGGTCCAATTGGGCTTAGCATTCTTTCCAATTCTATCTGAGTAATTACGTCTGAATAGATACCGTAATTGTATTCATTTGTTTTCCAAATAGGATATTCATCCCATCCTGTAGCTATAATTACGGATCCTACTTTCACATCAATAATTTCTTCTTTTTGTTCAAAATTTATAGCTTCAGCAGGGCAAGTTCTTTCGCAATTTTTGCAATCTATACATACAGTTCTATCCATTACAGCTAGTTTTGGCACAGCTTGAGGAAAAGGTATATAAATAGCGCCTCTTTCACCAATACCTCTATCAAATTCACTTGGTACTTTTATAGGGCATTTTGTTGTACATAATCCACATCCCGTACATTTTTTTTCATCAACATACCGAGGATTTTTTTTTATTTTAACATTATAATCCCCAGGAATCCCTCTAAATTCAACGACATCACTATAAGTATATAATGTTATATTTGGATGCTTTGATGCATTTACCATGATGGGAGCTAGAACTCATATTCCACAATCATCAGTTGGGTAAATTCGATCTAATTGTGCCATTTTTCCTCCTATTGTTGCTTCTTTTTCTACCAAATAGACATTAATTCCTTGATTTGCTAAATCTAAGGCAGCATTCATTCCTGCGATACCTGCTCCAACTACTAATACTGCTTTTTCAACAGGTATTTCTTTTCGAGGTATTGCCTCTAATTCACGTGCTCGATTTATTCCTGCTTTAATTAACCTTTTTGCTTTTTCTGTTGCATTTTCTCTGTCTTTAGCATGGACAAAAGAGCAATGTTCACGAAGATTTACCATTTGAAAAAAATACGGACTTAAACCTGCCTCAATTAGGACAGCTCTATAGGTTGGTTCATGAATTTTAG
Source organism: Candidatus Hermodarchaeota archaeon (assembly GCA_048885925.1). Classification (GTDB taxonomy): domain Archaea; phylum Asgardarchaeota; class Lokiarchaeia; order Sigyniarchaeales; family SOKP01; genus Loki-b32. The sequence goes on from JBHLLG010000047.1 coordinate 8,238, forward strand.
GCGTACAAGCAGCTACTACTACTCTGTTTAAATTTAATTCTAAAATATCATTCTTGATAATATTTTGACCAGGATCACTACAGGTAAAATCGTTTACTCGAGCAATAATTACATTAGGTAAATGTTCAACATAATCTCGAACAGCATCACAATCAATAGAAGCTCCTATGTTCACTCCTCACCTACATACATAAACTCCGATTCTTGGTTCATCCTTGGTCTGTTTATCAGACAATTAATTCACCTTTTTGTAAAAGATCACCATTGATTTTATGTAAATTTAAAATTTTACCTTAAATCTTAATGGTTTATGAAATTAATGAAATAATTTATTTTTTCTGATTAGACTTTAATAAGTGTTTATTGTTGTTTTCTTTTAATTCAATATTAATTAATGTGAGCTTTCTCGTGAATTTTTTATGGAGAAATTAATTATAAAAAATTATGTCTGAATCAGAAGAAAAAAAGAAAGAAGCTTTCGCAAATGAGTTTATGGCCGAAGAGGGCTTAAAGGGAAAAGCTAGAAGAATAAAAATTATGAAAATTATTGATATGGTAGGATATGATAAAAGAAAGATAAAAACAGCTCTTGCACGTTCTACTATTTCTGAAAGGATCCAACATGAATAATTTCAATATTTATAAAAATATTTTTGAGTCAGCTTTACATTTTAATAAAATGGTAGTTTTATAAATCTAATAATAAATTGATATTGCCAAGAGAATCAAAGGAACTTAATTTTGATTGATATTGAATTATTTCGCACCAATCTTGAAAAAGTATTAGATTCAGAGAAGAAAAGGTTTAAGGATCCTTCAATTGCAGAAAAAGTTTTGGAATATGACATGAAATGGAGATCAATTCTGCAAGAACTACAAGATTTAAGGGAAAAAAGAAACAAAATTTCAATTAAAATTGGTGAATTCAAAAAATCAAATGAGAACAAAAAGGCAGAAGAAGTAATAAAGAAATCAAGAAAAATCAAAGAAAAGATTGATGAATTAGAAAAAATACGAGAAGATTACCTTGAACAACGAGAAAAATATCGTTATATGGTAGGAAATATTCTCCATGATTCTGTTCCTATTGGTGAAACTGAGGAAGAGAATGAAATTGTTAGGATAATTGGAAATATACCAAAATTTGATTTTAAACCATTATCACATTTTGATTTGATTGAAAAAATTGATGGAGTAGATACTAAAAAAGCTTCGGAAGTAGTAGGCTCGAGATTTTTTTATTTAAAAGGAGATCTTGTTTTACTTAATTTAGCTCTTTTGAAGTATGCATTAGACAAATTATTAAGTAAAAATTATATCCCCATGTGGACTCCATTCTTTACAAAATATGAAGTAATGAAAGCAGCAGCAGAATTAGCAGATTTTGAAGATCAATTATACAAAATTCAGGATGAAGATTTATATATGATTGCAACATCTGAACAATCCCTAGCCGCTTATCATTATGATGAAATAATAGAACCAGAAAGATTACCAATCAAATACGCAGGAATCTCTTCATGTTTTAGAAGAGAAGCAGGTTCTCATGGAAAGGATACTTTAGGAATATTTAGAGTACATCGATTTGAAAAAGTAGAACAATTTATATTTTGTAAACCGGAAGATTCATGGATGCATCATGAGGAATTAATAAAAAATGCTGAAGAAATTTATAAGGAATTAAAATTACCCTACAGAATTGTGAATATCGCTTCTGGAGCGTTAAATGATAACGCGGCAAAAAAATATGATTTAGAAGTATGGTTTCCTGCGTCAGAAACATACCGTGAATTAGTATCCTGCAGTAATTGTTTAGATTATCAAGCAAGGAAGTTAAAAATTCGTATGGGAAAAGTTGGTTCCCAAGAAGCAAAAGAAACATTGCATACCTTAAATTCAACTGCAATAGCAACTGAACGTACAATATGTTGTATTATTGAAAATTATCAAAACAAGGATCATTCAATCACGATTCCAGAGGTTCTACGCAAATATATGAATGGTAGAAAGATTATTAAGGCAATAAAATAAAATTTAAGTAAAATGATTGAAAAAGAATTAGAACAGTTTGAAAATTATTATAAAGAGCAACTTAATTCTAAATATTCTAAGATCAAGAAAATTGTTAATAAATTACTCTTAGAGATTAGAGAGAATTTGATTGAAATCAAAGTATGTTTAGATCACTTTTTAGAAACTGGAAAGGAAAAAATTGATCAAAAAGCACAAAGATCGTTAAACTTTTTTTCTGATAGAATAAGAAAAGAAATTGATGAAATCATAATTCCTGAAAAGGAAATAAATTACGAGGTAATTATGGATTTACTAAATTCTATTAAAAAATTATTTAATACAATTAATGAAATCGCTAGAAAATCGCTACCAAAGTTTCATAAAGAAGTTCAGGCAGAAATTAAAGAATTAAACTATATAACTCGAAAATTAGGGAAAAAGCAAACAACATTAGATCAATTCATGAGAAAAAAGTATACTGAAGTGAAAGATGCTGAGGAGAATCTTAAAAAACTACCAAAACTCTTCCACCTAAAAGAAAATATAGAACATGCTAAAACGAATTTGGATCAATTTGAAAAAGAATTACAAGATCGTAAAAAAACCCAAGAAGAATTAAATTCAGAGTTAATAGAACTAGAAAAAAATGAATTATTTAAGGAATTAGATGATAAAAAAGATGATTTGTTTCAATTACGATTAACAATTAATGATGAAATAGGATTTAAAAAAGCCTTAAAGAAATTAAAGTTTGAATTAGAAAAAGAAACAATTCATATTTCAAATGTTGATTTAAATTATATGAAAGACTTTCTTAAAAGTCCAATTAAAGCCTTAATTAATGAACGTAAAGATTTACCAAAATTTACAGCTCTTATGGTTCAATTACGTCATGCTTTGGAGGAAAATAAATTAAATCTCAAAACTGATACTAAAGAAAAAACAATAGAACAGATAAATACAATTTTTGATACTAAGCAATTACATGAGAAAATTGAAAAATACATTCAAATTAAAGAAGAAGTTAAAGAAATAGATAAGAAAATTCAAGATGCAGGTTTAGCACAAAAATTAGAGGATCTTAAAAATCAAATTGCTGCAAATGCTATAAAATTAGAACATGTGGAAAATGATTTTGATAGAAAAAATAAGGACTATACTCGATATCTTGGAGCTCTTAAAACAGAAAGAGAAGAATTTCAGAACTCGATAGAGCAAGTATTAAATGATAAAGTTAAAATAAATATTACTTTTTCTTTCTAAATTATTACTTGCGCTCTGTTATTTCAAAAGATCTGTTGTCATAAACACTTTTCTTTTTTAAAGTTAATTTAAGATTATTTTTTAAAAATTTGAATACGTCCTTATGTGTTAATTTAAATGCTTTAAGATAGGTGTAGGCAAGAATCAAATCTTGCTTTATATCTACATCAAAACCAGCTCTAAAAGAATCATATATTGCTATTTTATCTATCCCTATCTTTTCAGCATTGTTAAGTAGAGCAATTAAAGAAGGCGTAATCGGATCAGAGAAATAAGATGAGATTATATTAGGTGGATTTCTTCCAAGAATAGAAATACCTGCAGAATGAATTGCAGGGCAAATGACAAGTTGATTTATTTCTAAAAGTGTGTTAATCTCATAGAAATTTTTTGATGAAATCAATATCAAATCTAAAAAGCTAAATATAGTTTGTTTTGCATTAAATTTTTTAAATCCAATATTATTAAGATCGGCTATTACTTCGTCAAAAGATTTGGGAGGTGCTGTTATTTCTTCTTTTATTCCTGTTAAATCATAATCTTTTGCTAGATCTAATATTTCAGGAGCATTGCAATACACAATCTTCTTATCAAAACATTCGACTTCAGATAAAGTACTTCCAAGATCTTTAAACATAGCAATTGTTAATTCTTTAAGTTGTACATTGGAAAAACAATCTCTAAGACGAGATTTTGTTCTTGCTAGTGGAGCAATAGGAATCAATAAAACACTCATAATAATTGCTAAAACAATCTCTTGACAAAGAATGTAGTATTAAATTCAAAAATAAATTTTAATATTTAAGATTATTTAGAATCTATTTAAAAGTATTTAAAATCAATACTGCTAAGCTTTCAAATGCTTCATCAACATTCTCATTCAATTTTGCAGAGGTTTCGATGTAATTGACTTTGTATTTCTTTGCTTTTTCTTGAGCTTTTTCTACTTTAACTTTTCTTTCATTATTTCTATCAATCTTGTTACCCAAAATCATAAAAGGGATTTCTCCACTAAGTTCTTTAAGTTTGTTTACCCAGAAATCGATACTATCAAATGTGTCCTTTCGAAGGATATCGTAGATTACAAAAGCTCCAACAGCTTGGACGAAATAATATTCATTGGCAAAAAGTGCTTGCTTTTGACCTCCAAGATCCCAGAAATAGAGCTTAAATCCTTTTTCTTTAATATCGTTTTTCAATTTAGGATTTTTAAGATTTAATTTATCAATTACTTTCTTTAAATCAATTTCTTTAATTAAAAAGTTTGCTCCTATTGTTTGATGATACTCATCACTAAACTGATCATCTACATATTGAGCTAATAAACTTGTTTTACCAACTCCAGGATCACCGCATAAGATTACTTTTCCACGATAAGACAATAATTTATACCCCCTAATCTTTAAATTAAACTTTAACCTAATGTTCTAATTTTTGACTTTAATATTATATTATACTAATAGTTTAATATCATTTATTTTTATTTAAATTAGAAAATTCAATCCTTAACTGAATTTTTTTTAGGCGTTAATTGTATTAATTTACACTCACTTGTAATGAAATGCTTGAATAGATGTTCATATCCTACAATTTGTTTTGGGGTCCCATTTTCTAACCATAAACCTGATGTATATTCAGGTGCCTCTTTTACACTATCTAAGGTTGTGATTAAAAATTGATTATCAGTAATTAACAATCCAAAAGGAATAACACTATCTCCTTCAATTGAATGAATAACTATTGAGATTTTAAGCAATTTTTTTATTTCTTCTTTCAAATATTCATTATATTTTAATGCTATAACAATTTGTATATCAGAAGAGAATTTTTTATTCCAAAGTTCTTTTAATACCCAATCATAACCACCTAGCTCTTGCATAAGCAAATCAGGAGTAATTATAAAAAATATTCTTTTATCTGCTGAACTTATTAATTCTTTTACTTTTTTCCTAATTTTTGATCTTGAATTTATAGACCAAACCCGTGGTTCTGATTCTTCTTGATCAATTTCTAATTCAGCAATTACTTTTTCTAATGTTAAAGTTTCTTCTATTTTTTGCTTATATTCTTCACGTATCGCTTTAAAAATTCTCTCTATGGGTATTACTTGGTAGTTAGCACCTCGTTTAACGGGTTCTTTCTGAATGAAGCCTTTTTCTATTAATCGATTCAATGAATCGTAAACTCGAGCTCGATCAACCCCAGACTGCTTTGCAATATCCGCTGGGCTTAAAATTTTAAACTTACATAAAGTTAGTAATACTTTTGAATCATTTTTAGTGAATCCTAATGATTGAAGTGCATCTTCAATATCAAATTCGTTTGAATTTTTATTTATAGACATTGTTTAAGAAAAACTATTTCATCAAGGTTATATGCTTTCTCTATATTACACTAATCAAATAAGTACTATTTTAATTTTTATATTTGAAAAAGGTTTATAACAATAAGATTTTAATTTTTAACTATATCAAGTCTAGATTTATTTTATATTATAACGTTATGATGCTTGTAAAAATCATATAAATCAATTGGTCACGTTTTTTAAACAAAATTCTTTATCGAAATATGGATCATAGGAGAATTCAAAAAAAATTAGAAATCAAGTCTTTAGGAGGTCTAATTTGAATTTTCTATAATATCCGACTCATTAAGAATTTTATATAAATTAATTAATGATTAATAAATTATCAACGAAAAAATTGGATTATTAATCGGAGCAAAATATCAAAAAATTGAGAAACCACGCTTTTACCTAATAAAAATTAAAAAAAAATTTTAGTCGGAAAAATTAATATCAAATTAATAAAACGATCTATTTTTCGATTGGATATGATCTCTTATTGGAAACATGAGAGATCCTTTCTCGCATTGATTCGAATCATAACATTTATATAATAGAAATGTGTAGTTATACTTAATTAACATCTAAAAAATAAAATAATTAAATAAATAGTGGAGGAATAAAAAATGGCTAAAAAAGCTCCAGCGAAAAAAGCACCTGCAAAGAAAAAAGCTGAAGGATATATAGCAAAAGCTCCTATCAGAAGATTGATGAAAAAGGAGGGTGCTGACTTAGTAGCTGCTGAAGCACTCGACAAATTGATTGATTTCCTTGAAGGTAGTGCTGCTGAAGCAACTAAAAACGCTATAAAAATCTGTAAGAATGATAAACGCAAAAGAGTCACAGCTACGGATATTCGCAACGCGACTCGGTAAATACTTCAGATTTTTTTCATCAAATAATTTTTTTTTCCTTTTTATTGATTTTATCTAACTTCTCAATAAGTTAATTCTAAGTATTCAACAAGGATTGATACTAAAAAATTCAAAAATTTTTAAAAAACTCTTTATTTAAATACTTGAAAATTGTTTTTTCTAATTTTTGTTTAACAGCATCCAAACCCTCAGGTATGACTCGAGTTTCACCAACTATATCTATGAATCCTAGTTCAGAACCATATCTTGGAACTATATGAAAGTGTAAATGTTCAATACTACCTCCTGCGTCTTTTCCTTGATTTGTACCAATATTATAACCTTTAGGATTGTATAAATCATCTAATAAAAATTGGATTCCTTGAATGGCTCTATTGATGTGAATTAATTCTTCTTTAGTTAATTCAATAAATTTTGTTATGTGCCTTTTAGTAACCACCATTAGATGTGCGGGATTATATGGATAGAGATTCAATACAATAAAGCATATATCATCTTCATAAATCTTTAAGGATTTAACCCGCTCATCATTATCTCTTACAGCACATAGGATACAATCTACATTTGGTCTCGCTTTTCCTTGAACATAATCTAATTTTCCTAATGCTTGGAGCCACTTTTCAAAAATCTTTCTTCACCAATTGGTTATTAATTAAAATCATGAATAAAGAGAAAAATTAGAGTCAGATTCGAAGTCTTTTGATTTTAGAAGATCTTCTGGTTTTATTTTACCTGCACAATATTCTCCTAAAATAATATGGCTATAAGCAGCACAGTTAAATACTTTTTTAATAGTTTTAAAAAAAGAATTTTTAGAAATTAATCCATCATCATTAAGAAATACTTGATCTGATATCTCATATCTATGATTGTTTAAATCTATTCTATAAAAAACATTCTTCAAAAGAAAATTCTTCCTTAAATCCATGAAAAAATTCAATTTTTTATTACTTTCTAAAGAATTTAGAGCATTAACATGAGGTTCTGAAATTTGAATTCCTAAACTTACTACAATTAGATTTTTATTTTTAGGTTGAATAACGACCATATTTCTTCCAATTGGGCGACCTAGTGGATCTTTTCCAGGAGGAAATATGAATTGAAATCCAAATTCAAGTTTAGGATCTGATATTTTATTTCGTAATAAACCTTCATCTAATAAATAATCTTGAATCTTTTGTTTAATTTTACTTTCTTGACTCGACATCGTAATTCAGTAATTAAATGAATGTTAGAATAAGTATTAAACTTTATTTTCAAGGAAGTGAACAGCTCTACTAATATCAAACTAAATAAATCTAATTAAAATTTAATACTTCCCTTTTGGTCTACCTTGAGGTTTAATTCCTGCAGATTTTAACTTCTCAATATTTTTTTTCAACTCTTCAGCTGAAGTGCAATATATGACTTTCAAGGTATCTATATCAATAAAGATACTACCTACAATACCTAAACCCATTAATTGATTATTTTTTTCAATAAAAGTGTGATCTATATTCATTTTAATGGCTTGTTTACCACCCTCCAATTCAACAAGTTTAGGTTGGCATGCAGTATAACCAGTGCCTCTATTTTTAAGTAGATAATTCATTAATGCATAATCTAACTCATCATTAATTTCTCCTTGTTCTTCAAGAACCTTAATCACACTGGGATTTATCATTTTTCTGAAAGATAAAATTTTCTTCTTATATTTAAAATTAGTTATCTAATTTTTATTTTTTTTGTTAAGTTAATAGAATTAAAAAAAAGGTAAAGAGAAATTACTCTAATTCCAGAAATAAAGGATCGATTATCGAATTGGGTGTATTGTAAAAATCACTTCTTTATATTAATCCTTTTCCTCCATAACAACCTCATCAACGCTATGGAGAGCACAATTCAGTGAACCTAAAACTTCTGTTACTTTTTCAAGTGAAAGGTTAGTTCCTTCAATATTAACATGTAATGATGCAGTTTTTTGATCTAATTCATCAACTTTAACGCGAACTTTTGTTACTCCATTAATTTCCATTAAAGTACGAGCTACTAAATCTACCCCTGGAGCGTGTGGTTTTAATATGTCTAAATCGTACTGTACTCTCATTATTTTATATTAAACCCTTAAATATAATTATCCAATAAAAGTTGTAGTAGTAATTTTATTAATATTTTATTAATTTGTTTTTAATTTATAAAAGTTTCCCAATTTCCTCTATTAGCCTTAGCGGGATTTCATTTTCTTTAATTATTTTATCTGCTATTTTGAGCGTTTCAATTTTCGCTAATTTTGTATGCATAGCTATAGAATATGCTCCAATATTAATCGCAGCTTCAATATCACGAACATTATCTCCAATAACTAACAGTTCATTAGGATTAACATTTAATTTTTTACATATATAATTTAAGTGGTCTGGGTGGGGTTTTAGGTTAGTAATGTTATCTCTCCCTACAATAATATTAAAGTAATTTAGGATATTAGTTTTATTGAGGGAAATTTTAGCATTTTTTTGTGTATTGAATGTAAAAATTGCTTGTTTTAGGTTTTTATTCTTTGCAAATTCTAATACTTGATCTATTCCATTAATTATTTTAGCATTAATAGCTGCTTCATATTCTATTTTACTAATCTCAGTATCTACTTCAGTTATAATTTGATTAATTTTTTCTTTAGTAAACCCTTCTTTTTCAAAAAATTCTCTTGCAGATTGCATATTTTCTAAAATAGAAATTTTTATGGTGAGGAGATTTTTAGGAACTCCATATTTTCTTAAAATTTCTATAGCTGTTTTACGGGCTCTTAAATAATCTATTTTAAAATGAATGAGAGTGCCATCCAAATCCCAGACGATTGCTTTGATCGGTTGTTTATCCTGCATTTAATATACCAAATCAGAATAGAGAGGACCTTGGCTTGTTAATTGAGACTTTTTTAACTTAACTCTATTGATATTGAAAGCTCCAAATTCCAAATCTTTATTCTCATTAATTAATTTCTTGAAGATATCAAATGTTTTATAATTTATTCTGTTTTTTTGGAGTCTACCAATTGTTAAATGTGGTTTGAATATAGGTCTATTATCACGTTCGATCTTTAATTTTTCAAATAAAAAGTTTTCAGTTGTATCTTTAATTTTTTGTAAAAATTGTATATCTCCAAGTAGTTTTACCCATATAACAGAGAATTTATTAAATTGACCTACTCCTTTTAAATGATATTTGAAAATTTTACTTTGAAATAATTTTTTATTAATCTCCTCTTGTAAAATAATATAAATTTGAGGTGCTAAAGGTTCAGGGATATTTCCTAAAAATTTTAATGTCATATGAAGATTTTCAGGTTCTACAATTTTAAGTTTAGATTGATTTTGCTTTAATCTCTGAGAGAATAAAGTGATTTTCTCAATTGTATCTTTTTCTTCTAATTCAATTGCTATAAATGATCGTATCATTTTATTTTCTCCCAATAATTAAAAATTCTCCATTTCTTTTCTTTTAATTGATTTTTATGTTCAGGTATAATGTGAATTTTTTTTAGATCTTCTATGGAAGAAGATTCTATAATCTTTATAATATCTTCTAGAAAAATAATATTCATTTTAGCTCGTGTATTGGCATTAGCAGAGGCATTATGAGGAATTAAAATCATTCTTATCTCTGGTTGGTTCTTTTTTATTCTTTTCAACTTTCCAAGAGTAGTAGAGTCAATAGGTTCAACTGGAAACACATCAAATGCGAGATTAATTTGAATTTCTTTCTTTTCTAACAGATCTAATAAAATATTTAAATCTAAAACTCCTCCACGAGCAGTATTTACAAGTAAAGCATTTTTTTTCATCAACTTTAATAAGTCATAACTAATTAAATTTTCGGTATATTTATTTAAAGGAAGATGTAGACTAACAACGTCTGATTCTTTAAAAACGTCTTCAATTTTTTGTTTATATTCGATTAAAGGGAAATTTTTTTCAAATTCATTCATTCGTTTAATATCGTAATAAATAATTTTTACACCCCAAGGGTATAATTTCTTCACAATTTCCTTCCCAATTTCACCCAATCCTATAATTCCGACTGTTTTTTCGGTGATTACTGAAGATAAAGATTGATCTAAGTCCCATTTATCATCATGAGTCCATTGGGTATCCCATAAATAATTATGAAGATCAATTAGATTTCTTAAATTCGCCATGATTAGTGCTATAGTATAATCTGCTACTGTCTCGTATAGAACACCGGGAGTATGTGTAATTAAAATGTCATCTTTTTCAGTTCTTTGAATATGATTATAACCAGCAGTTGAAGTAGAAATAGCAATAAGATTTGAATTTGTTAATATATCTGCGGATAGTTCATGACTTAAATGGCATGCAAGAATATCAGGATTAAAATCTTCAATTGCTTTTTTAATTTGGTCCTTTGAGGGAAATCTTCCATTAAAGATTTTAATATTGGCAATTTGTTCTAATTTTTGCCATAACTTTCTAATGGTTAAACGAAAATTTTCAGAGATTTTTTCATTCGACCCAATTTCTTGAACTGAGAAAACATTTGAGGCAAAAAATACCTTAGGAAAATAAGTCATTTCAATATATAGTATTATAAATTAGTTGAATTTTATGATTATAAGAATCTATTTGTACTTTTTATTATTATCAAAATTTATTAGAATAAAATCTATTTTATAATTAAAAATTATAGTAGTAGTATAAAATGGCCAAAGTGAAATGTCAACATTGCGACAAGGAAATTATTGGAGGAGCAAAAATACAACATTTTGATCTTAATGAGTCTACTACTATTCATGTTTTCTGTTCAGAAAAATGCAAAAATGAATGAATCTCAAAGGAAGAAAAAAAGAAGAATTAAAGATTCTAAAAATTATCTTTCAATCATACCTGGAAGATAATAATCATATTTTTTTCTCAATAATTTAGTTTTTATAAATCTATCAAATTTCCTCATTCTCTGATATAGAACCCAGACGAATTTATCAGATTTATAATATTTCTCAATTTCTTCAAAATTTAAAGGCTCAATATTAAATTCACTAGCCTCTTCTTTTAAAAAATTATTAACTACTTTTATTAAAGATGGAATTAATTCTGGTTTCTGCTCTTTAAAGAAATTAGCTACAAGATCAATAATTACTAATCTCCAATCATAATATCTATCAATTAGATCTTGGAGAAAAATCCTTTTTAATAGCCCTCTTATAAATGAAGGCATACTTTTTGTCAATAATTCAATTTCCATTGCTTCAATTCCATTTATACGGTAAAATGGCGGAACTGTATCTATATAAATTAGTTTTGGATTCTGTTCTACAACAGGATTTTCTGGATTGTAATTAAGAACTGCAAAATTTGAAATTTGTCCATCTAATCCAACGTCATAAGTCTGATTTTCCCTATTAAAAGCCCAAACTTTTTTCATTTCTCTTAGTGCATTAAGAACTAGAATCTCAGTCTCTTTCTTACTAACTTTATGAATCACTTTATTACCAACAGATTCAGATAAAATTTTTTCTTGGATTGCATAAAAAATGATTTTTCCTTCATCATTTTCAAACCAAACTATATCAAGTGGAGGGGTTTTGATATTTAATTCTTCATTTAAAATTCTATTATATTCTCGAAACACATGTTCGTGCTTTTTTGCTTGTTCATGAGTTTCAAAAATCGGTAATCGTTTATAGGCATACTTATAATTATCATTAACTATTTCAAAAACTAATGTAATCTCTCCATAACCAAGAATTTTTATAGGCACTATTCCTCTTTCTGGATTGCCCGTATCGATTGTTCGTTCTAATTTTTTTAATAATTCAATATTTACTTCTATGGCAACTCACTTTCGAAATTAGCTATATTACTTAATCATAATTTAATTTTAATATTATTTAAAAGTATAAACTTTATTCTTTTTGTTTTCTTTAAAGAATTAAAAATGAGACTTAGTTGAAAAAATAGGGGATTTTTATAGAAGAGAGATTAGATTGGGAAAATTCTGAGATAATTGGTCAAAATAAAGAGCCTCCTCATAATACACTCATGCCTTATCAAGATATTGAATCTGCTTTAACTGGTAAGTTTGAATCTTCACAATATTACATATCTCTTAATGGTAAATGGAAATTTAACTGGGTAAAAAAACCAAGGGAGCGCCCAGAAGATTTTTATAAGATTGCTTATGATGTTAGTAAATGGAATGAAATTTCTGTTCCAAGTAATTGGCAGTTGCATGGCTATGGAATTCCTATTTACACGGATAGTAAATATCCATATAGCATTAATTTAAAAAACATACCGAGTATTGATCATGAATATAATCCAGTAGGATCATATCGAACAGATTTTATAATTCCTGAGAAGTGGGAAGGAAGAGAAATATTTATTCACTTTGCTGGTGTAGATTCCGCATTCTATTTATGGGTAAATGGTAGAAAGGTTGGATATAGTCAAGGTTCTATGACCCCAGCTGAATTTAACATTACAGATTTTATAAAAAAAGAAAGTAATATTCTTGCTGTAGAGGTTTATCGTTGGTGTGATGGTAGTTATCTTGAAGATCAAGATATGTGGCGTTTAAGCGGAATTTTTCGAGATGTCTTTTTATTTTCTACAGATAAAATTCATATCCGAGATTTTGGTGTTTCTTGTGATTTTGATGAATCCTACAATACATCCATATTAAAGGTTAAAGCAAAAATTCGAAATTATTCCTCAAATCGATTTAACAATTATATTATAGAATGGAAACTATTAGATAATAAAAATAAGATAATTGGACCAGATCCTTTGGCAGTAAAATCATTTAACCTCATAGAAAATGAAGAGATCATCATTGAAATGGAAACTATAGTTGAAAAACCTCAAAAATGGTCGGCTGAAACTCCCTATCTTTATAATATGTTATTACTCTTAAAAAGTCCAAATGGTGAAGTTTTAGAAGTAGAACATTGTAAATACGGCTTTAGAAAAATAGAAATAAAAAATAATCAAATCTATATTAATGGGGTTTCGATTATTTTCAAAGGGGTTAATCGACATGAATTTGATCCAGATTATGGAAGAGCAATTCCATATTCAAGAATGACCCAAGATATTGAAATACTTAAACAAAATAATATTAATGCAATTAGAACAAGCCATTATCCTAATCACCCTAAATGGTATGATTTATGTGATGAATATGGAATTTATGTTATGGATGAGGCTAATGTTGAATCGCATGGTTTACGTAAAAAGTTACCTAAAAGTGATCCAAAATGGACTAATGCTGTAGTTGATAGGATGATAAGTATGGTTGAGCGAGATAAGAATCATCCTTGTGTTTTTATGTGGTCTCTTGGAAATGAATCTGGATTTGGTAAAAATTTCATAAAAATGAAAGAAGCTGCTCTTAAAATTGATAATACTAGACCAATTCACTATGAGGGAGATTATAAATTGAGAGTTTCTGATGTTTTTAGTACAATGTATACAACTAC
>JBHLLG010000048.1:0-21740 GCA_048885925.1 Candidatus Hermodarchaeota archaeon
CGTTCCGAATATGGAATTTTACGAACAATAATAAAAAAAATTTTAGAATCAAAATCTTTAGAACTTTCACTTTTTGTCACTGGAATTCATCTGTTAAAGAAGTATGGCTACTCCATAGAAATGATAGAGGAAGATAAATTTCCAATAGAAAAAGTTATCTCTATGTATAATGATGAAGAATATGATGAGAGATTTTTGGGTAAATCTGTTGGAAGAGCAGTAATTAATTTTACTGAGGCTTTTTATAAAATAAAACCTGATTTCTTGCTTGTAGTAGGAGATCGCTATGAAGTTTTAGCCGCAGTTATAGCTGCTTCTACATTATCGATTCCTATAGGTCATATTCATGGTGGAGATCATATATTGAAAGGTCAAGTTGACGAACAAATTAGACATGCTATTACTAAATTCTCTCATATTCATTTTCCTGCTACTCAAAAAAGTTGTGCAAGAATTAAATTATTGGGTGAAGAAGATTGGAGAATTCATATGGTGGGGTCTCCAAGCATTGATATGATTGTCAGAGAAAAACTTTTTGAAAAAGATGAAATATGTAAAATGTTTGAATTAAATCCTTCTAAGAAAATAATTTTATGTGTACAACATCCATATCTTTTTGAATCTGAAAAAGCAGGAGAACAGATGGAAATAACGTTAAAAGTTTTGAAAGATTTGAAAATGCAAACTGTAATAACATATCCTAACAATGATCCTGGGAGTGAATTCATTATAAAAGAAATTGAATCGAATCAAAATATCCAATATTTCAAAATCTTTAAAAATATTAGAAGAATAGAATATTTAAGTCTTTTAAAACATGCGGATCTTTTAATTGGAAACTCTAGCAGTGGACTTATAGAAACACCAATATTTAAATTACCTGTAGTGAATATTGGTGATAGAAATAGAGGAAGAGAAAGTGCTGAAAATGTAATTAATGTTTCACATAATTATCATGAAATAGAAATGGCAATAAAAAAAGGATTATCATCTGAATTTAGAAAAATTTGTGAAAATGTAAAAAATCCATATGGCGATGGATGTGCTTCCGAAAGGATAGTTAAGATTTTAGAAAAAATTGAGATAAATTCAGAATTATTAATAAAAAAATTAATCTATACAGTTTAAATGTCTTCAAATTTGACTTTTGGACGGTTCCCTATAACTCTTACAGGACTACCTACATTTATTGTCCAAGGTTTTACGTCTTTAAGAACAAGACTATTGCTTCCTATTATAGCGCCTTCACCAATGGTAACTCCAGGATGAATAATTGCGTTAGTTCCTACAAAAGCATCTTTTTCAATTCTTATATAAGATACCTTAGGATTTCTTTGTTCCATTGGTAAAACAGTTGACATACGATATCCCCCTGCGTAATGATCTGTCCCAGTAAGAATTCTGGCACCATCCGCTAGGACAGTATAATCTCCTAGAAAAAGTTCTCCTCCCCCAATAATGCTGACAAATCTAGAAATATGTACATATCTCTCAATAATTATTCCTTTTCCCCCATATATAAAAGTAAAATCATCAATTTCGGAAAAATCACCTATTTCAATAACTTCTGGTTTGATAATTTTTACATTTTCGAAAATTTTAACGCTTTTTCCTATTTTTTTAAAATTATAATTCATATTAAGGATTTATTTAATCTTTTCTTTATATATTATCCTTTGCATATTTAAACTTAATATTTATGCTATAAAAAAATCATTTTTGAATTATCTCAAAATTAATTACCTATACTTTTATAAACCAGATATATACTCCCATAATTAAAATATGAATTATGCTTATTTTATATTTAATAAAAAAGGGAATTTAAATGAATTTTTCTAAATACAAAGTAGATGCCAATCTAAATAGTGAGGATGTTTATTATGGACTTCCCAAAGAGATAAAATTTTGTAAAAAATGTGTGATTTCAAATCAGAGACCTAATTCTACGTTAGAATATCTTCATAATATTGAGAGTAAAAAGGAAACTATTCATTTTGATAATGAAGGTATTTGCGATGCATGTAGAGTATCAGAGAGAAAGGATACTGAAATTGATTGGGATAAGAGAGAAAAAGAATTAATCAATTTATGTGACAAATACAGAAGAGATGATGGATATTATGATTGCATTATTCCTGGAAGTGGAGGTAAGGATAGTGTAAAAGCTTCATGGATATTAAAATATAAATATGGTATGCACCCCTTAACAATAACATGGGCGCCTCATCTTTATACTGATGTCGGTTGGAGTAATTTTCAGAAATGGGTTCATTTGGGTTTTGATAACATTTTATTTCATCCTAATGGAAGAGTTCATAGACTTTTGACTAGATTAGCCTTTGATAATCTTTTACACCCATTTCAACCATTTATATTAGGACAAAAAAATATAGGCGCTAGGTTTGCAGCATTATATAATATCCCTTTAGTATTCTATGGAGAAAATGAAGCAGAATATGGAAACCCCATGGAAGATGTAATGAGCCCATTAAGAGCTGCAAAATATGCTTCAGGAAGTGATTATGGAAATATGTACCTTGGAGGAGTAAATGTCCTTAAAATTTTAAAAAAGTTTGATTTAGAGATAGTGGATCTTTATCCTTATTTACCTATTGATCCTGAACTTTATAAAAAGAAACAGATAAAAGTTCATTACTTAGGATATTATATTAAATGGGACCCACAAGAATCTTATTATTTTGCAGTTGAAAAAAGTGGATTTAAGGCAAACTGTGAAAGAACGGAAGGAACTTATTCAAAATATAATAGCATTGATGATAAAACAGATCCTTATCATTATTACACAACTTATATTAAATTTGGAATCGGAAGGGCATCTTACGACGCATCGCAAGAGATACGAAATCATAAAATTACGCGGGAAGAGGGAATAGCACTTGTAAAAAAATATGACCATGAATTACCCACTAAATACCTCGCAGAATTTTTGGAATACATGGATATGACAAAAGAACATTTCTTTAAGACAATTGATAAATTTCGTTCGCCCCATATTTGGAAGAGAGAAAATGGACATTGGAAATTAAGAAAAGCTGTATATGATGAACATTAATAATAAGGATTTCTTATTAAAAAGATTTTATAAGCGAATATGAATCATATAAGAATTATTCCTCGACTTGATGTTAAAGGGCCTAATGTTGTAAAAGGAATCAATTTTGAAGGATTGCGTGTAGTAGGAAAACCTGCTATTTTGTCAAAAAAATATTATGATCAAGGCGCAGATGATATTCTCTATATTGACATCGTCGCAAGTTTGTATGAAAGAAATAATTTAGTGGATATAGTTGAACAAACTACTTCAGTGGGAGCATTTATCCCTATTACTGTAGGGGGAGGTGTTAGAACACTCGATGATATTAGGAAATTATTATATGTAGGTGCAGATAAAGTTGCTATAAATACCGCAGCTACAAGAAATCCAAAATTTATAACTGAAGCTTCAAAGATGGTTGGTTCTCAAAGTATAGTTGGATCTATCGAAGCTAAAAAAATAGGACCTAATAAATGGGAAGCTTATATTGATTGCGGGAGAGAAAAAACGGGTATAGATGCAGTGGAATGGGCAAAAGAGTTAGTAGAATTAGGTGCCGGTGAACTTTTAATTACTTCAGTTGATTATGAAGGTGAACAGAGGGGTTATGATTTAGACTTATTTAAAGCAATTACAAAAGAAATGAATGTTCCCGTTGTATTAAGCGGTGGAGCAGGAAATATTGAACATATAAAACAATGTCTTGATCATATTGCATGTAACGGAATTTCTATGGCATCAATCCTTCACTATAATAAAACAACTATAGGAGAAATTAAAAATTATCTTATAGAAAACAATTACAAAATTCGTATACCATATAAATCAGATACGGAATTTAAACCACTTAAAGTAAGTAAAAGAAAAAAAGTGGGGATAATAGATTATGGTGCTGGAAATATACGTAGTGTTTATAATGGATTCCGCTATGTTGGAAATGATGTTAGTATTGTTAATTCACCTGAAGGTATAGAGTCTTCTGATCTACTTGTTATCCCTGGAGTAGGAGCATTCGAAGATGGGATGATGGGTTTGAAAGAAAAAAAATTAATCGATCCTATTTTTGAACATGTTAATAAAGAGAAACCAATTTTGGGTATATGTCTTGGAATGCAATTAATGATGTCAGACAGTGAGGAATTTGGATTTCATGAAGGATTAAACATAATTAAAGGGAGTGTAGTAAAATTTAAGAGTAATTCTTTTATAAAAGAAAAGGGATATGTTGTGCCTCAAATTGGATGGAATAATATACTTCCATCAAAATTTCAAAAATGGGAAGGATCGATTTTAAATGGTATTAAAAAATCATCTGAGGTATATTTTGTCCATTCTTATTATCCTGCTTTAGAAGAAAAACAATTTATTTTGTCAGAAACTGTTTATGGAGGCCAAAAATTTTGTTCTTCATATAAAAAAGGAAATGTCTATGGTACTCAATTTCATCCAGAAAAAAGTGGAGAAGTAGGATTAAGAATTATAGATTCTTTTGGAAAATTATAAATGCATTTATTTATTCAATTAGGATGTGAGAGCAAAATAATATATTAGGGTATTTATACATAAGGAATTAATAATAACCCTTTACCAATAATTCAAATTTTATTTTAATGATTTCATAAAATTTCATAATTTTTGAAATAACTTTAATATTATTTAATAGCCTCAATAAAGAAAGAAAGTTCTGGATGTGTAGAATCAAAACCAGATTTTCTTCCTATTCCTTTCATTTCTTTAAATCTGCTTCCTTGAGGATATGAACGATAAATCTTCTTAAAACCTGCCTTTTGGAGCATATTCTTAATTTTATTATAATTCCACCAATTAATATGATTTCCAGCTTTTTTTTTCTGAGATTTTCTCGGAATTTTTTGAATATAAAAGTCAGCAAATTTTTCCTTACTCATTAATTTATAATTTTCTTTAAATTCTTTAATAGGTACTCTAAATTTTAGAAATGAGGCAAAAAATTCAAGGAAGCTTTCTTCAATATTTTTTGTATTATATTTTTTGAAAAAATTTCTATTATTTTCACCATATGCCTTGTATGCTTTATCAAAATCAGGAATACTTAAACGCACAGCACCATTCTGACCTAAACATCTATATATCTCATTAAAAATATATTGACAATTCTCTTGCGGAATATGTTCAAGTGTATGAGCACTATAAAAGAACTTTACAGAATTATCAGCAATAGGGAATGGTTTATTACTCATTAAATCATGAACATAATCAATATAATAGAGAGGATAAGGATAAGCATTAGATGGAAAATCTAATACCCTCCAATGTTTTCTAAAATAGTCTCCTCCTCCAATATTTATCATTAAATTTTTACTATCACGTTTTTTGAAAAGGAATTTAAAAAATCGAACTTTAATTGGAGTTATAAAGTTTTTACTAATCAGGGTATCAAAAATAATGTAAGATTTTTTCAAAAAATATATTGTAATATTTGAAAATTTTTTTTTATTGGTTATTATGTTTTTAATATTATCTAAATCAAGATTAAAATTAAATTTTAAAACTTTTTTTACAAATTTGATCATTATTAGCTAATTCTATTATAGAGTATGATTTCAATTATGAAAGAAAAGAATCCATTCAATAAATTATTACTATACTAAAATATCAAATTAAAAATAAATCTTATTCTGTAGACTATATTGATTATTTATTTCACTTAAAAATATCTTTAACCTGTAATAATAAAAAATTTTAATTGATTTGAAGAATTTAAATATTATAATTTGAGAAATAATTGCTATTAACAATTAAGGAAATTGTAGGAATATTTACTATGAGATATTGTAAGAAATGTGTTATGCCTGATACAAGACCAGGAATTGTATTTAATGAAAGAGGTATTTGTCAAGGTTGTATTGCTGAAGAAAAAAAGGATAAAACAAATTGGAAAGAACGGTATCAAGAATTGGTAAGGTTATGTGAAAAATATAGAAAAATTAATGGAGATTGGTATGATTGCATTATAGCTGTAAGTGGTGGTAAGGATAGTCATTTTCAAACCCACGTTATGAAAGAATTAATGAATATGAATCCTTTACTTGTAACAGTTGAGGATAATTTTCCGATGACAAAGGCGGGTAAACATAACATAAAAAATATCTCTGAAGAATTTGGATGCGACATTGTTAGTTTAAAGCCAAATATTAAAGTACAAAAGAAACTAATGAGATATTGTTTTGAAAAATATGCTAAACCGAATTATTACCTTGATATATTAATTTATTCTTATCCAATTCATATAGCAATCAAATTTGGAATTCCTTTAATCGTATATGGCGAAAATGTGAATTATGAATATGGAGGCGCACAAAAAGAAGAAACCTATTCTGCATTAGAGCAATTCTATAATGATGTTGCTTCAGGTATCCCTTTAGATGAATTATGCATCGAAGGAATTACATTAAAAGATCTTAATTTATGCTTATACCCAACATTAGAAGAAATGAAACAAGCTAACCTTGAACCTATATATTTAAGCTACTTTATGAGATGGAGCACAATTGGTAACTATAATTTTTCTAAAAAAAGAGGTTTTAGAGATTTATCTAATGAATGGAAACGATCAATGATGGTATGTGATTTTGAACAAGTTGATTCTCGAGCATATATGATTCATCCATGGTTAAAGTATCCAAAATTCGGTCATGGGTTAGCTACAGATATGGCTTCAAGATTTATAAGATATGGATTAATTACAAGAGAAGAAGGCATTGAACTCATAAAAAGTAGGGATTTTGATCTTGACAACTTGGCTATATATGACTTTTGCGAATTTTTAGGGTATTCTATAACAGAATTCTGGGATGTTGTTGAAAAATTTTATAATCGAGAACTATTTGAAAAAAATATTCATGGAAATTGGAAATTAAAAAATCCAATTTGGCAATGATTATTATATGAAATATATTGAATCAAAAACTCCAAAATGAACATTTTTATAATTACTATATCGCTTATCTTTAACATCAATATAATTATTTTTTAAAAAGTGAGCTATTTCTTTAACCCCATCTTCTAAGTCATATTTTGGTATGAAATTAATTTTCTCCCTTAATTTTTTTGAGGTTACTCTATATGACCTTTCATCTTCTTTTGTTTTAACATAATTTACTTTAATATCTGGGAAAATTGTATTCATTAAATTTCCCAGATCTTTAATTTGATAGTTGATTTTTTCATTAGCTACATTAAAAATTTCTCCAGATATAATATTATTTGGAGCTTTTAGTATCGATAAAATTGCATAACACACATCTTTTACATGAATAAATGGTCTCCATTGTTCTCCGGAATAAATTGAGATCTCTTTATTATTTACCGCATAAGCAGTTAATAAGTTAACTACTAAATCAAATCGCATTCTAAAAGATAATCCAAAAACAGTTGCTAATCTTAAAATACATGGATAAAAATTATTATTTTTCAATTGAATTAAAGCCTTTTCTGCTTTTAATTTCGATTTAGCATATAAAGATACGGGATTAAGTTCAGATTCTTCATCTAATATTTTATTTTTAGAAGCACCATAAACACTACAAGTAGAAAGAAAAATAAATTTTTTAATTCCATAATATTTACAAAATTCTGCTAATATCTTAACACCATGAAAGTTTGTCTCTTCTGTTAGCTCTGGATTAACATTTCCTGCAGGATCACCAACTATAGCTGCTAAATGAATTACTACTGATACATCTTTTAAACTTTGGATCAAATCTTCAATTTTAGTAAAATCTCCTTGAATCAACTCAAAATTAGGATTAACCATTAAATCATCTACAGATTCTTTTCCAAATAACAATTTATCTAATACTCTAACTGAATAGTTGTTTTCTAGTAATATTCTAACTAATATTGAGCCAATATATCCTGTTCCTCCTGTAACCAATATTCTATTTGTTTTTTTTGAATCATATTCTTTTTTAATGGTATTTCTCAAGAATTCTTCTTTAATAAAGTCAGTAATATGATAATATCCAATTACTCTCTTTTTATCATCTAAAATAGGAATAATCAAGATTTTATTTTCAATTAAGATATTTAAAATATCTGATTCAGAAACTCCTGATTTCGCTATTAGTGGATTTTTAATCATTATATCTTTTACGGGTAAGGTTAAAGAAAAGTTATTTAAAATTGCTCTGCGTATGTCTCCATCACTAACAATTCCTAATAATTTTTCATCTTTGTCCACTATAAACGCATGTT
The DNA here is from genome assembly GCA_048885925.1 of Candidatus Hermodarchaeota archaeon. Classification (GTDB taxonomy): domain Archaea; phylum Asgardarchaeota; class Lokiarchaeia; order Sigyniarchaeales; family SOKP01; genus Loki-b32. Next base: position 8,294 of record JBHLLG010000048.1, read on the forward strand.
TTAATTCATTCTTGTTAATTATTTCAATAACATCAATTATTTTGTCATTTTCATATGCAATTAATTTTTTTATATCTCTTTTCAACTTACTTATACCTTTTCTAAATGTAATTTAATTTCATGACGATAATGGTATATTTTCTCTATAACATCACAGATTTCACGCACTAAAGACAATTCCATATGAGAATAAATTGGTAAACATAAAACACTCTCAGCAAGTTTATTAGTTACAGATAAGTCTAAACTTTTCTTTTCTATATAAGAAGAAAATGCTATTTGTTGATGAACTGCTGGTGAAAAATATTTCCTTGTCATAACATTTTCATGATTTAGAGCCTCATATAATTGATCTCTATTAAGTTCAAATTCATTAGAATGAATTATTATGGAGAAATCTTTATAAGAACTTCTTGAATTATCTTCAATCTTTTGGAAAGTAATTCCAGGCAATCTACTTAAATGTTCTTTATAATATTCAACAATTTTTTGGCGCCTAGCTATATTAACTTCTAACATTTCTAAACTTTTTAATGCAATAATAGCATTAAATTCAGCCATTCTCCCACTTAATCCTATGAATGAGGTATTATAATTACCTGGATTAGCATAATTTCGACCTATACGAATACATTCTGCAATCTCATTATCATTCGTAGTGACCATACCCCCTTCTCCAGCTGTCAAAACTTTTGTTGGGCTCATACTAAAAGATTCACCATCTCCAAAATTTCCAATATATTTTCCTTTATAAGTTGCGCCTGCTCCATGAGCAGAATCGAAAATTAACTTCAATCTATAGTCTTCAGAAATTTCCTCAAGCTTTTGAAGATTACAAGGATTTCCAAAAATATGAGTAGCTAAAATTGCACATGTTTTTTTATTAATTTTATCAATAATTTTTTCAGGGTTTATTGTAAATTTATTAAGATCGCAATCAACAAATATAGGTTTTAATCCTAACCAAATCAATGCTAAAGATGTTGCTGAAAATGTAAAACTAGGAGTAATTACTTCTCCATTTAATTTGAGGCATTTACCTAACAACATTAGTCCTGTCGTACAATTTGAAAGTGCTACAACATTTTCTACTTTTAAATATTCTCTTAATTTACTTTCAAATTCTTGTACATATTTGTGATTTGTAATCATTCCAGTTGATAATATCTCAGATACATTGTGTTCAATTTCGTTAAATGAAGGTAATGTAGGTCGAATTATTGGAACTAATTTGTTAAAATAAGGTTTTCCTCCAAGAATTGCTGGTTTTTCCATGACTTTTATTAAACGAATATAATTAAATATAAGATATTTAAGAAGTATTATTAATTTTCTTAAACTGATAAAGAAGTAATCGTTTTAAATCTTTTGAATGATTTCAGTAACTTTTTTATAAATTATGAATAATATTTGAATAAATAACTATATTATTTCTAAAAATAAATCTTCTAAGGATAATTCTATTTCTTTAAATCTAATTATATTATAATTTTGTAAAATTGAAAATAGTTCTTTATAATTCTCTCTCTTTTTAATAGAGATTGTCAATAAATTATTTTTACTCTCAATATTTGTAATAAAGCTATGCTTCTCTAATTCAGACTTCAGATTTTCCTTATTTTCTAAAAGCTCAATATCTATTTTTATTTCTTGTTGTATTAGATTTTTTATATATTCCTTTGTACCAATCTTTAGAATTTCTCCTTGATTGATAAATGCAATACGATTACAAAGCTTCTCTACTACATTCATATCATGACTCGTAAGAAGGATCGTTTTATTTACTTTCTTAATTTTATCAATTATAAATGATACTGAATTTACATCTAAACCTACAGTTGGTTCATCCAAAAATAAAATATTACGTTCTAAAAGAAGTGTTCTGCATAATGCAAGCTTCATTTTCATTCCTGTTGAAAAATTTTCAACATATTGATTTAACCACTTCTCTAAACCGAATTCATTAGCAATTTTATTTATCTTTTCTTCATAATTAGAGATTCCATATATTTTGCAGAAAAATTTTAAATTATCATAAGCAGTTATTCTGTAATATAACATATCACTCTCTAACATCAAACTTATTCTAGATTTTGCTTCTTTTGGTTTTTTAATTATATTATATCCATCAATAGTTGCATAACCACTGGTAGGTTTGAGTAGCGTAGTTAAAATAGAAATTAATGTAGTTTTTCCAGCACCATTTGGACCTAATAATCCAAAAATTTCTCCTTCTTTTATAGAAATATTCACATTTTTTAAAGCTGTAATCGTCTTTCCGTTTTTCAATTTGAAAATTTTTGTTAAATCATAAGTTTCAATTATATTCTTAGTCAATTTTATTTAGTACCCCATTATTCCATATACATTATAAATTTTGTCAAAAATGTAAATACCAATTGGAGGAACAATTACCCCACAAGCAATTAAAATAGTGAAATGATAAGGATATGTAGCAACCGTTAAAATAGGATTATTATCAATCCAAGTCCATCTTAAAATATCAAATAGATAATACAATGGATTTAAATTAATTAGATTTTGTATAAATCCAGGAAAAAGTTCATAGGGATATGTGATACAACTTAACCAAAAAAGTAAACCAAAACTGAATTCTAAAAATTTCCACATATTTTCGTTTGAAGCAGAGAATATCCCAAACACTAATCCAATTCCACTAAAAATTAAAGTAATTATTATATAAATTCCGATTATAGATATTAAAGTTATAAATGAAATTGGAGCGATAAGAAAACAAAGGATAAAGAATGTGATGAAAGGAATTGATATTAATAAAATGTGAGATGTGAATATACCTAATAATATGTTATATCTATTAAATGGACCAATAATTAATGCAGGAAGAGTTTTCCAAAACTTTTCCTCTCTAATTTGATGAGGAAATTCACTTGTAATACCTTTAATTGAATATATTTTATAAGCAATAAATTGATAAATTAGATAATTTGTAGTTGTCCAGGGTCCAAATTGATTGTTCAAAGAGAAAAATTTACTTAATATAATAATTGGCATTAAAATAGATATAATCGGTAAAAAATAAGAAATTATTAATGAAAATTTAAATCTTAGCTTTAATTTAATGTTTCTTTCTGTTAAAGCAAAAATCTGAGTTAAGTTTTTTTTAATGGTTGCCTTATTTATTCTATTAATTATCATATTAATTCTATAGAAGAGATTCTCTTAATCATCGATTCCTATGTGCTATATTTACAAAAGATTTAAAATTCTTTTATTCTGGTATTATTTTAATTTAATAAAATCTAAACTGAATGATACAAGTACTTCTTGAGAAATAAAATTTATGAATTAATATAAGATTTCTGATCTAATCCTTAAATTAAATTAAAGGATTCAATTTTTAATAAGAATTAGATTAAGTGCATCTGGTTAATTATTTATTTTGCCAAATATATAGAAATAATCTCTTTTCTATAAATTCAATAAATTAATTACGTAAAAATGATTAAAGGGTATTAAATTTCAATAATGAAATATTTCATTTAACTTGGATTTATACTTAAATTTCAAAAAAGGTCTTAAAATTTAACTTAATTTAATAATAATCAAACCTGAGAAAAAGTAATAATTATAAATTATGCTCAAGCCAAAAATTTTTCATTTTCTCTCACATTCATTGCCAAATTTATCAGGATATTCAATTAGAACTCATGATATTCTAAAATTTCAAAAGATTTATTACCGGATTTATGCGATGACAGAACCCCTTTATATAAAAAAAAAGACTCCCGATGTCATTGATGATATATTATATTTTCGATATCCCCCAACTAATGGAGTTAATCTAATTCTCCATCCACAAATAATAAAATTGGTTAAAAAAGCAAAAATATATGATTTCTATTATAATTTCATGTTTAAAAATGCATTTTTTTATCTAGAAAAGATTTTCAAAACATATAAACCTCACATTATCCATGTACATTCATCTTATTTCTATGGTTATTATATAAGCAAAATAGTAAAAAGATATAAAATGCCGTTTATTTTTGAAGTTCGAGGATTTATTGAAGATACACACGTAGGTTTGGGAATATTAAAAGAAGGTTCCTTGCAATATCGTAAAGGACAAGAAATTAGGAAAAAAATAATGGAAAAAGCAGATGTTATTGTTACTTTAGGGAGTAATATGAAGAAGGAATTAGTTAAACAAGGGATAGATGACTATAAAATAAGAATTATTCCAAATGGAGTTGATGTAAAAAAACTATGCCCAAAAAGTCCAAATTTTTCAATAAAGCAGAAATTAGGTATTAAAAATGAGAAATTAATAGGCTATATAGGATCAATTCGAAGAATAGAAGGAATTGAAATTCTTTTAATGGCTCTAAAAATTCTTAAAGAAGAGATCAATAATATACTACTACTATTAATTGGTTTTGGAGATCCAATTTATATTAATGAGCTTAAGGATCTTGCTAAGAAGTTTAAAATTCTTCATAAAATTAAATTTATTGGTGAGGTTCCTAATTCTGAAATCGAAAATTATTATTCTATTTTGGACATTTGTGTAATTCCAAGGTTAAATTATCGAGTAAATCAGATTGTAACACCTTTAAAACCGTTAGAAGTTATGGCTATGGAAAAAACTCTGATAGCTAGTAATCTTCCTGCATTAAGGGAGATAGTAAAACCAGGAGTTTCCGGGGATTTATTCCAAGTTGAAAATGCAGAGGATTTAGCAAATAAAATTAAAATGTATCTTTTTGATAAAAATAAAATGAATAAATTAGGTAAAAGTGCTAGAGAATATGTTATAAATAATTTTGATTGGAGTGAAGTCATAAAAAAATATAAATCACTTTATGAGAATTTATTCGATTATAATAATAAACTATAATTAAATTTTGATAAATAATGATTAATTAAATTTAATTTTGGTTTTTTTAATAACCACTTAAAAGACATAAGTAAATTAGTTAATTATCAAACTGATCATCTTATTATAAATAAATTAAATAATAACTCTATATTCTTTTTCATAATACAATTTTAAAAATATTGAATTATATGAATATTTTAACTGAAATTCAAGATTTGACTAAAAATTTCCTTAAGTTTGTTTTAAATGTACACTTTATTATGATTTTTATTTTTCTTATTATAACATATCATTTTTTATTATTTTTAATAATAGAAAAGAATTATATCAAGCTTTATGAAAATCTAGAAACAATTAATCCTATTTTGTTAATTGATTTGATAGAGCTTCCAATTATAAATATAATAGTTCCTGCTTGGAAAGAGGGTGCAATATTCAAAGGATGCTTGTTAGAACTTTCTAAATTATCATATCCAAACTTAAATATTATTGTAAATGCAGGAGGTTCAAAACAAACAGTAGATATTGCTAACTCTTTCAAGGATTATAAAAATTTCAATATAATATATCAAAAAATAGGGGAAGGAAAGTTGAAAGCTATAAATGATTGTTTAAATCTGGTTCAACCTGGAATTATATATCTTATAGATGCAGATGTATATCTTTCAGATGAAATATTCTTGAAAATGATTTCTTTTCTGATAAATAATAATGAAAAAGTGGTAGTATCACAATTAAAACCTCATAGATCAATTATTAAAAAGGATTTAGTAAAATATATTTGTATAAATAGGGATAACAGAATTAAATTCAAGTTATCAAAATATATTAATCGTGTGGGTCCTCATACATGTATGAAATTTGAAGTAATTGAAGCAATTAATAAATTCTCTGAAAATCGAAATACAGATGATGGACTTTCAATAGGGATGGATTTGTCGATGAAAGGTTATAAAGTACTACTTCTAAATAACGTATATGTGGAATCTTTTAATTATCCCGATAAAATTTTTGATTATTTTCATCAGAATTTGCGATGGATAGAAAATAACTTATTTTATTATCTGAAATATAAAAAATTTAATATTATAAAATTCATAGGTTTATTCCTGTTTTCTTTTTATTTATTTTTAACACCATTTTTACTATTTATAAATATTTACTTATTTCTTATAGGAATTAATTTCATCCTTTATCAGTATTTAAAGAAAATAAGAAAAGTTCGATTTTACAAGAAGACAATTAAAGAAAGTTCAATAACATTTACTTTTCTATTTTATTTAAAAGTGCTCTTTTATATTTATATAGATTCTTTTATGAATATTATCGTTTTTTTTGAATTATTATTTTATAGGAAAGCTTATAAGAAGAGAAAAAATCTTCTTAAAAAGGCCTAAAATTCATTTTTTTTCTATAGAAAGTTTTTAGATTCTGAATATTTATATCTAAATTTAACTAAATTTTAGTTCGATATTATAATTTTTAATACTATTAAATAATGGAAAAATTAAATTTATTATTTCTTTAAAATAACTTCGATGCATTCAGCAGGGAATGTTCTTAAAAAAGTGCGTTCATATGCATATTGATGTCTACTAGACTTATTAATCCATCTTTCTAAGAAGTTAAAGAGAAATTTTAATAGAATATTCTTAAATTTTTCAAGTTTAATTTGAAGTAGAATTTTTGAAAAAAGTTTAACCTTTCTACCATAAGAAAATTGTAATTGTTTGGTAAAGTAATAGAATGTATTTGAAGAAAATAGATTTATATGTGTAGGATCTGCATAATTTGATTTAGATGTGAAATGAGGAACTCGGATTCTTAAAATTCCTCCCTTTTTTAATGTCCTATGAAGTTCATTCATTAAGGTTACATAATTAACATGCTCTAATACATCTTTACATAAAATATAGTCAAATGAATTATCTTCAAATGGTAAAGGAATTTTATTTAGATCATGTACAACATCAACTCCTTCACTTTTAATTATATCTAAGTTTATCCACCCTTCTCTGATATCATTTCCACATCCTACATTAAGTTTCATATCTATTCTTAAAAATAATAATTAAGTAATTATAGAATTACAATGTAATTTTAAATATTAATTTCTCTAAGATTTTCATTATTACATTATTAATACATAATTTGAATTAAAATTCTAGTTAAAATAATTAGGATTTTTTAAAAAAATAAAATAATAAGAAATAGTTTCATTAAGTTATTATAAATTTCATAAAATAAGTATGATAAGATGAAAGTAGCGCTTTTTTATTATGATAATCCTCCCGAACAAGGAGGTGTTGGTCATGTATTAGTTTGCTTAATGAAATTATTTAATAAAACAAATCATAAAATATTTTTCTTTAACCCATATTATAAAAATGAATATACTATTAATATATTTGAAAAAAGAAAATATAATATTCGAAATTTTCTTTCTAAATTAAAAAACAAGAAATATTTTAAATTTGTTATCTTAATATTATGGAAAATATTAAAAGATAAAAAAACAAAGCTTTCTGATCGATTAAAAATTATTCTCTATTTTTTTGTTCGTCCAAATATTATATTGAACACAATTGATAATTTGATTAAAATTTATTTTAAGATTAAAAAATTAGGTATTGATATAATTCTTGCTGGTACTGCTACAGGAGATCTCTTATCTTTAGTGTTTATTTTATCAAGAATGCTAAATAAGAAAGTTGCATCATTAACTTATGGAAATGAATTCCTTGTCCATTCGCGCTTTTCATTAAGAACTTACTTCTTTAAAAATCTAGATCGCTTGATTTTGGGAACTTATACACTTAAAGATTTAATAAAGAAAATTCATCATTTAGATGAAAATAAACTAGCAGTAATATTTTATGGTTTAATTCCTGAAGATTATAAAATTAGTAAATCAAAAGAAGATTTAAGAAAAGAATTTAAAATTGCACAAGATCAATTTGTATTATTAAGTGTTGGACGACATGTGCCAAGAAAGAGTTTTGATTTGGTAATAAAAGCCTTAAAAAAAATTAGAGAAAAGGAACCTACAATAAAAATAAAATATTACTTAATAGGAGAAGGTGAGGAAACCCAAAAATTAAAAAACTTAACTAAAAATTTAGGTTTAGAAGAATTGGTTGAATTTATGGGATTTACAGATACGTTAACACGTAATAAATTCTATAAACTTTCAGATTTATTCGTAATGCCTTCTATTATTCAAAAAGAATCAATTGAGGGTTTTGGAATAGTATATCTTGAAGCAAATTATTATAAAGTTCCTGTGATAGGAACCTTTTCTGGAGGGATAGTTGAGGCTGTAATAAATGGAGAGACTGGTTTTTTAATAAGAGAAAATGATGTAAGTGATTTAGTTGAAAAAATATTATATCTTTATCATAATGAAGATATAAGAAAATTGATGGGAAGGAAAGGCTATGAAAGAGTTATTCAAAATTTTAATTGGAATCTTATAATAAATGATTATATTAAACTATTTGAAGATTTATTATTTGAAAAGAGATGATCTAAACTTCTACTTATACTAAATTAAAATAATTATTTTATTTAATTAATAAGACCCATTTTTTAAAAAACTCTAATTTATAAAACAATTTAAAGAATTATTTAATTATTTTCTTTCATTATTCTTTCGAAAAATTTGGTAAATGCCTCTAATTCTCTTTCAAAAGAATAATTTTTAAAAACAAATTCTTTTGCTAATCCTTGTAACTCTCTAAATTTCTTGGGGTCAAAATTCCAAAAATCATATAATTCTTTAATTCTTTGTTTAATAGAATCAGAAGCTAATTTCCTTATAAAAAAAGCAAATTCTTTTCCTTTTAATAATTCAACAGATCCAATCGTTTTACTACAGATAATTAAAAGTCCTGCTCCTAATGCTTCCATCAAAGCTCTTGGAAATGGCTCAACTCTAGAAGTAAATAAAAATACATCCCCTCTTTTATAATAATCGGAAATTATTTCATTACTCACATATCCATGAAATCTTACATTTTTTGGATATTTCATTTCTAAAAGTTTTATTTTAGATTCCAAAGGCCCCATACCACAAAATTCAAAAAAAATTTTTAAATCCTTATATTCTTTTAGAAATTCATCTACTGCTTCAACTAAAACCTTTATTCCTTTATGAATATCATCAAGATAACCAATATAAATAAAGCTTAATACGTCCTGTGATTTAACAATTGAGGACTCATTTTTGTATTTTGTTAAATCAATTCCGTGAATAATATGAATCACTCTATTGGGGACATAAAATTTTTCCAAAAATTTCTTTGCATTTTCAGATAAAGCATGATGATAAATCCTCCTTTTATATAATGAAAAAAGCAAAATAGAAAGCCTATATTTAAGATTATATAAAGAAAAAGCTTTTTCACTATGTAATGGTTTTCTATATCCTACAATAAATCTTCCTCGTCTATGTAATAGACTAAAAATCATAAACATTAAACTTTCTTTAAAAGTTGAGAAAGATGTATAAATTATGTCATTTTTTTTTATTAATCTATAGAACTTTATAATCTCCAATGGATAAGGAAAAATAAATACTAAATTTGAAATATGTAGAGTTGCAAAATTCATTCGATTTTTAATTTTAACTCCATTCAATTTCTCTTCAATAAGTTTTTTGTTTAATAGTTTTTTGCCAATAAATATATTTGTATGAACTAAACTTATATTATAATATTTGTTTAATCCTGCTGCTAATTCTATAGATGAAATCTCTCCGCCTCTACCATTTTCAAGTGCAAGGGGAGAATAAATAAGAATTTTTACCATAAGTTCTACAACAATTTTTGTAAAATAATAAATTTGATTTTTTAAAAATTATCATTTGATTTAGTTTTAATTATTATTAAACTAATTTTGTAGATTCAGTAAATGATAATAAAAATTTAAAAAAATCATATTATATAATCTGAAATCAATAATTTAATAAAATTCTCAGTGAAATATAATAATTAATTTAAAAATTGAATAAAAATTTATATTAGTATGAATAACCTGATACCAATCGAGGAAGCAATAGAAGAAAATCCTCGTGTTAAAGAACTTGAAGAACAAGGATATATAATTAATCCAGAAAAAATTGATGAATATCTAAAAGATTTTAAGAAACGTACTTCTACTAAACCAAATGAAAATTATTGGAAGGAAAAAACAGTTTTAATAACAGGTATAAGTGGATTTGCTGGAAGTCACTTAGCTGAACAATTGCTAGATTTGGGTTGTGAAATACATGGGACAATTCGTAGGCATGCTGTTCCAATGCATGAGAATATAGAACACCTAAGGGGTAAAATTAATTTGCATGAAGCTGATATAACGAGTGCGGAAAGAATTCTTGGAATTTTTGAAGAAATACAGCCAAATGCAGTATTTCATCTAGCAGCAGAATCATTTGTACCAACATCTTTTAGGGAACCAGTTCGAGTTAGTCATAATAATATTATTGGTACACTTAAAATCTTCGAAGCAGCTCGAAGATTTGATGATAATTTAGACAGTTTACAAGTTGCATGCAGTAGTGAACAGTATGGATTGGTAAATCCTATGGAAATTCCTGTAATTGAAGATTTAAAAACCAATCCTTTTCGACCAAGAAGTGTTTATGGAATTACAAAAGTGGCTACAGAACATATTGCATGGTTATATCATAATTCTTATGGTGTACCTAGTATTATTACTCGAGGTTTTAATCATGAAGGTCCTAGAAGAGGAATCCAATTTGTTACAAGTGTTATTCACAGACAAATCGTAGAGATTTTAGAGAGTAAGCGAGACAAGATTGTTATTGGAAATCCTAACGCAATTCGAGATTTCACTCATGTTAAAGACACTGTTAATGCTTATATCTTACTTAGTGAAAAAAAGAAATATGGTGAACCTTTTAATGTATGTTCTGGAAAGGGCATTACAATAGCTGATTATGCCAAATTAGCAAAAAATCTCTTCAACATTTCAGCAGAGATATTTATAGATAGAAATAGAATGCGACCTAGTGAAGTTCCTTTATTAATAGGTAAAAATGATAAAATTATAAAGGAAACAGGTTGGGTTCCGATAAGATCTATTGTTGATATAATAAATGATGGTGTAAAGTATTTTCAAGAACATCCAGAACAATTGGGAATTGAAGCCCATTAAAAAAACTAATTATCATTAACATTGATAAATATTAGAATAATTATAGATTTAGTTCGTTTTTCTGAATTGTTATTAACTCTAAAATCCCTTTTTCTCCTACTTTTAAGACCTCTTCTAACTTTTCTTTTGTAAAAGTTGAACCTTCGGCTGATCCTTGAATTTCAATAATTTCAGAATCTTCATTCATTACTAGATTAAAATCAACATCAATTTTAGAATCTTCCATATAATTCAAATCTAACAAGATTTGGTTATTTTTTAAACCAAGCGAAATTGCAGCAACAACTTTATAATCTGGAAATTCATAAATTAGTTGTTGATTATATAGATAATTGATAGCATCAAAAACTGCTATAAACGCTCCTGTTATCGAGGCACATCTTGTTCCTCCATCAGCTTGAATAACATCACAGTCAATTTTTATAGTACGTTCACCAAGTTTTTCATAATTAAAAGCAGCTCGAATATTTCGTCCAATCATACGCTGGATTTCGGTTGCTCTTCCTCTTTGGATATCTCTTTGATTTCTAATTTGTGTTGCTCTTGGTAACATTGAATATTCCGCTGTAATCCATCCAGTTCCTGTATCTACTAAAAATCGAGGAACTGAGTCTATAATGGAAGCTGTAACAATAACTTTCGTATTTCCTTGAGAGATCAATACAGAACCTTCAGGATATTTAAGGAAATTTCTTTTTACGATTGTTTTTCTAATTTCGTCGTATCTTCTCCCATCAAATCTTATACTCTCCGACATCTTAAATTAATCCATTTTTTTTCTATTATATTTGAAAATGATAATTTTAATGTAACAAAATTTATGATTTAAATTCAAATAAGTATATTAATATATTTTTTGTTAGGTAAAAAAGTTTCTAAAATAAGGAATTTGGTATTAAGTATCAGCATTTAAAGTATTTATGAATTTTTAATTAATACTTTCTATTCTTCTAGTATCTTACAAGCTGCAATAATATTATTCCAAATTGTTTCAATAGCTAGATTACTTAATATTACAGATTTCTTTTTCATTCTTTCAATAATTTCTTTTTCTCTTAGCGGTTGAGATATGTCTTTACTAAATTGCTTTTTAAGGTTTCCAACTTTTTGGGTGATTTTCCCTCTTTTATTCAAGAGTTCAACAATTTTATTATCTAATTTATCAATTTTTTTTCGATATACTCTTAATTTCTTATCAAAAACATCATTTTTTATCATTTAAAAATAACACCATCAATAAAAAGACTTGATATAAAATAAATTTCGTAATTTAAAAAAAATGTTGTAAATTTAATTCTAAAGCAGTAACAGGATATTCAAGTTTGAAATTTACCAAAACATCTGGATGAATTTCACCAATATCACCTATCTTTTCTCCTTTCAAATAAATACTCCCATTTCGTCCTTCAATATAACTGGAATTTTTCGTATGTTTAATTTCATAATCACTATAACACCCAAGTGAGGTCATAATGAAATCTAAAGTGGATTTAATCTCTGTGAAATCAGCATTCTCATGGTATATCACAGCTGAAAGATGAACTTCTCTTTTTGTTCCAGTTTCTTCATTAGCATCTAGTAAAATAATATCACCAACTTCGAAAATCTTGATGGGTTTTTCTTCAGAGCGATTATTTCGTAAAGTCTCCATTAATTTTGGTAAGATGGAAGTTCTTGTTGTATTATATTCTCTTGATACAGGATTTAAAATCTGCACATTATTTGGTTCTTTATATTCTTGTTTCATATAATCATAATGACTTACAGAGTTAGTTAAAATGAAGTTCAAAACTTCTAAATATCCCGCACCAATCATTATAATTCTAATTTTATTCAGAAATGATTGAATTGGATGATATTCTCCAATACATCCTTCTCTAATTGTTAAGGGTAATTTATTATATCCAAAACCAATTGCACATTCTTCCGTGAAATCAACTATATGCATTATATCTCCTCGATAAGCAGGGACCCAAATATCTAAATACCCCCTCTTCTTAGAAGGTTTAGCATCTAATCTAACTTTGTTAAAACATTTTATTAACTCCTTTGTTGACAAATTTAATCCAATATAATCGTTTATATAATCGATTCCAATTTCCCATTTATCAGAATTCAAGTTTGGAGTTATTATAGATTCTCCACCTTCATAATTTACTTTAACACTTTCAATTTTTGCTCCCATATCTGCTAAAGTTGTTGATAAGATATTTAAAGCTAAATTTACGGCGATAAAATCTGTTCCCGTCAAATCTAAAAAGAGATTTTTTGTTTCATCAGTTACAGTAGTTATAATCCCATTTATAACAGGTGGAAATGATAAAACCTCTTCATTGTTATCAAAAATTATAGGATATACTGGTTTCCCTTCTAAAATATGAGCATATTCAATACCTTTTTCATGTAACA
>JBHLLG010000049.1:0-21537 GCA_048885925.1 Candidatus Hermodarchaeota archaeon
TTTAGCGCAAGAGCTAAGGACTCTTTTGAATCTAAAATGATCGAAAGCCTAAGTCTTGGACATAAACATCATAAACCAATAATTCCAATCATCCAACGATTAATTAATCCAGAGGATAGAGACCATATAATTAAACAATTAACTCAGAAAAAAGTACCAGTTTTTGGAGATCCTCTTGAATTTATTCCTTTATTACCTAAGATTTCAAATTATAAAAAAAGATTAGATAGTTCGTAATAACTTTTTTAATAAAAATAAAAGCAATATAGAATTTTTAAAAAATTTGGGGGCTTTGGTATTCTCCAAAGACTTCTCTTAGGATATCACAAATTTCTTGTATTGTAGCATACGATTTTACTACTTCAATCATTATTGGCATTATATTTTCGGAGGATTGAGCAACTCTTTTTAACTCCTTCAACTTCACATTTACCAAATTATTATTTCTTGCTTTCTTGAGTTCTTGAATAGATCCTATTATTTGCTTTTCACTATCCTCATCATGTTTAAAAGTAGGTATTTTTTGTTTCTCATTCATTCCATAGATATTTACACCAACAACCTTATTTATACCTTCTTCAATTTTTTTCTGTTCATTATAAGCATTGTTTTGAATCTCTTGCTGAATATACGCATTTTCAATAGCAACTGACATACCACCCATTTTATCTATTTTTTTAATATATTCCATTGCTTTTTCTTCAAGTTGATTCGTGAGATATTCTACATAATAAGAACCACCTAAAGGATCAACGACATCAGTAACCCCTGTTTCATATGCAAGTACTTGCTGAGTTCTTAATGATAATCTTACTGAATCTTCAGTCGGAATTGCTAAAGCTTCATCAAAACCACATGTATGTAATGATTGAGTACCACCAAGAACGGCAGCCATTGCTTGATATGCAACTCTCACAATATTAACATTGGGTTGCTGAGCAGTTAAAGAAACTCCTGCTGTTTGAGTATGAAATCTTAATCTTAGGGATTCTGGATCTTTAGCATTGAATCTTTCTTTCATAATTTTAGCCCATAATCTTCGAGCAGCTCTTAATTTTGCTATCTCTTCAAAAAAGTAATTATGTGTCGTAAAGAAAAAGGATAATCGGGGAGCGAAATCATCAACATTTATACCACGTTTAAGAACCTCTTCCACATATGCAATACCATCGGCTAAAGTAAAAGCAATTTCTTGAATAGCATTACACCCAGCTTCACGCATATGATATCCACTAATACTAATACTATTAAATCTTGGTAAATATTTAGAACAATACTCTATTATATCAGCAGTTAATCTTAAGGATGGTTTTGGTGGAAAAATATATGTTCCTCTTGCAACATATTCTTTCAAAATATCATTTTGAACTGTTCCCATTAATTCTTCAGTTTTTACACCCTGCAACTCGCCTACAGCAATATACATTGCTAAAAGTACGGCTGTTGGTGCATTTATTGTCATACTGGTTGATACCTTATCTAAAGATATACCTTCAAATACCTTTTCAAAATCTTTCAATGAATTTATAGTAACCCCAATACGTCCTACTTCGCCCAAACAAATTTTATTATTAGAATTATACCCCATCTGAGTAGGTAGATCAAAAGCGATTGAGAGACCCTTTTGACCTTGAGATATTAAATATTTAAATCTTTCATTTGTTTTTGAAGCATCAGCAAATCCAGAATATTGTCGCATAGTCCAAATTCTCCCTCTATACATATTTGGATATACCCCTCTTGTAAATGGAACATCTCCAGAAAAACCGATATCTTCTAAGTAATCAAGATTTTTAATATCTTCAGGATTATAAATATGTTTTAGATGAATTCCTGACGGGGTCTCAAACTTTTTCTTAGTCTCACCTTTATCAGTAAATTTAGATAAAGTATTTTCTTCCCATTCTAACCTTTTATTCTTTATTTTTTCTAATTTTTCATTAGAGAACATAATTTTTTTCTCCTGTTTTATTTAATTTCAGATTGGTTGAAAAGTATAAGCATAAACTTCTTTACCATCTAAATTATCACATATCTTCTTATAAACAGGTTTTAAAGTCATTCCAGTTTTTAAATTTTCTTTAGATGTTATTTGTCCAAGTGCTTTAATTCCATTTTCAAATTCTACAACTCCAATAGCGTAAGAATTTTGTTCGCGAAATTCAGCAGGAGGTTCTGTTAAGATTGTATATGTTAATAATTTACAATTACCAGAAGCTTCAAATAAAGAAAATTCCTTATTTTTACAATTCAAACATCTTATATGAGATCTGTGTTGTAGAAAACCACACTTAATACATTTTTTCCATTCAATTTTTTTATTATTTGTCATTAGTTTCACATTCGTAATAATGAAAACCTCCTAAATAATAGAATGGAGATTTAATATATGTTATATTAAAAACAAGAATATAAAATTTAGCAAGGATCGCAAAAGAATTAATTGAAAATCTAACATCATCATCATATAGGAATTATTAGTTTATATACTTCATCAGAAAAGTCAAAATCATTATTTAAATCTCTAAAATAGTTAATTTCTGATGCATTCAATAACATTAAATCTTTTTATACACTATTCTGAATTATATTGATTAATTAGTTTTGAAATACATAAAATTGAAATTATAGTATATTGTATAAAAGAAAGGAATCTAAATGGCAATTGAAATTGAAGCAGCTTTATGTAAAGGATGTGGCTATTGCATAGAAATTTGTCCAGAGCAACATCTTAAAGAATCTAAAAAGTTAAATAATCGAGGCTATAGATTACCTGAAGTTGATAGTTCAAACAATTGTACATTTTGCAAAAGATGTGAATTAATATGTCCTGAAATGGCTATTAAAGTAGAAAAGGAGGTAAAAATTAATGCGTCCTCCTAATGTGGATGAAATTATAAAACCAAAACTACAATTTGCTAATGGAAATGAAGCAATTGTCTACGGTGCATTATTAGCAAATTGTCGTTTTTTTGCTGGCTATCCAATCACACCTGCAACTGAAATATTGGAGTTAATGATGAAATATTTACCTATTTTAGAAGATGGTTATTGCTTGCAAATGGAAGATGAGATAAGTTCACTAGCAGCAATTATCGGAGCAAGTTGGAATAATTTTCGTACAATGACAGCTACTTCTGGACCGGGATTCTCTCTTATGCAAGAAAATGTTGGATACGCTTGTATGACGGAAACTCCATGTGTAATTGTGGATGTCCAGAGATCAGGGCCATCCACAGGGCAGCCTACTAAAGCTGCTCAGGGAGATATCATGCAAGCAAGATGGGGAACTCACGGAGATCATTATATAATAGCTCTCTATCCTAATAGTGCACAAGAAAATCTATGGCTCACAATAAGAGCCTTTAATTTAGCAGATAAATATCGAGTTCCAGTTATTTTACTTTCTGATGCTGCTATTGCCCATACTAGGGAAAAATTGGTTATACCTTTACAAAAGGATGTTAAAATTGTAAATCGAGTACCTGTTACTATAGATAAGGAAAAATATCACCCTTTTAGAACAGGTTATACTCATCCAACTAAAGTACCAGAAATGGATAAACTAGGAGACAAATATTATACTTATTTAACAGGTTTAACGCATGACATTAAAGCTTATCCTTCTACAGATAGTGCTGAGATCCATGAAAAATTAGTTAAGCGTTTCTATGAAAAAATTGCTGATCATAGAAATGATATTATTACCTACGAAACAAAAGATATAGAAGAAGCCGAAATAATCATCGTATCTTATGGAATTACATCACGAACTGCTCTCATGGCTGTTAAAAAGGCACAAAATAAAGGATTAAAAGTAGGATATTTACGATTAATAACTATATGGCCCTTTCCTCACGATATAATTCATAAATTATCTTTAGATATTGAGAAGTTTTTAGTAGTAGAAATGAATCTGGGACAAATTTACCACAAAATAAAAGAACATAGTGGAGGAAATTGCGAAGTAGATCGCTTAAATAAAATTGGAGGTAATATACCGTCTCCGAAAGAAATTTTTAATAAAATAAAGGGAGGAAGATTAAGCAGTGAAATCATCTACTGAATTAAGAGAAAAATATTTACGTAAAGATTTATTACCAACACTTTTTTGTCCCGGATGTGGTAATGGGCAGGTATTGAATTATACAATTAGAGCCATTGATGATTTAGAAATTCCCCAGGAGAAATTAGTGTTTGTATCTGGTATTGGTTGTTCTTCTAGATTACCTGCTTATATTGAAGCAGATGGTATTCACACTACACATGGACGAGCTATTGCATTTGCCACTGGAATAAAAATAACAAATCCAGATCTGACTGTAATTGTGTTTACAGGAGATGGAGATTTAGCTGCAATTGGATTAAATCATTTTCTTCATGCAGTAAGAAGAAATATTGATATTAAAGTTATTTGTATAAACAATGAAACATACGGAATGACCGGGGGTCAACTATCGCCTACAACTCCAGTTGGATATTCAACAACAACTTCACCTTATCGAAACATCGAGTTTGCTTTTAACCTATCTTTTTTAGCAAAGGCAGCTGGGGCTGCTTATGTTGCGCGATGGACTACAGCTCATTCGATGCAAGTTATCAATTCTATAAAGAAGGGTATAAAAAAGAAAGGATTAGCCTTTATAGAAGTTATTTCTGCTTGTCCTGTGAATAAGAAATTATTTAAAAATCCAAAAGAATATTTAGAATTTTTTCTGGATAATACTATTCGTTATTCATCTAAAGTTCAAGATGAGACTTCGGCAAGGGTATTTAACGATTTAAGTGAATGTTTTACAGCAGATTACGTAGGAAAGATTATTGTTGGAGAGATTGCTGATAAAGAAAAGCCATCTTTCCATGAATTTTATCAAAAATTGAAGGAGAGAAGTCAGAATGAGTTCTGGGAAAAAGAAAACAAAGGAAACTAGCATCAGATTTTGTGGTCTTGGTGGAATGGGCGTAATTATTACAAGTACAATCCTTGGTAAATCAGCTATTTACGATAATAAAAATGCAATTCAAACTCAATCTTATGGTCCAGAACAAAGAGGAACCAAGGTTAAAAGTGATATAATAATTTCTGAAGGTGAATTAATATCTTATCCCACTGATAGCAAGGTTGATATTTTAATTGCGTTCAGTCAAGAAGCTTATGACTTTTATTCATTACAAATTAAAAAAAAAGGATTCATATTCATAAATTCAGACTTAGTTAATATCAAAGGAGAAGGAGGTAATATTTTTAAAATACCAGCTAGTACCATCGCTAGGGAATTAAAAAATGAAAGGATTCTAAATATTGTCATATTAGGAGCGGTAATTAAAATTACTAAGATAGTCTCAAAAGAAGCAATTATTAAATCTATCAAAGAAACTGTTCATTTGCGATTTATTGATTTGAATATCAATGCTTTTAATAGAGGATATGAATTTTTATAAAGAAAAATTCTCTAAATAATGATTAGATAAATGAAAGAATCTTTAACGCCAGAAAAGATCGAGAAAGATTTCTTAATGGGGATTTTAAGTAAAGAAAATACTCTTGAATTACTAAATTCATTAATTGAAAGTAGTGATAATACCGGAATTCGTGTGGAAAGCATTAAATTACTAGAAAAAATAGGTACTCATGATGAAAAGATCTTCAAAACTTTAGAGAATCAGTTAATCTCTGATGAAAATGCATTTATCAGAGCATCAGTAGCTAATTACATAATCCTTACCTTTCTGGAGGAAGGCATTCCTGCTCTAAGATGGATAATTCAAAATGAAAAGTCTCCCTTAGTTTTGAAAATAATTTTTAATTCTTTAAATAGATTCGATAATCCCCAATTAAATTTAATAAAAAAAGATTTAATAAATTGGAATAAGAATTATGCTTCAAAAATCGGAATTGATCCTCAAGAAGCAATATTTTTTTTTGATCTTGAATCTTTATTTGCTAAGGATAAACAAAATTATGAGATTAACCCCTTATGGTTTAAGAATTTTCAGAAATTAAGCAATGTTAAAAATGGGGAACCTTGGCTCGTTATAAAAAATAAACACGTTGAAATTTTAAACTTTAATTTCTTTAAGTGGAAATTCATTAAAGACAATCTAGACCTTGTTAATACTCTTTCTAAACTTCAAGATCTTGATTTATATTTGAACTTATTGAAAAGATATGACAATAATGCATTTGAATTATCAGAAATTCCAGAATCAATTGGATATTTAACTTATATAAAGAAATTAATTCTGAGAAATAACAATTTAACGAAATTACCTTTTTCTTTCAAAAAATTAAACCTTATAGAAGTTTTAGATTTGAGTTACAACAAATTTAAGCAAATTCCAAAGGTTCTTAATTCAAATAAGACACTAAAAATAATTAATATAAAACATAATTTAGTCCAAAATATTCCAGAATCTCTAATTAATAATGTTAAAATAATTAGATAATTATTTAAACTAAAAAATCTAAAATTTTAATCAAAATTCTTGAGCTATTTTAATTAAGTATATAATTATGACAGAAGAAAAGAAAAAGATTAATGGTGGGGATGTTTTAATAAAATGCCTTCTAAAGGAAAATGTAAGATATCTATTTGGAGTTCCTGGAGGGCAATTTTTAAATATGTATGATGCTATATATAACTGGGGTCGAGAACAAGGCATAGAGACTATTTTATTTAGACATGAAGCCGCAGCAGCTCATGCTGCTGATGCATGGGCAAGGTTAACAAATACACCAGGTGTGTGTTTTGGAACAGTTGGCCCTGGTGCAACAAATCTTATCTCGGGAGTTGGTGCGGCATGGTCAGATAATATACCTATGATAACCATTTTACCTCAAGTAAACTCTAAATTTCTAGACTCCTTTACTTTACAAGGTAACCTTGATCAGATTACAATGTATAAGCCAGTCACAAAATATCAAAAAAGTATTCTTAAAATCAACGAGATACCAGATGCTGTTCATAAAGCATTTAGGGAAGCTATGGGTGGACGTCCTCAACCTGCATTATTAGAAATATTCGAAGATGCCTTTCTTGAGGAAATTAATGAAGACGACATACTTATTTTAAATAAGGAAAAATATCGTACCATTGAGAAACCAGCTATTAAAGATGAATTGATAGAAAAAGCATTGGATCTTTTATTAAAAGGAAAAAAACCCTTAATAATATCTGGTGGTGGTGTCTCACGAGCAGAAGCTTGGAATGAATTAGAAGAATTTGTTGATTACTTACAATTACCTGTATTAACAACTATTAGCGGAATAGGAACATTACCAGAAAAAAAAAGATTCTTATTAGGAGCGGGAGTCGCAGGAATAGGATTGAGAGTAATCCCTGAAGCTGATGTAATTCTTGCTCTTGGGTGTAAATTTTCTTGGACCATGGCACATGGTGAGGAGCCATTTTGGAAAAATTCTCAAATATTAATTCAAGTAGACATCGATCCATCAATGATAGGCCGTGCTAAACCAATAACATTGGGTATTCATGGTGATTGTAAGCAATTTTTAATGCAAATTCTCGAAAAAACAAAACAGATTGAAAAAATAAAAAGAAGGGAATGGTTAGAAGAGCTTGTTCAAATTCGACAGAATAATATTGAAAAATTAAATAAGAAATTGTCCAAAGATAAAATTCCTATAATGCCAAAAAGACTTATTAAAGATATCCTTGAAGCAATGGATGAAGATGCTATTTTGATTC
Source organism: Candidatus Hermodarchaeota archaeon (assembly GCA_048885925.1). GTDB lineage: Archaea > Asgardarchaeota > Lokiarchaeia > Sigyniarchaeales > SOKP01 > Loki-b32. The sequence goes on from JBHLLG010000049.1 coordinate 7,710, forward strand.
TTGATGGTGGAGATATTTCAGTTTCCGTAGGAGAACAAATTTATGATTATAATATAAGAAAACCCCTTTCTACACTAGCTTCTACCTGTATGGGTCAATTAGGTACTGCTGTACCCTACGGAATTGGAGCTAAATTAGCAAAGCCAGATAAACAGGTTGTAGCAATAGCAGGTGATGGATCATTTATGATAAATGTGCAAGATTTAGAAACTGCTGTAAGATTAAAATTAAATAACCTAGTTTATATAATAGCTAATAATAGCGCATGGGGTATGATTAAATCTGGACAGAAACTTTTTAAGGGAAAGCGTTATATTGATGTAGATCTTCCAGAATTTGACTATGCTAAATGCGCTGAAGGTTTTGGTTGTTATGGGGAAGTTGTAATTGATCCTAACGAGATAAAGCCAGCATTCGAAAGAGCAAAAAATTCTAGAAAACCTGCAGTTTTAGATGTGAAAATTGATTTCGAAACACCGGATACAACGAAACTTATGGGAAGTATGGGAATCTTATAGGAATCTTCTTTTATTTCTTTTAATTAAATGCATTTAGTTAGAATTAAATTAAACTATGAATTATGAAAGCATTAATCGCTACAGTCGAAAGATTTTTAGAGCTCTTAGGCGAAAAAATTAAAGATCCATTTTTTAAACCTAAAATTTATGAATTAGTATCGTATGAAGATATTTCTGAACCAGAAATAGTTAATGATGATTGGGTAAAAATAAAAGTAAAGCTAGGAGGTATTTGTGGTACCGATATTCATATTTTAAAAATTGAGCAGTCTACGTTCCAACTAAATTTTGTATCAGGTCCCGCGGTTTTAGGTCACGAAATCGTAGGCGTGATAACAGAAGTAGGTGCTAATGTAAATAATATTTCAATTGGAGATCGTGTTTTAATTGATGAAGTTCTTAGTTGTGAACCAAGGGGACTTGAATTATGTGATGCATGTAAAGAAGGAAATTTTAACTTATGTCGTAATTACGATAAAGGTAATATAGCTCCTGGATTTATAATTGGTTTATGTAAAGATACTGGTGGTGGTTGGGGAGAATATATTGTTGCCCATAAATCTCAGGTATTTAAGATTCCCAATTCTATTACTTTTGAAGAAGCCTTGATTGCGGAACCTTTAGCAGGGTCAATCCATGGAATTCTAAAACATATTCCAAAAGAAAATGATATAGTAATTATTGTAGGTTGTGGTGTAATGGGTTTGTCAACAATATTAGCTTTAAAAGTATTTTCCAAATGTAAAATCATCGCTGTTGATACAGGACAAGCCCAACTTGATATGGCTGCTAAATTCGGTGCTGATGAGGTTTTTTTGGCTAACAAGGGCGCTTTTGCAAGAAAAATTGCCAGAAGATTAGGGACAAGAACTGTTACACCACCAATGCAAGATCCAGCTCCGATTGGTGGAGGAGCGGATACCGTTTATGATTGTGTAGGAAATTCATCGTCTTTAACAACTAGTTTTAGATTGGTTAAATCACAAGGAACTTTTGTGTTAATTGGACAACCTGCAATATTAGAACTTGATTGGACACCATTATTTATCAAAGAAATAACATTGATTGCTTCAAATACTTTTGGTTCTGAAATAATTGATGGGATAAAAAAGCGAACTCTACAAATTGCATTAGATTTGATATCAACTCGCAAGATTGATGTTAGAGACTTTATTACTCATAAATTTTCTTTGGAAGATTATAAAGAAGCATTAAAAGTAGCTTCAAATAAGAGTATGTATGATGCAATTAAGGTAGTTTTCGAATTTGAATAAAATTTTGTCTATTTTGTGTTATTCCTTTTTCTCAAAGTTTTTTGATAAACCTATTTTAATTAATAATTATTTCTTATAGTTTAATTTATAAAGCAAAATAATTCAATAAATTATAGTTAAGATGAATATTGAAAATTTAAGCGAAGTTATTTACGAAAAAGAAGAAAATGGGATCTGTACCCTTACCTTTAATACTCCTAAAAGAAGAAATGCGCTATCTTATGTTACATTTTTAGAAATTTGGACAGTTCTAGATGATATGGAAACAGATAAAAATGCTAAAGTATTGATAATGACAGGGAGTAAAGAGGGAAATGCTTTTTCTTCAGGAGGTTATTTTAATATGAAATATGTTTCTTCGATTTCTTCAGAAATAATGAAAGAAATAGATCTAATGGATATTGCTCAAAAGAAGTTATGTCTTAAGTTTTGGAATTTTAATAAACCTGTGATTGCAGCTATTAATGGTTTAGCTGTAGGTATTGGTATCACTATGCCTTTACTTGGTGCTGATTTAATTTATATGGCAGAGGATGCATGGTTAGGATTTTATTTTGTTAAAAGAGCAGTTATTCCTGAATTTAGTTCAAGTTTTATTTTACCATTTCTTGTCGGGTTTCATAAAGCTAAAGAACTTATATATTTTGGAGATGAAATTTCAGCTCAACAAGCTAAGCATCTTGGTTTAGTAAATAAAATTTTACCACCAGATGAATTGATGCTTTATACAAGGCAACAAGCATTAAAACTTATTCCTCCGAAAGGACCAACTGTTGCATTAAATCGTATGAAACAAACAATGCATAATTATTTTAAGGATATTATTTCAAAAATATTAGATTTAGAAAATGAGGGATTACGTGATTTAATGAAAACTCATGACTTTAGAGCAGCAACAAAATCATTAATAACTAAAAAAGAACCTCTGTTTAAAGGTAAATAATAAATAGCATTATAAAAAGCCATGGAAATTCTTATTAGACACGGTTAATATTTAATAATTTTAATTTTAATAATAAACAACAAGAAAAAGTCAAAATGGATATTGAAAAAATTGGTTTTGATAACGAGAAATATCTAAACGACCAATCTAAGAGTATTTTGGATCGATCTACTCAATTTGGGAACAAACTATATCTTGAATTTGGTGGAAAACTGGTATATGATTATCATGCAGCAAGAGTTCTCCCTGGATTCGATCCAAATGTTAAAATGAGGCTTTTAAAGCGTCTTGGAGATAAAAGTGAGGTAATCTTATGTATCTACTCTGGAGATATAGAAAGAAAAAAGATTCGTGCAGATTTTGGAATAACTTATGACACTGATACTTTGAAATTAATTGATGATCTTCGGGATGGAGGAATTAAAGTATGTGCTGTAGTAGTGACACGGTATAATGGACAGCAAATCGTTAAGCAATTTATGAATAAACTTGAGCGTAGAGATATAAAGGTGTATACGCATCATTCAATCAAAGGCTATCCAACAAATATTGATTTAATCGTAAGTGAAGAAGGATACGGTGCAAATGAGTATGTCAAAACCTCTAAACCGATAATAATTGTTTCTGGACCTGGACCAGGTAGTGGGAAAATGGCAACTTGCTTGTCTCAAATATATCATGAACATAAAAGAGGGATTGAGGCGGGTTATGCAAAGTTCGAAACCTTTCCAATATGGAATTTACCTTTAAAGCATCCTGTAAATATGGCATATGAAGCCGCAACTGCAGATCTAGGGGATTTTAATCAGATAGATCCATTCCATCTTGAGAATTATAATATAAAATCAACCAATTATAATAGAGATGTAGAAATATTTCCAGTTGTCAAGAAAATTATGCTAAAACTTATGGGTAACAAATTAGTATACAAATCTCCTACTGATATGGGTGTGAACACGGCAGGTTTTGCTATTACTGATGATGATCTTGTGCAACAAGCATCCAAACAAGAAATAATCCGGAGATACTTTCGATATAACTGTGAGTATGCCATGGGTGTTGCAAATAAAAAAACCGTACAGAGAGCAGAATTGCTTATGAAAGAATTAAATCTCACACCATTGGATCGGAACGTTGTCGAACATGCTCGGCAAGCTTCTATAGAAGCTCAAGAAAAAGGGAAAGGGAATGAAGGTGTATTTGCTGGAGCCGCATTACAATTGAAGAATGGAACTATTATAACAGGAAATAATTCTCAATTGATGCACGCAGCCTCCGCCCTAATTTTAAATGCTATTAAAGTATTAGCTGGGATTCCTGATAATATTCATCTTTTATCTCCAAATATATTAAACTCTATAAGTAAGCTAAAATCAGATGTTTTCAACCATAAACAATTAAGTCTTAATCTTGAAGAAACTCTTATAGCATTAAGCATTAGCGCAGATTTCAACCCATCTGCTCAAGTTGCAATGGAAAAACTTAAAGATCTTAAGGGATGCGAGATGCATTCAACCCATATACCAACACAAGGAGACGAAGCTGGTTTGAGACGATTAGGACTTAACATAACCTCAGATCCTATTTTTTCATCAAAAAGGCTTTTTATAGCTTAATTGATAGAATGTTTTAGAAATTCTTTTAAAAATTGGTTTATTTTTATAATTTTGTTTATATGGTTTGATTTAATAATATATTATTTTATAAAGAATTATTATAAATTATGAACACTAAAAGTAAATTTGTATTTGTAACAGGCGGTGTGATGTCTGGCATAATATTATAATATTTCATTAGAATATGCTAAGGTAAGGGCGTCGCAACAGCCAGTATAGGTAAAGTACTACAATTTCGTGGCTTTAATGTATCAGTCGTAAAAATTGACCCTTATTTGAATGTAGATCCCGGAACTCTAAATCCAGTTGAACATGGAGAATGTTTTATTACCGAGAATGTGTGGGATTTCAGACCTGTTCCTGGTTCTGATGAAAGATCATATAGAATTTCTGAAATCGATCAAGATTTTGGAACGTATTCTAGGATTTTAGGTATTGAAATGCATCCTTCCCATAATATTACATCGGGTCAAATTTATCTTTCTACGATCCTAAGTGAGAGGAAAGGGAGATTTTTAGGAAAAACAGTCCAAATTATACCTCATGTAACAGATATAATCAAAGAAAGATTAATGGAAATTGCTGAAAAAGAAAATTTAGATGTATTATTAATTGAATGTGGTGGAACTGTTGGAGATTTAGAATCTAGTATATTTTTAGAAGCGTTTCGACAATTAAAATTAGAATATCCGAAACGTACGGCATTTGTACATGTTACACTTATTCCATATTCTAAGGCTGTAGGTCAACAAAAATCGAAACCAACCCAACACTCTGTTAAAATGCTTCAAAGTTTGGGACTACAACCAGATATAATAATTGGAAGAAGTGAAAAATTATTAGATAAAAATATTAAGAGAAAAATATCTTTATATTCTAACGTGCCTGAAAATGCTGTTGTCTCAAATCCCGATTTGGAGATTGTCTATGAATTACCTCTTTTATTCGAGAAGCAAGGTTTAGGAGATCTTTTATGTGAACTAATAGATCTAAAGGCAAAGTTAGTAGCTTACAATGAAGTAACAAATTACTCCGAATGGGTGAAAATGGTTGAATTGTTTAAAAATACTAAAGAATCTGTCAAAATTGCGATGCCAGGTAAATATTTTAACATTTCTGATTCATATATCTCAATAAATGTAGCTTTAGAAGATGCTGCTGCACATCTTGGATATAAAACAGATTTAAAAATGATTAATATTGAAGAAAATGTTGATATTGCAGAACAACTTAAAGATTGCGATGGAATTTTGCTTACACCTGGATTCGGAGAAAGAGCAGTAGAGGGTATGATAAAATCGGCAGAATATGCCATGGGAAAGAAAGTCCCATTCCTAGGGATTTGTTTTGGAGCTCAGTTATTTTTTGTGGCTTTCTGTAGAAAATATCTTGGATTTGAAAAGGCAAATTCAACAGAAATAGATCCTAATACTCCATATCCAGTTATTGATCTCTTAGAAAATCAGAAAGACGTTAAAGAGATTGGGGGTACTATGAGATTAGGTGCTCAAAAAATAATAGTTGAAAAAGGTACAAGGCTTTATAATGCGTACAAGAAAGATGTGATTTATGAACGATATAGACATAGATATCATATTCAAGAGAGATTTATCACGGATGAGGCTAAAGAAAAGGGTATACTAGTATCAAGTAGAGATGAAACTGGAAAAATTATTAATAGTATCGAATTAAATAGAGAAGATCACTGGATGGTAGGTACCCAATTTCATCCAGAATTTAAATCCCGTCCTTATAACCCATCTCCAATTTATTTTGATTTTATTAAAGAATGTGTTAAGTACAAAAATTCAAAAGTATAATAATTTTATATCATCTCTTTTGTTATATTATATTTGTTTTCGATATTTCTACTAGAGATTTAATGTGATTAACAAATTTTTCATTTGAGCATAGTGATAATAATTCTTTTTTAGCTAATTCAGCATTATCATTTTTTTCTCTCAAGTCGAAAGGGGATATAATGCCGTTTGAACTTTTCTTCTTTAATTCTCCAATGACATGATCGATTTCTTGATTAAAATCATTCAAGTTTTCAAAATAATCCGATAATGCTGCTGGAAGGTTTGGATGGACACTTTTTAGTGAATTTGTAAATTTTAGTAAATTTTGAGAAAAACTTATTCTATCTTCCATAACTTTGCTGATTTCTTCAGATTCATGAAGAAGTTTAAACATAATGTTATAAAATTTAAGTTCATTTTTATCTCGATTGAGTGAGTTTGTTAAATTTCTAATTTTAGTAGTTGTATCAAAATCATTCATTTGTTCATATTCCTTTATTTTATTTTCGGTTTCATGAATCTCTAGATTAAGTAAATCAAGCTTCTGATTACTTAGATAAGTATCCAATTTCATTATTTTCTTTTGATACTCCTGTTCATCAAGAATAATACGAGTAGTACTAAAAATTTCTGGTAAAGGATCATATAAATACTTTAATATTAAAATATATATAGTATGTTCAGTATTAGCTATAGGTCTTGTATAAAATTCTATAGCATGTATATTCTCACTAAACTCTACAAGAAATTTGAAAAATTTTCTTATTTCTAGCATATTTTTTTGAGCATCAAATGCTATAGAATACATTTCTTCGAAATACTTTTTATAGAACCTTCTTGCTAATTCAAGTTCATTTAAGAAATTATTTATTAGTTGTATTAACTCTCCTGATACGCCTGGTTTTTTGTAGTCTTCACCAATATCTTTTAAACGCTCCTCTTCTTTGACAGTGATCATTTTGGTAATAAAATCTGGAAAATCTTTTGTAACGATATCATATGTTTTAATAAAATATCTTTTCTTGTTTAATATAGGTATAATTGTATTTATTGTCATAGTTCTCTTTTGAATTGCTTTCAAATCTTCTTCCAGTATTCTATTAATATGCTCATCAATTTTCTTTTTATTTTCTATATTTGATACTTTTCTATCTTTTAATAATTGATTAAGCCGAATTCCTCTTATTTCTGTATTTCGACCACCGAAAATCTCCACAAAAATGCCTCCAAGAATTCTAAGAGCTAAAGCTCCTGCTAATAACTTGTCCTTCGCTTCATCAACTAAAATCTGATCGGTTAACATATTCATTAACCTAAACATAAATGTTTTTTCTTTCTCCCTAGGTATCTCGTTAATTTTGATTCTGTATTTTTCGATAATTTGATCCTCTGAAAATTTATTTTCCCATAAAAAGTCTAATACTCGATCTCCTTCTGCTTTAGGAAGAATATCCAGATATCGAGGTATTATTTCAATTAATGCTTTTGCCCATTTTGAATGTTCTATAGCTAATGGTATTTCTTCATGATAATCCGCTAATAAATCATGAATCAATCCCCCTTTTTCGATAACTTTGGGACCATCATATCTACCTAGCGTGTGTACTAGTATTTCATCAAAATTAGGAGTTAGAGAGAATGGCATGCGAATTTTAATTTTTTCTAAAAATTCAAGAAATAAATCAAAAAGACCACGAACTTTATGATTCGATCGATTTATAATGAACTGATTTATTTCTGCTTTATTTAAATCGCCAATATCAACTAAAGAGTTAGCAAACATAATTGCTCCATTAAAAATTAATTCAACTTTTTCTGGTTCATAATAGGAAGCAGTTTCTGAACATTTAAATAGATATTTTGCTAGATCAGACCCAAGATATTCTCTATGTTGCTCTGGAATTTTTCCTATTGCACTTAATAGATCCTGCATTAGCATTTGAATCATGTCTTGTCCAAGTATAAGTGAATATTTCTTTTCTGCTCTTTTCAAAAATGCTTCTATATCTGAGAATTGAACTCGCTCTTTTTCTTCTCCAAAAAGATGAGTTAATATATCTTCAAATTTAGTACTATTTACTAATAAATTTCCTCTTTTAGCTTCTTCCAAAGATGCATCGAATACATCCAATAAAGAATGCGACTTATTATTACTTCTCATTCTTATTTCTTGATTAATTTGGTCCCATGTTTTTCCACCTAAATCTTTTATAGAATCAGAAAATAATAAAATATGAGCTAATATATTGTCGATTGTTTCTGTAGAAAATTTATCAATATTTTGAGACAATTTAAATAAATATTTTGAAATTTCAGAGCTCATTTGATCTCTATGTAATTCATCGATTTGTTCAAATGATTTCATAATCCTTTCTAAATAAGCGTTAAATTTCTCTTCTCCCAGTTTCATAAAAAAGCTCTTCTCAGCACGTTTAAGAAACAATTCAACATCATTCATCTGAGAGATTTCTGCCTTTCCACCAACCAGGTATGTTAATAAATCTTCAAATCTTTCGAGATTTTCAATAGTTTCCCCTTTTGTCGCTCTATTAACAAATGCACTTAATAAATCGGAAAGATTTCGCATTTCATTATTACTTCTATTTATTAGCATCTGATTTACCTGATTTCTGTCCCGATTTACTAGATCTTTTAGCGATCTTGCAAATATGAGAATGGATTTTAAAACAGCCTCTGTAATCACAGGAGAGACATCTTCAATCTCCTGTGAATAATTGAAAAGAAATTTTGGTATTTCAGAACCAATTATACTTCTAAATTTAGCTGGAATTTCATTAGTAGCTTTCTTTATACTATTTAAAATAGCTGATGTCTTATTCTCTCCTAGTTTTTTATTAAAAGAATGTTCAGCCCTTTTAAAAAATACTTCCATAATCAAATCACATTCAAATAATAGAAGTTATTAGAAATATAAATTCTACTTAAATTCAATTCATGAATTCAATCAGATAATTAAATAACCTAAATGATCAATTTAAATTTATGTTTAGGAATATTTGGAATTAAATTTAAAGTATTGATTCTGAAAATCTTCAATTTTACCAAAAAAAAAATATTCATCTAAATGATTTTTTCTAATATTAGAAATAAATAATTATTAACAACTATTACTAATTAAAATTATCAAATTCCCAATAGTGGTAAATAACTAAGAATTATGATGGATAAGAACGATATTAAGATAATAAGAATCTTAATAATAATAAGAGTTATGGGAGAAAATTAGATGAATAAGATATTAAACGATTTTAAGGATTTTTGATAATGTATAAATTGGAAACAGATATATTAGTTTTTAATTGAATATTTAATTGTGAAAAAATATGATTAAGACAAAAGTAACTGAAATGTTGGGATGCAAATATCCAATAATAGTAGGAACCATGGCTAATATTACCACGCCAGAATTTGTTGCTACATGTAGTAATGCTGGTGCTTGTGCTGTATTAGCTAGTGCGAATTATAGTACTCCTGAACAATTACGCGAGGCAATCAGAAAAACTCAATCATTAACTACCCAACCATTTGCAGTAAATATCAATTTATTTCCCGCCCTCATGCCCCAAGATAAATTAGAGGATTATGTTGAAGCAACATTGGAGGAGGGAGCAAAAATTATTGAAACAAGCGGCCATAAAGCCCCAGAGCATTTAGTTCCTAAAATTAAACAGGGAGGTGCTATATGGATACATAAATGTGCTGGTGTTAGATATGCAAAAAAAGGAGCCTCTTTAGGTGCTGATATAATAACAGTTGTAGGCTATGAAAATGGTGGAGCAACAGGAATTTTAGATATAGGAACTCTTGTAATGACGCCATGTGTTGTGGATGCATTAGATATTCCCGTGATAGCTGGAGGTGGTATAACAGATGGACGGGGAGTTGCAGCAGTATTGGCACTTGGAGCTGAGGGTGTAATTATGGGAACTAGAATGATGGCTACAAAAGAATGCCCTATTCATGATAATTTAAAACAAGCTTTTATTCAAGCCGGTGAAACTGATACTTCTTTAGTTATGAGATCTATTAAAAACACCCACAGAGTATGGCGGAATAAAGCTGCTGAAAAAATAATTGAGTTAGAATCACAAAAAGCATCACTTCAGCAAATCGTACAAGTAGCATCGGGTCAAAATGCATTAAAAATGTATAGAGAAGGTGATTTAGATGCCGGTATGGTAAGTTGCGGTCAGGGTGTGGGATTGGTTAGGGATATACCTACTGTTAAAGAATTATTAGATAGAATAGTGAAAGAAGCAGAAGAAGTAATCCAAAAATTAGGAAGTATTTCTAAATAATCTATTTTTTTATTTAATCATAATATGAATTTTACCCTATTAAGACAAAGAATAAAACAATACTTTCATTTCATTTTTCATTAAATTATAAATAACAATAATTAAAAATACAACATATGAAGATAAAAAATGAGCAATAAAGCTGAATATGAAAAAGCTCTTAATATAATATTTAAAACTGGGGGATTTATTTACCCCTTTTCTGATACAGTGTATGAAATATTAAAGTATACCATCAGAGATGAAAATCTAGACCTTATAATGGCTTTTGAGAATAATATTTCCCAAACATTGGAACAGTTAAAAGAGAGCAGTGATTTACCTGAAGAAGAAATATTGAAAAAAGTAGATGCTTTAGCAAAAACAGGTGTAATATTTAACCAACCTAACCGTTATGGGGTAATGGTGTATCGAATATTACCGATGCATAGGCAATTTGAATATATTTTCATGAAAAATCTTGAAAAAACAGAGGAAAATTATAAGATCGCACAATTATTCCATAAACTTAATGAAGAACAAAGTAATGTTATGCAATCCGATTATGATAGAATGACTTCAGATCTAGAACAAATGCCCCCCTTAGATCGTACAATCCCGATATTAGAAAATTTAGAAACAGGTGAAGAAATTAACATTATCGTGGAAGAAGAATTACAAGTCCCTACAGAACAAATATTACCAACTCAAAAAATTAGAGAATTAATTGAAAAGTATGATGATATTGCTGTAGGACATTGTTATTGTCGTCAACATCAAGAATTTTTAAATAATCCCTGTAAGCAGATCGAACTAACACCAAGTTGTATGACTTTAGGTAAATCTGCAAGGCATACTTCTAATCATGGTTTCTCTAAATTGGTATCTAAGGAAGAAGCCTTGAAAATTCTAAAAAAGTGTGAAGATGCGGGGTTAGTCCATAAAGCGTATCATCTATACGGTGATATAGGCAAGGAAGAAGTAGCTATTTGCAATTGCTGTAGCTGTTGTTGCTTAAATGCAAGAGATTGTTTGATTTATCCTGTAGTTAATGCAACTAATTACTTGTCTAGCATTGATGAAGATTTATGTATAGGATGTGGTACATGTGTAGATATATGCTATAACAAAGCAATTGAATTAAATGATGACGATAAAGCAGAAAGAATAGAAGAATTCTGTATTGGTTGTGGTGTTTGTGCTTATCATTGTCCTGAAAATGCCATTTCTATGATTGAGGGTCCGAGACTAGTTAGGATGCTTCCTCTAAAGAAAAACAAAAAAATGTAATTCAATATTTCTTTTCAATAAATTTATTCAACTATAGCATAAGCATTTCCAAGAACTATTGCTCTTTTTGTTTTTACTTGAATTATATACCGTCCATTATCTTTCCAACCTTCTGTAGTTAATATTTCTCCAGGATATACTTCACTAGTAAATCGTGCCTGAAATTCTTTAAATCGTTCTATCTCTCCATTACAAATACCATAGATTATAGCACGTGTTGCAAAACCATATGTACACAATCCATGAAGGATTGGTCCCTTAAACCTTCCGCTTCTACTAGCAAATTCAGGATCTATATGTAAAGGGTTTAAATCACCATTAAGTCTATACAATGCAGCTTGATTTTCAGTAGTTTTATAAGATATACTAAAATCCGGTTCTACTCCTTCAGGAGGGTTTAATGGCTCAGTTTTAGGACCTGGTTCTCCCCCAAAACCTCCTCCTTTAAGGTAAAAAAAAACCCATTTAGTGTCAAATACAGGTTCACCTTCACTATTATGACCAGAAACCTTCATATGAATAACAGCAGCTTTTCCCTTATCAAAAATATTCTCAACCTCTCCTTGACAAATTATTTCACCAGCAGAAGAAAAAGATTTGTACAGTTTTATTGACTGCTCTCCATGAACAAAGTGTGAAAAAGAAATTTTGCCAAGCCTATTAAGTTGGAGACCAGCCCCACCAACTATACAAGCATAACTTGGGAAAACTTTTAATCCTCCAGAAATTCCTTCATATAAAAATTGTAACTCATCAACCTGAGCTCCAATCCCTAAGGCATAAAGTATTACATCTTTCCAATCATATTTAAAAGTAACCTCTGGGAATTTCTTTCCTATAACATCAAGATTTAATCCTGACAATATTTTATCACCTCTAACAAAATAATTTATTTATTTTTTATATTGAATATCAATTTTTTATATTAAATAAATCCGCTTCTCTTTAAACTATCAACAAAAAACTCCATTTGTCTTTCTAAAAATCCAATATTTCCATATTTGATAATCTTAGATTTAGGTGTGAAAGTTTCATGAAACTTGAGAGCTAAGTAATTGTATGAAGGATTTTCTTTATACCACTTAATAATTGAATCTTTTGTAGCAAAATGTAATTCTTCCATACTATTTATTATTTGTTCGAAATCATCATCTGTCCACACACCATAATGGGCTAATGATATTGAAGTTAAATCATCTTTCATATTTCTAAGTCTCTGAAATGTTTTTAATAATTCTGCTTCATGAAAATCTGGCGGCATAAAAGTAGGTTGGAAATAATAAATACTAGATTTATCGATAATTGCATCACCAGTGAATATATTCTTATTTTTCTTGTCAAATAGTGCAATACAATCCATAGTATGACCAAAAAAATTCAGGACTTTTAATTCTAAACCATTTAAATCAATAATTTCACTATCTTTTAAAGGTATAACACCTTTAATTGGCTCCATTTTGGCTGCAAATACATCATTCATGTTTTGTGGATTTTTTAAGTTCTCTATTGCATTTTCCGACGCTAAAACTTCAACCTTTGTATCCTTCATTAATTTCTGTAATTCATGGACACCATCTACGTGATCAAAATGAGAATGTGTGAGGAAGATCTTATGAATGGGATAAATCTCAAATTGTTTCAACTTTTCAATAATTTTAGGTGCTGCTACTTTCTCAGATGCATCAATCATCATTCTCCTCCCTTTATTTTCAATAATATAAATTGATAAATTTCCTTTCCCTCCAAATAGATTTCCATCAATCAACCACGTGTTTTCATTAAATTTTCCTTCTTTATTTATAAAAACCAACATTATCACCTTCTCTTAGATTTTTCTAAACTAGTATAAATATAATGAAATGAATATTAACATAAAAAAAATAAAAAGACTCTATTAATAAATGATTTTAAGCGTCTAAATTTTCAATAACAGTTGCTAATCCCTGTCCACCACCAACACATGCGTTAGCAATGCCATATTTTGCCTTTTTATCCTTTAATATACGAGCAAGAGTACCAGTTAATCGAATCACCGTAGATCCTAAGGGATGTCCAATGGCAGTAGACCCTCCCATTACATTAACTTT
>JBHLLG010000050.1:0-20855 GCA_048885925.1 Candidatus Hermodarchaeota archaeon
TCTCTAGCATTTTAATCCTTTTCTCTTGCTGTTCAATAAAAAGATTTAATCCATTTTGTTTAATTAATCTAAGGTTCGAAAGAGATACGCGATGAGATATAAATGAATCACATCTATCCCATTTATCTATTTTTGAGCATGGAAATTCATCACACTCAGCGCATGTCTCAAAATTGTTTGTCTTTACACAACAGGTTATAATTGAACAAGATGGGTGCTTGTTAAAGAAATCAGGACCACAGCAGCCGGGGCATTTTGAGGGTCCTTGAGTATAATATGTAGGGCATAAACCGCAATCTAATCCACAACACGCTATTGTAGGATACTTCTTTATAGGGTGTTCTTTTACCATTATAATGGCTCTTAATTGAAATTTTTGATATTTATTAGAAGCATTTTAAAAAATAAAAGGTTATAGAGAAAAATATTAAAAATATGAAATAATTCTTAGGATTAATCTAAAGGGAAAAATGTGAAATTTTGAAATGAAAGCATCAACCTTGAAAAAATTGAATTTGATAATTGAAGAAGCTAATTCATTTAAGGATAAAAATAATTTTCTGAAAGCAATAAAAAAATTCCAGGAAGCATTAAATTTTATTAATGATAAGGTTAAAGACCCCGAAGATAAAAATATTGAAATTGAAAACATAAAAAATGCAATTAATCAAACTTATTCTGTTCAAGTTGATAATATCATTCAAGGAGCAATTCATTTAACTGCTCAAAAAAAATTTGATAAAGCTAAAGAAGAGTTCCAAAAAGCTCTGGAAGTATGCGAAAATATTGACGACATTGATTTGAAAGATACGGAAAAAGAGGAAATTGCCAAATTAATTAGTGAAAATGAAATAGAAAAAATAGTGGCAAAAGGAATAGAGTTAAAAGTTCAAAATAAGCAAGATGAAGCAGTAGAAATGTTTAAAAAGGGTTTAAAAATCGCAGAGGTTACTTATGATACTGAATTTACACCAGAAGCTTTATCAAGGATTAAAAAAGAAATTTCTCAAATCTATGATTCTCAGATTGATGAAATAGTTGAAAAGGGTAAAAAATTAAAACAAGAAAATCAATTAGATGAATCAATTAAAAATTTTGAAAAAGCTTTGAAGACTATTGAAAAATATTTCGATGCAGGGGATAAAAAAAACCAAATTACTATCATTAAAAATTCTATTAATGAAATTTATTCCTCTCAAATTAAACCTGTATTATTGAAAGGAAAAGACCTTATTAAACAAAATCTTATAGATCAAGCTATTTCTGAATTGAATAAGGCTTCCTCTTTAGCTAATAAAATGTTTGATTCGGATCTTAAAAACATTGAACTAAGTCTTATCGCTGAAGTGTTAAATCCGATCTTTGTTGAACGTATTAAATTAATAGTGGAGAAGGGTAAACAAATAACATCTCAAGAAAAGTTTGAAGAATCAATAAATTCTATTAACGAAGCAGTTGATCTTTTCAGAAAATCTCTTGATATTGCTAATGCTATGGTACATTCAGAAAGAAAAGAAATAATTGTTAAAGAAATTAGTGAATTGATAAATAATGCCTGCACTTCCGGGATTAATGTGATTAAAAATAATTCAATTCAATATATTGTCCAAAAAGAATATGAACAGGCTGTAAGCGATTTATATATTGCTTTAAGCTTAGCAAAAAGAATGATATATCCGGAAAATAAAAATCTTGAATTAGAAAACCTCAAAAATCTTGTTAATAAAGTTTATTTTGCTGAAGTTTCAGAAGTTGTAAATAAAGGAAAGAAATTAGTTGAAGAGAAGAAATTTCAAGGCGCTATTGATATTTTCAATGAAGCACTTACTATGACTAATAAAATGTATTTAACTAAAGAAATGGAAAAAGAAGTTGGTATGATTAAAAGTTTAATTTATGAAACTGAGGTAAAATTACTTGTTGATAAAGGAGGTTTAGCAGAAGAACAAAAATTAAAGGAAAAAGAAATCGAGAAACTCAAAAAAAAATTAGAGTATGCTCAATCAATAGATGATCCCGAAAGAAGAACCGCGGAAATGAGTAAAATAAAAAAATTAATAGATGAGGTGCATTCAGAAGAAATCAAATTTTTAATTGAACAAGGTACTCAACTCGCTGATTTAAAAAAATACGACGATGCCTTCAAATTTTATGAAAAAGCCTTAAAAGTTAATGAGTTAATGGAATCACCAGACGTTAAAAATAAAGATTTAATAAAAACATCTTATAAAAAAGAACTTATTAATAGAGCAAAATTAGAAATTGAGTATAAAAATTATGATAGTGCCATCGAAGATTGTAGAAGAGCTTTAGAACTAGATGAAATTTTTGTTGAGGCATATTATTATATTGGAATTTCTTACACTTATAAAAAAAAATATGAGGCTGCAATTGATAGTTTTCAAACCGCTGTTAATTATAATAAAAAACACGTTAAATCATGGAATGCCATGGGCTTAGCATATGAAGCAAAAGAGGATTATGAAAATGCCCTTAAGAATTTAAATAGAGCAATAGAGATCGATCCAGGTTTTTACAAGGGGTGGTATAATCTTGGAAATGTTTATATATTAAGAAAAGAATTTGATAAAGCAATTGAGAGTTATAAAAAGGCAATAGAAATAAATGAAGAGCATGCGAAGGCATGGTTCTTTATGGGTATTGCTTATTTCGATAAAAAGGATTATAATGAGGCTATTGATAATGTTGAAAGAGCAATTACAATTGATCAAAATTTAGGCCAGAATATTATTCCTAAAATAAAAGATTTAAAAGCAGCCATTAACAAACTTCAAGAATCTCTTTCAAATTCTTTCATGAGTAGATGATTAAGTTTAAATGTCATTCATAAAACTCTGACTATTTTAATCCTCTTTTAAAAAAATAGTATCAAAACTTACTCCAATAGCTTGACAAATACTATACAACTCTTTTTCATTAAAAGCTTTTAATAAAGTATCATCATCAATATTCTTTAGCTTTATTAATCGCTCTGCTTCAATGCCAGAATTTTCTGAAATTACTTCCAGTTCCTCTAAAGTCTTACACCCTAAAAGATCTTTTATAACTGGTTCAAAATAGAAGATATCCTCTATAGATTTATTAAAAAGCCCTGAAATCTTAAGAGAAATTGTCAGAGAAGGATTATAGGATCCTTTTTCTAAATAATAAACCGTTTGGCGAGAAATACCTACTAAATCAGCCAGTTCCTGCTGAGTTATATTCCTTTCTTCTCTTAAATCTTTTATTCGGGTAACTAATTTTTTTTGTAATTTCAATAAATTCTCACTAAATTATTATTTTTTAAAAAAAAATATTAAATTAATAAAAACTGAGTTAATTTTTAGACAAATTTGAAGAGATCCTCGATTTTACAGTTAAGAACTTCTGAAAGTTTGTATGCTAATGTTAAACTAGGATTATATCTTCCCTCTTCTAAATAATTGATAGTCTGAATAGGAACTCCTACTTTCTCAGCTAACTGAGCCGCTGTTAATTGATTTTTCTCTCTCAATTCTCTAATTGAAGTTTTAAGTCTTTCTCCTTCACGGATTTTTGAAAGAATGTAACTTATAAAATTATCAAAAGCTAATTCTTCAGGCTTAAAGATTTTATCCTCTAAACCACTAGGAATTTGAGAAAATTTTGTCATCATCTCTTTTATCTTGTTCTCTATTATATAAGGATCTTCAAGTCCCGGAATAAGACCTTCGGGTCGAATATAACCGCCACCCCCTCCAGTTGCCATACCGCTAGCCCCGGCAGTTTCAACTTTTACAGTAAAAATCTTAAATAATCTATCAAATACACCGTTAACAATATTAATATTTTGAATCCGAGTATATGGAATTGTTACTCTTTTTTTGGTAAAAACTCCATGTCGAATAATAATATTATTTTCTAATACTTCATAAGAATACAGCTTTACATATTTATAAAGATACCAGAGTGATAGAACCACAACGATAATATAGGGCAGTAACACAGAATAAATTGTTAGCCAAAGAACCATATCGAACGTGAATGTTGATTCAAAGAAATGTATTACCCAAAATGACAAGATCATCCATAAGGCATAAAATATAATATACCCAATATTAATTTTAAGAATTGTTTTTTTCACATAATTTCGAGAAATACCCCCTTGATATGTAAAATCTTTTTGACTCATTTTATTTTTCCTCCATTTTATAGTAATTAAAAATTTTTGTAAAAAATATTTATGCTGAAATTTTGATTTTTAAAATCTTGAAATTAGATAATTTAAAGATTTATTTTATTATGTAAAATATGTTTACATTTATATTTAAATATTTGGTTTTTATCTTTATTTATTGTATAGAAGCCTTGTGGCCACTTCCAGGATGATGTTAATTGAGCTTTACATTGAAAAAGTTATATAGAAATGTTAAATTTTCTGTAATTTCTAAATTTTGTTCATCTAAAAACCAAAAATTTAAAAAAGAATTTATAATTTTTATAAAATTTTTTAATTATTAATGATTTAAAAGTATATTCGTTCATTTTTTGCATAAGATCCCATTTTTTTATCGCCTTCTTTTTTGTCGTTACATAATCTATACAAGTGGGAAAATGATGGGGAAAGTTTAAATAGTTAAAATAAATATTATAATTAACGTATAATGAATAAATAATATTTCGTTCAGATATTAAATAAAATATCTGGAGGTTTGTTCAAAAAAATAATGGTAAAAAAAATGCAAAACTTTACATGCGGAGTCAAACATAACTTCGATTCTGGAGTTATTATTGAGAACGATGACCGACAAAGATATGAATGGAATTGTTCTACTTGTCAAATGAAAGGAAAAATAATAACAAGAAAAGATCTCAAACAATTTAAAGCAAGTGGAAGAATAGTCTGCCCACTTTTAACCTATGAATAAAAAATTCTATTTTAATTAATTTTATTTTTTTTTTTATTACATCTCTAATATTTCTAAAAATCATAATAACATCGCTTTAAAGAATTTAGGGCTTAGTGTGATTTTTGAAAGAGTAGGTAGTTTACCAAACCATTTTTCACCAACATATCTATCGTTACTCGTATTATGTTTAGAAAGATCGTGGTTTATATAGGCTTCATAAATATATTTTCTTGCTAATTTATTTTCATTCAACAATTCTGTATAGAGGCGCCATAAACTTTTTACATAGGAACCCTCATTGTAGATTAAATATTCGAGTGCATTTCCATTTTTAAAATACGTAAATAAAATATGTTTAACTTCTTGATCATATTTTTGTAATTCTAATCTACTAAATTTACTATCACTTTGGAATAATGGTTTTAAAGTATTTGTTGCTATATCAGCACAAGCAACTCCAGGTAGTAAACCTTCATAAAAAAAGGCAGTAACTAATCCCGCTGCTTCCCCAAGAACAAGAACTCGATCTGTTGAGAAGTTCTTAATAGGGTGTTTAGATATCTCTCCAACTACTGCAGTTGATAAATCATATCTCAATCCATCTATAAAAGGTTGGATCCGTTTATAATGTTTTAAAATCCGATCAAGCTTTTCAAGAATTGTGTTCTTTGATTCATTTTTTCCACCTAGAAATCCCGTTGCTATTCTCTCTTTACCTCTATTGAAATAAAAAGGTCCTTTACTCGAGATATTGGGATTTATGTGAAAAGTATAATTATATTCTAAATTTTCATTTATTTTATCTTCATTTCCAAATAAATGGATTAATACTCCAGTGTAATGATCGGGTATTTCAAATCCTAAGGATCTTTGTAGTTCAAATCCACGTGAACCCGTAGCTAGAGCTAATACTTTTGTATTATATGATTCGCCTTTATTATTGATTAATTCAATAGAATCGCTGTGTCTATTAATTTTAGAAACACTTTCATTTGAAGCGAATGTACCTCCTTGTTGTTCAAGCTGATTAATAAACTCGTGTAATAAATTTTCAGTATAACAAATGTTTCCTAAAGGTATTCCGAATTCTTTAGAGTCGATAACACCATTAAATTCATCACTCATATAGTTTGACTTTGTATGCGGAGTTGGAAAAATTATCTTATTTTCCCAGTCTATTTCATCCTTGATAAAAGGCTTATTATGTTCAGGAAATATATTTGTTCTAATAGGTATTTCTTTTCGATAATCTTGAGCCTCAATTAATAGTGTTTTAGCATATTTAGAAATTTTAGAAGCAAACGTAGCACCAGCAATTCCTGCTCCAATGATGATTACATCATACATAATTCTTTCGCACTTTAAAATGAATCGAAATTATTTGTATTAATCATCTTTCCATTTTTAATTTTTAGAATTGGGTCATTATAATGTCGTGAAAGATAAATTGGAGATTTTATTTTTAGTAGGACAAAGTTTTTTTAGTAGTGTCACCCTCATTTCACATGGTTAATTTTTTTATTGAATTTTCCAAAAATTAATAAATTTATTTAATTAAAAGGTGATAAATTATAGGATTAAGATTAGCGTCGGGACTTGCTATAACCTCCTTATTTGCTTTAATCTATGCCCTTATTTTTGTGATTGGTGTTTGGTTCTTACCGTCATCGCTATGGGGTTTGCTTATTATGGTTGCACTTACTCTTGGGATGGTTCTTTTTCAATATGCAATATCTCCATTGATTGTTAATTGGCTTTATAGAATTGATTGGATTCCTTATGAAGAGTTTGCTTCTGAATTTCCTCATCTTGCTGATTCACTTAATAAGGTTGTTGATTATAACAATATTAAAATACCGCGGCTCGGAATTATTAATGATCTCAACCCAAATGCGTTCACATATGGTTGGTCCAAAAATTCTGCAAGAGTTGTATTAACCACTGGAATACTAAAATATTTAAATAAAAAAGAACAAAATGCTGTGTTTTCACATGAATTAGGACATGTAGTTCATTCTGATTTCATCTTGATGACTATTGTATTTGCGATTCCATTAGTATTATTAACAGTTGCACGTTGGGCATATTATGCAAGTTGGTTTTCAAGAGCTAGAAGCTCAAGAGATAGCGATGAAGCTGCTGCTATTAGACTTGCATTACTCGCTATTGCAGCCTTAGCTTATTTAACCTATTATTTAGGTTATTTAATATCTTTGATTGTAAGCAGGATAAGGGAGTATTACGCAGATGAGCATAGCGCTGAAGTATTAGAAGATCCGAACGCATTAGCGACTGGTCTTGTTAAGATAGCTTATGGTTTATTAATCGATAGTAAAGTTGAGGAACGAACAAAATCACGAGTAAGAGCACTAAGAGGCTTAGGAATTTTTGATCCTAGTCATGCTAAAGGTTTAGGAGTAATAAGTGTTGGAAGAACTCAGACTGTTTCGATGGAGGCAGTTCAAGCAGCTGCAGCATGGGACTTATTTAATCCTTGGGCAAGATATTATCAAATTTTCTCAACGCATCCGTTACCTGCGAAAAGAATTAGGCGTTTAAACATGTTATGTGAAATCTATGGAATTCAACCTGAAATTGATTTCTCTGATGCTAGAAGAATTAAAGAAGAACAAGCAGGAAAAACATTAATTGACGAATTTTTATGGGATTTATTCATGAAATATCTTCCTACTATAGTGTTCCTTGGGTTAATTGGAGTAAGTATTGTCTGGATATTTGATATGGCTGGCATTATTAGTCTGAATAACGCGTTTTTCACTCCGCAAAATATGTTATTTCTTTGGGCAGTTGGATTTTATATCATAGGATTTATGTCAATCATTAAGACTAGATACATGTATAAGGGCGGTTTTGATGCGAAAACAGTAATTGACCTTGTTACTAATGTTAAAGTAAGTCCGATAAGAACCGTTCCTTCTATTTTGGAAGGCCAAATAGTTGGAAGGGGGATTCCTGGATATTACTTTAGTGAAGATATGTACTTCCAAGATGAAACTGGTTTAATGTATGTTGATTATCGGTTCGGTATCGGTCTAGTTGATTTAATATTTTCTCTTAGGACCGTTAAAAGGTTAATAGGGCAAAGAGTTCGTATCAAAGGATGGTACAGAAGAGGACCAATTCCATATATTCAGGTAGATACAATATGGTCTGAATCTGGGACAAGACATAGAAATTATGCAAAATCTTTACGATATTTATGGGCAGTTCTAGCGTTTATAATAGGTTTAGCATGTCTATATTTCTGGTTTCAAATCAGATAATGAATTAAAATTATTTTTTTCTTCCCTTTTTTTTCTTTTATGAAAAAAAGTTATATAATATTAGTTATTCTCTTTGCTACTTTCTGAAGATTTAAATCAGCCATTCCTAGAGGTACAGAACTGTCATAAAGAACAACACATAAAAGAGGATCAAGTTTCCATGGAATATCAATCACTTTAGAAAATACTTTTTCCCCACTTTCTAAACTATAGTACATTTCAGGAAGGTTAAGAGCACCTACAATGTATCTAATTTCTAGTTCTTTTAATGAATTAACTAATATCTGGTTTGGAAGAGAAGTGTATATTATATTTCCTTTCGTTGTTAAAAGAGCAGCTCCAATTATTTCATTCTCAATTAATAACTCCTCAAATAAATCAATCGCTTTTTGATAAAAGGTTTTACTCATATAGATTTCATCTTCTCCTCGAACTATTGATTCAATCATCTTATCAAATTTTTCATTTTCGATCTCTTGATAATCTTTAATTTCACTAGGTTCAGGATATTCCTCAAAGAATACATCTTTAATTCTTTCTAAGCGAGTGGTGGCAAATAAGAGACCAACAGTGGAATCTGATAAGATTGAAAAAATTAAATCTTCTTGTACTTTAAATATGAACCTTAATTCGCCCATTTCGAGAATCTCAGGAGTTTTTCGGGAGATTACATTTTCAGAAAAAGAGAAGATTGCTGAAAAGAAAGGAGTTATTAAATTCACTTCGATATTCTTGAATTCTTCGGTAAAATTTCGACTATATATACATATTCCCGTCTTAGTAAGAATGAATAACGAATGAATTTTCATTGAAAGTAATACCTTAAATATCTTATAATTGTAATTATAGAAATACAGTCTTTTAAGTATTTTTAATAGACTCTGTTATAAAAGATATAAAAATAAATTTAATTTAACATATGCTAATATTTGACATTCCAATTGATTTACATCCTTCTCAAAAGTAACTAGGCGTTATATAAACCAAGATAAGAGGAATTAATCAGTTAATTTAATCTTTTTTTATCCAATCTCGGATAGCTACTTTAACTGAACGACTCATTTCTGTTGAAAACGCAGATCCAGTTTTTCTTAAGTAATAATCGTGCCCTAAATTATCTGCGTATTTTACGAGTGTTTTTTTTTCAAAATCTTTAAACATTTCTGAAAACTCCTCTTTATTAAATCGTTTATATGTATCAATAAGATGTACAAATTTTTTAGGGAATCGTGGTTTAAGTATCCTTTTCGAGGGATCTTGTTTTGGATATCCAAAACAGACTAATATAATGGGAAAAACCCATCTTGGCAAGTTAAACATTTCACGATGAATTTCAATATTTTCAACAATATCACCAATATAACAGGACCCAATTCCCAACGATTCAGCAGCCAATACTGCATTTTGGGCTGCAATTAGAGCATCACAACATGCAAGCAAAAGGTCTGATTCATCTGGGGTTCGGTATACGAGATTTTTCTTAATACATAAATTTTTTACCCCAGATATTTCATAATAATCATACCAACGTTGCATATCTGCTAAAAAGAGGAGAACAAGAGGTGCTTTTGCAATATGAGGCTGATTATCACATGTTGTAACAAGTTTATCTTTCTTTTTTTGATTTTTTATTTCTATGATTGAATAAAACATCATGTTACCAGCAGTTGGAGCACGCATAGCCGCATTTATTATAAGATCAATTACTTTTTGAGACAAGGGTTTTGAATCATAATTTCTTACAGTACATCTATTATTGATAACTTTTATTACTTCATTATAAGATTCTATCTCATTCATGAATTTTCACTATAATTACAAGTGATTAATAATTTAAATTGTGAACAATGTGTCTTAAGTATTATTAATTAGCTTCTCATTATTGTTAAATAAATTGTGCTATTTAGGATAATTTAGAAAATTCGTTCTAATATCTTACTTTTTCTCAATAATCCAGAGGTTTAATTAAAAATTTATATTTCTTAAGTGTAAGTTTGGGATCAAGGGGAATAAAGAATGTCTGATGATGAGTTAGAAAAGATAAAACTAAGAAAAGCGGAAATGTTATTTAAACTTCAATTGATGCCTAAGGAGATCCTTAATATAAACTCTTAAAGTGAATTTAATAAATTGATTAATGATTTCCCAGATAAAATGATAATAATTGATTTTTGGGCAATCTGGTGTGCTCCATGAAGATTATTTGCTTCAATTTTTGAACAAGCATATCGAGAATACTCACATGAATTTATTTTTGTTAAAGTTAATGTAGATGAAAATCCTATGATTGCTCAATTCTATGGAATTCGCTCGATTCCTACAACGGTTTTTAAAAAAGGAGGAAATTTTTTAAGAAAATTTGTAGGACTATTGAATTACGAATCATTAAAACAAATCCTTTCCAAATTTAAAATTTAATTATGATTTTTGGGATAAAAAAATACTAAATCTATTAATTTCTTTATAAAATCAAAAGTTTATTGAGAATAATTTGTTTATATAATTCATAATCAAAAATATAAATATATCTAATAGATAAATTTAAATTGTGGTTATTTTGGAATTAAAAACTCTTTTTAGTCCAGAAAGAATTGGAAATGTACAAATTAAGAATAGGATTGTACGTTCAGCAACACACATGGGAAGCTCAGAAAAGTATGGGTATGTTGGTAAAAAACTAATAGATATTTATAAAGAATTAGCACGTGGAGGCACGGGATTAATAATTTCTGGTTTTACAGCTGTAGATCCAGGAGGCACCGCTAGCCCATATCAAGAATGCCTTTTTGATGATTCATTTATTCCTGGTCAAAAAGAATTGGTAGAAGCTGTCCATGATTATTCTAAGGCTAAAATAGCTGCACAAATAGCACACACGGGTCGTTTAGGTAACCATCCAAAATATCCGCCAGTTGCACCATCTCCAATTCCATATAAAGTAACAGGATTAACACCTCGAGAATTAACGGTTGGGGAAATAAGTAAATTAATACAAAAGTTTATTGATGCGGGGCGTAGAGCTTTTGAATGTGGTTATGATATGATACAATTACATGCAGCACACGGTTATTTTTTGTGTAATTTCATTTCTCCTTACACTAACGAGCGAGAGGATGAATATGGGGGAACTACTCAAAAAAGGGCAAAGATTTTAATTGATATTTATGATGGGTTAAGAGATGAATTAGGAAAAAGGTTTCCAATAATTATTAAATTACAGGTAGAAGATTTTATTCCGAATGGACTTAAATTCGAAGAAAGTCTTGAATATGTTAAAATTTTTTCTGAAGTTGGATTTGATGCAATTGAGCCTAGTGGTGGAGGATGGGAGGCACAAGCTCTGGCAAAAAAAACCTATCCCAGCCTACGTATCAAAATACCTGAAGAAGAGAATTATTTTTTACCGTATGCAAAAAAAATGAAGCCTTCTATGAGAAATAGCAAATTAATTCTTATGGGAGGAATTAAAAATCCGATTTCTGCTGAAGAAATTCTTAAAGAAAAAACTGCTGATTTCATTTCAATGTGCCGTCCATTAATTTATGAGCCAGATCTTCCAAATCGTTGGCAAAATGGAGATATTTCACCAGCAAAATGCATTAGCTGTAATGGTTGTTACATGTCTATGCGATTTGGTCCTGTATATTGTGTTACTAAAAAAAGATTAGAAGAAAGGAAAAAAACAGAAATTTATATGAATTAATCTAAAAATTTTAATTGATAAACGTAAAATGGATAATAGAATAATTAAAACTGCCTATTCTGATCATTTATTTCAATTTCGTTCAGTAGAAAGAAAAAGATTGATTTTATCTTTGTCAATAACATTAATTGTAATGATTGTAGAGATAATTGGGGGTTTTATTACTAATAGTATTGCACTTATTAGTGATGCTGGTCATATGTTCACGCATGCTTTTGCAATAAGCATAAGTTTATTAGCAAACTTTATCGCCCGAAAACCTCCTTGTCATCATAAGACTTTTGGTTTATACCGTGCTGAAGTTTTAGCAGCATTTATCAATGGTTTATTTCTAATTCCAATTGTTGGCTTCATAATCTACGAAGCAATTCTTAGATTTTTAAATCCTCAAGATATTGTTGGATTTTACATGTTAATAGTCGCTTTTATTGGTCTTTCAGTAAATATTACAAGTATCTTAATTCTTCAGGGTCGTAAAAATACAAGTTTAAATGTAAAAAGTGTATTTTATCATATGATTGCAGATGCAGCATCATCAATCGGAATTGTAGTTGCCGCTTTTATTATTATATCTACTGGCTGGGTGATTCTTGACCCTATTGTAAGCTTAGGAATTTCTTTTGTTATTATATATTGGGCTTATGGAATATTAAGGGAATCTACTCGAATTTTACTTGAAATGACACCAAAGGGTTTGAATATTGATACCATTAATGAAGATATTAAGAAGAATTTTCTTGAAATAAAAGAATTAATTCATGCTCATCTATGGACAATCACTCCAGATATGCTTGTATATTCAGCGCACATTAAAGTAGATGAAAGTAATAGTAATATGAACCAAGCTGTGTTAATTTCAGAAATTAATGAATTTTTACAAAAAAATCATAAAATTATTGAATCTACAATCCAAATATTACCAATAGATGCAGTAGATTCCTGTAATTTTTAGCTATTTCTATTTAACTTTTATAAAAATAATCTTTATATAATAGAAAATATCTTCATATTTAATATTAATAAAAATCTTTTTAACAGAAACGAATGAAGTGATTTAAATGTCAGAAAACCAGACTTTACCTTACTTTGTGGGAGCCCTAATTACTAGTGCTTTGGGTTGGATTTTACTTCTCGCTACTAATTTTGGAGGATTCGATGGATCAAATTATTATCTTGGAGTTTATGTATATGGAGGTATTGGTGCATGGTCAGGAGTATATGGTTTACCAATTCTTTTAACTGCATTTTTACTTCTGTACTGTACTATTATGTCCATACTTGTCTTAAGATTTCCTGATAAAATTCCTGATAAGAGATTTATTCATTATGGCTTTTATTTATCAGCTGTCGCTTTCATCCTTTCAATTATTAACGGAATTGTGTTTGCTGCTGTAGCTGAATCTGAAGAATGGTGGTGGTGGTTTGATGCAGGTTTTTATGCAGGAGTGATTGGAGGTTTACTTACGGCTATTTTGTTTTATTTAGGAGAAAAAACAGTCAAGTTATAAAGTTCTTATTTTTTTTCTTTTTCAATTAATCTACGTAATCATATAATTCTGGATTAACTTTTTAAGATTTCACGCTTTTTGATAATTCATAGAATTAGGAAAATTGTTAGATGGAGCATAATTATAAATCGAATATAATCAAAATCTATATTTTTTCATTTATTTTGGGCATACACACAGTTAGAGGAGTATATATTCCATTTATGTTAAGTTGGGGTGGTCTTTCCTTCTTTCAAGTAATGGTATTACAGAGTTATTTTACAGCAATGATAGTTGTATTTGAAATTCCCTCAGGAGCAATTGCAGATTTTTTAGGTCGCAAAACTGCCTTGACATTATCAGCATTATCAGTAGCTAGCGCGGCATTTACATATAGTATTTTTCCAAATTTTCTCTTATTTATGCTCGCAGAAACTTTATGGGCTTTTGGAGCAGCCTTACTGTCGGGGACAAATGAAGCTTTTATTTATTTCTCTCTAAAATCTTTTGGAGAAGAAAAATCCCTTTCAAAAACATTGGGAAGAACTCGAACTATGAGGTTAATTGCTTTAACCCTTTCAGCACCAATTGGTTCCATAATAGCAACATATATTTCCTTACCATTTACAATGACAACTCTAGCTTTTATTTATATTAGTGGTTTTATTGTTGCACTTACATTTAGAGAACCAAAGTTGATAAATAAGAACTATAGACGGGAAACTTATTTCAATATATTAAAATCTGGTTTCAAGGAATTAAGGAATAATAGAATACTAAGAATTCTTGCTTTTGATTGGATCCCAATTAGTGTTTTAATAATGTTTATGTTTTGGACGTACCAAGTTTACTTTGAAGTGATTAATATCCCAATAATCTTCTTTGGTTTTATTACGTCATTAATGAACATAACGGATGCAATTTTTTCCAATTTAATACCATATTTATTAAAATCAACTAAAAATAAAAAACGATTTTTACTTTCAATTAATTTAATAAATGGCATATCATTTCTTATTTTGGGATTAACCACTATCGTCTCATTAGGTCTAGCTATAGTTTTAACAATTGTTGCTTTTGGTTATTCAAGATATTTAATTTTTATAGACGGAATAAATTTACAAATCGAATCCGAGAATAGAGCAACTGTTCTAAGTACAATAAATATGTTTAGTAGTTTTTTAAGAGCGATATTTTACCCTATTGTTGGACTTCTTGTTGAATGGAACATTTTTGCAGTTTTTATTATGACTGGTGGGTTTATTCTTCTTTTTACCATTTTTATACGGTCCAAAAGTGAATATCTTTAGTAAATATCAAGTAATTGAATGGAAAAAATAAATAGAATAGAAGCCTAATAAAAAGTTTGAATTATTTGCTTTTTGCTGCTTTCTCTCTTAATTTTCTTCGGAAAATCTTACCTAACGTTGTTCTTGGTAAAACATTTACGAATTCTATTTGTCGTGGATACTTATAGGAAGCCATGTTTTCTTTAGCCCATTCAATAATATCATGTTCTGTTACTTTATCCTTGTATTCCGGTTTAAGAGCAATATAAGCTTTAATAGTTTCACCAATATCTGGATCTGGGGCTGAAACTACTCCCGCTTCTAAAACTGCAGGATGTTCATATAATTTCTCTTCAACTTCTTTTGGCATAACCTTATATCCCTTATATTTTATTATATCTTTAGTCCTGCCTTCTATGTAGAAGTATCCTAATTCATCCATACGAGCTAAATCACCTGTTCTAAGCCAATCACCAACAAATGTAGCTGCTGTTTCTTCTGGTCTTTTCCAGTAGCCTTTCATAACTTGTGGTCCTTTAATTAATAACTCACCTACAGTACCAATTGGCTGTTCTTTTAATGTGTCTGGATCTACAATCTTTGCATCAGTATCTACGATTGGAACTCCAATACTATCTGGCTTTGTCTCAGGTAACCAAGCGGGTTGATGATGTGTCACTGGTGATGTTTCAGTTAACCCAAATCCCTGACCAACTTTAAATCCAACGACTTCTTCCCATTTTCTATTTATTTCTGTTGCTAAAGTAGCTGATCCCGACGTTGCTGATTCAAGACTTGATAGATCTCGTTTGGTAAAATCAGGTGAATTAATTAGCATCTGAAACATTACAGGTACACCTATAAAAGTATTACACTTGTAGTATTCAATTGCCTCTAGAACTTCTGAAGGATTAAAAGATTCAAACATAACTAACATTTGAGCCGCTACAGAAGTTATAATTAATATTTGAAAGCCAAAAGAATGGCATATTGGTAATACAGTTAAACCTACTCCTGTTCCTATTACACTTTCATCTATCTCTCTAGATTCTCGTATATTATTTATAACACAAAGAGTATCAGATACTAAATTATTATGTGTTAACATTACACCTTTGGGTAAGCCAGTTGTACCTCCTGTATAAAGTAATGCTGCGATATCATTTTTAGGATCAATTTCCACCTCAGGTTGTTTTGGTTCTTTTTGGTTAATAAATTCTTCTAAAGTAATTGTCTCAGGCTTTGCTTCTTCTGCTCGAAGCAATATCACCTTATTTAATTCTATTTCATTTCTAACTTTCTTTATTGTCCTATAATTGTTTTTATGTATAAAAACTATTTTGATATTCCCCGCATCTCTAATTATATGAATTACATCTTTTTCTTTGAGAAGTGGATTTATTGGAACGGCAGAAGCACCAGTTTCCATAATTCCTAAACAACAAAATAAAAACTCGGGGCAATTTCCAGTCATTATACCGACAGCATCCCCTTTCCTAACACCTGCTTCATATAAGGCATTTGCTATTTTATCAGCAGTATAATTCAATTCCCGATAGGTGTATTTCTTATCAGTTGGTTTATAATAAACACAAACATTATTCGGATATCTTGATGCCGAACGTTTAATAAGTTCATGTACTGGGATTGGTTCGAATTTTACTGTCTTTGGAATGTAATCTGGTCTAAGTTTCAACCAAGGACGATCTGTACTTTCGAGGTAAGGAGATTCATTATCATAATCTGCAATATAATCCCACTCTGAATAATCTTTCATATTATCTTCCCATAGTATTCAAATTTATATATTATTGATTTTAAATTACATATATTCCGTAATTGTAAATTCAACCTAAATATTTAAAAATCTTTACTCATGAAAGAGTAAGAAATGTAAATCCATAAATAAAAATATGAACTTTTGATCTTACTCAGTGAATTTTGGTCAGTATTATGAAAGAGTTAAAAAATAAGAATTGTTTTATAACTGGTGCTGCGAGTGGGATAGGACGCTCTTTTGCAATTGCATTAGCTAAGGAGGGGATGAATCTTTTTATTTCCGATATCGATATGGAAAATTTAGAAGATGTAAAAAAACAAATAGAATTGCACGGGGGAAATGTATATATCGACAGGTGTGATGTTTGTCAGTTAGATGATTTTAAAAAAATTGCTAGAAAATTTTTTTCCACATTGGGAAATTTGGATCTCCTAATAAATAATGCCGGAATGGCTATAGTTGGAAATATAGTAGATTTAGAAATTGAAGATTGGAAAAGAGTACTGGATGTAAACTTATGGAGTGTTATATATTCAATTAAAGTGTTTTTACCTCATATGCTTCAAAGAGGGTTAGGTCACATTGTAAATGTAGCCTCGGGTACTGGAGTAATTGCTACAGCAGATCCCGCTCCTTATATTACTTCTAAATTTGCTGTAGTGGGACTATCAGAAGCACTTTTTGGTCATTTAAGCCAACAAGGAATTAATGTCTCAGTAATAATTCCTATGTATGTAAGAACTAATATTTTTAATAATGCTATACCACGTTATCCAAAGAAACTAATTGAAGATATAGGGGCAGAAAAACTAGAAGAGTTTAGAAAATTAAGAGTAGCGGAATATTTTAGTAAGGCTTCATCTCCAGACAGGGTGGTCAAGAAATATATTAATGGTATTAAAATGAATAACCTATATATCTCAGAGACAAATACCCTTTTCCGTGTAATGACATCTAAAGGAACTACTCCTCAATATTATGAGGACCTTTTAAAAGGTTTACATAAATCAAGTTTAGATACAATGAAAAAGGATTTTCTAAAAATTGGAGTTAATATCGACGATTATATAAATTAAAGGAATTAAATTTGTTTTAAAAAATTCTTATATCTCAAAATCGTTCATAATTATTTGCTGATTACATTAAGGCTTGTTCCATTAATTCTAGAAGATCAATCATCTTAATATTGGAATCTAATGCTTTTATTGCATCTGATAGATTTCTATAACAAAATGGACAGATACTAACAAGATATTCTGCTCCAGTTTCATCAGCCTCCTTCACTCTAGATTTGGCGATTTCTAATGCCAACTTAGGAAAACCTTTTTTCACACCTCCTCCTGCACCACAGCATTTAGAATGTTCTTTAATCGTTTTCATTTCAACTAGATTAACAATTTTCTTTAGAAGGTCTCTTGGTGCTTCGTAAAGAGGATTAATTCCTTCTTTCGCACCCACGTTTCTACCAGTATGACAAGGATCATGGTAAGTTACTGTGATACCTAAATGCTGTAATTGAATGCATTGTTCATTTATTATATTATTTATAAACTCAATTGTATGAAAGACTTCAATATTTAAATCTTTTAAATAATCAATATAATCGGTTTTTAATGTTCGATAACACCCAGCACAGCTTGTTATTATTGATTTTATTCCACTCGTTTTGAACAATTCATAATTATTTCTAGCAACTGAATTAAAAGCATTAATATCTCCCGTTCTTTTTGCTACACTCCCACAACAAACTTCTCGGTCTCCATATATAGCAAATTCAATATTTAACTTTTTGAGAACTTTTGCAGTATTTATTGCGATAGTCTGAAGTTCTTGGGTTAAAGCAGCAGTACATCCAACAAAATAAATTGTGTCCACTTTGTCAGTACTGGCATCTTTTATCTTAAAATCAAGACTTTTTAACCAATCTCTCTTTTGTTTATTATCCCTTTCATAAGGATTTAATAGTTCCACCATTGCCCTATTCATAGGTATATGAGCTTCTAAGCCACATCCCGCATCTACTAATTCAGTTCTTAAAGCTTCATAAAAAGTAGCATTATCCATATCATATGCACACGCTTCTGCACATGCATTGCAGGTTGGGCATTGATATATTACTTCTGCTAAGTCTTTGCTCAATTCTAACTTTCCTTGCCAAAGTGAACGAATAATTTGCATTTTTCCTCGTCCAAAGTATGGCTCAAATCCAGAAGTATGGTCCCGTGCGACACATACTCCCCATTTTTGAGGATTCGAGGTATAATCTGTAGCTTCTCTACAATCACCACAACTTATACATTGTAAAAGCATTAATCCTAACTTATTCAAATGTTTATATTTTTCTTCTGGTTTTATCGCATTAATGAAAATATCACCTATTCCTTATCTTCTACTATATGTTCTGTAAGATCATGATCATAACTATACATGTAGAACTTATTAGGGCTTAAAAGGAAATTAGGATCAACTGCTCTCTTTATATCTTTAAAGAATTGGATAAAATCAGGTGTATATGCATTGGCTTCAACAATTGATTGTGATATTGCTTCTCCAAGCCAATAATGAACACCACCATAGCGTACTTGATGTCTTAACTTTTTATGCCACATTTTCATAGACAATTCGCGTTGTTCTTCTACATTATCTGCATTAAATCCACCCACAATTACACAATTCCCATTCGGCAAAAGAAGTATAACACTAGCGAATAATGAGATGCTTTGTGGAGGGAATTCACTCCGATATTTATTATCAAATATTTCGCTTGCAGATGCTGCTTCTGGTATTGATGAAAGGGGGATTTTATGACATGTTGTACAACTAATTTTAGGGGGTGTAACAGAAATATATTTATTAAAATAATTATATGCATATTTCAGATTAAATTGCCAATCTTTAGATAAGGTTGCATCCAAATCAATTTCTTGCCATTCAAATGGTCTCGCGTCATCTTTCATAATTTTATCAACTTTTTCAAGATAAATATCTAACAAACGTTCATCCATTGCCTCAACTAAGATCGAAAATACAGGTCCTTTTAATTTTGGTCTTTTTAGCGGTTTGTTTTCCACCATTCCAGAGAGAAGTTGAACCACGATAATTGGAACAACAAGAACATCATGTAATCCATCACGTACTTCTTTCCATAATATATTCATAAGTTCATAAGCTTTCTTGTAATCATTTTTATGGAGTATATAATACCTTTGAGCTTTGAATGGAGTTTCTGGAAATAATCTTAAAAAAGCTTTTGTTTTAATCCCCATTGTTCCAACATCTCCCATAAAGAGCCCTGTAAAATCGGGTGCTGCCCCATATCGGCAAAATGGTTTAGCATATCTATTAACGGCTGATCCTGTTCTTATTATTGTACCATTAATGTTTGGTAATACAACCTCAACACCTAAACAGATGTCTGGGACAAGACCATATTTAGTTGAGCCAAAACCAGCAGTGCTGTTTGAAAGACCTCCTCCAATTGTTGCTGAGAAACCACTACCTGGTCCGAGAACACCCGTAGTTAATCCTTTATTATGTAATTCTGAAATTAATTGCCCCCATGTTATTCCACATTCTACTTCACAATAAAAATCTGTTTCACTAATTTCTAAAATATTATTCATCCGTGTTAAATCTAATAAAATTCCACCCTCTGACACAGAACCACCTACAAGATCAGCACCACCACCTCTTGGAACCATATGTATTCGATACTTATTCGCAATCTTCACAATTTCTGATATCTCTTCAGAACTTTCTGGTCTTACTATCATATCTGCCCATCGATCTGGGAAGGCAGGATCTACATTTCGAGAATAAGCTGCTTTCATGAAATCTTTATCTGTAATGTAGTCAGTTCCCACAATATTTTCAATTTCTTTATATATTTCCTTTATTTTTGACATTTTATCAGTACTATCCTTTTACGCAATAATTATAAAATAGAATCAGTAGATTAATAAAACTTTTTAATAGATTTTTGAAATAAAAAAAGTACTTTTAGATAGATTTATTAATCAATTAAAAGGATATTAAAATATTCAATTTAATAATAAATGGTGGTTTATATCGGTTTTATAAAAACGCGAGAAGAATTAAATAATTTAAAAAGAAGTTCTTTTGATTTTTATGATGCTGAATTTTTATCGGTCTATTGGGAAACTAAACCAGAAATTGTTGAACGGTTATTGCCTCCTCCATTAAAACCTGTTAAATATCCTATAGCACATGCGATAGTAGCGTATTACCCGAGAACAAATTTCGGTGTTACTTATAAAGAAGCTGCTCTCTTTTTATTTGCAGAATATGAGAATATTATCGGGACATACTGTCTTGCTATGCCAGTTGATAATGATATGGCTCTAATTGGAGGTCGAGAAGTATTTGGCTATCCAAAAAAAATGTCAAATATTCATTTGAAAAA
>JBHLLG010000051.1:0-20107 GCA_048885925.1 Candidatus Hermodarchaeota archaeon
AGAACAAAAAACGAATCTTAAAGGAGTTTATGCTGCTGGAGATTGTACTGGAGGAATTTTTCAAGTGGTTTTTGCTGGAGCAGAGGGTGCACGAGCAGGAATAAACGCATGCAGATATCTTCGTCAATTAAAGAAAGAATGAAAATATTGAATTTAGTTTGTTAAACTAAATTTGAAAAAAAATAAAGTATTATTAAGATTATTATGTTTAAATTAGGTTGAATTTACAAAATAAAGGAGAATTAACTTGTCTAAAGATAATGAATTTGATCTAATAATTATAGGGGGTGGTCCCGCAGGATTAACAGCTGCAATTTATGGGGCTAGAATGGGTCTAAGGACTGCTCTCTATGAGTATAAGGGTTTTGGAGGGTTAGCTGGAACCGCTCCTAAGATTGAAAATTATCCTGGATTTAGTAGTATTCATGGTCTTGAGCTAACTGAAAAAATGAGAAAACAAGCTGAGGATTGGGGAACCTCTTTTTTTTATAATGAAGTTTTGGCAATCAATCCCAAGAAAATGACAATAACTATTTATGAGGGAGAAGTTAAAGCTAAAGCAATCATAATTGCTACTGGTTCAAAGCATATGACACTTGGATTGCCTAATGAGTTTGAATTAATAGGTAATGGGATATCTTATTGTGCTACTTGTGACGGTCCTTTATTTAGAAATCAAATTGTTGCAACAGTGGGGGGCAGTAATGCTGCTGGTTTGGAAGTTATTTATCTTTCAGGTGTTGCAAAAAAGGTTTACCTTATTCACCGACGACACTGTATGCGAGCAGAAGCATGTATTGTAGATGAGGTCGATTCATTGCCAAACGTTGTACCAATGTATAATTGTATTATTGAAGAAGCTATAAAGAAGGACGATAAATTAGATTCATTGAAAATCAAGAATCTTGAAACGGGTGAAATTTCTAATATTGATGTAAAGGCTCTCTTCATTGCAATAGGAGTTGAACCTAAGAGTGAATTAGCGAAAAAAGCAGGGATAGAACTAGAAGAAGATAATTGTATTAAAATTAATAGAAATCAAGAAACCAATTTTCCTGGTATTTATGCGGCAGGAGATGTAACAGGAGGAATTCGACAGGTGACAACAGCAGTAGGGGAAGGAACAACAGCAGCTATAAATGCATACCTATATATTAAACAAGGATGGTATGGAGAGGTAGGACCAAAATAATTTATTAACTACCCCTCAAAATTCTATTTTAACTCTTGAATAAGAAATAGGGTTGATATTATATGGATATTACACCAAATTATGTATTATCACGATAAGTTCCATATAATATGGAAATAATTTCTGATTTATTAGAAGACTTTCTAATAGCAAAGGAAGTGGAGGAAGGTTGTTCTTCTTCAACCATTAAAGCGTATCGCTATGATCTTCAAAAATTTATTGAGCTTGTAGGAGATCTACAAGTGAATTCTCCACTAGTACGCCAAAAAATACGATTGTTTTTAAAGAAACTAAATGATATGAATTATACCAAAAAAGGGATTGGGAGAAAAATAGCTTCTTTGCGTTCTTTTTTTAAATTCTTGATACTTAATGAATTTATATCTAAAGATCCTATGAGTACCATCAAATCTCCAAAAATAAAATTGGAAGAAAGTTTACCAAAGTTTTTAAGAATTAATGATATTGAGAAAATTTTCAAGAAACTAAAAGATAGGCGGCTTTTCAACTCACGAAAGAGTGAACGATATTATTTGATTGTTAGATTGTTATATTCAACCATGGCACGTGTGAGCGAGTTATGTAGTATTAAAATTCGGGATATTGACTTCGAAAGAGGGTATATTCAATTGCGTGGAAAAGGAAATAAGCAACGAATTGTACCTGTGGATCAGAAAACCTTAGAAATATTTAAAGAGCATCTTAAAGATCGGTTAAGCTATGATTCTGAAGATTATCTATTAGTGAATACACGAAACCAAAAATTAAGCCCTCGAGTAGTACAAGCAGATATTAAAACCATTAAAGAAAAATGTGGATTTAATGTTGGAATAACACCGCATACCTTAAGGCATTCTGGGGCGACTCATTTAAGAAGAGCAGGAATGGATATTTCTGAATTACAAGATATTCTAGGTCATAGTTCACCTAATACAACACGAATTTATGCCAAAAATGATATAAGTAGGCTAAAAGAATCTTATAGTACCATGCATCCTCTGAATAATCTAGATAAAATTTAGATGAAACTCCATTTTAGTGATTCATAAATTTTTTATAGATAAAACATAATTTAACAAGTATCAGAAAATTTATACTTCAATTGTTCTTTTATAAGATATACATTAAAATTAAATAGTAAGTCTTCTCGATTTACCATGGATGAGGAAGAATTTAGAAAACAGTTTCAAAAAAAATCAGTATTTAGACAAGCGAGTTCTCTTGATTTAAGTTATGTACCAGATAAATTATATTGTCGAGATGAAGCTCTGAAAACATTAATTTTCAACTATAGAAGGATTTTAGAGGAAGAAGAACAACCATCTATAAATTGCTTAATATTAGGAAAAGGTGGTGTGGGGAAGACTTGTACTGCTAGATTTTTTGGAAGAACTTTTAGAACAATAGCAATTGAAAAAGATGTTAATTTATTTATTGAATATTTTAATTGCATCAATTTCCGCTCAAAAAGCAAGATTATCAGAGAGCTCCTTGCCAAATACCAACACGGAAGTGGACGTGGCTTTAGTGATGACGAAAGCTTAAAGCTTATTCTCTCACAATTGATTCGGAAAAATAGCTATATGTTATTAGTAATTGATGAAATTCATCTTTTAAAATCAGATGATGTTTTAGCATTTCTAGATATTGCCGAAACATTTGGCCATCAGAATGCGAAATTGTCCTTACTCTTAGTATCACGGAGTAAAGATTGGATGAATATTGAGACTGAGAGAATATTAAGCAGATTAAATGAAAAAATCATGCTTAAACCGTATACTTTTGATGAAGCTATGCAGATTTTACAATATCGTAGTGAGATTGCTTTAAAAGAAAATGTGATTGATGATGAACTTCTTACGATGATCTCACAAATTGTAGTAGATCACAAAAATATGAGACACGGCATTGAAATTATTAGAAAAAGTGGTTCATATTGTGATAAGGAGGATCTAGGTCGCATTACAGCAGATATAGTAAGAGAAGCGTCCAATGACGTATATCCTACTTTTAGAAATGATATTGTTGATCAATTAAATGATCAAGAGTTGTTAGCATTATACGGAATTGTACGTTCATTAATTAATAAAGATGAACCATTCACTTTAGTTGACGATGCATTTGAAGAGTATGAAGCAATATGTGAAGCTTATTCACAAGAGCCACATGTTAAAATGAGTTTTAGAAAATATGTACGACAGCTTACTATATTAAAAATTGTTACTTCTAAAACAGTAAGAATCGAAGATGCTACACGAGGGAGACATCTTGAGATAACCTTGCTGGATATTCCGGCAAGAAAGTTGCTCGAATTATTAGAAGAAATTTTTGAAAGAAAGTTCCGTTCTTAAAAAAAAATGTTAATTTTGCTAACAATAAGACTCTGTTTTAAATTATAACTAAATAGAATTCACTTATAAGACATAAATTCTTTAATTTTTTACTATTAATAATTTTCTTTGTCAGATTTTGAGGAGGAAAACCATTCTAACCATTCTTTTCGACGATTCTTCTGTTTTTGCACTTGATCCACATCTGATATATTCTCATTTCTTACTTTTTGCCAATACATATCTAATTCGTGTCTTGACAGCGACAATCCACAAGATTGACATACTACTTGTTTTATGGCTGAATGGTATTTCATAAAGCCTCCGCATTTCAGGTATAGGCAACAAGCCGCTAACTTTCTGGGCATCGAGCCATTAAAATACCATCCTATTTTTCTTTCTGAGTCATTATTGTATTTATATATTATATTAATAGAATTAATTAGTGTTAAAATATTTTTTGACTCAAATTATTAACTTTAATTATTTGAATAAATTTAAAAGAATATATTTAATCTGAAAATAAATGAAGTCGGATGTATTTTATTTTACAGCTCGAACTCACACCCATAAACAGAGTATGAGTAAATTCAAGGGTCCTTTAGCATTAGAAAAGCTAGGAATTCAGAAAAGAGTTAAAAAAGGGGATAACATAGTAATAAAAACACATTTTGGAGCTTTAGAAAACACTAGATACCTTCGTCCAAGTTATATACGATTTTTATGTGATTATGTAAAGGAGTTGGGAGGTAATCCTTTTGTGGCAGAATCTTGTGGATGGGGTGTTCCAGAGAGTATATCAGGAAATCATACAGAATATTCAGGAAGAGCAACAGAAGAAGAATATCTATTAGATGCCCTTCTTCATGGTTTTTCTCCGGAAACTATGGGAGCTCCTATTTTAATGTTAGATGGAAAGGATGGAACTGATATTGAAGTACAAAAAATTAAAGGAAAGTTATTTACAGAAGTTTTAGTTGCTGGTCGTTTAAGAGAGTTTGAACATATGATTCTAGCAACTCATTTTAAGGGACATGCTGGTGCTGGTTTTGGAGGAGCAATAAAGAACC
Organism: Candidatus Hermodarchaeota archaeon; assembly: GCA_048885925.1. GTDB lineage: Archaea > Asgardarchaeota > Lokiarchaeia > Sigyniarchaeales > SOKP01 > Loki-b32. Next base: position 4,593 of record JBHLLG010000051.1, read on the forward strand.
TTGGAATTGGATGTGTGAGTAAAGGAGGTAAGGTTGAAGCACACACAGGTAAGACTTTTGAATTTGATTTTGATAATTGCAATCCAGATTGTATGAATTGTATTAATATCTGCCCTACAAATGCTTTAACTAAAGATAATAATGATAAGTTGAAATTTAATGAAGATCAATGTAAATTTTGTTATATGTGTGCGTCAGTATGTAAAGATAAAGTAATTCATATTGGGAGTGTTTCACGTGATGAATTCATTACCCAATTGGTTGATAATGCCAAAGGTGTAGTTGATTACTTTGGTAAAGATAAAATCTTTTATATCAATTATGCTATAGATATAACCTATCAATGTGATTGTTGTGGTGGTACAGATATTCCGTTTGTTCCAGATATTGGGATTTTGGCATCTTTGGATCCTGTGGCTGTTGATCAAGCAACTGTAGATCTTGTACATAAATCTTCAATTATACCTCATTCTGTTCTTTCTGAATTAGAGGGTGTTCCTACTAAAGGACCTCATGATTGGTTTTCTCATACACCTCGTTTTGATCCCAAGAATGGAGAAATGGATTTCAGTGGGAAAGAATCAAAGCACTGGGAATTACAATTGAAATTAGCCGAAGAAATTGGTTTAGGAACAAGAGATTACAATTTAGTTGAAATAAAAATTGAGTTAGATTAATAGACTTTTATTTATTGTTTTTTACCTATAATTTTTTTTCCTTAATATTAAAAAAAAATTAAAAAATTGAAAGAGCAGATAAAAATTAACTTTTCTCCAAACTAAATTATTTAATATCCAAAATTTCTTTTATAAGTTTTTTCTTTTCATCAAAATTCGCTTGTCTAGATATCACAATTCTCTGTGCCATAGGACTACCTGCCCCATGCATGGATTCGGTTCTATAACTTACAGATGCTACGCCCATCGTTAAATTCTCTATAAATCTTAATACTTTATACCTATCTTCTGCACATATTCCTTCGCATGTAGTTAAATACTTTTCGATCAATGGACCTATCTCTTTTGATTTAATATCTGCCTCAGAGGGCATAGTACATATTATTCCTCCGGCTAAATCTTCAGCTAATCTTCCTATTTCGTAAGGAAATCTGGTAACATTTTGTTTGCATACATTAGCTAACAACATATCCATTTCATAATTACCTGCTTCTCTTTGGAAACCCAATGAGCTACAAGCAATACCACAGCTATATAAAGTCTCATTTAGATGAGTCATTTCAACAAGTTTATCTCTTACATGAGATGCATTTTCTGTGCCATTATATTCAGAAATTAGGGCTGTTGCCCCTATAAGCGCATCACCAACTCCCACTTTACATCCACCATAAGATTGTCTGTGATATCCAGCAAAACGATTTACCAATTCTCCTGAGAAGTCAATTTCACCTTTCATAAAAATATTTTCTTTAGGAATAAAAACATCATCAAATACTACAAATATCTCTTGACCACCATATTTAAAATTCCCAATATCCAAACTTCCTTCTTCCATCTTTCGAGTATCACAAGATTGTCTTCCATATATCAACGTTATTCCCTTTTCAGTGGTATTAATACCGAAACTTACAGCATATTGTTCTTCACCAGGTCTTAATGCTAGAGTTGGCATAACTATTGCTCTATGAGAGTTAAGGAATCCAGTTTGATGAACTTTAGCACCTCTAACTATGATACCATCATCATTTTCATCAACAATATGTAAATACGCATCAGGGTCTGGTTGATCTTTTGGTCTTTTGCTTCTATCACCCTTAGTATCTGTCATTGCCCCATCAACCATAAGATCTTGTGTTTGAACTTCGATCCAATATTTTTTGAAGCGTTCATGATAATCTGAGTTATATTTTTTATCCATTTCATAAGTTATACTATATAAAGCATTGGCAGTATCAAAACCTACACATCTTTGGAAACAACAAGCAGTCTTTTGTCCAAGTAATCGTTGCATTTTTACTTTTTTAATCAAATCATCTACAGATTGATGAATATGTGTAAATCTGTTTATTGTTTGACCTGTTAAATGAGAAGTAGCTGTCATAATATCTTTATACTCATCCATAAGTGCTAATTCATAAATTTTCATTACTGTATTAATAGAGGGTTTTATAATAGGATGATTCCAAAAATCCTTGACTTTTTTTCCAAACAAATATAAATTTCTTGGATGTTTTATACTCTCTAAATACTCTTCAGGGGTTTTTAATGGCATTTCTTTATAAATTGTGTAATTTTCTGTTATTTAATAAAAAATCTATTAATTATTAAAAATAACTCTAATATTTGTAAACAATTTTTTTATTTCTAAATAATTTGCTTTTTAGAGAGTATCTTCTTGATCAGTAACTTGATCATAATTTTTGGAGTTTTTCTCGAGATAACTAATCCTTTTTTCTAAAATTGTCATCGTCTCTATAATATTATTTAGCACTTTATTAGTCTCTCTGATTTCATATTGAAGATCTCCGAGTTGATTAAGTAAAAATGTCAAAACTTTAGATTCTTTGACTGGTTCTGTTAACCAATTAATAATATTTTGTATTAACTTTCGATTATCCAAAGAATTTATACCTATCTGTGAATTTGAAGTAAATATGTCTATATCACCGAGTACAACAATTTTTCCTTGTCCAAATTCAGCATAAGCTCCAATAATATGTTGTTTTTCTTCTTCCTTTGTCCATTCTTGAGAAGTATTGTTATAAATTTCTGACCAAACAGAATGTTCATTTGTTTTTAATATTGGTTTTACCCCTTTACTTAAAAATAAGGAACAAGAGCCTCCGATTACAACTTCTCTCAAATTTTTTGTAATCTGATGCTTTAAAAAATCTTGGAGATGTAGGATACTTGAACAATTTTGGTTGGTATGATTCGCTTCTTTAATAATATTTTTCTCAAAAAAGATACCAAATTTTCCTGCAATATCATTCAAATTGGTTTTTTGAAGATAATCCGCACCATATTCGCTCAATAGTAATAATCCACCACCACTTCTAACATAATCCACAATATTTTTAATTTCTAAGCTTGAAAAAAAATCATCAATTGGATTACCAATAATCAATAGATCTATATTTTCTAATAATTCTTTTGTAATTTGGCCATTTTCGTTCTTTTTAATCTTAACATCTAATCTTTTTAGAAGATTTGTAAACTCCTTAAATTCTTCATCATTTGGGTTTAACATTTCATTATGAGTGAGATCAATTAGAACCGTCTTCTTTAACATTTTTTTTAAATCCCAAATGACAATTAGCTTAGTTTTCTTTTAGAAAGGGCTTTTTTATTATGATAACGTAATAAAATAAAGTTAAGACTTACAAGAAAATTCAAATATAAAAATCATTACCTATGATTTTTATTTCCGTTCCAACCTACCAAAAATTTTTTAAACTGTATACAATACTCTTTTTTGGATTAAAATAAGAAATTGATTATACAAAAAAATCAAAAGGAATATGAGACATGAGTAATACTATTGCTGTTATAGGCCTTTCGTGGGGAGAATAGTTGAGCAGTTCGCATACTATCCCTATACGAAGGCAAAGGCAAATTTGTTGATTTTTTAGCACAGAAAGTGGATATAGTTGTTAGATATAATGGAGGAAATAATGCAGGTCATACGATAAATGCTAATGGAATCAAATATAAATTTAAATTAATGCCTTCAGGAGCTCCCTTAGAAAAAGAAGGAGTAATAGCTAATGGCTGTGTCGTTGATCCAAAAGTTTTAATTGAAGAAATTGAAAATCTCAAGAAATTAAACAAATCGATAAACTTAAAATTAAGTTCTACAGCTCATGTAATTTTTCCCTTTCATCGCATTTTAGATGGATTAGAAGAAAAAACAAAAGGTGATTATGCTGCAGGTACCACTAAGAGAGGAATCGGTCCTGCATATTCTGATAAAGCAGCTCGCTGGGGTTTAAGAATCTTTGACTTGGTAAATCCTGAAATATTAAAACCAAAGCTAGAAAAATTATTTAAAATTAAAAAAGACCTTATACATGTTTATGATCCAAGTTGGGTTGGTAATTTTGAAACGATTTATGAAGAATATAAGTCTTATGGGGAAAAATTAAAACCTTATGTTATTGATACGGCTTATTACTTGAATAAGGTTATTGATTCTGGTAAAAAAGTTCTTTTTGAAGCAGCTCAAGGGAATCTTTTAGCACTTGATTTTGGGATGTATCCATATGGGACTTCTTCTAATGCTAATGCTTTAGGTATTTGTGCTGGAACAGGTATACCCCCAAAAAAAATTGGAAAAATAATAGGAATAGTGAAAGCATATACCTCACGGGTTGGTGAGGGTAAATTTCCCACAGAATTATTCAATGATATAGCTGAAAAAATTCGGGAGCAAGGTAAAGAATACGGTACTGTAACTGGAAGACCTAGAAGAGTAGGATGGTTAGACCTTTTTAATATTAAATATGGAATGATTATTAATGGTGTTGATAAAATTGTTATTACTCTTTTAGATGCTTTGCAAGGAGTTAATCCTATTAAAATATGTACTGGTTATAAATTAGATGGTGAAGTTCTCGAAAGTTGGCCAATTCAACATGAGATAATTGAAAAATGTACTCCCATTTATAGAAGTTTTGAAGGTTGGAGTGAAATATCTAGAGAAAAATGGAGAGAAATCGCAAAGAAGGGGTATGATGCATTACCAAGTACTATGAAAATATACCTTCAAGCAATTAAGGAAGAGCTTAAAACGGATATTGCAATGATTTCAATTGGTCCTGATCGAGAAGAAACTATAGTTTTAGATTCTAATATTTGTTAAAAAGAGTAGGTTTAAAACTTTACGACTAAAACCAACATTTTTATTTACTTTTTTCAAAATAAGGAGAATACTAAAAATCATTATAAAGTTCTTAATTTGAATTCTTTACCACAATAATAACAGTGTGCTATCCCTGTTGATATTAATAATTGTTCCATAGATTTAGTAGTTTTTTGTCCGCACTCTGTACAATAACTAGGAATTTTTATATTGTTGTTAACAGTAAAATTTTTGTTGTATATGCTGGGAATTACTTGAATTTCAGTAATCTTTGGAGGTTCTTTCTTTTCTTTTCGAGGTTTACCAGTAATTGCGTAATATAATGCTTCGAATAATTTGTACATACCTAAAAAAAGAAATTTTAACAGATAATAAATTCCTTTAAAAAGATAATATAATAAATAACCAACTCCCTTTAAAATGTAATAAACTAAAATAAGCACTAATATGGTGAGTGCTATAAGCCCAATAATTAATAATACTTGCCCAAATAAAGGTAAATTTAAATACCATCCAATTGGATCATCCCATATTACATTCCAAGGACTTTGAAATATACTCCAATCGATCATATTCTTGAAATCAACATTCATTTTAATTCACATTTAAAAATAATTAAAAATATATTAAAAAAAAAATGGAGTCCAATTATTATCAAGAATAAATTTTTAGGACAGTCGCATATTTTATTTAAAACAAATTAATCCGAACCGATAAACATAATTACTAGGTGGCCATTCAATTTTCAGATTTAATCTTTGAACGGTTTCTGTAACATCTATTCCTATGGCTTCCATTGAATATCTTTTTTTATTGGGATACCGACAAGGCTTACCTGAGTCATATGTACATCCCCTATCTACCTCATTAAAGCAAATTCGGCAAAATCCATCCCATAAAATAAATTTTTCATTATAGGAATATTGATAAGTTTCAATAAATATATAAATTTCTTCTTCTAATTCATCCCGTAAGAAATTATTCATGAAAAGCTTATTCTTGATACGCTTTTTACTTTTTTTTGGGTGTTTTGATTTCTGTTTTTTAATATATTCATTTAAATCAAGAATAGAATAAATGAGATAAAATTTTGTATATTGAGAAATGTCTTTTTCTAAATATGGAGCTACTGGTGGACAAGCCCAAGAATGTCCATAACTAGGACATTTAAAATTAGGATTAACGCAATAAGTTTGCACTTTGGGATCAAAAACTATATCGCTTAAATTTATTTCTAGGAAAGGCAAGAGAAGTTCTAATATTTTTAATTACATTGTTAAAAATTCAATTATTTAAATTCTTTTCTTCACATAGATTCTTGGATCAAGCTGAAAAAAATGATATTTTTTTTAAGAAATAAATAATAAAAGAGATTATTAGAAATATTCATTTTATATTTAAATACTGATGTGATTAGAATGAAATTATTAAAAGATAAAAGAAGTATTTTATTAGATGCTGCAAATCAATTTTATACTCAAGTTCTAAGAGGTTCAGATTTACTTAATGAATGTATTAACGATTTAATTGCAGATAAATTAGACAAGGATAAGTTAGACCAAGTAATACAATTTGAACATGAAGGTGATATTGCAAAAGAAAATTATATTAATATTCTCTATAAGGATAAGCGAGCTCTTCCATTTTTGGTTGAAGATCGGTACAGACTTATAAAATATCTTGACATTATTTCAGATAAATCTGAAGATCTTGCTCGCAGATTGAAAGTGTTTCCCTTTGAATTTTACGATGATATAAAGGAGGAGATGAAAAACCTTAACGATATATATGAAGAAACGATTAAAATTTTAATTGAAATGATCCAGTTAATGGAAACGGATTTTAAAACAGCTTTTGAAAAATCATTCAATATAGAAACATTAAAGAGAAGTGCTCGTGATTCTAAATTTAAGATTCTTGGATTGATATATAAAAAATCAGAAGAACAGTCTCTTCGTGTATATTTGAATTCGAAAATATGTATAAAGTTGTATGATATGATTGAAAGAGCTGAAGAAATTAGCGATTTTCTAAGAAGCTTGATTGTGAAATATCCAAGTAAATAATTAGGGGCGATTTAAATGGCTTTTTCTGTTATTCTGGTCACCTTTTTAGTATTAGCGATAATAATAGCATTTGGTATTGGTGCGAATGATGAAACTTTTGCCGGAATCTACGGTTCAAGAATTCTAAATATGAAATATATTCTAATCTTAGCTACAATTTTTACAATAACAGGTGCTTTTATACTGGGTGAAACAGTAAGTAAAACTGTGGGAAAAGGTATTTTGGGTCCTCCTCCACCACAGGAAGATCTTGATTATGCGACCGTTATAACAATTTTAATATCTACTGCCATTTGGTTGATATTATCTTCAGCATTAGGGTTACCAATCTCAACTACTCATGCAACAATCGGAGCTGTTATAGGGCTTGGAATAATTATCCCAAATGCTAGTCTTAACTTGCTGAAAATTACTGAATTAAGCATCTGGTGGATTCTATCTCCAATTATTGGATATATCGTCTCCTTCTTCGTTTTTAAGCTTATGCAAAAATATAAAGTTAAACATTTGAATGGATTTCAAAGCTTAGAAAAAAATGAAAAAATTTTCACTTATATAGTTTTAATAGTTATTTGCATAACAGCATTTTCAAGATCAGGAAATGATTGTTCGAATGCAGTAGGTATTGTCGTGGGTGTAGGAGAGATCCAAATAAATATCCTTCTTATAATAACAGGTTTAAGTTTAGCAGGTGGTTTAATTGTCTTAGGGCGAGGAGTAATTAAAAGTGTAGGTAAAATTACAGAGTTGTATCCAAGTACTGCTTTTGCTGCCCAAATTCCTACAGCTGCGATATTATTTCTTGGTACCGCATTAGGAATTCCTTTATCGGGATCTCACATGTTAGTAGCATCTTTTGTAGGTTTATCAAAAGCGAGTTATACTCCTACAAAAAAAGGCTTATGGAAAATAGTTTTAATCTGGTTTTTAACATTTCCAATGGCTGCATTCTTTTCAATTCTACTATATTTCCCAGTTAATGCTATTATTTAATTGGCTTAACAAATTAAATAACAAATTCTTCTGCTTTTTTTAAACCTAATTTTTCCAAACATTTTCAGTATAACATGGAACAGGTATATCTTTCATTGTTAATAATCCAGATTTAGCACTAATAACTTTAGGAATTAAATTTGCTACCATTGCGGCTGTACCTATATCTCCATGAACGCCACCTATAATTTTTTGATGGATATTTGGGATTCCTTTAATTTTTATACTATCATATTCTTCATGCTCACCAGCAAAAGCATTAAAGTCTAATACAATAATTTCTTCGCCCTTCCTTTTAGCTACTGCTTTACTCTTTAAGCCACAAATATTACCTTTTGAGACTTTTTCGCCATAAGAAGTTATGAATTCTTTTTCAGTAATTATTTCTTCAGGAGGAAACTCAATTATATCGTCATATTGAAGTCCAAGTGCTGCAACAATAATTTGAATAGATTCTTTCAATCCAACATGACCAGTAATTTCTCTTTTATTTATTTTATGATGAAATTCTTGAGAAGATAAGCCAGTTCCTATTTTACGTTGAAAAGATTCTCTTCTTTTTGCAGAATTCATCATTCTTGTTACTTTTATGGAATTGACTTTTTGACAAGGTGCCGTAACGACAATGGGTAATAAGTCCATTAGGTACCCAGGATTAATTCCGGTTCCAATTAGGCTAACATTATTAGATTTTGCTAATGCATCTAATTCTTCAGAAAGCAGAGGATGAAATTGAAATGGATAAATAAGTTCTTCACATATCGAGATAACATTACTTCCAGACAAAATTGCTTTTTTAATCATTGGGGTAATATTTTCTAAAGAAGAAGATGTAGCAATGAAAACTACATCAATTTTATTATTAGAAAGAATATCATCTAAATCAGAACTAACTATTAGATCACTACCTTCTTTAAGATCTAAAATTTGATCCACTTTTTGTCCGATTAGCTTAGGATTGATATCAACTACTCCAATAAGATTAATATTTTTACGTTCAATAAGTAGTTTTGCAATTAATTTCCCCATTGGTCCGAAACCAACTTGTAGAACGTCAAATTGTTTACTCATAGACATTACTTTAAATATTTAATTAATTCTAAAATTCTTTTTGATAAATAAATGAAATTAGTATTATTGAAAATTTTAATCTAATTTTGTTTGAGAAACAGGTTCCGCAATTTCTTCTATAACTTCTTGAATATGAATTATGTCTTCATGAGTGTGAGCCATTGAAATAGATCCTAACCCATGTAATCCAGATACATTACGATTAAAGAGAGATAATTGGATTAGAGCTTCTCTTTTTTTATCCTTAAATTCATAAATTTGTTGTAATGACGGATTATCTATCCATTTTTTCATTGCATGGAGCATTATTATTGATTTATAACCCTTAGCAATAATTGGTAACTTTTTTTCATAAAATAATCGATTTAAATTATTTAATAATTGCTCTCCTTCTTGATTTATTCGATTATAATCTGGTTGAGAATTTTTTAATATTTCCAATGTTTTCAATCCTGCTATCATACTTAGTGGATATCCTGAAAAAGTTCCACCTCCAATTAGAACACGATTCTCTGCTTCAGGACTGGATTGATTAATTATTTCTTTTCGACCTCCTATAGCTCCTATTGGCATACCCCCTCCAATTATTTTTCCCATAGTAGTTAAATCAGGTATTAAATTTATTTCATTTTGAAATAAACTACTAGTAAATCGATAACCTGTAATTACTTCATCAAAAATAAGGATTATACCATATCGTTCTGTTTCTTCTCTTAACTTTTTCAAAAATTCAATATCAACAGAAAATCCTCCACCACCTCCCAAAACCGGCTCTAATATTACTGCAGCTAGGTTCTCAGAATTTTTTTTAATTAAATCAAAAGTATTTTCATTATTAATTTCAAAATTTAAAATACCTGATTCAGTCATACTAGGAAGTCCTGCACAAGTTTCAAAATTGTACAAGCTTGGAACATAATAACATAATGAGTCGTTAGCTCCATGCCAACCAAAATTTGCTTTTGCTATAATCCTTTTTTTGGTATACGCCCGAGCTAAGCGAGTAGCATACATAGTTGCTTCTGTTCCTGAACAACAAAATCGAATTTTTTCAAGGCCTTTATTATCTTGAATTAAAGTATCAGCTAACATAACCTGATAATCTGTGTTTGTACCAAAATGCCATCCATTGGTTATATTGTCTTTTATTACTTCTTGAACTTGAGGATGATTATGCCCTAGAATCATTGCAAAATGCCCATTCCAACAATCAATGTATTTATTATCATCAATATCAGTAAGATAAGGTCCGTTGCCTGATTTTATGAAAACTGGGAAAGCTCCTATCAAAGGTAAGCCAAAATTTCTGATATTATGAGAAACTCCTCCTGCTAGAACTTCAGTCGCCTTTTGCCAGAGTTTCTTGGATTTGGGTCTATTTTTCTGGAAATATTTTAATTCTTCTTTAAGAAACATTTATTTCATCAAAATTTTTGTTATAATTTTGTTATTATATTTAATCGTTTATAATTTAGAGTAATTTCTTTATTCTTTAATATTTTAAATCTCATAAAAATTATGATGAAAGTTTAAATGTGAAATTAATTAATGTAAGGTTAAGAAAATGGAATCAGATAAAGTTGAAATTGTAGATTTTTCCGGAGAAAATTTTAAAAAAATTACAATTCCTTGTTCTTATCTTTTGGTTATTATTATTTTAATATCATTCTTAAACATTTATTTGATGGTTGCATTTCCCGGAAGTTTTATAAGTATATTTGTAAGTTTGATATTATTTTTAATATTTATTTTATACTATTCTTATATTATCAAGAAAGATCCTGGTAAAATTAGAAGATTTTTTATTTCATTTGAAAAAATCGAGATAGAATTACCACATAATCCAATTTTTACAATATTTTGGAATGAATTCAAAAAAGTTGAAATTAGATTAAGAGAATTTAATTGTCAGCCATATAAAGGATATGAATTTCATTTTAGTAATCAAGAGGATAATAAAGTATGTACTATAAGCTTAATGGATTTCCATAAAGAGAAAATCGAACAAATTCTAACTCTATTAAAAGATTTTTCTAGACGTATGAAAAAAGAATTTACGGCTGTAAAAGAAACAAATGTTTCAGGAATATATCTTGTTGAAAATTTAAAGATTTAAAAATTAATCAAGTTTTGCACCACAAGTGGGGCAAGTTTCAATATTAACTCCACATGTTTCTCCACAAATTTTACAGAATTTAATTGTACTAGAACTTTTTTTTCTTGGCGGTCTTAAATTGGTAATTGAAATCGGTTCTTTTATTTGTTTTTGGGGTATTTGTTCTTCTATTTCTATTGATCTTTTTAAATACTTAGTTTCTATTGTTATTTCTTTTCCAAAAAATCCTCCAACCTTGATTTTTTTAGTACTTATAGGAGATGTGGAAGATTCAGGCACCTTTTTGATTGTTTCTTCTACTATTTCTACGATCTCTTCCTGTATTTCTGGTTCTTCCACGAGTTCTTCATCTTGACTCTCCTCGATGGTAAATTTTTCTGAAATAGTATCTTCTTCATTGATTATTGGTATCCCCTCTTCTAATTCTTCTTCATATATCATATTTACGAATTCCTCATCCAATTTTAAAAGAGTTTCGCACTGAAGACATCTAAATATATGCTTAAAACCTATATTTCTTGCAAGTGAGTATTTAGCAGCACAACAATTATGAAATTTAGTATCACAGTTGAAGCATTTATGTATTTCATCAGAATGAGCTTCGCAGATTGGACATAACTCTTGTTCACAGATATCACATAGTTCTTGTTCTTCGGGAGAAAGGCTTATTAGATCCACTGCTAATTTTTCATAAAAAATTTTATCTTCTGTTAAAATTTGTTCTGATTCATCAGATTTAATAATTTTAAATTCTTTTTTACTTTGGATTAAAGACCCCAAAATATTCTGGAGAAGTTTATCATCTGGACAATAAAATGTTCCACCATGGGTTTCACTTGAAATAACTTTAAGTTTAACATCATCTTCATAAAATTTCTGATCTCCAACCCGAATAATATCAATAAATGCCGAAAATTTTTTTGCTTTAATTAGTAAATCATAAAGTGCATTATAATAATCTTCAGATAATTTACTAGGGGTATCTGAAATTATTATTACTCGATAATCCTTTCGCACCTCCCGACTCTTCCTAAATATGTATGCTAGAATTTCATACAATCCATTTTCCAAATAACTCTTCTCAGTTTCTCGTGTTTCCCAAGCATCATTTATGATATTTATAACTTCGTCAATATCTTTTATATCATAGGTATTAACAGGATTTTCATCTTTTTGAAATAATACTACTCCATAAGAAGTTAAAGCATTAAATTTTTCTTTTTCCTTGATAAAACTACTAATAGCTTTGGTTAACTGTTTTTTCTTCAAAAAGTTAGAGATTAAATCGATGTAAAAAATAAATTCCTCAGAATTGATGGCATTTGTTCGCGGTAGCATTTTATTTTCGATCGTAGAATTTTAAAAAAATAATATTAGAAGTATTATATATTTTTAAGCATAATGTTAAATACTGATTTTATTTATCATAATTTTCTTTAAACTTGTTTTTATTAAAAGATTATGTTATAAAAGTATTATAAAACAAATTTCTTTCCTTAACCTAAATTTTATAACCACATTTAGAACATTTCATATGTTGTGAATCTATACGCGTTCCGCATTGAGGACATATAATAAAACTTGGTTTCTCTTTAGATCTTCCCTTAGGAGTGAGCTTTATTTCTTGTAGTTTTGTTTTCTCTCTTATTGGAGTATTCTTGCTTGGTTTAAAAGTTGTTGATGTGCTTTTTTCATAGACTATTTTATCACCTTCTTTCTTTATCGTATAGATTTTTCCAAAAAATCCACCAATTCTAATGGTCTTAATTTCTTCAAATTCTAAATCGCTTTTTTGATCTATTAAGGGACATTCTTCTTTTTTTAAGGTATCATCTAAAGTAAGCTCTTCTTTTTTAGAAATTACTTGTGTTCTATAGTCAAGAATTTCCTCTTTCATATATTCCTTAACACTTTCTACTTCAACCTCTCCACTTACCTTTATAATTTCATCTTCCTCTATCTTAAGAAGTACGTCACATTCACTATTTGGACAACGGAAAATATTGGGTATACCTATATTGTTATTAATTACATAATTTGTAATACAGCAATTATGAAAACCTGTATTGCAATCTTCACATATTAAAGGAATATCGTAGATATCAGTACAAACTGGGCATATTTCTTCATTACAAAAATAGCATTCAAAGCTCATCTCTTCTGATTTCATCAATGATTTTGCTAAATGATTGTAAAAAGCGTAATCTTCCTTACTGATCTTAATTCGATCGGGTTGATCAGCAAATGTAACCACATATTGCTTGCTTTTAACTAATTTCTTAATTACTTCAGAAAATTCTTTTTTATTTTGAATGTAAAAAATTCCTCCCTTCGTATCACTAGCAAGCATATTTAGTTTTACATCATCACTGTAAAATCGTTTTTCTTTTTCCGATACTCTAATAATGTCTATAAATGTGGGGAAATTCTTTATTTTAGAAACTAAATTGAATAATGCTTCTTGATATTCTTCAGATAAATCTGATGGAGTATCGGTAATAACAATTATTCTATTAAATTTAGCTTTTTTCCTTACAGTTTCAGCAATGTAAGAAAAAATGTAAAATAATCCATTTTCGAAAAAGCTTTTTCCTTTAGGGCGGTTTCCCCAATTTTCTTCAATAGAGTTCGTGATTATTGTAGAATCTTTTTTATCAGTCAAAAAGATAGGATTTCCTTCTTCTTGGAAAATTAGGAGAGCATAATGTCCTTTTATATTAACTTTGTTTTTCTCCTCAATATAATATCTAATATTTTTTACAATTTCCTTTTTTCTCAATAAATCCTTAGTTAAGTCTAAGTAAATATAAACATCTTCATTCATTCACGTCACATTACTCTACCTAATTTTGGAAAGAATCTCCAATATTTATAATGATAATAATGATAGAACTTCCTTAAATATTTTTTAGAAAAGTATTATATTTGATATACAAAATAATTATAAATAAAAACATACATGGCTTATATTTTTATATAAAATAGTTAAAAACACGCGAGATATTATGGTGAACAATGAATGGATGATTTCTTAAGAAAAATGCAACTCTCAGAACAAGCTATCGAGATATATCTTAAATCTTTAGGAAAATTCCCACTTTCATATTATGAATTATATACAATTACACCTAATGCAACTCCAGAGGAATTTAAAGAAAAATTAAATGAACTTATGAATGCAGGTCTGCTCTTGCTTCAATCCACTGAAAAACAACAAAACATAGAACAATACTTGCCCTTACCCCCAATCCTTCCTATTATAAATTATTATGAAAACATTAATGCAAGTTTAGCTGATATCAAAAACTCAATTCGAGAATTAATGATTAATTCTGTGAATAAAATCTTTCAAGAAAGCTCAATCATTAATTTAGAGGATCTTATAAATTCATTTGAAGAAATTAAAAAAGATATTAATGAGGATGCCATCATCCAAAAACAAGAAGTAGAAGATATCGTTGGGGGAATGGAAGAATTACATACTGTGAAGGAAAAATTGTCTGATTTTCATCAAAAGATACTTAATGTCTTTCAAACAAAATTTGCTGATTTAAATAAGATATTAAATGCTTTAAAGAAAGATCTAATTGAAGGAATTAATTCATTGGACTTTAAAAAGCATAAAGAGGAGATTATTACACTTATCGAACAAGTTTTTAAAGAGAAATTTGAGGACATTCTTGGGGATTTTACGAATAATTTATATGAATTAATCGAGAAAGAGTTTGAGGAGACAGGAAAACCATTGGAAAATACAACAGATTTAATAATCCAATATCAAAATGATTTTAAAATGCTCTTATTAAATATGTTAAGTAATTTTGAAGCTAAAATGAATGGAATTTATGATATAATTAAAGAAAATCAAAATAATTATTCTGTTAATATTCAAAATTTTGAGATGAGCCTTGCAGATAATTTAAACTCAATTATCCAGAATTCTGTAGATGAAATTTCACATCTGAATAAACCCATTGAAATTGTTATGGCAAATTATCTTAAAAAATTAAACTTAATTAATAAAGACTTATTTAAGAATATCTGGATAATAGAGAGTGTAACTAAAATTAATGAAATTATTCAAAATTTTATTGTGAATTCTGAAGAAAGCTTAACAATTATAATTCCTCACATTGAGAATCATTTGGCAGTAGAGCAGTTTGAAGAAATTTCGAGTAATTTAAAAGTTAAAATAGCCGCATCAGAAGCTCATACCAATAGTGTAGTTAAAAGATTTAAAAGTATTTCAACTTTAATGTATAGAACTTTTCAAAATGAAGATTTGATTGTGTTAAAAAGTGATAATAACCAGTTAATTTTAGGAATAATACTAGATTCAAATGATATTATGAATGATTTCATTGGATGTGCTGTTACTTTTGAACCTTTAATAAAAATATTAAATCCAATATTAAATAGTATATGGGAAAATGCCTATCCAGATACATATC
>JBHLLG010000052.1:0-20062 GCA_048885925.1 Candidatus Hermodarchaeota archaeon
GGGACAATTATTTTCCATACTTGGATCGTCAATTACACAGTTTGTAATAGTTTGGTGGTTAACTATCATTACTGGAAGTCCAATAATTCTTTCAATTGCCAGTTTTCTTTACGTTTTGCCTCTAACAATTACATTTCTAATTGGTGGAGTAATATCAGATAAATTCGATAGAAAACGTATAATAATAGTAGTAGATTCTTTACAAGCGTTTGTTACACTTTTGCTAATTATCTTATTTAATTTAGAATTAATAAATCCACTTTTTGTAATAATAATAAATGGTATTTTGGGGACTTTCCAGGGATTTCATATTCCTACTGTAAGTGCTATAGTTCCTACAATGGTTCCAAAAGATAAATTAAGTAGGATGAATGGAATCAACTTTTTATTTACCAGCTTTATTCAGATGATTGGACCAATAGTAGCTGCTTTACTTTTGTCCTTAATTCCTATAAAGACTATACTTTGGATTGATCCTATTACATTTCTAATTGCCATTATTCCATTGTTATTGATTAAGATACCTTCAATTAAAACGGAAATTATACAAGAAAAGAAGACTTCATTCATAGAAGATTTAAAAATAGGGTTTCGCACACTAAAATTGATACCAATCATTTTTATGATGCTTTTAGTTGCGATGTTTGTTAATTTCTTATGGAGACCCTTCAGTATTTTACTTTCTTATTTTATTTACTTCGATCACCCTGGTACGATCTCAGATTTAGCATTTATTTTAGCTTTTTTAAATGGGGGAATGTTTTTAGGAGCGATTATCACCTCAGTTAAGAAAAGGTGGAAAAATGGTATTTTCATTTACTTTATTGGAGAGTTGCTTTTAATGGTGTCGTATTTAATTATTGCAATTACACCTCACGGATGGTTTCTATTAATGGGTTTTGCTGCTGGTATGTTTGGTTTAATTGTTCCTATTATTAATACAATCTATTTAACGATCATGCAATTAAGAGTGCCCCTAGATAAAATGGGAAGAATTTCATCTATTGATTATGCGATCTCGAGTGCTATAACACCTATTGGAACTATTCTTAGTGGTCCTTTAGCTGAAATATTTGGAGTAGCTAATTTATTTCTTTATTGTTCAATAATTGGAATAATAATTACTTTAATCCTGTGGGGAATTACTCATTTAGTAGTAAATAACAATAAAGAAAATAAGTCTAAAACGAATATAAATAAAGATATATTAGAATAACCAGAATCAATGGACTCTTTTACTTTTTTTATGTTTAAAATCTTTATTATGCTCACTTATCCAATTTATTAAATGCTTACTCTTTTTTGGAAAGTTATCAACAATTATTTGGATTACGGTTTTTCTTACTTCAGGATCTTCATCTGAAAGTAAGCAATTTTCCAAAACGTTAAATGCTCTATTGCTTTTGAGTTCTAATACTTTAAAAGCCAGAATACTTATCTTTCTCAATTCACTATTATCACTATTTTCTATGAAATAACTCAATAATTCGATTGCTTCTGATTTTGTCATTGATTTAGTTGTAACAAAATTATAAATTTTTGCTACTGTAAACTCTTTACTTAAATAGTCAAGAGCATCTTGGTAAAGTAATTTAGTTTGATCTAGAGAATTAAAATATTTCCCCTTTTTTCTTAAATCAAAAAGGCAATCATGATTTTCTGGAAGTCTATGTTTATTACAATAGGTCATCCCGCAATATTTACATCTATACGGAATATCTGCTATTTTAATATTACAGTAATAACAATCTGTCATTTTCTTTGTGTAATAAAAAATGGTCTCTATAACTCATATAAATATTAAAGAACCGTATATAAATAATCAACAGTAAAATTTTAATGAAGAACATGAATATTAAAAAAGATTTTCTTAAAATTTGGTTAATATATAGTTTTTTATTGATGATAATGCTGAATTTCTCAATTTTCTTTTGGGATTTTTTTTCAGGTACGGATACTCAGGGATTTGGTGTTTTGGAACCTTATTATGGTTTGCCAATGTTCTATGTCTATACGATTTCTTATTTTAGCAGTCTGATTGTAGTTTATGCAATTTTAAAAAGTAAGAGATTCGGCATGGGATTCTTCTTATGGCTTCCATATGCAGTTATTGGGTTTTTTGTTGAAGCTTATTTTGAATTAGATGTTTTAATTAGTATTTGGGGTGTTGTAGGATATTGTGTCTTTGGGCTACTTACTGGATTTTCAGCCGATATTTCATACAAATTCCTAAAAGAAAAGACCTCAATTAGCGAAAAAGTAATTTCAGGGCTTATAGGAGTTATTATGAGTTTAACTTATTTTATAACAATATTAATAGCAATTGGTTTCTTTTATAAAGCAGGATGGGGTGCAGGCTCATTTACCGATCCTGGCTCATTCCTTGGAGTTGCTTATTTTGGTATTCCTTGGATGATAATTAATGCTTTTTTCGGTGGATTTACTGCTTATTCAATATACTCTTTTTTAAGTCATAAAAATAGTGATTCAGGATAATTTCTTGAAAAAATATTAATTTTTATAATGAATCATACACTGCTTCAACGAGTCGTTCACTTCGTGGATCCTCCGTAAGACCAGAAGTCATTTTATTCATTACATAAGCTATACTTAATTTAGCATCGAGATCTATTATATTAGTTGAGCCGCCCCATCCTCCCCAAAATAAAACACGTTGATTTGGACCTAGAGGGATCTCTTTATTTTGTAGGCCAAATCCTAAACCAAAACGCATAGGTACTAGTAGGACTAAATCTATTCCATAAGATTGTTCTTCTAAAGCTTTCTCAATTGTTTCTAGAGAAAGCAAACGTATGTCATCAAGAATGCCTCCACATGCTATTACAGCTGTTATTCTTGCAATGGCCCTCGCACTACCATGACCGTTTGAGGCAGGTATCTCGGCAGCACGCCAACCTCGAGTTTTGGTATCTTCCACTTCATGACGAATTCTCATAATTGATCTCATGCTAATAGAATTCAGATCAACATCTCCAAATTGGCTAATATCAATTTTTGGTGGTACTAATTCACCAACTCTCTCATCAAATTCTTCAGGAAGTCCAATATGAAAATCTGCTTTCAATGGATCTGCTATTTCTTCCTTAAAAAAGCCTCCAAGAGTCTTTCCAGTAACACGACGAACAAGCTCACCTAAAAGGTAACCGAAGGTCCAAGCATGATAACCACTTTTGGTACCAGGCTCCCACCATGGTTTCTGTGCTGCTAACATGTTTACCATTTTATCCCACCTATAAAGAGATTTAATAGGAAGTGATTTATCAAAACCAGAGAGACCTGAAGTATGACTAAGAAGGTATCGAACAGGTAATTTCTCTTTACCTTCTTGAGCAAATTCAGGCCAATATTTTGCGACAGGAGCATCGAGATCTAACAAACCTCGATCTATAAGCATAAGCGTACATAATGATGTCATTACTTTTGTTGTAGAATATACATTAACAATAGTATCTTTTTCCCATGGACGTTTATGGGCAGCATCTGCATAACCTGCCCACATATCAATGATGAATTGACCATTTAAAGTGACAGCAAATGAAGCACCAACTTCTAATCCTTCTTCGAAATTTTTTAAGAAAGCTTCCCTTACAGAAATAAATCGCTCATCGCAAAAACCTTGAATTTCAACCATAGTTTTCACTTTTATTGAAGTTTTGTAAATTTTTTAACTATAATATTGTACAACTAAATATTTAATAAACCTTAAAATATGATTGTCAAATCAGTTATAGATTATACTCTAATCTATCAATGATATCATTTTGAATTGGAGTTCCAAGATCGATAAAAGTAGCATTATATCCTCCAACTTTTACTATTAAATCGGGATATTTTTCAGGATGCTGCTGAGCATCTCTCAGTGTCTCTGTTGACACCACAGTTGGTTGTACTTGCATCCCTCCTGATTCAAAAAATCCTCTTAATAGATGGCTGAATTTTACAAGATTTTCTTCACTTGAAAGACTTTGAGGATGTAATCTTATATTTACAGCCACTCCATTTATGGCTAAACTATAATCTAATTTAGCAACTGAATTTAATGCTGCGGTAAGACCATTTTTTTCCATATTATTTACGGGAGAAAGGCTATTTGATAATGCTTGCATTGTTTTTCTTCCATCAGCAGAAGCTTTAGTAAAAAATCCTTCTATAACATGTACACCCATGGAATAAGCACCTGGATTATAACGACCATTTCTTATACATCTATGTTTGACTACTTCAGAACAGAATAAATCCCATATCTCATTCGCAAGTTGATCAATATCCTCTTTATCATTTCCCCATTTATTGTATTTGTTTACTAATTTCTGTCTAAATTCTTCTTGTCCCCTGAAATTAGAATTCAAGATTTGAATTAGTTCAGGCATTGTCATTAATTTCTCTTCATAAACTACTTTTTTTATATTATATAATGAATCTACTAAAGTTGCAAAACCATATGCTGTAATAGAAGAGAAGTTATAAGTTGCTCCTCCTGCTGTATAATCTTTCCCTTTTTCCATACAGCCATCAATAATAGCAGAAACAAATGGTTGCGGAAAAAACTTATATGTCTCATCATCTCCAATTCTAGCTATTTTTACAGATTTTTCAATATTATAGTTCAATTGATGAACGAAAGCCTTATACAAATCATTATATGTTAGAAAATTGATAGGATCTCCTGTTTCTAATCCACTTATCTGTTTTGTTAAATTGCAATAACCATTATTTAAGGTAAGCTCAAGAGCGCCAGGCAAATTAATAAATATTCGACCTGTTGCTGCAAATGTATTCCCTTGACTTGTAGGTTCTACACATCCTATTATTGCATAGTTATAAGCATCCTCTTTACTATATCCAGCTTCTTTCATGGCAGGAATAATTATATCATCATTATAAAAAGCGATTCCTGAAGTAGATTGAAAGACCTTTATTGCTTTTTTTAGGAATTTATCTGGGGTATTCTTATGAATTCTTATGGAGAGATCAGTAGTTATTGCTTTAATATTCTTATATGCTTCAAGGAATAAATATGAAATTTCATTTGTGGAATCTTTTCCTTCTTTATCTCTACCTGAAATGGTTATTGTTTGTGTATTTAGTCCAAGAGCATTTGAGATAGTAGTATAATCTGTCGGTAATAATGTGACATTCCAAGTTAACTTCAAATTTAGTTCTTCAATTAAGCTTAAAGCAAATTCTTTTGTAATATCATTTTTTTCTATATCTCTTTTATAATATGGCCATAGAATTTGATCTAATCTACCTAAAGCAACGACACTTCTATGGTAAATTACATTTATGATATTTTGAGTGAAGTTTATAAGTTGAATTGCCTCATAGAATGAATTTGGAGTTTCCTTAGTAAACTTTTCCATCATTTCTCCAATAATTTCAAGTTCTTTCATTCTATGCTCACTTTTTTCATTTAAAGCCATTTTAAAAGCAAGATCAGAATATCTCTTTGAAAATTGGATAGCTGCATTATAACAAATTTTTACAGCTTCATAGAAATTATACTTATCTCTATATTCAAAATCATTATGTTTTAATCTTGATTGAAGAGATTCCGCTTCTTTAATAATACCTGTATACCCTAATTTTAACAGTTTTTCATAACCAGCGCATATATGGCCTTCATTAGTTCCATTTCCTATAGCAATATTAGGTGCTGCTGAACCAATTCTATCCATTCCTGTAATTAACTTTTCATCATAAATTTTTTGTGAGATAATATCACTATACAAAGCTTTACCTTTCCAAAAAGGAATCATATCTAATAATTCAGTAATTTCATTTTCTCCCATGAAAAAAGGTTGTAACTTCCTGTTTTCATATTTTTTAATAGCACTACGATTATCTAATGTTCCATCATAAGAATATAGATCAAGATTAATTTTTTCACCCAAATTTTTACTCGTTTCGTTCCCTACAAGTAGCTCATCGTCTCTGATGAAAATTTTCATGTTTTTAAGAGTATGGGCAATTGCTTTTGCTCTTTTTATAATTTCAGGATCTTCGGGATACTTTTTATAGATCTCAGTAAAATATCTCATACGTTCAATACAAAGTTCATACTTACATGAAAGTAATGCATTCTTTAATTTTTCAGTTCTATCGCTCATATTTATAGTATCCAATCGCCAATCAACTAACTTATTATAATATTAACATGTTTAAAATAATTTGAAAGCTAAATACTATTTATAATTAATGATTCAATTAAATAATTGAAATTCTAATAATAAAAATTAAAAAATAATGAACAAAGTGTAATTTTAAATGAATTTTGAAACTATAAAGTTTGAATTGAGAGAAGATGGTATCGGGATTTTAACACTTAACCGTCCCGATAGATTAAACGCTATGAATTTTCAAATGATTGAAGATTTACATGCAATTTTGGATCATCTTATGACAAATTTGGATTGTCGAGTTTTAATTTTGAAAGCTGAGGGAAGAGCTTTTTGTGCTGGATTAGATCTAAGAGAATCTGTGGTTTTACAATCCAAAAAAAAGCCGGAGGAGTTAAAAGAGAAATTTTACTTTATAAGAGCTCCAGATAAAGATTTAATCAAAGCTAAGATGTATGGTCAATGGAGAACGAGTCATTTAATTGTTAAGATGAGGAAAATCAGTCAGCCAATAATTGCTATTGTTCAAGGCCCTGCAACTGGGGGTGGATTTACCTTTGTTTTGGCCGCGGATATAAGAATTGCAGGGGAAAATGCAAAACTAGCAAACTCATTTATTAATATTGGATTCTCTGGTGCTGATTTAGCAAGTACTTATCATTTACCACGGCTGATCGGTATGTCAAGAGCCGCAGAAATATTATATACAGGTCGATTTGTTGATGCTGAAGAAGCTGAACGAATTGGCCTTGTTCTAAAAGTAATAAAAGGAGATGAAACTAAGTTATTGGAAGCAGCAATAGAAGTTGCAAAAGATCTTCTTACAAAAAGTCCCCTTGGACTCCGAATGACAAAAGAAGCAATTAATTTATCACTTGATTCTCCAAGCTTAGAAACAATCATGCAATTGGAAAATCGTTCACAAATGATATGTTCTACTTCTGACGATCTTTTAGAAGGAGTAAATGCATTTTTCGAAAAACGAAAACCAAGTTATCCCAAATTATAAAAAATTAAAAAGCTGTGAATTACGATGGAATATAAAACCATTAAATTTGAAGTAAAAGAAAACGGCATAGGAATCCTAACTTTAAACAGACCAGAAAAGCTAAATGCGATTTCGTTTCAAATGGAAGAAGAACTTCATCAAATACTAGATCATCTAATGATGAATTTATCATGCCGAGTGTTAATTTTGAGAGGAGAAGGTCGTGCATTTTCAGCAGGAACAGATTTACAAGAGGGATTAATTCTGAATTCAAGAAAAACTCCCGAAGGATATGAGAAATTTTATTACTTAAACATATCAGAACCTCTAAAAAGAAAGATGTATCATCAATGGCGAATAACTCAAATTATTATGAAGATGAGAAAAATCTCACAACCCATTATAGCTGCGCTTCATGGGTCATTAGTAGGAGGCGGTTTTGCCTTCGCAATGGCAGCAGATATTAGAATTGCTAGCAAAGATCTTAAAATTATAAATGCTTCCATTAATATTGGATTAACGGGTGCTGATATGGGCGGTAGTTATTTTTTTCCACGACTTATAGGTCTTTCAAGAGCTACAGAAATATTATACAGTGGAAGAGAAGTAAGCGGAGAAGAGGCGGAGAAGATTGGATTTATCCTAAAAGTTGTAGATAAAGAACAATTATTGGATCAAGCATTTATATTAGCAGAAGAGCTGTTAACTAAAAGTCCATTAGGTTTACGTATGACTAAAGAAGCACTTAATTTATCCTTAGATTCACCAAGTTTGGATAATATATTACAATTTGAAAATAGTTGTATTGTTTTATGTTTCTCCTCACAAGACGTGAATGAGGCTTCTAGTGCATTCTTTGGAAAAAGAAAGCCAAAATATCCATTACAATAGGAATTTGGAGATATAAAATATTAAGCTTCATCACTAAAAAACTAGATTTTTTATAAAATTGAAATGATAATTATTGTATATAAAAAATTGATTAAAAAAGAGAATAACAATGGAAGAAGTTAAAAAGAAACCAAAATTAAAACGTAGAGTATCCTTATTTGCTCTTACTATTTATGGAGTAGGAAATATTTTAGGTGCTGGTATCTATGGGCTAATAGGCTCCGTTGTAGGGATAACGGGAAATCTTTCTTGGCTTTCCTTTATACTAGCTTCAATTACTGGGGCATTTACAGGATTATCATATGCTGAACTTTCTGCTATGTATCCAAAAAGTGCCGCAGAGTTTGTTTATACTGAAGAGGCATTTAAAAAAAGAATTCTTTCATTTATTTTAGGATGGATAATTATTTTTTCTGGTATATTATCTGCTTCCACTGTTTCATTGGTGTTTGGTGGTTATCTATCTGATTTATTTAATATCTCTTCAATACTTCTTAACATTTTCTTAGCAATTATTCTTGTAGTTTTACTTTCTGTCATAAATTTAATTGGTATTAAAACATCTACTCGAACTAACATAATATTTACTCTTATTGAAGCTTCTGGTTTAATTATAATTATTATTTTAGGTTTTTTTGGAGATCAAAAGCCTAATTATTTCCTTCTTCCATCAGGTTCATCTTTTTTAGTAGTTTTTTCCGCAGTTGCATTGGTATTTTTTGCTTTTATCGGATTTGAAGATATTGCTAACATTGCAGAAGAAGTAAAAGAACCTCAGAAGAATCTTCCTAAGGCAATAATTTATTCAATCACTATAACCACAATATTATATTGCTTTACTGCAATTTCAGTTATCAACATTTTACCCTATTCTACTATTGCTGCTTCCAATGCACCTTTAAAGGCGGTGGCAGAAACTATTTTAGGTTCAGCAGGAGGAATAATTTTATCTCTAATTGCATTGTTTGCTACAGCTAATACAGTCCTCATAATGTTAATTGTTACTTCCAGAATGATGTATGGTATGGCAAGAGATAAAGCCCTTCCTGATGGACTAAGTAAAATTTCACAGAAATATAGAACTCCAATTATTTCAGTTTTATTAACAGGATGTTTTACAATTATTCCAATCTTCTTTGGAGATATTTCAATAGTTGCACATGCTACCGTCTTTGGAGTACTAATAACTTTTTTTTTGGTTAATATAAGTTTGATTGCTTTACGGAAGAGTAAACCAAAGCTAGAGCGACCATTTATTCTTAAACCCAGTTATAAAGGATTTCCTATAACTGCGTTGTTAGGTTCTATTATTTGTATTGCTCTATTATTTACATTTAATTGGATAACTGTTTTAATTCAAGTGATCATTATAGTCTGTGGAGTTATTGTATTCTATGCGATGAAATCGAAAATAGAAACAAAAACCATTAGATAATAGAACTATAATATATCCATTTGATTTTATAATCATTTTATCAATATAAATTTGATATTTAGGTTTAATAATTTTCGATTTTTAAAATTTAGGCTAGATTAACTTTAAATTTCCTGAATGCTACGTTAAACTTGATGGAATTCAAAAAAACAAAAATTAATTACATTGATATTTTTTTTGCGATCTTTCATTTTTTTATCATATTATTTTCATATTTTTCACTTCCAAGTTTTATAGCATATTCATTATCTGCTATTATAGTTTCAAGTTTTTCTCTTTCGATTATGACTTACCTTTTTGTTAAAAATAATCCATTTTACATATATTATAATCTTGGAGTTCTTATAATGGGCTTTTTTTTCCTTTCTTCAATCCTTACTAATGAAGGAATCCCTTTAATTTTTATCTTTTTCCTTATCCTTGAAGTAGCTTATTTTTGGAGCCTTATTGGGAAAAATCGTCCAACTCCTTATTCAATAGTATGGGGTGGTAGCCATATTCTTGACTATTATAAAGTTCCAGTTAATTATGAGGAAAAATTAGAGTTATCAAGACAAAAGGAACATCTTAAGAAACTATATAAAAGGAGAAAAAACATAATTTTGAGTATGATCTTAAATATCACTTTTATAATATTTGCTATTCTTAGTTTTCTATTTGTATAATTAATTAAATTAAATATTTTATAGATTTCTAAATTACTACCTTAAATTGTGATAAATTAAGATACAAACAATAACCATGTAAATTTAGACTAGAAAAATAAAATTTAGAAATATAAATGATTAATTAAATAAATCCTCTATTTTACAATATCCTACAACCTCATCTCTTAAAAATATATTAAAAGGCAATATTAAACCTTGATAGGGTCTAAGTAGATTAATTAAGGTCTCATGTTCTGGTTTTAAAAAGATTTCTTTAAATTTCTCATCTACGCCCTCTCGATACTGGCATTGTTGTAATACAAAATTACTTTTAAATCCAAGATCTTCAAGAGACTCAATTATTTTTTGAAGATCACGAGAAGATAATAAATTTTCCTCATAAGTAGTTCTAATCTCAAAATCTAAATTTTCCTGATTGTTTAATAACTCAATTGTATCAATTATTGTTTCAATATTTATCTGAACTCCTATAATTTTTTCATATTTTTCTGGAATAATCGGTCCTTTTAGATCTAATGCCACACGATTGATATAAGGTACCAATTTCTTTAATAATTTAGGGTTAGATCCATTAGTATCAATACTTAGATACTTATCAGTAAATTTTTGAATCTCTTTACAAAGATCAAGTAGATCATTTTGAATTGTTGGTTCTCCTCCAGTAATACTTACTCCACTCACTAATGAATTAGTATTTATTTTATCAATCAATTCAGCTATACTAAATTCTCTACCAACGTTAGGTTGCAATAAATATTTATTATGACAAAATTTGCAGTTAAAATTACAACCCGCAGTAAATATAACCATGCTTGACCTACTTGGAATATCCTTTGTAGAAATATCAATGATTCCTCCAATCCTCATGATAAGTTCAATACTCTTCTTTGATTAAACGTTCAACTTGATCTAATGGTAAATTAAATGGTCCTGGAGTTTCTAATTTCAAGGAAGTAAGAGCAGCAGCAAACTTTAATGATTCTTTTGGATCCTTATTTATTCTTGATCCTAAATAACTAATAAATGCAGTATCACCCCTTCCAGTCCGACCAGCAGAAGTTTTATTTTTCCAAGGAAATGTAAAAATTTCTTTGTTTACATTAACAGTTATTCCCTTTTGGTGGGTAATTAGAATTTCACTTGGTCCTAATTCACTCAATTCTTCAGATGCTTGATTAATATCATTTTGATTCGTGAGTACAGCTGCCTCATTCTGATCAACTTTTAATACTTTTATTTTTGACAGAATTTGTTTTTTCTCTTTAATTGAAAGATTTCGGTAAAAGATTCTATTATCAGAAAGTACTCTTATGAATCCTTGAATATCTAAACATAAATTTTCAGGATATTTGTCGTGTAAATAATCCAATAGCTTTATATCGATTTCTCCAGCAATGATTGGACCAATTACAAAAAATTTGGTATGAATTTCCGGAATTTCCTTTATATCAAACATTCCTGCAAATCCCAATGGTTCATATTCTCTATTTTCGATATTCTGTAAAGAATATATATTTTTTAAGCCCGATGTCTCATCAGAAGGATGAGTATAATATTTTATTCCACTTTTCTTAAAAACTTCTAATAATGGGAAGTCTTCTTTTTTTAATCTAGTGATTATTGCGATCTTTAATCCCATATGACTCCCGGCAATTCCACCATAATAAACAGATCCACCTAAAGAAGTATAACTTCTTCCATCTACTTCGATTATATCCTTTGCAAAGTGCCCCAGAATAACAATGTCCGATTCAGTCATCATAAAGATTCTAATTTCCAAAAATATAGAAAAATAAAAAAAATTTATTTATTCATTTATTATTAATGATGGATCCTCAATTTAGCCTTTTTCTTTTAAACTATTAAAATAGCTAAGTAGGATTTTTTCTTTAATTTTATAAAATTCAATTTCTATAGGCATTTCATTGATTTTCCCATCATGTCCCTTAGGTTTTACACCTAAAGTAGTCGTATTTAAATCCTTGTTCACTCTTTTTAGATCACTCCTAAAATCTTTTCAAATTAAATTATTTTTTTTCTAAAATTATATAGAATATCTTCTATTTAAATCTTTCCCACGCCTTTCCCACCTTACAAAATAATATTAAACAACCTGAAAGTATTAAATTCAGTAATAAAAAATGTTCAGACAATTAAAATAATATAATATCTTTTTTTAAAAAAAAATTTCAAATTAAAGATCTTCTTATGAACAAAATTCAGATTTCTCCTAACCATTCAATATTTTAAGCAACTCATAGATTTATTCTTTAAAATCTTCATTAGACTTGATATTATGTCTCATTTATTCTAATGTCTTTATGTTTAAAAACAATCTTTCTTAATTATTATATAATTTATCGTAAACATTTTTGATTTAAATGCCATTTTGTTCTAATTGTGGAAAAGAAATTTACGAAGAAGATCAAAAGCAATATTCTGGGTTTTGTCAATCTTGTTCACAATTAACACATCAAGTAAAGATGCTAGTTTGTATAAATTGTGGAGCTGAAATATCAGAACACCAGCAGGAAATGTTCTTAGGGTTATGCCCTCCGTGTGTTCGATTGGAAAAGAAAAGGAGAAGAGGGGTACGTAAGTCACGATGTATTAATCCGTATGGATTTTAGTAAATAGTAAATCAGTCAAGTAATATAATTTTACTTTAATTAGCTATATTTTAAATTCATAAGGTTTTTTAAGGTGTTTTAACTTTCATTATTAACATTTTAGTACATTTTAATTAGGTAAAGAATATGATTTTTGAAGACTTAATTGGTTTGCTTAAAAAGAAAGGATTTAAAGATACTTTGGCCGTGCTCGTCAAACAAAAAGATTATAAAACAGATAAGCATACTTTCTATAATGAATTAAACAAATTTTCATATTACAACTCATTTTTTCGAGTGAAGGATGATTTAATCAAAAAAGGATTAATTGAAATCGAAAATACAAATAAAGTGAATTACATTAAGCTTACTGAGAAAGGAAAACTTGTTTATGATAAGTTAGATGAAATCAACAAAATGGTTAAAAAATAATAACCAATTTTTTTTTTAACTTATTATCCTTCGGAAGGGATTTAATATTGATTTTAAGAAGACTAATTGTTGGACCTCTTGGTACCAATTCATATATTTTTGGTTCAACTCAAACAAATCAAGTAGTTATAATCGATGTTGGTGGAGATCCAGATATAATCATAAATACTATCGTAGAAAAATTGAATGCAAAACCAATTGCTGTGTTATTGACTCATGGACATTATGATCACACTTTAAAATTAGGGAAAGTACTTCGACATTTTGATATTCCATTAATGTATAATAAGAAAGAATTTGATTCTGGAACTTATACTCAAAAAAAAGCAGATAGTTGGCTTTCCGAGGGTGATACTATTAGTATTGGCAAAATAACTTTAAATGTTCTTGAAACTCCAGGACATTCTCCAGGCGCTTTATCTTACTATTCAAAAGATCCCCAAGAATATAATGGTCAGAAGATCGATGGAGTGGTCTTTACAGGTGATTTAATATTTCATAGAAGTATTGGAAGATCAGATCTTAGAGGGGGGGATTCACGACTATTATTTTCGAGTATTAAAAATAAAATTATGTATAATCCCGACATTACTGATAATTTTTTAATATTACCTGGTCATATGGGTATTAGTTCTGTAGGAGAGGAACGAAAAAAGAATATGTTTAAAGACTATTTTTTATAGATTTAGTGATCAATTATTTAAATGTAATTTTTTTTAGAGTTGAGTAGTGAAATGAATAATATTATTTCATTTCAAGAACTTTTTTTAATATAAATTTTTAAAAACCTTAAATCTATTATAATATTAAAATTTAGAAATTTAGAATATTTCTCAAGGTGTTTTAAAGGTTGATTAATAGAGCTGAAGTAAAAGCTATAATTCGACGCTTCGAAGAAAGAGAAGGGATTCGTGGTGTAATCATCTGCGACTCATCAGGTTTGCCAATAGATTCTAATATGGATATTAATTTATCAGAAGAAATTGCTGCTTATGTAACTTCACTTATCGGTAAAGGACGCCAAGTCGTTGATGCATTAAATGAAGGTTCACTGAATTTTATTCGTTTAGAAACATCAGTAGGCGGGGAATCAAGGGAAACTATGATCGCTTTGGAAGAGAATCTAATTTTAATAATTCTGAAATAATTTGTTATTTTTTCACTTTTCCTTTTTTTATTCAAAATATAAATTTAAATTGCTTAAACGATATATTTAACTATATATTTATTTAAGAAAATTTCTTTACCAATTTCAGATTTCAAATCTATTATAATTAAAGGATAAGAGAAAATTAGTATGGTTGATAAAAAGGTTCTTGAACAGAAATTGGCAGAACTCATGGATATTGTGCCAGAAACGGAAGGTTTAATAGCAGCTGATGCAAGTGGACAAGTTTTAGTAGGACAAACTATTACAGAGATGGATCATGCAAAGATTGCAAAAGCTTGTGCTACGATTATCAAGGATTCTAACAGCTTAGGCAAAGATATTGGAAAGGGTTCTTTAAAGACTACTACCATTGAACTAGAAAAAGGTTATGCTGTTTTAGTCGGTTCAGAAAAAGCTGTATTAATTGCTTTAGCAGGTGTTGATGGTAGGAGTTCTTTGGGCCTTTTAAAGAGAAATTTGATTTCGATATCTAATTTATAAATTTATTTTCTCTTTTTTTTAAAGATACTTGTAATAAGGATTAGAAAAATAATTATTTCTTTGGTTTTTTCTCTTTATCTGATAATCCTCTTTCTTCTAGGAGAGAGTCTAAATCGATTTTATCTTTCTCTTCAATTTCTTTAGATTCCTTTTTGATTGGTGTCGGCTTTTTGACTGGTTCAGGTTTTTTCAATTCAGCTACAGGAACATACCTTCCTCTTCTTGGTTTATATTTGACCTCTTCAATTGGGGTTTCTAATCTCTTCTTAGTTTTCAATGCATAAATGATTGAAACAAGCCAAGTTAACGCAAATATACCAATCATCAAATACATAAAGCCTTCTATGAAGTAATCACTAATAGGTCTTTCAAATGTATTAAATGATGTTTCTTTAGAGAATGTTACATTTTCATTTGTAATTAAATTTTGGGCTGTTATCGAAACAGATATATTGAAATTATTAACATTTTTTACTTTTACTTCGATAATTAAATTAGTAGTTTCTCCTGATGGTAACAAATTTAATAGAAGATTATTACGCTGAACTATAGAATATGATAAGCCTTGATCAATTTCAATGGAAATATCTGTTATTCTTAGATTTGAATCTCCAATATTATTAATTGTGATAATAAAAGAAGCATCTTTATTTCTATAAACTAGAGCATAATTGGATTTCATGGATATTGAGATATTATTTTCTTGTTGAATAATATCGATTGTAATTTCTTTTGTTACACCATTAATAGAATCCCCCTCCCATAATAACCTTACTAAAAGGTCTCCTTCGAAATCAATATTTCGAGTGTTTATTCTAAATGATGTAAACCCGTTTAAATCAGTAATCTTTGAACTAATATTAACCCAAACATCATTTTCATAATATTGACACGTTACATTTCTCCCAGATAATTCCACTCCAAATTCCGTTTTTAAGTAGGAACTTATATTGAAAATTTGTCCTTCTAACGGTGTATTAGGATTTATTGTAATATTAGTAAACTCACTATTAAACTTTAAGGAAAATTCATTTGTAAAAGGTTCATAACTACTCACATAATTCGAATCGATTATATTAACTAGAAAAGTTGTATTTTCAGGATAGTAGATGCATTCATCTCTATAAAAATCATAATAGAGAGGTAATGCTTTTTTTCCTTCAGTTACTTTTAATCCTAACACGTATCCTTCAAAATTATTACTGGTCTCATTACTCAACAACGAATAATCAGTACTTTTAAACTCGCCTACAATAAAATCATCGATATATACGGTAACTATAGTTTTTGCTCCTCCTAATCTAACAGGTGCATTAACTCCCGTCCATACTTTAGTAACAGGATCTAAATTTGGAATTGTAAGATCAACACTAAATTCATTATCTTCATCGGGATGTCCTGAAAAATATAATAGATCAAAATTAGACGTATTTTGGGCTATAATCCAATCTTCATTTATATATGAAACAAGTTTCACATCAACTTTTACATTGAGAGGAATAAATGGATGGAGATTTTGGAGTGATACATTAATATTGACAACTTCATTAGGATTTAAAATATTTTCACTCTGTTTAAATGACGTTAATAATAATTGTAATTGTTGTCCTCCCATATTATACGAATAGACCTCATCTAAATTCGTATTATTTATCGGAGAAAAATTTGGCATTGAAACGCCTGTAGTTTCATTTATAGAGGCTACTAAAATTGTATAATTGTGATAAACTCTATTAATCACCAGACCAGAAAGAACATTTGTTTTTCTATTTGTATCATATGCACAATTGTATAATGCTACATCATATGAATCAATATAGAGAGTTAATTTTTTACAACCAATTGCAGATTCATTAAACCAAAAGAAGCCTAATTGATATTTTCCAAAAACTTTTAGCTCATTTGTTAAATTTAAAATTGTTTGATTTCCAAAATCGTAGAAAAGTGCTGATGAATCAACAATACCCACCGAAGAATTTAGCTCTGCGCCCAGATATCGTGTACCATTAGGATAAAAAAGAATAGCATTCAAATCACCACTTGTTGGTGCTTTAGAATTATGATCTTGTATCTCCGCAGCAATAGAAATGTTATCTCCATACATGAAACCATTAGATTCCCATAATATTCCATTATAATTAATATAACTATGCATCTTGTGAAGGAAATTATAACTCGTTAAATTGAGCGAGTATATACCGTTAATATTTCCAAAATTTTCAGGTATGATTAATTTATATCTATTTGGGTTATCTGCTAAAGGTGATTCTTCACTTAAAAGGTAGTAAATTTCTTGATTATTTGGATTCGTTAAATTTTGAGCATTTAAGAAATCGTAGTAAACAAACCAAAACTCAAAGAAATCCCAATCAATAAAGTTAGGATTAGAATCATCTCTAGTATAATTAAAAATCCACTCTGGGTTTGTATTATAAGTTACACTGTAAGTTGTTGATGCATTCTCTATCCAATATGCATTCACAGAATATGACACATTAAATTTAAATCCTTTAATGTAAGTTTTATTCCATGTAAGATCCACTCGGAAATTATTTGAAGGGTCATCATCAATTGGTGTTGTAAAGTTATGATTCCATTGTCCTAAACCCCATCGATTATTATAAGGAAATGAATTTATCTCTAAATTTTCTAATGGTATATCTTGGATTCTTAAAGTACTATTATTATTTATTATAAAATCAGAAGGTATATATCCTCTTGTCACATTTAATGTAAATAAGCTAGCATCTAATTGACCAGAAGTATAAGGAGTAGCTGGAACATTTGTTGTAATTACCTTTTGTGCATTTGTCCAAGTAACACCATCATTATTAGTGCTTTTTAATTGATGCTCCGTTTTATCATCTCCAAAATCATACCATGGTAGTGTTACCAAACTATAGACTTCCTGAGAATTATTAGATTTAATAACGATAAAATAATTGGAGAGGTTTAATTTATTGGTATTGCCGATATTAAATTCAAAATATGTATAATTATCTCCAGTATAAGAATCTACCAATATGTTGTCTATCGGTTCATTATAATCTGGACCTAAAGGAATAGTGCGTAAATTCGTTTCAGTTCTCACGATTGTTCTATTTGCTCGATATAAAGTTATATTCAGTTGAGTAGTAGCTGCTTCTATAATATTTAAAGTTCTTATCCAAACAGAAAATCCATGAACAGCAGATAACTCTCCCTTTAAGTCAAACTCCAATGCCACATATTTCTGATTTGTTATTGGAATGTCGAAAGCATAAGTAGAACGTAAACTATATTTGTACATATTTCCAAAAAATTGTTGATTATCGTCTCTCTCAAATACAAAACGAATTTCGCATTTATCCGTTGAAATATTAATGAAATCTAAATTTTCATTAATGAAATGTTCTTTTAATTGTTGAATACCTAAACCGCTATTAATTGGACGTCTATAAATCAATTCTTTCCATGTAGAATCTGAATAATCTTTTATACTCACAGTTAAGTTTGCATCCATATTAAGAGAAAAAATTAGTGAAGAAATTAAAGCTAAGATTTTAGTTCTATTAAACAATACATTTCCCTTAGTTGGTATGCTATACAATGTATTGGTAAAATCAGCTGAAATTGTAAAATTTAATACACCATTGATTGCATTAAAACGCATATAGGTTGAATTGCTATTATCAATCAAATCTGGATTGAAAGATCCACTTACTAATGATGTATGGGTTGTATTCCAAGTGATACCTGACTGAGCTGTATCATAATTAAAGTAAATAAAATTTTCTGGATATAGCGCTGTATCATCTTCTATAACATAATCTGTAGTAAAATTATTTTGGAATGTGAAATTAAAGTCTCCCTCAACAAGATACATATCATCTGAAGTAATAGAAGGAATTTCAAAATATTCTTCATTATTTAGCAGATTTGTGGATTTATTATTAACATAAATTCGAACATCCTGATTTACACCTGAGCCGGTAAAAGGGGTACTCAGATTAAGATTAGAATTTTTAGGAATTTGATTAAATAAATTTTCATTATATTCATTATCTATATTTTTATCTTGAAGAATATTGAAATTATTTATAATTTGTATATTTGATATGAAAATAGTAATAATAAAAAGTGTAGCCAAAAATACTCTTTTTATCTCTTTTTTTCGTCGAATCAATAAAAATTACCGTGTATCTTTTTTTTATTTATAAAATAATTTAAAAGTAATAAAAATTTCTTAATTTTTTAATTTTATTAGGGAGAAATCTAAAATGACAAAATAATATAAAATTCTGAATATTTTTTAATATCAAGATAAAGAATCAACATAATGGAAATGAAAAATGAGTGAAGATCAGATTTTAGATGAAATTGAGCAAAATAAAAGTGAATATATTACATTTTTCCAAGAATTGATAAAAACTGAATCTTATAATCCTCCTGGAAATGAGAAAAATGTAGCTTTCGTCATTGAAAAGTACTTAAAAAAATCTGGTTTAAAACCTGAGATTTTTCCTTTTGGTGATAATCGAGCTAATTTAATAGTATATTTAAATAATAAGTTCGATGGAAAAACTCTTTTATTTAACGGGCATATGGATGTCGTTCCTCCTGGAAATGAAGAAGAATGGAAATATCCTCCATTATCTGCAACCATAAAAAGGAAAAAATATCTTTATGGAAGAGGGACAACTGATATGAAAGGAGGTTTAGCAGCAATGATAATAGCTCTAAAAATTTTAAAAAAATTAAAGCTACATTTATCGGGTAATTTGATTTTAAATGCTGTTGCTGATGAAGAAACAGGAGGTGATAAAGGCACTAAATGGTGTATGGATCATATATTAAATTCAATTAAACCTGATTTTGCTATTATCTCGGAACCTACCAGACTTAAGCCATTACCTCATGTTATAAGTATTGGCGAAAGAGGCCGTTTAGTTGTAAAATTAATTACAAATGGAATTTCTACTCACTCCTCTTGGCCATTCATGGGGAAAAATGCCATCTATATGATGAGTGAAATAATTCATAATCTAGATAGGATAGATGAGTATATTCCAAAAATTAGACCCCCTTTGTCAATAGAAGAATTAAAGAAGTTAATGAGTGAAGCATTTCCTAGTTTAGAAATATTAGAAAAAATCATTAATGAACAACCAATTTTAAATAGTATTTTAAAAGCTCTTACCCAATTCACAAAAAGCTTAACGATAATTAAAGGTGGAATAAAAGATAATGTAGTACCCGATAGATGTGA
>JBHLLG010000053.1:0-20041 GCA_048885925.1 Candidatus Hermodarchaeota archaeon
ATTATCGCTAAGCAATTTTTATTGAACTTGTAGATTTGTATATATCTAAAAAGTTTGATACATGAATTTGAGGTTTTATTCCATTTATTGTCTTAATTTTTATATTTATAAAGTTCCAAAGCGATTTTTCATCTTTAGCAATGATTTGGGCGATAATATCATGATCTCCAGATGAAACCGCCACAAGTTGAGTCTCTTCAAAAGTGGCAATCTTGCTTGCAATATCCTTCATTTTTAATGGATCAACAGATAAACCTATCAGAGCTATTGTGTTATAACCAATTTTCACAGGATCTACAATAGCTGCAAATTCTTTAATTATTTCTTCTTCAATCAGCTTTTTTACTCTATTATGAATAGTACTAGCTGCTAATTGTAGCTTATTTGCTAATTCTTGATATGAAACTTTATCATTTTTTTGTAATATATTCAAAATCCTTTTGTCTGTTTCATCTAAAGAATCACAATTCCAAGGACGATTTTGTCGATCATCATTAAAAATAACACCATGCTCGATTGAGAATCCCTCACATTCGTGATATATTTTTCTACCTAATGAGTATTCTTCACCACATTTAGGACAGGTAACTATTTTAATCAACTCGTTTCTATTAAGTGCGTTTTTTAATTTAAAAATTTATATTATTTCAATCTGAATAAATTTCATTTTAATTTTTTTTTCAATTTAGCATTAATTTAGTTTCTCTAATATGATATATGTGATCAATATTATTTAAATCTATCGAAGATAGTTCGGTAATGGCAATTATTACCGTATGATATATACTTATTTTTGTTTATCCCCGAATCATGTTCGGCTGAATTATAAATATAAATAAGAGAAAATTAAAATTCTCTTATAAGAAATTATTTATTTAATTAGTTTTGATATAAAAACAAAATAAAGTTTTAAAAGATAGAAATTTAGACATTTGTAATTAGAATAAAACCCCAATTAATTATTCCGCCTATTAATAAAGCAATAACTATTTCTAAGAGAGAAATTTTTAAAGCAAACTCCCAATTTGTTTCCCTTGCTATAATGACTATCGTTGCAAAGCATGGAATATAAAGCATTGTTACTAAACAAAATACAATCATTTGAAAAGGAGAAAATAAACCTAAAAGTGTGGTTCCCATGGAATTGGCTAATAATGCTAAAAGAACTAACGTTAATTCTTTCCTTAATATTCCATAAATTAAAAAAATGCCAGTTATCGCTGGTAATCCCAACCAATAAACCGTGATTGGTATAAATAGAAAATTAATAGAATCCAATAATCGAAACATAAACAATAACTCTAATAAGGCTCCTGATATTATTATTATAGGCATTGCTTTATAGATAAATTCTTTAGTTCTCATCCACGTTTGTTTAAAAATTACAGAATAATTCGGAACACGATATTCATGCATCTCCATAATTAATTCAGTACATTCACCGGGTAAAATCTTATTCAATATTTTACCAATTAAAATGATTACTATAAAATTTATAACAAATAATAGTAGAACCCATGTTATTCCGAGATATCGCCCCACTAAACCTAAAACAACAGTCATTACTGCTGCGCATGGAATCAATGAAGTTAATGCAATTGAAATTTTCTTTTCTCGTTCTGTTTCCATAATTCTGCATCCTGTGCAAGCAGGGACATTACATCCAAAGCCTAATATCATAGGGATTATAGTTTTTCCATGAACACCAATAATATGCATAAATCGATCCATTAGATATGCCGCACGAGGTAGATAACCTGAATCCTGTAAAATTTCTATGATTAAAAAGAAAGGAACTACATAAACCAAAACACCACCTATTGCCCCAAAGATACCCCCCATAACTCCTTCCCAAAATACTTTAACTCCCCAATCATCCTTGGAGTAGAAATTATAAATAACATTACTTAAATTTTCAAACACTTTTTCATTAATGCCTCCAAGGAAATCTCCAATAAAGAAAGTAAAAAAGTAAATGCCGATGAGAATTAAAACTAATATTACATAACCCCAAAAAGAATGAGTTGTTAGATGATCTAATTTTTCAGCCCATTCTAATTTTATTTTGCCATAAGATTTAACGTTAAGAACTTGCTCAATTATTTTATGAATATTTGTATAAATTTCTGAGGAAATAATTGTACTAATATCTTCTCCTTGCAATTCTTCTAGCTGATTTCGATATTTATAGGCTAAATCAAGTATATATGTTGTATTTTGGTTAATCTTGAATATTTTTTCAATTTCTTCATCATTTTCTAAAATCTTAATGGCTAAAAAACGTGAAGGATAATGGAATTTAGGAAAATAATGCGGATGTTTGTCAATATTTTTGATTAAGCTATTTAATTTACTTTCAACTTCTTTACCATATGTTAATATTGAAGATAAATCTGGAAATAGAAAAGAATTTTTGAGAGTTGATTCTTCTCTTGGAGTTATATTGCAATGAGATAACTTTTCGTGAATTATTTTACCATTCTGATTATAATGTGAAGTTGATTTGTGATAAACTACTAATTCTATTGCTTCTTCAAGTAATTGATGAACACCTGTACCGTGCACAGCTATAACTGGAATAACTGGTAATTTAAAAAATTCTTCTAACTTTTCAAAATCTAACTTTAAATTTCTTTTTCTTAAAATATCCATCTGATTAATAGCTAATATCATTGGAATTTTAAGTTCTAATAATTGAAAAGTAAAGAATAAATTACGTTCAAGATTTATAGCATCAATTACATTTATAATAACATCAACATCTTCAGAAACTAAATGCTCTCTGCTAATTATTTCTTCTAGAGAATAAGTTGATAAGGAATAAATTCCAGGTAAATCGATAATATTGAATCGATACCCTAAAAAGTTTAGATGTCCTTCCATCTTTTCTACGGTTTTTCCAGGCCAATTCCCTATAGTTTGAGAAAGACCAGTAAGTTGATTGAAAATCACTGATTTACCAACATTTGCATTACCAGCTAAAGCTATATTGATAATTCCTATACTTTTTTTGTCTCTCCCATCTAGCTTACTCTTAAATTTTTTACTCTTCATATATATTTTCCAAAAATCAAATTTTATTTAACAAAAAAAATATTAAACAATTTTAGAATAATTATTCAGATTTTTCAATTAATACAATTATCCTTGCTGCTAAACCTCTACCAATAACTAATAAAGATCCTTTCACTATAATTTCAACCGGACCTCGAAAAGGAGCTGCTTGTTTTTTTATTATATTAACCCCAGGAATAATCCCTAAATTTGCAAGTCTTCTCTTAGCATGATAACCGGCACGCACTCTCAATACCTTAAGCTCTTCTCCTATTGGGCAGTCAACCAAATTTGTTATTAACGGTGAGACTTTTTTTCTCTTTTGGATTAAATTTTCAGACATGGGTACCTTGAAAAAATTTTATGAGAAAAAACTTTTTTCTCAATTAAAATATATATTTAATTCTATTTAAACTTATTAGTTATACCTAAAATAAAAAGCTTTTTCTTGCACATTTTTATCATCGTTATTGAATTAATGATATTTAACATCACTATAAAATAATATTATTATTTTAATTATCAATAATCCAACTTTGGTTTTCAAATTCTTCTAATATGATATATGTGAGTTATTGAATTCTTATTAGATATATAATTTTTTAAAAAAATTTTGGTTTTTATGAATATATATTCACAATACTTAAATAGTTAGTTTGATATTAATATAATAGAAAGTAATAATGAATAATTATTCAGAAAAAAAATATTGAAGGTAATAAAATATGCCAAGTGGAGACAGAACTGGACCAGGAGGATTAGGACCAATGACAGGTAGAGCTTTAGGATATTGCGCAGGTTATGATACGCCAGGATTTACAAAAGGTCCTGGATGGGAATTTGGATGTGGTTGGGGACGCGGTAGAGGTTGGTGGCGCGGTAGAGGGATAGGATATGGTAAAGGTTGGGGTTGGGGCTATTCAATTCCCGTTTATACCCCCTATACTCTTGGAAT
The DNA here is from genome assembly GCA_048885925.1 of Candidatus Hermodarchaeota archaeon. GTDB lineage: Archaea > Asgardarchaeota > Lokiarchaeia > Sigyniarchaeales > SOKP01 > Loki-b32. Next base: position 4,010 of record JBHLLG010000053.1, read on the forward strand.
TGCACCACAAATTACATCAGAAAGCCAATTATCAATGCTAAAGGAAGAGAAAAGTTATTTGGAATCAGAAATGAATGGCATCAAGAACGCATTAGAAGATATATCTAAAAGAATTGGTGAATTAGAAAAAGAAGAATAATTTTTTTTATTTTTTTTTAATTTTTGAAAGGTAGATATCTAAATGTGGAAAGTTCATGAAAGTTATGAAAATTATTTAAAAGCAATATATTTAATTTCAAAAACAAACAAAGGTGGATGGGTATCCAATTCTGGGATTTCAGATTTCTTACAAGTTAAACCACCTTCAGTAACCAATATGTTATATAAATTAAAAGCAGAAGAATTAATAGACTGGAAACCAAGAAAATCTTTACGTTTAACTAAAAAAGGAAAAAAAATAGCTCAAGATATATTTAGGAGCTATAAGAATCTATGTGATTTTTTTAGGAATGTTTTAAAATTAGAAAATAATAATTTGGTAAAAAAACTATCTTGTGAAATAGAGCATCATTTAACTCCAGAAGTATCTCATGCTTTAAAAGAGCTCCTTCTTGAATATTAAAAGAATTAACATTTTTATTTATAACTTTAAAAAGTATTTTTCATCTTGTATTCTTCAATTACACGTTTTATTGTTCTTACTGCTAATTCAGCACAATGTCTATGATCTTCAGGTAAACCTCCTAAAGCATTCTCAATGTCAATTGGTTGTAAATTTTCAGCATATTCTAATGTTTGCCCTTCAATCAACATTGTAGTTTGACTTCCTGCTGCTACTGTAGCACCACATCCATCAGTAATAAAATTTGCTTTTTCAATTATACCCTCTCTGATCTTTAGAAAGAATTGCATGGTATCACCACAAGGTCCTTCATAAGCGTGCCATGCACTTATTTCTTCATCTTTTAATTTGCCCCAATTTTTTGGATTTTGAAGTAGTTCTACAATATATTTATTATATCTCTTAATTTCCTCTTCAATAATTTCTTTCTGAATTTCCTCTACCCATTTTTCTAAATTATCGTCAGGCATCTTTTATAAATTTGATAAGATTTTTGATAAGGTAATTCAAAAAATTTAGATTTATTTTTCCAAAAACCCTCGAATCTTCTTAACTGTTTCTCTAAAAGCTTTAGTTGACTTACTATCAGGATACTTTAATACAAAGGGTAATCCTTTATCTCCTTGTTGACCTACTTCTATCTCAAAAGGTATTTTACCTAATAATTGAACAACGAAATCCTGAGCTGCTTTTTCTGCTCCGCCTGGAGGATAAAGATCAATATATACTCCACAATTGGGACAATTAAAACCTGATTGATTTTCTATAATTCCTAAAATTTTTCTTTCCATTATTTGAGCCATTTTTATAGTTTTCCGAGCATCCATTAAAGCCACTTCCTGAGGGGTTGTAACTATAACTACATTTTCATCTGGTATAAGCTGCAAAATATCTAAAGTCTCATCACTCGTGCCCGGAGGTAAATCGCATATTAAATAATCTAATTCACCCCAAATGGCCTCACCTAAAAATTGTCTTACTGCACTCATTTTCATCGGACCCCTCCAAATAACGGGTGAGTCTGAACTCTCAATAAGAAATGCCATACTCATTACTTTGAGATTTAAAGGTCCATTAACGGGATAAAATTTTTTAGCCCCAGGATCAACTCGCGGTTTTAATTCTGGATTTACTCCTAGCATTTTAAGAACGTTTGGTCCTGTTATATCAACATCTAGAATTCCTACTCTTAAGCCAAAACTAACTAAACTCATTGCAAGATTAACTGCAACTGTTGTTTTTCCTACGCCTCCCTTACCCGATATAACAACGATTTTGTATTTGATATGTTTCATATTCTCTTTAATGTCGATCATTAATTTATCCATCTGCTTTTCCTTTTCTTGCTGAATTGTCTCCTTTAAATCTATATCTGGAATCTCTTCGCTAATATTTTTCTACCTCTTAATTTTTATTGGTTAAATTTATAAAGTTACTAAATGTTTACTAATTATGATAATGAATAATTATTCATTATAAAAACTTACGAATTGATAATTAAAAAAAGTAATGTTAAAAAATATGGTTATTGTAGCAATTCCTTCAATGGGAAAAGGTGGTTTAAATGATTTCTTAAGTCCACGATTTGGAAGATGTCCTAGTTTTACATTTGTCGAAATAGATAATAAGGAGATAACTGCAGTAAAAACAGTCCCAAACCATGCAACTAGTGCTATGGGTGGAGCTGGTGTGCAAGCAACTCAAATAATTGGTAATAATAATGCAGAAGTTGCAATTTTAGGGTTTCTAGGACCTAATGCGGCTAATGGACTTAAAGCTTTGAATATAAAACTTTTTCACGCACCAGATAAACAAATAACAGTAAAAGAAGTATTAGATCTTTTTATTGAAGGTAAATTAGAAGAGATGTCTAACTCAAGTGTGGCTTCACATTATGGAATGGGTGGTGGTCGGGGGAGAGGAGGATTTAATCATCCTTAAAAAAATAGATAGTAAATTAATTTAAATCTCATGAGTAAGAGAAAACCTCACATAATTTGCATTACCGGTGGAAAAGGTGGAACAGGAAAAACTCTCTGTGCTGTCAATATTGCAGTTATGTTTAAAAATGACGGGTATAAAGTGCTACTTATTGATGGAGATGTAGAAAATCCTAATACTTATTTACTTTTAAATGGAAAATTAGAAAATAAACAAGAAGTCTCATTTTTCAAACCAAAAATCTTTGAAAATAAATGTACTAAGTGTGGTATTTGTGCTCAAAATTGTTTATCTAATGCGATTTTACATGTAAAAGAAGCATTTCCTATTCCTATATTAACAGTTTGCTCGGGTTGTCGACTATGCTATAAGATTTGTCCCGAAAAAGCAATTGAAGCGGATACAAAAATGATTGGTTGGACATTCACTACAGAAATTAATGGATTATCACTAATACTTGGAGAATTAAAGCCTTCAGAAGCTAGATCAGCTACAATTGTTGATGCTCTTCTTGATAATCTCAAAAAGATTCAAGAAAATAATCTGGAAAACTTTGAAATTATTATCTTAGATACTGCTCCAGGTGCACATTGTGATGTGGAACTTTTAATTGATGCAGCAGATGTAGCAATTCCCATTACTGAACCAACTAAATTCGGTAAATTGGATTTAATTAGAATAATGGATTTGATTAAGTTGTTAGGGAAAGATTCTCAAGTGATAGTAAATAGATCTTCATTATTAGGTTTTAGACAACAATTTTTAAAGGAACTAGAGGAAGAAAATATAAAAATTTTAGGTGATATCCCGTTAGATTCTGATATTGTAGATTCTTACTGCTTAGGGACTCCAATCATGGATAAGAACAGTGTATATAATAAAGAGGGTGCGGGTTATAGAGCGTTCACAACAATTTATGAAAATTTAAAAAAATGGATAAAAATAACTCAATGACATATAAAAAGAGTATAAATATATGAAAAGAAAAATAGTAGGTGTTGTTTCGGGCAAAGGGGGAGTGGGTAAAACCACATTAACGGCATCATTGGCGAGTCTTGCTTATAAAGATTTAACGACACAAGTTATCGTAATGGATTGCGATGTTGATGCTCCAAATTTAGCAATTATTCTTCCTCCTAAAGATGATTCTACAATAAAAAAAGAAGATACATTTACAACAAGAAAAGCGGAGTTTATAGAAGATCAATGTATTAATTGTAAGCAATGTGTTGATGATCATTTCTGTGAATTTAATGCATTAAAATGGAATAGCCAAAATTCAATTCCCACAATTGATTTCTTAAAATGTGAAGGTTGTGGAGCTTGTAAGGTTTTATGCCCAGAACACGCATTTGAAATACATCCCGTAAAGAGTGGAGAAATTATTTCATACAATAATATTATGGGATTTCCTTTAATTTATGGAAAAACGCAATTAGGAAGCACAACATCTGGAAAGTTAGTATCAGATGTTAAAGATTATTTAACCAATATTATGGAATTTGACAAAAGTAATTTAATATTGATTGATGGACCTCCAGGAATTGGATGTCCTGTAATTGCAACTATCTCGAATTTAGATTATGTAATTACTATTAGTGAACCTACTCCATCTGGTTTACATGATTTAATACGTATAATAGAAGTAATTCAACAATTTAATATCCTATTTGGATTGATAATAAATAAATCAGATTTAAAAAGTCCTTTTCAGAAAGATTTTAAGCAATATATTAATGAAACAGGATATAATATATTAGGGAGAATTCCTTTCAATCTAGCTATCCCAGAAGCTATGTCTTTTGCTAAACCTGTTGTAGATTTTGATCCAAATTCAAAAGCAAGTTTAGCTATTAATAAAATTTACGAAAATTTAAAACTTAATTTATGGAATAATTCTTTAATTTGATCTTTAAATTTAAAAAAAGGACTTAAATAAATTCTTTAATAAGATGATAAACGTTATTAGAATTGCATTTAATACAATTCACCTTTTTTTCTTTTGATGCAGTAGGATCTTCCCATTCATGATTACAATCTTGACATCCATATCCCACAAAACTTCTTCTATAATCTACATCACCTCCATATACTCTAATTGGCTTACCCTCAATTAAAGCTACTGTATTTTTTCGATGTGCCTCTTCAAGGATTCTAGAGAATGTTGGTTGACTAATTCCCATTTTTTCAGCTGCATCTTTTTGATTTAAACCAATATAATGCTTAAGTCGCATAGCCTCAAATTCTGCTATTGTTAAAATAACGGTGTCTTCAGCCGTGGGAGGTTGATGTGCAAAATAGAGATTTTTTGGTGTATGGTATACCCATCTTCGACCTCTTCTTCTTCCTATATTGAATCACCAAAAAATCATTTCTTTTTTAAATTTTAATTATTAAATATTCAAATTCATTATAAAAGGTTTTTTAGATAAATAAATTAATAATTCATAAAAAATGTATTTTGAATAATTATTCAATACATTTAAATTTTATAGAATCTTATGATGTCTAGGTGAATAAAAATTGAAAGTTGCAATTAGTTCAGATTCAGGAAAAGTCTATCCTCACTTTGGTCGATCTCCAGAGTTTACATTTATTACAATTGAAAATAATAAAGTATTGGAAAAAAAAATACTTAAAAATCCTGGACATGAAGTAGGGAGTATACCTAAATTTATAAATGAACAAGGAGCAAAATGGATGATTGCAGGAGGTATGGGGCGAAGAGCAATAGAATTTTTCACACAATATGGAATTGAAGTAATTATGGGAATTACTGGTAAAATTGATGATGTCATCAAAAAGATATTAGATGGAACTCTTGAGGGAGGAGAAAGCCTCTGTACACCTGGTGGAGGTAAAGGGTATGGAGTTGAGAAGATTCATACAGATGCAGATGACGCTCATAAACATCATCATTTTCATGATCAATAAATCTTATTGAACTTCAAGTTCACTCGAAAGTGATAATTAAGATACAAAAAAAAAGATTTAATAAGTTTTTACTTTCGAATTTGTACTTTTGGGGTAATTTTAGAAGCTCCACCGAAGTTAGTAATAACAGGACAATGGGTAAACACTTTATCCATTAATTGGTTTATTTTTTCTTCTGGAGCATCGGCTTTTATTCTTATAACAGGTTCAAGATTATCGTAACCAGCTAACTTGTTATCATTAATACCAAAAATTGCTCCTAAATTTATGTGTCCACGTGAGAAAACTTTCAATTCTTTAATTTTTATCTCCATTATTTTGGCCCAAAATTTAGTAACAGCAATAATACAAGCTCCGATTGAGGATAGTATCACTAGTAAAGGAGAGGGTCCTTTATTTGTTCCATCCAATCCCCCAGGGGCATCAATAAGGAGTTCAAAAGGGTCTCCTCCTGGATTACCCATAATACATTTAACTTGCATCCCTTCGGAAAGCATTTCACATTCTATATTGAAATTTTTTTCACCAGCTTTCCAGTCTTTCTTGATGGCTTCATACGTTTCTTTAAAACTAGGCATTTAATCTCATCTAACCTAAATTTATTTTTTTATATTATTTTATTTTAAAGAGTGTGAGCATGATTAGAGTGATTTTCACAGCTCGGATCAACCAATGATCTTAACTTTTTCTCAATAAATAATATTATATTTTCTTTAATGCTTGTATTTACACCTTGATGTAAGTTTATATTAACCTGTTGAAAACCCATAAATGGACGCATTCCTATGCCTGTTAGAATCATATCCGTTACATTTCTTTCTTTCATATTCATAACAGGTTCCATGCACCCTATATGATCTTCATTCGGTAATGTAAATATCTTTTTAAATTGATTGCCATTATAAAGTTCAACTCCAATGAAGTATCTACAATGACCAAAATGAGGTGATATATTATCTGATAATTCTGTACCATCAGAAGGAATTCCAATTATTCTATTCATTGTTCTCACTCTTATTATTTTCAAAATTTTTATATTATTTTATAAAAAATTATTCATGATATATATATATTTTGAATGATCATTCATAATACTTAAATTCAATATCAATATCTATAACATAATAAATAGTAATGGATAATTATTCAGAATTATTAATCAAATGAGAACATAGAGAAAATGAAGAGTTATAAACAAATAATAAAAGATGATAATTTCAATATAAAGGATGAATATCTTGTTGATACCAAGTTATTTAAGATGTGTTGGGGATGTGAAATTAAATATAAGAAAGGTCATATGGTTTGGAATACTTCCAAAATGCGAAGAATTTTTTTTTGCGATGATTGCTTTGCAAAATTAAAGAAATAACTTTCTAATTTTTTTCCTTTATTTTTTTAAAATTAAATTGAAGTTAGAATTACCATAACATTAAAAAAGATATAATCGAAAAAGTAAGTTTAAAATCTATTTTCTAATGATTTTGCTTTATTAATAGTTTTAAATTTCTTTTAATAACAGGAATTATTCTATTTGCATTAGCTGGAACGAATATTTTGAGCTTTTTAGATAAAGAATTTATTAATTCTTCATTGGTAATTCCATCTAATATCATTTTAGTTTCCTCTTCGGAAATATCCTCTAATCTCGTTGTTATTGTAATTACATCGCGATTACCCGGACATTGTTTTTGACATCTCATACATCCAATTAATGCATTATGAGCATTTTGATTTATCCAATTTGGGATAATACCTGGAATTTCGTTATACACAGAAATGCATCTTCCGGCATTAATTACGAAATTCTCATCTGAGGGTGATGGGATGGCATTAGTAGGACAATTTGTTATGCAAAACGTACAATTTTTACATTTATCCATCATTTGTATATCCATCCAATGATCTTCTTCAAATTGATAATCTGTAAAAAAGGCAAATAAATTTATCATACTACCCCATTCATCAACATAACAAATGTTATTCCTGCCATATTTTCCAAGACCGCTTCTAACTGCTAATAATTTCACGTGAAGTTTAGTTGTAAATTCAGCTTGAAATCCTGGTTCCTTTATAATATCATTCAATATTAAATTCTTAAAGTCTTCTAGTGTAGTTCCATCATCATAATAATTTGGTGGTATTATAACTTCATGATTTTTGCCATCTAAATGAAAATTCACTAATCCTAATTTACTGTATATTGCAATAATTATTATCGATTTAGCAGTAGGAAACGTATCAGGGATTTCAAATTTTTTTGTATCAATATAACCCCTATAGACTTCATTATCACTCAGTTTTCCTTCTCTTCGCAATTTATCAATATCTTCTTGTAGTTCCTTGAGATGATCAACAGAAATGGCACGATATTTATATTCAAAATCTATATTACTACCTCTATACATAAAAATAATCCTTTTAATTCTAAATTTCTAATTTTAAAATTTATGTATAGTTATGATTTAAACTATTTTTAAAATTCACAAGTCTTTCTTCTTCTGTTTTAATATCTTGATTACATCGTTTGAGTTCATTACAATTTTGAAAACGTAATCTTTTTATTTAACAAGCCCAAAATATGAATAAATAAATTTTTAATTATTTTAGTAAAATTAAATAAATTCAGATGAAAAAATGCCAACATTCGGACATGTTTTTTATGGATTTTGCTTGTTAATACCTTTAATGTATTATACAAAAGACAAATTCAATTATAAAGTTGCATTTATTTTCCTTTTAAACAATCTCTACGGTCCAGATATGTTCAATCTTTTTTTTGGTTATTTACCTTTCCATGGAATTATATCATATATTATAATTGCACTCCCCTATGCATTAGTAATGTCATATGCCTCTAGGTTTTCAATTGTGAAAGCCGATAAAGGCTTTCCTTTAAAGCTTGAAGATGGTGGAATGAGTGAGGTTAGTTGGAAAAATGCTTTTTGCTTAATCATTGCAGGATGTTTATCTCACTTTTTTATCGATCAATTCTTTCATCCAGATTATTACATGGAATTATGGTCCAGCGCATATTTCGACATACACATTGACCCAGATGTATTTTTTGATTTAAGTGGAGATCTTTTACATACTGTTAGCCCTTTAATGTTTATTGGAGATGTTATTGTTATTAGTACATTTATTCTTTCAATTTACTTTCTTAGAAAGGGATATAAAGATACACTCAAACTTTTTTTAATTGCTACCGTGTTAGCAATCCTCTCAATGCTGCTTTCGCCATTGACTTATTTTGGCGAAAAAGAATATGCTGTAATGATTCAGATGGGATTATATATCTTTGCCCCTTTGTTCTTGCTCATGTATGTTGCTCGAGATATCGAGGACCATCCAGTAGAAACCCCAGATGTATCAAAGATAACTAGAAAGAAACTTTATACGATCGTTGCGGGACTATCAACATTTTTTGCGCTATTTATTACATTATATGCATCACTTGCTGTTTTTATGCCTGATTTTGTTGCGGAATTATATGGAGATACTAGTTCTGAAGCAATAGATTCAATTCGTCTTTTTGGAACAATCTATTTCATAATTGCTTTAATAATGCTAGTAGGTTCTATCGGTCTTTTCTTTAAAGTTGAGATATTTAGATATATTACAATTACTACATCTTTATATTTCATAATTTTTGGCTTTCCATTAGCAATTGCTTTATTCTTATGCGAAAAAGATGTAAAAGTAATGTTTAAAAGAGAATAAATAATAATTATTTTTTTTCTTTTTTCTTTAACAATATAAAAATAAGAATTTTTAGCATATTTTAAGTTGGAAATTTGATTTTATCCAAGACAATTTCAAAATCTTTTTCCTTTTTAATTAAAACACCTAAAAATGGAATTTCTTTTTTCAATTCTTCCATTGAAATACCGCTTTTCAATAGAACTCCTATCCAATCAAGCAATTCAGAAGTTGAAGGCATTTTTCTTAATTTCGTAATAGCTCTTAATGCATAAAAGTGCTGCAAACATTGATCTAATAGGTTTTGTTTTAAATCAGGATAATGCAATTTACATATTTGAGCCATAAATTCTTTAGATGGAAATTCGATCCAATGAAATACACACCTTCTTAAAAATGCATCAGGAAGTTCTTTTTCATTATTTGAAGTAATTATTACAATTGGTCTAGTCTTCGCTTTCACAAATTCTTTTGTTTCCTTAATATAAAATTCCATAACATCTAATTCTTGTAATAAATCATTTGGAAACTCGATATCAGCCTTGTCAATCTCATCAAGTAAGATAACTACTTGTTCATCAGAAGCAAACGCTTCTCCCAATGGTCCGAGGGTTAAATAGTCATGTATATTATTAACATCTCGATCTTCAGAACCAAATCTGCTATCATTTAATCTTTGAACAGTATCATACATATAACAACCATCAATAGCTTCGGTTGTACTTTTAATATTCCAAATAATCAAATTTTTTCCTAAACTCTCTGCTATTGCATGAGCAAGCATTGTTTTTCCTGTTCCTGGTTCTCCTTTAACTAGTAGGGGTCTACCAAGCGCTATTGCCACATTCACAATATTTCTAAGTTGTGGATCTGCTAGGTATTTAACTTTTTCAGTTTTTACGTCTCCTTGGAATTTATTGAAAGAAGTATTACTCATAATTATATGAAATTAATTTAAAATTAAATAATTTTTTAATAATTTTTATTTAATATAATTGAAAAAAATCTGAAAATGAAATCACAGTTATATTTTGATTAAACTGTTGATTCTTCTTTTCTATTTACTAAAATTTAAAAATTCTCAATTAATTATCGTTTTGAGGAGCCATGAATAGCACCGAAGATGCAAAATTAATAAATATGATCTGTCCCTATTGTAAAGAAAGTTTTAGAAAACAAGTAGAAATTCAAAAAAAGAGTGGTCTTTTCACAGTTTTAATAAAAAATCATTCTGATAATGGTATTTGCCCGCCTTTCATCGCTTTTATAGACAACAATGGGAAGCATAGAGGTTCACAAAAGATAGATAATGTTGAGGATGAGGAGGAACTCTCACTTAATGAGCAATTACTTGAAAATGCGCGAAATAGAATTAATGAACTTAAGGATGATATAAGATTTTATCATCTAAAAGTACCTCGAAAAGCAGGAAGAGGATTTGAACACAAAGTCGCCAGTGTTTCCGATAGAGGATTCATGAGTTCAAAATTTTACAATTTATTGATCGATTTTTTAACTGAATATGAGGAAGATAATACATTTGGAACAATTGGAGTTGATAGAAATTCTAGTTTTGAGGGAGGGATTCTAGTATATGGAAAGTATATGGGACTTATTTATATCTTATTCTGGAAAGAACAAAAGCCTCTTTTAAGTAAAACATTAGATGATTTAAAAGCAGAAGCAAACCTTACTGTAGAAAAATTAATAGAATTATACGACATCATGGATTTGTTCTTTTAAAAGAATCTATTTAAATCTATTTTTTAAAATCTAGAGATAAGTCTTAAATAATATTGAAAAAGTCATAACTTACTTTATACTTTAAAAAAACTTTTCTTAATAATTAAAAATAAGGTGTAAAATATTATGTCAAAAGAAAATGAGATGTTAGAAGAATTAAAAAAAATTCGAGAAGTTCTCAGTCCTCCACCACCACCTCCGCCTCCAAAAAATTTACTTCAGGAATTCAAAGAATTTATCAAGAAATATAAAGTAATGGGACTTGCCGTTGCATTCATCATGGCTCTTTACCTTGGCCGACTCGTCTCTGCCATAGTACAAGCATTTATCTCACCAATTCTCAATAATCTTTTCTTACTAATTGGTTTTTTAAAAGAATCAACAGTTAATGCAGATCCCGCATCATATCCATTATTTTTTAACGCTACTTTATTTATTAGTGAATTAATCACCTTCATAATTGTAGCGTTTGTTATCTTCCTCTTAGTAAAGGTAACCAAACGAATTGGGATTGAGTAAATAATTCTTAAAAAAATAATAAAAAAAAGTTTTTTTTATTTTAATCTCTTTGACTTAAAACTGTTGTAGAACAAACGCTAAACGCCCCACCAAGATTATGACATAAACCTATCTTGGCATTAGGAACTTGTCTCCCTTCCGCGCGACTTTGTAGTTGTTTTGTTATTTCAGTTAACATTCGACAACCGGTTGATCCTATTGGATGGCCAAATGATTTTAATCCACCTGATGGATTTACTGCAGTCTCACCATCCCAATTGAAGGTTCCATTCTTTAATTCTTCAGCAGCTTTCCCACGATCACAAAATTTTAAATCCTGACAGTTAATTAACTCAGTTATCGTAAAACAATCATGTACTTCAGCAGCATCAATCTCTTTTCGAGGATCAGTAATACCAGCTTCCTTATATGCATATTCTGCTGCTTTCACGGTCGCTGGGAAACTAGTGAAATCTGCTCCAGGACCATTTGGAGGAATGTACCATGGAAAATTGGTTCTGCATGAGATTGCATTTGCCTTAACTAGAATATAATCATTTGCATGAGCATAGCTTTCAGCTAATTCTGGTCTTGTTAATATAAGAGCCGCAGCGCCGTCACTCATAGCACAACAATCAAAGCGTCCAAGTGGATCTGCAATCATAGGTGCTTTCATAGCCTGTTCAATACTAATCCTACTTCTGAAGTGTGCTTTTGGGTGTTCTGCTCCATTATCATGATTCTTTACAGCTACTCGTGCAAGATCTTCTTTTGTCCATCCATATTCATGAAAACATCTTGTAGCAGCCATAGAAAACATTGCTGGTGCAGATGGAGTCGGATATAAAGGATGCCCAAAAATTGTGAAACCTGGAAGTCCACTACCTCCCTCATCCATTAATTTTTCTACTCCACATGCAAGTACAATATCATAAGCTCCAGAAGCAACTGCAAATGAGGCATTTCTGAACGCATCCATTCCACTAGCACAAAAATTTTCAACTCGAGTAGCCGGTTTTCCATCTAATCGTAAAATATCTTCTGTTACTGCTCCAGAAAGTCCAGTGAAATAATAAAACATACCAACCCATGTAGCATCAATATCATCTTTTACGATACCAGCATCCTTAATTGCGCCTCTGACTGCTTCAAATAAAAGATCATATTGATTTTTATCCCATAACTCCCCATATTTCGTCATATCACAACCAATTATAGCTACCTTATCTTTTATTCCCTTTCTTCCCATTTTTTATCAACCTCCTTTATGGTCTCCCCCTTTCAGGACGACATTTCCAATAATAATTTTTAAATTCAGCACCTTCATGCTCTTTTCTGAAGGTTAGTTCTACTCTCATACCTATTTTGACATTTTCTTCTGGCTTTTCAATCTCTGTCATGTTTAGTAGAACCCTTCCACCGCCATCGAGATCAATTACACATCGAGGTACTGGTATATCTAAATATGTGCCACCTACTAAATGATCTAAAGTGAATGTAAAAATTGTGCCTTTTAATGAAAGTTTCACTCGTTCCAGTTGATCGTCTGCTCTACAAACATAACATGACCTTAACATATCTGGATATTGAATCGTTCCGCAATTCTTACATTTAACACCGTACCACTTGTAAATAGAAGCAGCATCACGCCAGATTGTCACAGGTGAGCTCTTTCTCTTATATCTATCCTTTTCAAGATACTCTTTAAATTCAAGAAATTTATTGTAATTTTTTAGCGATATCATAGATTTTTGATTTGTAACAAGACCCATTCGAGATTTTCCTAATTTTCTCAGAGCGTCTCTATCATGAACCTTTATTAAGATAGCATCCGCCCCATCTCCAAATCCTGCCATAATTATCCGTGCATCTGGTTTTGGCCTTCTTAAAGCTCCAATTAAAAGGATAAACGGCATTGGTGTTCCTAAATCACCAAGTTGAAAAAATACACTATTTTGGGCAACTCCTCCAGCGAACTTCATTATTTTTGAGACTTTACCATGTAATCTAGGATTATTGTAATAATATGCAGCAGCATCGATATCTTCGGGTTTTAAATTATTTTTTTTTAATAATTCAGCCATTGCTTTAGTAATACACTCAAAATAGAATTTTGTATCCATTTTCACTTCAAAAGTTCGTATAAAATTATCCTTGCCTGTCCTTTTCCAAGGTCCAGTAACATTGGCAGATACGGAATAATAATCGTCTATAGATAAAGGTAGATTATCCTCTTCTGCTATAAGTAAAGCAGCAGCACCATCAGCAAATCCATATTCCCACATTGTTGAAGGTTCTGGAGCTCTCGTATCTGCTACAACTACAAGAATGCTTTTAATATCTTTATTGGCTTTTATTGTATCAACTGCTCTTGCTACTGCTGTCGTGCCAGCTTTTAAAGAATCAGTAAAATCTGCAGTAATAATATCTTCTCTCATATCTAATACCGTAGCAATTAAGGAAGCAGAATCCTTTTCTGTATATACTTGAGTTGTCGTCGCAAAAAACAATCCATCAATGGTCTTAGGATCAAAGCCACTCAAGGCGTCCAAACCCGCTTCTACTCCCATTGTAAGGCTATCTTCATCTGCCATAGCAATTGATTTAGTGCCAGGTACTATTGGGAATTCCCAAGCCTTACCTATTAATTCCCGTGGTAATAAATATCGAGGCAAATAGACTCCATATGATTTTATTCCAATCAATTTTTTTTCCCCTTTTTTAGTTTTAATCCTTATTCTAAAATTATTATTAATATAATTTTGAATGTATCACAATAAATATATTTCCTCAAATTTGAATGATAAAATAATTTCAAAATTATGATATATCATTAAGACTTTTACTTTATTATACCTTTTATTTAAGGTAAAGTGCTATATCTTATAATAAAACAATAATATCATGCAATTCTAAGATTTTAAAAGAGCATCCTTATTAAGGGGATAACTATGGGTAAGAATCTTCGAAAAGTTTTTCAAATTACCAATCATTATTCATTTATATTTAATCAAATAATCACGTGAATTCAAAAATGAATGGTCCTCCCGAACCTTTTAAGATTAAAATGATTGAGCATGTTAATATGCCCGATCAAAAAAGAAGAACTGAAGCTATAAGAGAAGCAGGTTATAATACATTTCTTTTAAAGTCTGAAGATGTTTATATTGATCTTCTCACTGATTCTGGAACATCTGCCATGTCAGATGCTCAGTGGTCAGCAATGATGTTAGGAGATGAGGCTTATGCTGGCGCTCGGAGTTTTTATAACCTTGAAAAAGCAGTACAAAATGTACTAGGGTATGAATATATGGTTCCTACTCATCAAGGTCGTGGAGCAGAACATTTAATGTATGGTCATCTTACAAAACCGGGACAAGTAGTTGTAAGAAATATGTATTTCACAACCTCAAAAGCACATGTAGAATTAGCTGGAGGGACTATGCTTGATGCAATAATCGATGAGGCACATGATCCGCAGAATTTGCACCCTTTTAAAGGAAACATGGATTTAAAAAAACTACAAGCAATTATAGATGAATATGGCCTTGAAAAAATTGCTTTTGTAAATGTAGAACTTAATGTCAATATGAGTGGAGGCCAACCTGTCTCAATGAAGAACCTAAGAGAGCTAAGAGAATTCTGTAATGAACACAAGTTAAAAATTATATTTGACGCAACAAGATCGAGTGAAAATGCATTTTTTATAAGAGAACGTGAAAAAGGATATGAAAATACTCCAATTGTTGATATCCTCAGAGAAATGATGAGTTATTCTGATGGATGTATATATAGTGCTAAGAAAGATTGCTTAGTCAATATGGGTGGTTTTTTAGCTACACATAGTAAAGATATCTTCGATTACACACGTGGAATGGTTGTCTTATTCGAAGGACTTCACACTTATGGCGGAATGGCCGGTCGAGATATGGAAGCTGTTGCTCAAGGTTTACGGGAAGGTGCTCAATATGAATATTTAAAATATCGAATTAATCAAGTACGTTATTTAGGACAATTATTGGATAAAGCAGGAATTTCTATAGTAAAACCAATCGGTAGTCATGGTGTCTTCATTGATGCTTTAAAGTTCCTACCACACCTTCCGCGCGACCAATGGCCAGCACAAACTCTCTCGGCTGCAATATATGAAGATTCTGCTGTTAGGACAATGGAGAGAGGTGCGGTTTCTAAAGGCAGAGATAAAATAACTGGTGAAAATGTTTTTCCTAAATTAGAACTTGTAAGACTTACAATTCCAAGACGAGTATATACTAATACTCATATGGAATATACCGCAGAATCAATAATAAGGCTTTACGAGAAGAGAGATACTATCCCAGGTCTAAAAATGGTTTTTGAACCAACACATTTACGATTTTTCCAAGCTCGATTTGAACAAGTTTCTCAATAATATATTAAAATCTTTTTTCAAGCACAGTAATAATTGGTTGAAATCCTGCTTTAGCAAAAAGATCAAGTAATTTTTTATCTGTGGTGTAGGCGAGGTTAATTCGAATAGAATCTGTTCCCCATGATTCAAGAATTTGAATCGCTTTATCAGCTAAGAGTTTCCCAACTCCCTTACCAATGAATTCTTTTTTTGTAGCCCAATTATCTAAATAACCAATATATTGTCCAAGAGTATTTTTTAC
>JBHLLG010000054.1:0-19318 GCA_048885925.1 Candidatus Hermodarchaeota archaeon
CAGTATTTTTCATCATCGTACGAATATACTATATTAAAATTTCTAAAATTTAATGATCTTATCTCTCCTCCACCTAAATGTTGAGAAATATCATGTATCGCTGTGAAAAATCCACTTATAAAATCATCATCAATCTTCTGAATACCTAAAAATGTTTTTGAATAACAAAGAATACCACCAGATTTTATTATGAGTACTTTAGATATCATTAGAGATTCAATTTCCACCTGTTAAGTTTTTAATTTAATTATTATTGAAATAATTATACATAGAAAGCTATTAGGATTCCGCAATCTCAGCGAGAAAAATGTCAGCAATTTTATTCCAGTTTTGTTTAATGTTATCTTCAATAGAAGCCAAATCTGTCAGTTCTTTCCCTTTGTTAAGATTGTCTACAGCTAATTTGTGATTTCCAAGCTCTTTATAACAAATACCGAGCTTTATATAAGTTTGGTTAATATACCATTCATCGCTAGCCAATTCTATTGTTTTTTGAAATTGCTCTACAGCTTTTTTATATTCTTCAAAATACATTAAAATTTCTCCATAGGTATCATAATAAGTAGCATTATTAGGATTATGATCTATAAGACTATGAATAATTTTTAGTGATTCTTCCTTTTGATTCAAATATTGCAACCAATATGCTTTATAAATAAGTAATTCCTTCTCTTTTGGATACTTTTGAAGTAATTCCTTTATAATTTCATATCCTGCTTCAAATTCGTTTATTCTTTTAAGTATTGATGCTTTCTTTATTTTAATATCCTTTTCATTTTCTGGAAATATATCAATTAAATCATCTAAAATTTCCAATATTTCAGTATAACGACCAAAATAAATCAAGAGTTTAAGCTTTAAATAATATAAATTAATTTTTTGTGGATTTAACTTAATTTTCTTTTCAATTTTTTTAAGTTCTTGTTCATATTGAGTCTCATCCAGTTTGAAAATATCAACTACATCTTGCCAAATTATTCCCTCCAATTTATCACCTAAATCCCTTAATTCATGTTCACTTTCGATTTTGTAAGCTAAATAATTTATATAGTCAGGTAAAAACTTTCTTAAAGGCTCCTCTAATTCTTTACTAAATAAAAATTTAGAACTTTCCGCAAGAATAGTATCTATAATAATCTGTTTGTTTAATGATTTTAAAAATAATTTTTTAAAGTAAGTTAACTTCGTAATATGCTCTTCCGTTATTGCTCGAAGCATCACTTCCAATTTTTCCTTTTCTTGAAAATAATAAACCTTCTTATCTGGAGCCCTTAACTGGAAAAATTTGATCATATATAAATTATTTTCTATAATTTGATCAACATAATATGTGAGTGTGTTGCTTTTTATTCCATACCTTTTTGAAAAAGTATTAGCTGAGATATAATTTGGAAATTGATCTGGATGATTTATTGCAAGGAACAAAAGTATTTTATAAAAATCCTCCTCATTTTTTAGTAATGACTCTACTTGAACATAATCCATCTTCACGATATTATTTAGAAATCTAAATTGTATGTATTCATCTCTTATGTTGTATTTTTCGAAAAAATTAATTGCCTTTTGAGTTATTTCCTCAACTCGCTTACTTTCTCTCTCCAAAATGGTCTGTCTGTCCAAGTTATAGTTCTGTAGCATATAAGCATATTCTATCTTCCCTTTTCGAGTAATTTTATATTCTTTTTTCTCATCATCTTTTTCAATTAAACCCTCTCTTATTAACTGTCTTAAATACTTTGATAATGAAGTTTGGTTAATTGAAACAGGTTCCTCAAGAAAATCAGACCATTTACAAGATGTATTGTTGTAAACCATCCATAATATCCAATCTTCATAATTCCGTCCTTTTTTTAAAATAATATTTGGAGGATAATTTACTTTTCGTGTTTCTGTAGCAATTTTGGATAATTCATGGAATCGTAGTTCGCCATCTGAGGTAATCTTATAGTGTCCTTTGTCAAAACTATTTATTAAGCCTTCGCTTTTTAAAGAATTTAAATATCTTGATAATGTAGAAGTTGGGATTTCAAGTGGTTTTTTAATAAAATCAGACCACTCACCTTCTTCATTATTTTTCAGCATCCAGAGAATAATATGCTCATAATTTCTCTTTTCCAACCCAGAACCTTGTACTATTTCGTCTGGGGGATAATTCTTTTTTGACATTTTTATGAAATTAATTGATTTAACCTTCATATCATGTTAAGCTTTTGTTCTATTTATATTTGATTTTTAATACTACCATGATAACTCGGGACTACCATGGGACTTCGTTCTTAAAAACTATAAATAAAATCGAGAGATCGTATCTTATTGATCATTAGTTCGATGATCATTATGAAATTTAAAAAAAAGAGATGAAAAAAAATGAAAATAAAAACAAACTCGAAATTGTTAATCGCTATTTTAACATTGTCAATGATATTGGGAGTTTTTGCTTTAACTATAGGGACAGTCCGCTCTGATAAAGGTGATACTATTATTATATTCCCATCAGGTGGAGATGATACTATGGCAATCCAAAATGCATTCGATACAGCAGGTCTGGGAGATACCATTAAATTAACTAAAGGCCAATATAGAACAAATAATATAATTGTAGAAGATTTCTGTGGGAAATTTAAAGGAGCAGGTATGGATCTTACAAAGATTGATGTTTACGACGAGGTAACGCCTGATCCTATAAATGATATAACTGCTTTATTTAAATTTGACGGGGGAGATATTCAAATATCTGATCTAAGTTTTGATATTTTACCTGAACCCTATTTGGATAATATTATATGGCTTACAGGAGCAATTAATTCCAAACTTACGCGTGTAAAATTTACAGGTCATGAGGGTACATATACAGATCCAGATGACCCTCAAGGGATGTCCTGGAATGTTTACGCTGCAATTGCTATTAACGGAATACCCGATGGGTATACTACTGGTAAACACAGCATAAAAAAATGCGAATTTGAATCTGTAGCAATAGGTATTGAAACCTTTAGTCTAGTAAATAGTGAATTGAATGTAGGAGGAGGATATTCAACAGGAAATACATTTAAGGGAGGTTGTTATGGAGTCAGAATGTGGAATACAGTTAATTCGAAAATAAAGATTTCATATAATTATATTGAAGCACATGTTCGAGCTGGTATTTATGTGACTCAAGCGTTTCTTCCAGAATATTGGCTAACTTCATGGCCAATAATGCCTTCACAATGGGATATAACTCATAACTTTGTATACACTTACTCCATAGCAGACGGAATAATTCTATACGACTGGTATGTCGATGTCGGGGAAGAAGACGCTTGGGACCCATCTATCGAAGCATTCATTTCACACAATCATATTACATTAAATAATGATGAGTGGGGAGGTTTAGTCCTTATTGGAGTTGATGATGCTTTTATCATCAATAACGTTGTTACAGGACTTGGAGATTATGGTTTTGATTTATGGCTTTGTAATAATCTCAAGATTTTTGGCAATAGAATTCAAATTGACGCTCTAGGGACAAGCCCTGGGAATTCCTGGGAACTTTTCTATGGTATGAGTTTATGGTATGGAGCTGATAATGTCTTCGCTTTTAACATAATATCGCATAAGAAAACGGATGGATTATTTATTATTGGTTCAAATGAGAATTTAGTTCTGGGAAATTTGATTAAAGACAATGGAGGCTATGGACTAAATATGGTTGATAGCAATGATAATTGTATTATTGCTAATGTATTCCTTAATAATTTTCTAGGCAATATATTCGATGATGGCACCAATATTTACTTGCGGAATAAGGAAAAGTAGTATTAAAATTTCTAAATTTAAATATAGAATAGGGAAGAAATCGTTTAGATAAATGGCTTCTCGAATGAGCACACCTAAACCCCTATTCCTCCATTCTATATATTTTTTTTTTCTCTTTTTCTTAGATTCTAAATTTATAATGTTTAAAAAAGATATAATGTGGTTAGCACAAGTAGAAAAGTTTAATAATGGATTAAGTCAATTTTTGTGTTATACATAAATATGAAATCTTATAAAATATAGCATTCAATAATCTAATAAACTGTTAATATTAGACTCAAATGACAGATAAAAAAGCCCATCCGAAGAAGAAGGTTCCTAAAATTGCAGAAATGAAGAAACCTTTAATAATTGGAAGCATAATCGCTGCCATCGCGACAGCAGGTATTATAGTTGGGATAAATATTTACTCAAAATCTATACAAACTGGGAATATTTTATATTTTGGTACTAATCTTCCATACACTGTTGATCCTATCGATGCTATGGCAGTGAGGGATATGGACCTCATTAGTCAAGTTGCTGAAGGGCTATTTGATATTGATGAGAATTCAGAAATAATTTATAGTCTTGCAACAGAACGTGAATTGAGCCCTGATGGTTTAAATCTTACTTGCACACTTAGACAGGGTGTAAAATTCCATGATGGAATGCCATTTAATGCTACATCTGTTAAATGGAACTTCGACAGAGCATATAGACTTATTAGTGATATAATGTTTTCATGGCTATGGTTACTCCCTGATGGTACCCCTATTATTAATGAAACTCAAGTTTTAGACGAATACACTGTTAAATTCATGTTGAACGCTCCGTATGGTCCTTTCATGAATTTACTTGCATCGGTTTATTCGTATATAGTATCACCTACCGCTACACCCGAAGATAGATTTATTGATCTGGAAACTGAAAATCTTGTAGGGACAGGACCTTTTATTTATGATTTTTTTGGGGAAGATAACATTACATTATCTGCCAATCCACATTACTGGGGTGACAAACCAAAAATCGATAAATTAATTTTCCTTCAACCAACAAGATCTTATGACGAGGCATTATTATCGGGCGAAATTCATATGAAGAAAAATGTTGGTTTCAATGAATCAGTACTCAATTCATTCAGAAGTAATGCTTCATTTACTGTATCAGATCCAATACCTCTTCCATATCTTGAATTTATCGTAATGAACAACAAATTGATTAACATCACCATGAGAAAAGCAATCTCCTATGCTATTAATTATTCTAACTATCTTTTGGACCATACCTGGGTTAACGCAAAGGGTCCCATTCCAGAAGGTATCTTATATCATAATATAACAGGTATTGATGTGCCTTATTACAACCTTACATTTGCTAGAAAAATTCTAAAAGATAATTTAGGTAGTAAAAATTCTCAGATAGCAAGTTTACCCCTAGATAATAATAGTGCTTGGGAACAGTTGACTACTGAATCCCCCATCGTGACTTTTAATTATTCAAGCGTTAATGTTTTTCCGAAAAGTATGTGGTATTCGGATCTACTTACTGAAGACCTTAAACAAATTGGAGTAAAAGTAGAACCTGTTATTATAACTTATGCACAATGGTGGATTATAATTCAGGATGTGGATGGTGATCATAGAAATGAAATTGAACTTGGTTGGAATTGGTGGCTCGCTGATTATAACGACCCTAGCAACTTTATTAATGAATGGTATACAAATAAGAAGATTGGGTATAACATGGGACAAGTAAATGATACACAAGTACAAGAATGGATGGAAGACGCTTTAAGTGAAACAGATCCCATTGCTAGAAAACAATTATATTATAAAATTCAAAAACGTCTTATTGAAGAGGTTTGTCCACATATTTGGCTTCATTCTTGGATAGGTTGGGATGTGTATGTATCTAATTTAAGAGGTTGGTATCCCCACCCATATAAAACTTCATTTAAATCCGTTTATTTTGTTTAAGGTAGAATTATTTTATAACTCTGTGTAAATTCTAAAACAGATAAGCTTTAGCTAATTTCTAATCACTGTAAAGTTCTAAGTCAGCCCATCCTATAAGATAAAATGTCAGATTATAATTATTTTTAGTTGGAAAATCAGAAGAAATAAACCATGTCTTTACACCTTGGAAAGAGAGATCAAATCCCGGCTGAGGTAAAATTAGACTGCCCAATGATAAAGGGAAAAAAAAGTATGCTCCAATATCGGCAGTAGTGTCCTTATAGAAAAGATTTAGCCCACCATTCATTATCATAGCAGTGCCGGTTATATTAGCTCCCATCTCTTTATATTGATAGATTTCAATATTCATATTACCACCTGTACTATTAAGCAACCAATTACAATTTTGAGTAATTTCCATATTATATGATCTTAAATTGAAATTTCCTTCAGTAATATTAGCACTAATATCTCCACTGATAACACATTGATTAAAATCATAAAATGTGTGACCATCGATTACACTTGTATGTATATTGTTAACAGAAACACCCCAAGGTACTGTTATATTTAAATTCCCTTTCTTAATTGTTGCGGATATATCAAAAATAACATCTTTTCTTAGTTTTACCACTATATTGACATCTTTAGTTAACCACAGTGAAGGATTAAACCAATCATCTGATATGATCTGAATTGTAAAATTAGCTGGTGAACTTGATTTGTTACATTGAATATCAAAGTAATCTTCATATGATTTGCCTGCTAATTTTGCTCCACTCAGCATAAAATTTACATCTATCAACGCATAATAATCAACTACGGGATCAATATATCTTATTTCCACATTACCTACATCAGCAGTAATAAATAATTTTTCAACTGAAGATGGTAAACTTGTTTGATAGGTAAAAGAATAAGATTCATCAATTATTCCATATGGAGAAAGAATAATAGAAAGAAAAGTAATTGGAATTGCCATAATTAGACTGAATCCAAAAATAATAATTGAAGTAATTCCAATGATACTTTTTTTTTCCATCTTCAGGCTTTTTGAATGGGATTTATTAATTCTACAATTATTTAGATAAGAGAGCGTTTTATTTAAATTAGCCTATCTAAAACAACTATTTTTCTATAACTTACTTCTTAATTTTCGGTTTAATTAGTATTGTAGCCCTAGTCTATCTAAAGAAAAAAAATTATAAATAACCCATTTTTTTTATTGATACAATTAAAGAGTTTATTAAAATATTGATTTTATATAGTGTATCCAATTGGGATGTTATAACCAATCCCTTTTTTTTGGAAGGTCAGGAACTTTTTACAAAGTTTTATATACTCCGATGTCTAACTATCTTTTAATCGATTTTTATATTATATTAAAAAGCGAAATTCAATAAAAAAGATTAAAGGTAATTGTTAAAATGAAAAACTATAAAAAACTAGGGATAATTACCCTTGGTATGCTTATAATTCTTCCCTTTTTTATTGTTAATGCTAAATGTGCGACAACTATAGGAGATACAACCTTTCCTGCTGAGGTAGGCGATGTTTATGTTTGGCACTTCTTAGAAGCCTATGGAAGTGATTTTTCTGATAAAATAAATTTTACAGCCGAAGCAGTATATCAAGGTCAACATGCTAGTGTAGATGCACTAATAGTAAATTATTCACAAGGGTATTATAATGACACAACAGCTCAATGGACAACCACTCATGACAACGTCTTTTATATGGCTGCCAATGAAACTCAAAATTATTTCAATATAAGCTCTACCTTTTGGGGTTATCCTATAGCATATCTAATTCCTACACCCATAAATTTATCAGCAATTGCGTTAACTTTATCCAGTCATCCTGAAATTGATAGTTATGAGGTGCTTAGTGATAGAATTCATCTTTATCGGGACGGAGGAGATTACCAATATAAATTATGGTTCAGTTCTTCAGGTATTTTGACAAGATGGGAAGAGAGAACTAACGTTTTTGCTTCTGTTTTTGTATTAGAAACTCCTCTTGATGGTAATGGTGAAGATGGTGGTGGTGCCATTTCTTTTGGACATTCCTTCTTAATTTTCGCGTTAATTAGTATTGTAGCCCTTGTCTATTTAAAGAAAAAAAAATTATAAATAACTTTTTTTTTAATTTGATATATCTAAAGAGTGCATTAAAGTATTTATTTTATTTTGGATATCCAATCGGGATAATATAAAGAGGTTCGATTTTTTTAGGAAGGTCAAGAACTTTTTTCACTTTATAATCCTCAAAAGCACCAATTGGAACTGATGATAAACCTAAAGCGCAAGCTTCTAGATGAACATTTTGAGCACAATGCCCAACTTCGATAAAGACATACCTTATTCCTCTTTCACCATATCTTTGGGTAGTTCTTTCATAAATTGCACAAATTATTATATTAAGATATGCTTCAGCAATAAAGTATTGATCCCAGGAAGCCTCCGCTAACTTTATGCTTAAATCTTTATCATTAATTAAATCGATTGAATGTTTTTTAGGATTATAATGAAAAAAACCCTTGTCTTTTAGAGTTAGATAAATTTCTAAGGGATAAGTTGCTCCCGCTGAAGGAACAGTCCGCTTGTATCCTTTCATTCCTTGGGTTGCCCATAAAATCTGAGAGACTTTTTCTATTTCAAAATTTCTTTCTTTATAACTCCTTACGCTTTCACGTTGATAAATACATTCTTCAAGGCTTTTTTCTCCTGTTAATTTTGGTTTTGGGAGTTGGATTTCCATAATTTCACCATTTTTATCGTGAATTTATTTTATTATTTCTACATGTTTATTTCTATCATAATAAGAAATTTTATTTTAATTAATAATAATGGTTTCTTATGTCTTCAAAAATAAATTTAAAAAAAATGTTTCAAGAGTGGAATACATTGAATTCTAAAGCTGAGGAGTTAATGGGAAAATTTGATTTTACTAATATAAAAAAAATTAGGACAAGCCAGAAAAAACTTGAAGATGATATCTATGAAATACTGAAGGAAAAAGCTCCAAAAAAAATTAAAGAAATATTACCTGATGATTGTGGAGAGATGGAAGTTGGATATGATACAGAAGGAAATACGTTTTACTTTGTAATGATGGATCCTGAAGCAGAAGATGAAGAAGATATTAAACTTATTGCTATAACTCTGGATATTAACTTTAAGATCTCTATGATTGAAGATTTTGAAATAGAATAAAAATTTTTTTTATTAATATTTCTACTCCTTTTTACCTTCTTTTAACCTCCTTAAAGCCTTCTGTTCCAATAACTTAGAATAAGTCTCCCATTTATCTTGGTCTCCTGGTTTTTTTCTTTCTATAACGAATCGACAATGATCCGCTCCAGCGGGGATGGTATACTTAAATTCTACTTGAAATTCAGATTTAAAAACATGATCTCTAAAATAATTAATAATTCCTTGAACCAAATATCGTTGTACTCGACAATCAAAAGCAGAATAAATATCTTGCAGTGGGCACCATAAAATATCAAAAGAACATTTATCCTTACCCTCAATTTTAGGATCTTCTATTGATGTCCATGCTTGTGTATTAATTATAGTTGCTAAAAAACTCATTAATTCTATATCTGGAACATCTGCGGGGATTTCAACATTTTCAACGATTTGTCTTCCAACTTCATACCCTGTTTTTATTAATGCATCATTGACAGCATTCTGACCTTCAACTCCAAATCTTGACTCATTTTCTTTTAGAATATTAATAACAGCCATAGACATAAATAATCCAAATTGAAGTAATGATGTTGAATCAAAATCACTACGATTTTGAACATCCTCCCTAAATCTAACCAAAGCTTTTTTAAAAGGTTCACCAAATTCGATATTATTCCAATTTTTTTCTTCCCGTGGCGCTCCTTTCAAAATTCCTCTTTCTTTCAGTTTACATCTCTCACTAGAATTTATGTAATAAAATTTAAGAATTTATGAGATATAAAGTAAAGAGATATATATTAAGTTTTAAAATAATCAAATAATGCGACAATTAAAATTTAAAAATGTAATTTAAAATGTATAAAATAGTACTTCTAAGACATGGGGAAAGTATTTGGAATAAAGAGAACAGATTTACTGGTTGGACTGATGTAGATCTCTCTGAAAAAGGAATTCAAGAAGCAAAAGAAGCTGCTAAATTATTGAAAGAGGGAGGATATACATTTGATATCGCTTATACATCAGTGCTTAAAAGAGGAATCCGAACATTATGGATTGTTTTAGAGGAGATGGATTTAATGTGGATTCCAGTATATCGCTCTTGGAGATTAAATGAAAGACATTATGGTGCTTTACAAGGTCTCTTTAAATCAAAAATAGCAGTGGAATTCGGAGAAGAGCAAGTTCTTATCTGGAGACGAAGTTATGATATACCCCCACCTGCTCTTAAAACAAGCGATCCAAGATATCCTGGAAATGATCCAAAATATAGAGATTTGACTGCAGATGAAATTCCTTTAACTGAATGTTTGAAAGATACTGTTGAACGAGTATTGCCATATTGGCATGAAATAATTGCTCCTACTATAAAATCAGGTAAAAATATCTTGATTTCAGCACATGGTAATAGTTTAAGAGCATTAGTTAAGTATCTTGACAATGTACCTAATGAAGAGATCGTTGAATTAAACATACCTACTGGAGTGCCCTTAATTTATGAATTAGATGGTGACTTAAAACCAATTACACATTATTATCTTGGTGATCCTGAGAAAATAGCACAAGCAATTGAAGCTGTAGCTTCTCAAGGAAAAGCAATATAAATTAAATTTGTCAATGTTATAAAATTAATAAAAAAAATCTATTCAAAATGAAATCAATAAAAAAAATTATCTACAGAATTTTCATTTTCATAGCAATAATCTTATTTTTATCTAATTTCCAAGAACAACCAATAACAGTTAGAGCACAAACATATACTACTATTTCTGTTCAAGAGACATATTATATGATAAACAATAATACTCTCTATCCAGATCTTATTGTTTTAGATGTTAGAGAACAGTGGGAATATAATAATAATCATATATGTAATTCTACCTTAATTCCATTAGCAGAGCTTGCATCTAGATTAAATGAATTAGAACCATACAACAATACAGAGATAATCGTTTATTGCCGCACTGGTGGTAGAAGTGCTTCAGCAAGTCAAATTCTTGTTAATAATGGATTTACAAAAGTGTACAACATGGATGGTGGTATTACCGAATGGATATCTGCTGGATATGAAGTATGTCCAGAGGAAAATGACCAAACAGCTTCACCCTCTAAAATTAGTTTTACATTTAATTCATTTCTAGCAATCTTTTTAGGAAGCAGTTTAGCTTTTATAATAATTTTGAAAAAGAAATTATAAAAAAAAAAGAAATAATTTTAATTTTATTACCACTGCATTCCCATTAATTTAAAGGAATCTGTTACGCCCATTACTGATTCAACTTGAATATTATAACCTTCAATACTCGAAAATGGCATGAAATACTTAAATATTTCTAACCCCGCTTCTTCTGCTTTCCCTCTTTCAGTATAAATTATGTGATATTGCTTCATTCCATCCTTTCCAGCTGACGTATTGAAGGCTCGCCATTTTGTTACATGAGGGGGGAGATCTCTCGGTTGTTTCAAATACAATTTTGCGATTTCAGTAGCTTTATGCGTTGGATAATAGATGGTGACCATAATTATTCCCATAATTCATTAACACCTCTTTCTAATTATTTAAGAATTGGATTTAAACGTAATTAAAACCTTAAATTAATATTATTTAAAAGTTATCATTTTTGTAAAATTTTTTTTAACAAAAACTTTAAAATTTAAACTAATTTTTTAAAATAGGACGAGAGGTTTTTTAATATGGTTAAAAAGTCATTAATAGATAATCCAGTGGTTTCTAATATTGTTTTCTATCCACGAAAAACACCAGTACCCCCTATTTTTGATGCCAATATTAAAATATTAAAATTTAATATCAATAAAAACATTATGATAGGTGGATTTTTCTACTTGAATGATCCTGCTTTACCTACAATTTTATTATTCCATGGAAATGGAGAAATAGCTGCTGATTATAAATATTTTTTAGATTTATTTTTTGATTGTAATGTAAACTTAGCAGTAGTTGATTTTCGTGGGTATGGATTTAGTTCAGGTAAACCAGTATATAGTAGTTTAATTTCTGATGCACTCCCCATTTATAATGAATTCTATAAATGGATGACTAAAAATAATTTGATAGACTCACTATTTGTCTTAGGACGTTCTCTGGGAAGTGTTTGTGCTGCTGAAATTGGTGCTCATAATCCAGACACCCTTCGAGGCATAATCTTTGAAAGTGGTTTTGCAAGTATGTATAATATAATGACAAGATTATTCAGAGTGACTGGTAAAGGAGTTACCCCTGAGGGATTGATTGAATATTCAAATGATACAAGAATTAGGAAGTTTAAAAAACCAGTCTTGATTATTCATGGTACTGAAGATTGGATTATTCCATGTGAAGAAGGAAAATTAATATATGACAATTTACCTAAAGAAATTGAAAAGAAATTAATTTTGATTGAAGATGCTGGTCATAATAATATCTTTTCATTTAAAGAAGATTATATTACTCCACTGAAAGATTTTATCAAAAAAAATAAATAATAATTTAAGCAGTTTTCTCAATTAAAAATTGGACTAAGGATCCTTTTTTTATAATATCTATTTGTATTTAATCAGATAAAATAATTCTTTTTGCGTGTGAACTATAATTGCCTGATAAATTTTATAATTTCTGTCCTTATTGCGGGAAAAAGTTACCCAATCATAATAAGTATTCCAGAAATTTTTGTTGTTTTTGTGGAGTAAAATTAAAAAAAGAGAACTCAACCCCAATAAAAAAAGTTCAATGTACTATTTGTCATAAAATTGTTGACCCTAATAAGCATCAAGTAATTAATTGCTCATTTTGTGGAAGTATGTATCATAATTCTTGCGTATCATCTTGGCTCGCAAAATATAATTCATGTCCTTTGTGTCAAAATGTTTTTTTATTTCCAAATAAGATCCTAACTTTAAGCAATTATTAAAAAAAGAAAAAAAAATTCTTTATTTATTTAAAATAAAGAGTCCTGTTTCTACAAACCAGAAAAGGTTTGCAAAAAGAAATAACCACTCAGCAACAGCTTTAGCTTCAACAAGTAAAGTTGGTTCTACTCTATTAATTATAAATAGTATCAAGTACAGAAAAAAAAAGAAGGCAACAATTACATTCAATAGTGCTTGCCATCGAGGGAAATCTGACAATTTATACTCCAGATACGCATAACTAAGTAAATATAAAATCCCTGGAAAGAAAAAAATGTATTGAGCAAGAGTGTGCATAACATACCAATCTCTTACATTGAATGACGCTAAAATTATGAGTCCTATAGCCGAAATAAGTCCTAAAATACAAGCAATTCCAGTTCCCTTAGGAGAAGCACCCTTTTCCTGCAAATATCTAGTAAAACCTAGTATAAACATTATCATAAATAACCCAGTTATGATCCAACAGATTATAAAGAAATAAGCAAAATCATTCTCACCTGGTACAGCCAAATCACTTATAAAAACAGTCAAGAAATTGAAGTTCGTATGAACTAACATTGCCGGAATCACACCAATAAGAAAAATGACAACTCCTATAATCCCAAAATAACTTGCATGAAGTTTTTCGAATATCTTATCTAATTTTTCCATGATTTTTTATCAATCTGATTTTAACATTAATTTTTAAGAATATATAGATCAGAACTGATATTTATATTTATTAAAATAAGGTATATTTACTCAAAAAGAAATTCAGATAATAGAATTTGTTTAAATTTTGAATCTTTTTCTTCAAAGGGTATTCTTTCTTCACCACAATATATATTAGGGGGAGATTCTTTCTTAAATAAGGCCGAAAAAGGGATAATTAAATTCGAAATATCAAGAATTTTTTCAGAGACATGTGGTTTACGATTAATAATTTCTATCTCTCTATTTAATACATCAATGCCCATTTTTAATCTCACACTGATTTCTACTTAATATTCTAAGAAGATTTCATCTATTTTAATTAAAAGACCCGATAAATTTAGTGAAAAATAAAAATTAAGGTTTCTAATCAATTAAAAATTCAGTTTTCAAAATTTGTTTATATTTAGGATTATGTCTTTTTTCTGAATAAATTATCCTATGTGAATAAATATCAATTGGAAGTTTATCATTGTAAATATTTAAAATTAAAATTATTAGATTTGAAATAGTATTAAAGCAAGCAAGAGAATTTTTACTATTAAATAATTCAGCTACAAGTTTGTAAAGAAGATTGAATTTCTTCTTTTGGAGGATTTTGTCATTAATAGAACTAGGTGGTTTGAAAATATTTCTTAAAAAACTCCGCATTTTCTTTTAGTTGCTTTTTTGAGCAAATTTTTCCATGCCCGGGGACATATATTTCAATGTCTTTTTCAGCATAATACATTAAAGTACGACATAATCGTTCAGAATTAGCAGGAACAGGTGCAGGATTAGTGGTTGTAGCCCAATTAGGGTCTGTTTCCTCAAATAATAAGTCTGACATAAAAACTACTTTTTCTTTTTCAAAGTAGGCAATCAAATCTCCTGGTGTATGGGCATCTCCTATGTAAATTATCTGAACTTTATTCTCTGTCCCTTCTATTATGATCGAATCGTTTATAATGAAATCTGGAGGTCTTAATTTGAAATTGGGCTCAAGAATTTCAGTATAAGTCTTAATATCATTATTCATTTCAAGAATCTTATCTGGATTAGTCTCTTTTTCTACTTCTTCCTTTATTCTTTTTAATTCTTGAGTAGCAATTCCTCTATACCGTTTAAGAGAATTTTCAAGATTTTCCTGATGTTCTGATAAAGTCATTGAACTACTAATAATAGGTATTTCTATTGGAAATTTACGGTTCCCAAATAAATGATCCCAATGAAAATGGCTATTAATTAAAAAAGAAGGATCCTTTTTAGTATATTTTTTAGATGCCCTAATGAGGTCTTCAGTCGCGAATGGATCCATAATTGTATCGAAAATAATTACATAATTTCCAAGATCAAAAATACCCGCATTCGATGATGGTAGTTTTTCGGCTGTTATTGCAGCATAAATTCCCTTACTTAGTTCATACAAATCAAAATAAATTGACTCAAAATCTAATTTTTTCATATCCATATTTTCTCACCACATTATATTTGATAAAATTTTAATCTGATATTCTTTCTATTTTAAAGCATACAGGTCGGATTCCGTCAGGACATGCAGTATAAACAATGCTTTCTCCTGTCCAATCAGAAAAATTACCTCCGCGCTGTAAAATATTCACATTTTTGTATAAACCATACCATGCATGATGACAAAATCCCTCTGGCATATCTCCTGTATCATCTACAACAAATTCTAAACCTTCGTTCATACCACATTTAGTAATTGGATTCCCATTAGAGCGTATAAATTTATGTCCGAGAACGTCTTCTGGACTAAATTGTTTTATTACGGTAATTTTTACACTCGTCATATTCTTATTCTCTCTGTAGTAAATTTAAGAAATTATGAAATTTGCTTTATGATATCTTAAATAGTGAATTTTAATAATTTATAGTTTAAACTATTGAACTACAACGGAAGTTAGAATAAAAGGCGAACTTTAAAATGATTTACATCGAAAAATAAAAAGAAAAATATATAAAAAAATGAACTCCTTTTTTATTCTTAACTTATTTTTAAACTACCCTCGTAAAGTGAAGAAGATAGTGAATAAAATAAAATCATTTTTTTATAATCATTTACTTAAAGAAAAAGAATATTATTAATATCATAAACACTTAAATTATGTTTAAAAAATAATAAGGAAAAGATAATTTAAAATATATTTCAAATATGAGCTACCTGCAATTGTACATTTATCGCATAAAAAAGGAAAAACGCACTATGTTCTTAGATAATATTCGGAAAGCGAAATTACTTTATCAAAAATATGGTGCTGAAGGAGAAGAACTGTTTTTATTGCACGAGAAGATTCCTAAGTATGGAGTAGCAGGAATGTGGGATATAATACCTTTAGAAAATAAAGAAGAATTATGGATTGGGATTTGTCGATTCAAAGATAAAGAACATTGTGAAAATGTAATGAAAAAAGTTGACGAAGATCCCGAAACTAAAATTTTATACGATCAATTCGTTAATTCTATCTGTGAAGCATCTCGAGTGATCCGAGGCGAATTCGAAAAACCTTATTAAATAAATTTCACTCAAGAGTTAATTTTAGATTATTAAAAACTATTTTAAAAAAATCTATTAATTATTACGAAAAAGCAGAAGAACAAGTTATAAATAAAAGAGACATATTTATATCTATAGAATATCTTCCGATTTATTAGTTTTAAATATTATCAATATTGAAGTTATTTGGATAACTATTTAATTCTGATAGAAAAATAATTCTAAGAGTTTTTTAATGAAGGGGGATTAGGACTTTCCTTCTTAAACGATATTCCGCATAAGGGACACGTCATATAGTTATCATAGATTATAATAAATGGACTAAAACATCGAGGACAATAATAATTAGAATGTTTGTTCATATAAAAGATTCTAATTGTACCTTTAAAAACTCTCCAAAATAATAAGTCTTATAAATTACTTGATAATATTTTTATATTCTAAAGTTATATATATATAATAATTTTGCTTTAGAATTGTGAGAATAATGAAAAACAAGAAAATTATTTTGATTGGACTTTTTGGAATTGTAGCCTTATTAGCCACAAGTTCAATTCTTTCATTAAAGGGAGACAATTCTGTGGTTAGTGGAGATGCTTTTCTATCAGCAAGTGATCGTGGAGATGTATATGTATATGAAGGGTACATTAGAGATGAAAATAGTATCCCCTTAACTAATGCTCATATAGAATTGATTAGCAATGGTCAAGTTTTATTAAATCATGATACTGGAACAAGCGGATATTATAGAATGAGTACTACTGAAGTTTTAGTTAATGCTCAATTGGAAGTATCTAAAGAAGGTTATAAAACTCAAACAAGATCAGTTAGCAATTTTGGTGATTATGAAAATTTCAAGTTAGAACCTCAATATCTCTATTTCTCAGATGACTTCAATACTGAGACAACAGGAAGTAATCCAAGCAATTGGATAGTACAAGAAGATGGAGAATATGCTGAAGTTTCAGTAATTAGTACCGTTACAGAAGGTATTATAACAGACTCACATACAAAAATGGTCAAAATGCATGAAAATATTCATTTTGCTTTATCCGAAATTAGTTTAACTACAGTTTATAACTTTAATCCAATAGACCCTATATTATTGTCATTTCAAACTGCATTTTACACTAATGATTATGAAAACATAAATTATGGTTATGTTCATATTTTAAGTAGCTCAATGTATGATCTCTTGTGGCTAAGGATAGACAGAAATGGGATATACTTTGCTAAAGAAGGTGGAGATTTAAATTATGAACATGTCTATAGTGATTTTGATTTAAACCATGTCTATGATATTGATTTAGTATTTCAGCTAGATGAAAATTCTCATATTTCTTATACCTTTTATGTAAACAAAGAAATAGAAAAATATGATACCATTGAAGTAACTGGAAAAGACATTGGTTATTTGAAATTTGGTGCTGAAGGTTTTACTAATGCAAACTTCTTTGTTGACAATGTATTTTTTGGTGAAGTAGCTAAAGGTAACACATATATTAACTCTCAATTAAGCACTGCTGCTCCATTATGCAGACTTTTTGCTCCACATGTGCAAGGTGTTAGAAGTCATTATAGAATTGAGTACTCTAAAACAGTTACAGCTGCCTTATCTTTATCAATAGGTCAAATTTGGACAATTTCAGTAGATTTAATCAATGTTGTAATTGCAGATTATACTAAATACTATGGTTTTAGTATTGGATATGGTGAAGAGGATGCTATTGCTTTTATTAGAAGTGATTTCGAGCTAGATATTACTGAGATAATATTGCCAGGCGAAAGTAGAGTTTACCTAGAACTTTACAAAAATGTTGAGCATTTAAGATCAGAATTTGATGATCAAAGTGTAAGTGATTATACTACTCTATATGGTGAAGAAAGCTTACCATATTTAGCAGATGATTCAATTGCATCTGAAAATTATCATCAAAAAACATATTCACAAGATTACGGAGAACAAATAGAATATGAGGAATCAGCTTCTGCTACAAATAAAGTTACCATAAAAATTGGTTATTCAAAATATTGTATAGGCTTGGCACTAAAGTTTGTTTTATCTGAATCAATGAAAGCATCCACTTGGTTAACAGTTGATAGAGCATTAGAACCTACTTTTGCTTATGGAAAACCAACTGTTTATGGAGCTTATCTTCAAATTCAGCCTTGGATAGTTGCACCTTGGAATCCTCCTGAAGAGGATCCTCCAGTTGAAGACCCTCCTGTAAAACCACCTCCTAAACCTGAACCAGGTCCTGTGCCAGTACCTAAACCAGTACCTAAACCAACCCCTGACTAAAGAGCAGGTTGCATCAGGAATGTGTTATGGTTGTGGGGCTAACAAAGCCATTCATACATACGAAGATATATGGTCAGATGAGGAAGTGTTTACCTATGCAAAGCAATTTGAATTTTTCCCAGAAAACAGTTTAAGACAACGATTACAGTTTATTCGAGATCCTTTGTGGCACACATATGTCTTCTCTTATTCCATTGGAAAAGACTTAATTACAGCAAAATATGGAGAACGCCCGTCACCTAAAGATTTTACTACACTACTCACTCATCCGATTCTCCCCTCTGATTTAGTCTAAGAGTTTTTTAATGAAAGCGGATTAGGACTTTCCTTCTTAAATGATATTCCACATAAGGGACACGTCATATATCTATATGAATCTGCTGAATTTAAATTGTCGGATGGATTATGTGAAATTTATCAATGTGTTGGCACAGTATTCACATTTAGTTGGAGCACTTGTTTATGTTGGGCTTCCAAAAAAAATACCGAAGGAAAAAAAGAAATTTCTTTCGTATTTAAAGAAAGCAGGGTTTATTATTCAGCCACGCCCGATACAAGAAACCCCTAATGGTAAGAAAAAGCAGAAGGGCGTTGATGTATTTATGTATAAGGAAATTGTGGAGTTAGCCGAAGAAGATTCATATGATAGAGCTATAATTGTTAGTGGCGATGCTGATTTTGTCGATGCGGTGAAAAAGTTAAAAGAATTAGGCAAGGAATTTACCATCTGGAGCTTTAAGGTATCATTAGCACAGGCATTAATTGATGAGGCAGGGAAAGAAAATGTCCAGTATATCGATAGCATCCTAGAATATATTGCATTACCTGAAAATTAGGGTTATAGAATGTACACTCCCAAAAGACAACCATCCATTTTTGTTGTTAAAACTTTATTTTTTTATAGAAACATTGTTCCCTAAAAAAGTTTAAAAACCTTTAAATCTATTTTTTACAAAAATGTTAGAAGGTGGAAAAAGATGGATCGTAAAAAGAT
>JBHLLG010000055.1:0-18552 GCA_048885925.1 Candidatus Hermodarchaeota archaeon
GTTTGACCTTCAATAGTTACCTGTCGCTCAGCCATAGCCTCCAAAAGAGCTGCTTGAGTTTTTGGAGCACTTCTGTTTATTTCATCTGCAAGAACCACATTTGCAAATATAGGTCCTTTTTGAAGCACAAATGCACCTTCATTTTGATCAAAAATTTTTGTACCAGTGATATCTGCTGGGAGTAAATCTGGAGTAAATTGAACTCGACGAAATGATATTCCTAGTGTATTAGCATATGTTTTTGCCATAACAGTTTTTCCAAGACCAGGAACTCCTTCCAAGAGAACATGTCCATTCACTAAAAGAGCTACAAAAAGTTGTTGGAGAATTTCTCCATAACCCACTATTACTCTAGATACTTCACTCAATACTTCTTGTGCTATTTCTCTTATGGGTGTTACATCAATTTCTTCATGGTCATAATATTTTGCTTTATCTGGAGCTTCCATTTTTGATTTACCTCTTTTATTCTTTTCTTTTTTTATTTTTTTTATTTTGAATATCTAAATATTATTGACTGCCCAACCCATCTCGAAAAATAATTCTTCGAAATCTTGTTCAGTCTTAATTTTATATTTTCCTTCTTTAATTGATAAAATTCTATCCATAAATTTACTTAATCTTTTAATTTTTAGTTTTGTTGTTGAAGGATCTTTAGCAAGAACTAAATTAATAACATTTTGAGTTGAAATTTTTTTACCACTCAATTGACTATGTAATTTCCTTTCTAATCTTCTATATAACAGTTTTAAGGCATCTCCATATTTCATTTTATCTTTATATTCTTCAATTTTTTTTGAAAAAAATGAGGATGTTCGAAATTTTGCCACTTCCTCTTTTTTTTCCTCCTCTTTAGCTATCCTCTCTTCTTCTTTTTTTTTATCCTTTTTAGGTAAGTATTTTCTTAATGAATAAAATGCAAGAACAGGATAAATCCATGCTGTAATTGGATTTGTTGATAAATGTACGATATATTGCATTACAAACCCATAAATACCTGCAGAACTTAGATCTCTCGAGTATTCTGGACGTATATGAGCTTCGTCAAAAACTACAATCCAATCCTCTTTATTTGCTCCTGCTCCAAAAAAAGTGAGCCATTCGATTATATTTTTACCAAATTGACGATTGTCATATTCATTAATTAATTCATTATTGAATAAGCTTGCATCAGCAGATACAAATACACGGGAACTTCCTAAATCTTTTGCTAAAAAAACATGTGGTGTTAGAGGATGGTATAATGGAATTTTTAATATATCAGTTGGAAAACCTGAAAGAGCTTCACCGATGAAACCTATATCAAGAACGTCGACATCAGGATCCACTTTACCATTATTATTCTTATCTACAAAACTATATCTATCACTAGCAGATCCAATAATATCCCATCCAAAAAACTCTACAAGCGGTCCTCCAGCAGCACACGAAGCAACTGAAAGAATTACATCATTTATCCCTGAAGTTGTTGGGTGAGAAGGATCGAAATCTCGAATTACAGGAAATTGGGGTGTTGGATCATATGATTCATTATCATGTAAAATTCCATTAGGAAATAATGTAACTGGAAAGATTTGTGATACATTTTGACTCATCATACCAAGAATATTAGCGATAAAAATTTCCCATAATAAAGTACTTGTAGAACCATGGTCATGACATAATAATAATGAATTCCCTTCTTGAAAGAAGGTTATAAAGTAAGGTATTTCAAAAATTGGATCATAAAATTGGTTTGGACCTAATAAAACTAGAAGAATTTTTTTATCCAACCGTTCTGTAGCACTTAAACTTGATTGTACTGCCATCACTTCGTATCCCTCATCCTTAACCATTTTTTTAAACTCGGAAGCACCATTCCAACCATTATTGTAGATAGAAAAGTTTTGATTGTTCCTTCCTCCATCAATGATGGGTGATAATAATGGAACAAATGCAAAGATAAAAATTATTAACAATAGAGCTTGTTTATAGAGCGAGCCGGATTTAATCTTCTTTCGAGACTGTTCTTGACGTACTCTCTGAGAAGTAGTGTTTCTAATGAATATAATAAACCCAACTCCACAAAATATAGCCCCAAGATAACATAAAAGTGGAATATATGTCATAAAAACAGGAAAAATTTCAGGATTAGTTTCTTTGATGTCAGCAGTAAAATCACTAATAATAATTCCAAAAATCACGAGGTATATTGTAAAAAATGTAAAAATAATTCCTTTTGAGATATTTATACTTTTTTGAGATGCTTTTCCTACTTTAACCATTTTAAATTTGATCTAATTTTTATTTTTATAATATCTATATTTCATTTCTTATAATTATACGTCTTACCCTATAACTTGAAATCAAAGGTTTTTCCTGTAATTTCATTGTATATATTTGAAAATAAATCAATTGTGAAATTCAACTCTTTATTTGTTGGGTCTATGCCACCGTAAATAATATCTTCAATCTTTTTTATGAATGGATATACGGATTCTGGTTTAAGTTTTTTTTCTAATTCATTTACACATTCAATTGCATATTCTCGAATAGTTTGATAAGCTAATCTTGGCTTTTTGAATTTGGTTTTGATAATATCATCATATATGAGATATATATATGCGATTGCTTCTTTCGCTCTATTAGTTTCAACTAATATTTTTACATTAGCAAGTCTTTGTTTAACATCTATCTCTGGTTCAACAATTTTTTTTTTCTTTTTAGCCATATTTTTACTTACCTATTTCTATACTTTTTTAAATAATTTATTTAATAATTTTTTTCAAACTTATAATATTTTGTACTACTTTTTTTATTTAATATTTATTATTTCTTGGTATTTTTTTTGTAAAATTTGATTAAAAATTCAAATTAAAGTTATATCCTGTTAATTGAAAATATACTGGTGAAAATAATTCGCAGGTATCGTAGAAATCCTTTTGTTTTATTTTAAATGGTTTTGCATAGATTATTTCCTCGACCTTTTGTATAAACGGATATATTGCAGCAGGAGTTAATCTTAATTCTTTAACCGAGATTATCGCAAAATCCCGGATTGTTTCATTTACTTTTCTAACTCGACCAAATTTAGCATTAATTAAATCCATATAAATTGCATTGAATAAGTATGATATTGATTCTTCTAATCTTCCTGTATCTTTAAGGATTTTAAGATTAAGAAATTTCGATTCAAGGGGTATACTAATTACTCGAGATTCCTTTTCTTGTTTTTTATAATAACGATACCCATATACACCTAATACTCCAACAACAACCGCTAATATTGGAAAAAAAATTAGGGAAAAGATTAAAAAGGGGGCTAAATCTCCAACTCCAGAAGGAGAATAAGGAGCTCGTGTTATATTAATAAACGTTATGCTACGTAATTGTTTTCCTGCAGTATTTATTAAATCTATCTGAATCGAATTATTTCCGATTCCAGATGGAATTACAAAATTGTAAGTAAAAATACCCTCTTCATCTGTATCAATTATATCTATTTGATTTCCATCATAACGGAGTATGAGGGTTCTGTTGTAAATTAAAAGCGATTGATTATCTCTGGAAACAATTTGTCCTTCTATTGTGATTTCATCTCCTTCAGATGCACTCGGATCTACATTCCAAATACAAATTATATCTGAAAATAATTTAATATTAGATATTGTAATGTTAGATTTATCAATATAAGGAGTAGCACCTGAATAACTTAAATTTAAATTTATAAATTGGGAATAATTATCTGTAGGCATTGCAAGATCAACTGAAAAGGAACCATCAGAAGGGTTTGTAAAGAAAAAACTATTTGGCCAACTATATGAACTATTGAACCAATTATAATTTATTTGGGCATTTGGAACTCCTGCTCCATCCTGATTATCTAACTTTAAAATTCCCTCAATTAGATAATCTTCAGCGGGGACTTTCGGAAAATCATCGAACCTAGTTATATCAAAAAATGATGTAGCATTAACATATATAATTAAATGATTAATAGATATAATATCATCATCTCCAAGATCATCAATACATTCTACTTCAACTCTATGACTTAAATAAACATCCAAATCATATGGAATTGTATAATCAATTTGAAATTCCCCTAATCCATTGGAAGTAGCGGAAAATTGGGAGTTTAAACTTCCATCTACTACAATGGCAACATTAATCCCCGCTAGATTATTATAAGGGGGGGTGGGCTTGTAAATTTTTCCTATTATTGGGATAGTTGAATTATGATAATGTCGAGTTTCATTTATCATATAATTCGTAATATTAATAACTCCAATGAGTGAAGAAGTTTTAGGAATTTTTTCATTGTCAATAAATTCTTTATTTTCATAAATTTTTTGATTTATATTATAAGGAGATTTGAGAGAAAAAATTAAAATTTGCGATGAAATAAAAATTAAAAAAATTCCAATTAAAATTCTTTTTTTTCTTATTCTTATTTCCAATTCTAATACCATTAAATTTTGATTTAGATTTTTAAATTATAATATTTTGTGTTATGGAGGGAAGATTGACGCCTGATCAGATTCAACATAGTCCATACCATTGATAATAGGATTAAAAGTCACTCTAATTTCAGTGTCACTCCTTAATAATGGCCAAGGATCAGCAGGATCAATGTAGATAGAGACCTCAAATGCACCTCCAATGGTATAAAC
The DNA here is from genome assembly GCA_048885925.1 of Candidatus Hermodarchaeota archaeon. Classification (GTDB taxonomy): domain Archaea; phylum Asgardarchaeota; class Lokiarchaeia; order Sigyniarchaeales; family SOKP01; genus Loki-b32. Next base: position 4,653 of record JBHLLG010000055.1, read on the forward strand.
TGTATTATTGGATGCTATAATCGTTCCATAACGTACATCAATTATACTTACACTTATAACCACTCCTGATATTGCTGTGAGATTATCCCATCTTAAATTTCCTGTAACGTAAACTGTATCCTCATCAACCCATAAATCTGGAAAAATTCCATATTCAGTGTAATATGAAAGTCCATATATTTCAGTTCCTGCGGTAATATTTATAGGAATAAGTGAACTACTTTTGTGAATTAAATAATCTGATAAATCAACATCAGGAAATCCCGATGGATATCGAATAGTACCATTAAAATCAATTCTAATATAATATTGTCCCTGGAAGCATGTTAGATCAATTGAACTTATTGTAAAACTAAAAGAACCGTCATTATTTATGATAATTGATTGAGATCCTACTAGATTCAGATAATTAGAAACATCATTATAAGTACTATTTAATAGATGTATTGATATTCTTAATCCTCTTAAGTTAATACCACCCTGTTGGACAGTACCAGAAACGACGAAACTTTCAATACCTCGAGTTATTTCATTTTTATTCGGATTTGCATTAATGTCTATGGTCTTATTGATTATTATATAAGTGGTATTAATAGCACTATAAGTATGGTATTGAATTCTTATTTTATGCAATCCACCATGTAATGAAGATAGAGGAATATCAAATTGATGAAATCCTGAAGGACCTGTCAAAAGAGGGAAATAATAGGTATCCAATAAACTATTTGTAAAATGATCATAAATATATAAAGGATTTCCATCAAGATCTAAAGCATGTGAGACATTAACTTGAAAGTGTGCTGTTTCTGTAGGATTATATCTTTGAGGTTTATATGTATCATCATAGAAAGTACGCGTTGGGTTACCTTCGACGTTTAAAAGGATTGTAACTTGATCAGAATCATATATATACAATTCTTGAGGGATTTCTACGGAATTATATAAATACCCTAAATCAAATATCGCAGGATAAGGATAATTATAAAAATCAAAAGAACCATAAAATTCAAGTTTAAGAGTATAGTTGTTTAGGGGTATACCTGCTGTTATACCTCTATTAAAGTTGAAAAAGTTAGATCCGAATGGAGATGGGTACACAGGATTACTAGGCGTTATATAACCCGTATAATCTGTTGTACTTCTGTTCATTCTTAAGTCTATTTGCGAATAATAAATAGGATTATTAATAGTATCTATTAATTCACATTGTATATTAAATTGTGTTTGAGTGGCAATATCGTACTCGAGTGGTGTAGTATATGATATAAGATTAATTGCTATAGATTCATTTACAACATAATAAGAATAATTTCTATTTTGCCCATACTTTGCATAAACTAACGTAGGACCCGATTTATGGGCATTTATAATATTATAAAGTACAGAACATGCTCCAAATGAATTTGTTGTATCAGATCCGATAAAGATGTTTCCATTTGTATAATCATAAAACTGAACAATTTCACTGGGAACGGGAGACATCGTGTCTTCATCAATGAGTACTACTGATAAGTTAATCTGTCCTCCTCGTTTAACATTTATTAAGCTACCCATATTTGGAGGAAATGGGTAATCTGTTGGTTGTCCATCAATTGAAAATAATAAAAAGTAAGCTTTTTCTTCAGTTATATTAAACCCAATCCTATTGCTTGAATCATTAATGAAAGGATAAGGAAATGGAAATCCAGACCAAGAACCATTAAAATCAACGCGAATTTCATAATTACCTTTTGAAACAGATGGTTCAACGTTCACATATTCATCGAAATCACCATTACTATCTGTGGAAGTATAAATAATATCAAATGGATTTAAGATTTTATTGTTTGTGCCTATTTGTAATAATGTAAATTCAACTATTGCATCCTTTACTCTTTGGTTTGCAATGGGATCATATACATAACCTTGTATACGAGTTGTATTTGTAATTGAACGATTTACTTCATTAGGGTTAACACTAAGAAGATTTACATCAATATCGCCATAAACTACGTAATATGTTGAATTTATGGTTGAGAGGTATGATGCAAGTATTATATGCGGACCAACAATCTGAGAACTATCTATATCAACTAATAAAGATGCTGTTCCATATTGATTAGTATTTACTCTACCGAGCTCTAGTCCAGAAGTATAGTCTGTAAATATAATTTCTCTATTTTGCACAGAAGTATTTGTAGTAGAACTTAAAGTTGCAGTTAAATTAGCTACTGGGCCTCTATAACCTGCGGTAAAGTTTGAGTTGACTGTTATATTGAAACTGCTTGGAAGAGGTATTCCACCTCCACCATAGGAATCCAGATTAACATCAAATTGAACCCACATTCCATTTCCATAAATGTCTGTTGGAACATAAATTTCAGCCCAATTATACAAATTTTTCAATTTAATTATTATAGCATTTTGACCTTCATCATAATCATAAATTTCTTCAATATCAAGTGTTTGACTTACTAAATCAAAAGCTTCAGTTCTATATCCATCAAGGAATCGACTTGCTACCCCAAAAGCTCTTGCAAACACACAAAATGCAGAAGCAAAATCAGACCAAACCCCTATTCCTTGTTCACAAAACCAATCTACACTATCTTGGCCTTCTGGAGCAGATTGATAATCTTCTGGGCTTGAGGGAAATGTGAATTGTGTTTGGAGATAATTTCTTATTTTATTAGCGATAACAAAGGCATTGTCGTTATTAGTATCAATAATTGTATTCAAAAAATCATAATGGGTTTTAAAATTTGACCAGGTATTAATATATGTAACTGGGTTGGGTGGTAATTGGGTAAATTGAGTTAATAAATCTGAATAAGCTGTTGTTGGATTAGTTACTCTTACAGCAGTATTATTTATTTCATCATTTGAAGATAAATCTAATCCAAATAATTCATATGTCATATTAACATCATTGTCAGAGTTGAAAGTAAGATCTAAAAAAGAACTATTAAAATCATCTTTAAAAAGGTTAATTGAACCATAATCTAAATCAAAAGCATTAACGCTTCCATCCATTATAAATGGAATAGGGAAACGGGAAGGAATAACCATTGAATTTGAACCAATATTAGGTGATAATTCCATTTTTATTTTTAATAATTCTGGATCAGGAAAATAATTTAAAAGATATTCATCTAAAGGATAAAATGAAAAAGGATGCTGACTCGCACTTGACGTCCACTCATTCCCATCGTAATTATCAAAACATTCATATTTCCATAAAATATTTGACATCTCATTGATATCTAAATAATTATAAAATCTAAATACTTCTATCTCACCAGCACCAGCAGCTAATAGTGCTAATAGTGCTTCAGGAAAATTAGATAAATCAAAATTGTCAACATCACCATCAGAAATCTGATCTAGAAGATCTGCTAAATCTTCAAGACTTATTTGATCAAGTAAATCTGCCAATTGTTCTGGTGATAAAAAGTCCATTATATCATTTAACCAATCTATGGGAAGGGGAGGAACTATTTTTTCAACATCCTGATAATCTGTGTTTGCTTTTTGTTTACTAGGTATCGGACGTTGAGTCCCAAAAAGGAAGCTAAAGAAAACAGTAGAAAAAGCAAATGCAGAAATTAATAATGCAGCAACTAAAATAACTATAATGACTCTCTTCTTATCAATTTTAGTGCCGAGTAATTCTTCCCTCAATTCAGACATATTAAACTAAAATATTCCTTTTAATTTATTAAAAAAATTTAGAATATTAATCAAAATTATTATATATATAATTTTCCACATAATTTTTTAATTTATTAGTTCTTTTAAAAAATCAAAAAGAAAATAGTTAATGATTTTCAAAATATTTGAAAAAGTGAATTTATAAATCGTAAAAGAGTAAAAGAAAATTTGTTGAGACCTATAAATTTGTATCAAAACAACGGTAGGGTTTTTTTTCCAGTGTTTAAAATTCAAATCCGCATTTTGTACAAACTAGCTTTTTTGCGTAGATTGGTTTAGGAATATAACTTAGTATTCGAGTTTTATCTTCAACTTCTTTGACAGCAAATCCAGATGCTCCACAATTAGGACAAATCCTTCTTCCTGTCCCCCTTTGAACAGATGGGGAAGGAGTGGATGTCGAAGTAGAGGTCATGGAGGGACCAGTAGTATAACTTGTTGTTTGATTTGTTATTCCTTGCGCTAAGCTAGACGGCATAACAGCCTTAGGTTCTTTCAACTCTTCAATACGCTTTTCTTTATATACTAATTCTTCTTGTAATTTCTTAATTTGTCCTTGTAATGGTCCAATTTGTTGTTGTAACATAGAATTATGTTGCTGTAATTCCTGAACTTGTTGTTGTAGTCCAGGAATGTGCGCTTGTAATTGAGCATTTTCATCAGTTAATTGGTTAACTTGTTGCTGATAAGCTTCATTTGAAGATTGTAAGGATTGTAATTGGTTATTTAATCTATTTACTTGGCTTTCTTTTTCTCTAAGTTGAGCACTAAATTGCGAACTTTGAGACCTTAATTCATTAACTTGAGCTTGTAACTGACTTAAACTTGAAATTTTTTCTTGGAGTTGTAAAAATATTGAATCATATTCTTCTTGTGTAGGTCCAATTGAGGGGGAGGGTGTTGATTCAATTGTGGGGGTTAGCCTAGGAGTATAAGTAGGTTGAGAAGGTGGTTGCAAAGTAGGAGGAGGTGAAAGGGGGGTTACTGAAGGTGGTGGCATTGGTGGCATAGAGAAGGGCTTTTTTTTTCCTTTTTCCTTATATTCGTCATCTCTCTCATATTCGTCTGACATAATAATCTCTCTATAACTTTTAGATTAATTTTTTTTTTATATAAAAAATAGAATAATTATGATTATAGCGTTAATGTAAATATAAAAGTGTTTGTGTGTTATATCTTAAAAACAATTCCAATAAGGACTTAGTTTATCTTTTAATGCAGGAATTAATCTGTTATTAAAATAATCTAATAATTTTGGTGATGAAGATCTTGGTTCTTCTCGTATTATACTCTCATCTTCATTATTGAGAACTTTTAGACAATTATAAACTGCTCGAGCCTGTTTATCTACTTGATATCCCCCTTCTAAAGTTATTAAGACTCTATTATTAGCATACTTTTGTGCTAATGTTTTTATTTTTTTTAAATATTCAGCAGGTGCTTGATAAGTCCAATTCATATTAGTTAATTGATCTGTCCAATGTGTATCAAAACCAGCAGAGATTAGGATAAATTCTGGTTTAAATTCTTCACAGATAGGAGCAATGATTTCATTAAAATAGATAGGAATAGCATCATCAGCAGAGCCTGCGGGCATTGGGTAATTAATAATCTTACCTACTCCTTTACTTGTTCCAATTTCGTCAAAATTTCCAGTTCCAGGATAAAAGTAACCATATTGATGAGAGTTAAACATTACCAATTCACCTAATTCTGATTTAGATCCATTATAAAAGATATCTTGTGTGCCATTACCATGATGACAATCCCAGTCAAATATAACAACTTTTTTGAATCCCTTTTCTCTAAATAAGTATTCTGCGGCAATAGCAATATTATTGAATATACAAAAACCTGCAAATCTATGAGAGTTAGAGTGGTGACCAGGAGGTCTTACTAAAGCAAAAGCATTAATGAGATTTCCTTCCAAAATCTCATCAATAGCCTGTAAATTACCACCAACTGAAAATAATGATGCTTCATAAGTTTTTGCTGATGCTGCTGTATCCATATCAATATATTGAATACGATGTGTTTTAGCACTTAATTCACAAATTTCTTGTATTTCTCTAATTAATCTTTCATCATGTACATATTCTATTTGTTCTAAAGTTGCTTTTCTTGGTTTTATTATTTTAAAACTTGGATTATCTAGTAATCTATTTTGGTTTAAAAAATCCATGATAGCAATTAATCTTTCATGGCTTTCTACATGAGTTCCGATCTTGTGTTCAAGGTAAATTGGGTCATACACAATCCCTACAGTCATAATTTTATATCTCTTTCTTATTACTTTTAAGATTTTAGATTTATTTATTTTAGTATTTGTATATAAACTTAAAAAATTTACTTCATAAAATTAATCATAATGGAGAGAACAAAGAAATATACTCTAAAAATTATAATAATTGGAGAACCAGCAGTTGGTAAGACAAGTTTAGTAAAAAAATTCATATCGGGACAATTTTCAAAAGATTATCGTTCAAGTATTGGAACTAATATTTTTGCTAAAAAAATAAAATTAGAAAATGATATCGATACTTCATTACAGCTTTGGGATATTGCTGGACAAGAACGTTGGACAAATATGAGACATCTATATTATGCTGGAGCTAAAGGAGTAATTATTGTAGGAGATTTAACAAGAAGAAGTACATTTGATCAGATTGAAAGATTTTGGGTTCCAGATGTGAATAAGTATTGTAATCTTGCACCAATTCTTTTACTTGCAAATAAATGTGATTTAGAATCCCAAATAAGCAATTCTGAGATCATCTCCGTAGGAGAAAGAATTAATGCTTTATCAATTTTTAACACCTCTGCTAAAACAGGTGAGAATGTTGAATCTGCATTTAAAATTATTTCTAAGAAAGCAATAAAGATATATTATTAAAGGTTTATACTCTATGTAAAGAGATGTTATAGCTGTATGACTAATCTGTTTTAATTGTAAATTTAATTTGGTTGCTTTTTGGCTCATAAAGAGTCCCTTCTTTAATTAGTTCCTCCAAGGCACTTTCAATGAATTTCTTATCCAAACCCTCTTCTAACTCTAAAATTTGAATAACATTACTTTTTTCAAGTGCTTTCCAGTTATTTTCTTCAAATATCTCTTTTAATCTATTCATTAAAGTTTCTAAACGATTTAAATTACTTCTGGATTGACCGACAAAGATTCTGTCCATATCAATTTTGCCAGTTGTTTCATCATAACCTGTATCTCTAAGATATCTTTTAAATAATTTGATAATTTCATCTACATCTTCTTTAAGAACTTTATTTCTTAATGCCATTTTAGCATAAGCTTCACTAAGTCTAACAAGAGCATCTAAATTTCTTGCTAAAATTGAAATTATTGCATCTTCGCTATCATATTGACCTCTTAATTCTAAATAAAATTCTTTAATTCGTTCTTTTGCATCATCAGATAAAATAGGATTATAATTTCGTCTGGCATGTTTAATATATTTTTTCAATAGGTCTCGAGAGATTGGTGCTATTGTATTATCATTTTCGTCAAGTAATTCTTCCTTATCTATCATAGAATTTTTTAATATAAATTCAGCCATTTGAGCATCATCTGCTGGATTAGGTTTATCAATAACTACAAAAATTAAATCAAAGCGGGATAAAAGGGAAGGAGGCAGTCTGATATTTTGAGTAGGAGTCTTATATCTGTCATATCTTCCAGAATATGGATTAGCTGCTGCTATAATAGCTGTTTGAGCCTTCAATGTAGCAACAATTCCTGCTTTAGCTATACTCACCGTTTGTTGTTCCATTGCCTCATGGAGGGCTGATCTATCAGCATTGTCCATCTTATCAAATTCATCTATAGCAGCTACACCTCCATTTGCTAAAACAACAACACCAGCTTCAAGGTTCATTTGACCTGTATCGGTATCTTTTATTACAGCTGCAGTAAGCCCTACTGCAGTAGATCCCTTTCCAGAGGTATATAATCCCCGTGGAGATACGTCTATTGCACTCTTCAAAATTTCTGATTTTCCAGTTCCAGGATCTCCAACAAACAACACATGAATATCTCCTCTTTTATAGCCTCCTCCTGGTTTTTTCTTCCGGGTTCCAGCAAATAAGCTTAATGCTGAGGCCATTTTTAGATCTTCTCTACCATATATATCGGGAGCTATTGAACGTGCTATTTTTTTTTGAACAAACGGTTCTTTAGAAAATTTTTCGATTTTTTCCCTGTCTTCTTTAGTAAGATCAATAGTATCTTCAGTTTTATCCTCAGGATCTATAAAATTAATATCAAAATAAGTTTTAAATAATGTAGAGTTATAACTTTTAGTTGATTGGGCTAAAACTGACTTATAGATTCCCATTAATTTTACTCTATCACCTGGTTTCACACTATCAACTAAATCATATGTTAAAATTGCTTGGACAGATCTCGGAATTCTTCCAGGAGGTAGATCTTCAGGTATTTCTTGAATCATTACACTTTGCCAATCAATAAATTCTGAATGTTTTGATAACAATCTAAAATCTGTCTGAGCTTTAGCTTTACACCTTTTGTTTGTACAGAATTTTGGCCATCTTATTCTTGAGCTCAATTGAGGTATATCAAACTGAGCTCCACAGATATTACAAATAAAGGTTGCTTTTTCCAATTTGGGTCTAATTGTAGAAGATCTAACTAAGATACCTTTAGACCACACGAGAGTACTAATATGTTTGGCTCTTAATCCTCTCAAAGGAATTAATAATGAACTTTTTTTATCTTTCGTAGTTATTCTTACAAAATAATCTTGGCTAGTTAATTGTGTTCCTTGGAATTTTAATAAATTTTTGAATGCTTCTATTGCATCTTCAAGTAAAGCTTCAGGATCAGTTTTTAACATTTCAGCAATATCAGGATCACTTGCTAGTAAATCTTCATAAAAAATAATTAAAGTATTATCACCTTTAGCATAAATATCATTAATTTGATCTTGATATTTATACACACCAGGGCTTTCCTGAAATGACCGATAAAAATCCTCAAAACGCTGAACTTTATTAATTGGTTGAGTAGGACTTGATAATGGTGTTGTCATAAAAAATCATACTAATATCTTTCAATATACCTAATTATGCTTGTTATTTTTTAATCCATATTATTAATGAACTATTTTTATTATTGAGTAAATAAATGACTATAAAAAGTACAAGACAGTTGCTAAATTTTCTGAATTATAATTTATTCTATCTAGAAGAAGGTTAATCTTTAATTTTCTCTTAGTTGCTGGAGAGTTTCACATATAATTGGATCTTGACTCATTTCACATCTTATTTTTAAAAGAGAAATCACTCTCTTTTTGATCTTTTCATCCTCATACTTTACTGTTCGGCCTAAAACTAAAGCGATTGAACGTTGAGTTTCTAAGGAACCCTCATCACTTAGATTTTGTAATAATTTTGTTAATATTCGATTGAGCCCTATGTCTTGTATTATTTCAACAAAACTATTAATAGCCCGATTTCTTACCTCTTTGGATTGATCTTCTAACAGAATGACAATATCGTCAAAGATTTCTTCAGATTGCCTACTATAAATTCTTATTAATCCAGCGGCAGCTTCTCTAACTTTAGGATCATTGCTTTTCAAATTATCTTTTAAAATTTCAAATGGAATATGATAATTATTTACCTCTTTGATATTTGAAAGAATATTCATGACAGATCTACGAACCCAATTTTGCTCATCATCGAGTGAGGATACGAGATTTTCAATAATTTTACCCTTATCATCAATATGATTAATTATTTTACCTAAACTTGTTACAGCTGCTTCTCTAATTATCCATTCGTCATCAACTAAGGCTTTATTTATCAAAACATCAATAACAGGATAAGGCAGTTTATATCCAATAAAACCTAAAATTTTTACACCCGCTTCACGAATAAATGAATCGGGATCATTAATTAAATTCAAAATTTCTTGAACTGGAATAATATCTGGTGATTCTTTAGCAATTTCTAATAGAGATTTAGATAGAACAATCCTAACAGATAATTCTTGTTTACTTAAAATTTTTAGGAAATCAGAAATGTGTTGTTTTATTAAAGATGGGTCTTTTTGAGCTACTTTTGAGATAACGCTTGATGCGGTTTTTTTTATTTGTTTGTTTGTATCTTCTTTTAATAATATAAAAATTGGCTTTAGATCAATATAATCAATGAAATCTTCAATTATACCATCTATGGAGTTAATTGCGTTTAATCTTATATCTTCATTTTCATTAGAAAAAGAATTTATTAAAAATTCAATTACATTTTTTGGATCAACTTTGCCAATCTTGATTAATGTCCTTGAAATTATTCCTTTTGTTATATATTTTGAAATATCTGGTATTTTAATTAGATTCTGAATTATTAAATTAGGAAGATCATTATATTTTTCTACTAATATATTTGATATATTTTCTTTTAATTGATCGTTTTCAAATTTTATAAAAATTAAAAGAGTAGTTAAAATTTTTTCAGGATTGGATTTCCATAATCTCCCAAGAAGAGAAATAACACTATTTAATACTTCAAAATTATTTGGATCTATTATATTAAGTATATTGTCAATATCTAAAAGATTTGGTTCTTCTTCATAAAATCTTTCAAGAACTCTTATTGCTGCTTGTCTTGTTTCTTTATTTGAATCTATTAAACCATCTAAGAAAGGGAGGATTGGAATATTATATTTTTTAAAATTACCAGTTTTAGCGAAAACATTAAATATAGCCGCTCTTACTTTACTTGAAGGATTTTGCATAAGAGAACTTATTTTATAGAGAAATTTTCGATCAATCTTCTTAAATTCGAGATTTTTAATATTATTAATAGCGGCTGCACTAATTTCATTATTTATATGGAAAATTTTGCTCATTAAAAGTTCAATAGGAAGTTTATAAGAATAATCAGCTAAAATGTTAAGAATTTCAACTTCAATCTTGCTATTTGGATCATTAACTAATTTTTTGATATTAATAGTTGAAATCAAATCATTATTTTTCTCTAATAATATTCTTAAAATTTTTAATCCTAATAATCTGAATCTCCACTCTGGATCTTCGATGATATTTAGAATTGTATCTTTAGGAATTATTTCCAATAAGTTTTCATCGGATTCTAGAAGTATTCTCAAAATAGGTATTGATTTATCATAGTTTGGAGATTCTAATGTTTCAATTAACCAAGGTGTTGTTATATTAGGAATATCTTTATGCAACTGATTTAAGATTTTCTTACAGATTTTTCTTGAATTCGAATTATCATCGCTAATTCCATCAAATAAAGAATTTTTAAATTTCCAATTATTAAGATCTATTTCATTCTTTAGAGGTATTCTTTCAAACATTAAAAAAAGAGTTTCTTCAGCATGTTTTCTTATTTTAGGATCATTATGCTTAACTAAATTAAATAATGGGATAGGATCAAATTTTTGACCTGATTCTGAAATTTTTGAATATCTTATATTTGATATGAATTCATTATTTCTTGCTAAGAAGAAATAGGAAGTAAAAATAATTAATACAATCTCTTCAATTACAGCCGCCCAAGCAAACATTAAGGAATTTGGTATAATTTGCTTAGTTAGGTTCCAAAGATTGAAAGTATAATATAACTTATTAGGATTTACAATTAAAAAATTAACTAAAACATTAATTCCGATAGAAGCCATTAAGTAGGCAGCAAAATAAATATCAATTCCCCGATATTTAATTTTTCTACCCCAAAAGCGGGTGAAATATCCCAATATACCAAAAAAAAGAGTCACAAATACAAAAACAGATGACATTGTAGATATTGCAAGGGTACCAGTAAAAAAGAAAATTATTGTTTGAAATAACGAAAACCATGCCCAAACAAACACAAATAACATTAATCCTAATAGTATATAAGGGGCTGGTTCTGATATAAATTGTTTCATTCCACGTTTACTATTCTCAAAGTTAAGGAAAATTGAGCGTCTTATATCTGGAATATGATAATAAGCATTTGAAATTCCAGCAATATATCCTTTAGATCCATAATAAGTTAATATCATTAGAGGATATATTAGCATCCAAGTTATCCAAATCATTATAAAAGGTAATCCAATTAATGACAAAATTATTGGAGGAACAATAAATACAAGAAGAAAAAAACCTATGGCTATTAATATATTTACATACTTATTATTTGATATGTTAATAATTCTATTACTAATAAATTTATGAAAAGGAGTTAATCCTTCATCAGACTCATGGCTTAATGCAATAAATAAGAAATCAATTATTGGATAAAATGAAATATAAAGTAAAGAAAAAATAAAAGGTAATATTAATGCTAAAGGATTGAGTTCAGGGGGAGTTGTTTGCCAAAACTCGGGGGTTCTTAAAGTAAAAATGACTGCAACGGCGAAAACTACCATAATAGATGAGCTAAAAATGAGACCATAAAGAATACATTGAATTCGATCTTTATGACTAAATTCTCCTTTTTTAATTAGGGCAACTTGTCGATAAATTATATAAAATCCAATGATAAAAAATATTAAAAAAGCAACAAGAATAACAATTTCAACCAACAAGATTTTCACGAGATTTTTAAATTATTAATAAAATAATAATATGTTTATTTCTCTTGTATTATTTTTGTATAGTATATAAAAATTTATTAATTTATTAAATCTGGTGGAATAATTATTGGAAACTATCGAAGAAAGCTTAGCTATTTCATTGAATAGAATAGATTTTATTTTTCAGAATGAAAAAATTCTTACCGAATGTATTAAGAGTTTTAATGGATTTTCTCTATTAGGTGAATCATTGGGTCCATTTGAAAAAGGAAAAAAATATAAATTAAAATTATTTTCTGCCATACCTTTTATCGAAAAAGAAATATTAAAAGTGGCATCAACAGAAAAATGTGATAGCATTGATGTGCAAAGATATGCTATAAGTGAAAGAGATGATCCAAAACTGATAAAAAGAAAAGAAAAGTTCTTTTTGAACAAAATTAGAGAATTTAAAAGATTTATGGAAGAAGATATAATCCACAAAAGTAAACCAAAAATAGATTTAGATAGATATACCTCATATACCTCAAATATTATTGATAGCAGATTATTAAAGTTATTGAAATTGTCTATGACAGAATTATCTTTAGAAGATGAGACAAGATTAACGAATCCTGAAAAATTTCTTTACAAATATTTATATAATTTAATCAGAAGATGGAGAGATTTTTTCAATTATACCAGAATTTAGTTTTTAAATATATTTGTCGTATTAAAGTTTGATTGGTTTTGCCCCATATTTTTTGAAATATAGATTAATACTTTTTGCTATTTCTGGACTTATTGTCAAGTAAGGTAATAAATCAACAGCATTACTCATTGAATAATATTTGATTTTTTGTTCCGATATAATTTCCTCTACACTTTTTCCATCATCTCTTAGTTCATTTCTATCTGTTAAGCTTATAGCACCAATTATATCGACATCTAATTTTTTTAATTTTTTTATTTCATTAATCAAAGATTCACCTGTTGTTGTAGTATCTTCAAGAATAATTGTTGTTCCAGAAGGTATTCCTAGCAAAAATCTATCTTTTGGATCTCCATGTTCTTTTTGGGTACCTCGTCCCATTGATAAAGAATATTTTCCCGGACTATAGTTTTTCTGTTTTTTTGCCCATTTATATTGAGTTATAATACCTAATTTTGTTGCGCCTTCCGGAACACCATAAAAACTTTTAGGTTTTAACCCCAAATATTCAATGAATAAAAAAATATAATCAGTTAATTGATCTAGTAGAAATATATCAGAAGAAATATTTCTCCAATTTATATACCAGGAAGATAATCTACCAGATTTTAATTGAATTGGTTCTTTAAAAATTCCTATTATATTGTTATTTAATATAAATTTATGGAAATTTTCTCTTTCAGTTTCCCAATTCATAAGCATTCTCATTGCTCTTTTAATGTTAGATAATCTTTTCTGGCTTTAGCATACTCTTCTCCACTAATTTTTCCGTCTAAAAATAATCTTTCTTTTTCTTGCATAATTTTTCTTTTCTTAGCCAATTCTTTTCGTCGATCCGCTTTTGTAAAATTATTCGAAATAAGTTGAGCTAAATTTATTATATCTTTATCTTTTTTTTCTAATAGGTTATCTAAATACTTTTTTATCGGTTTCGCCATATCAACATCTTTTTTTGAAATTTC
>JBHLLG010000056.1:0-18281 GCA_048885925.1 Candidatus Hermodarchaeota archaeon
ATTATACTTTTCATTTTTAATCTCGTAGGATTGAAAGGGTACAAGGCTTATGATAAATTCCTGCTAATAATAAGCTTCGTGTTTAATTTTCTGGTTGTTTGGTACGCTTGGAACTGGGTTTAAATAGGGATGAAATAAACAAGAAAATATAAGTATACAATACCAGTAAATAATAGAAATTAAAAAAAGTGAAAAAAAGTTGGAGGATTAATCTTGAATATCGTAATATGGTTATCTGGTTTTTTTTATCTGTTAATCTTGGTTCTACAAATAGCAATGGCTGCCTTTGGTTACATATTAGAACCAACACCGAAGCATTATGAATCAGATTATAAGTTGCAAAGTTTTAATACCGAACCAAAAAAATTTAAGATAGGAGTCGGGATAGCGCTCTTAGAACATTTTTGCGTCATTACACTAGCTATAACGTTGTTTTTTGTTATTAGTCAATATAGCATACTAGCTGGAATTGTTTGTATTATCTTTCGAGTAGCTGAAGGCTCTATCCAAGTCTATATTGAAAAGGACTACTGGGGATTACACAATATAGCAAAAAAGTACTCAGCTGCTAGTGGCACGGAGAAGAATTCGTTGATGGATTCATATCGTAGTATTCTTGAAACAAAAAGCACAAGATTCGCATATGCCATGATCGGGTGGTCCATTGGTACACTCGCAATTTCAATTGTTTTGCTTTCTTTTGCGTTAGCACTCCCCTTTATTGGATGGTTAGGAATTGTTGCCAGCATTTTAATTGGCTTTGCTAATGTGATGAGACTTGTGAAGCCTGACGTTAAAGCTTATGAAAGTTTGTCATCTATTAGTGGTTTATTGGCGATTGTATTTGAAATACTCATCGGAATTTCGCTAATGTTTTTTCCACCCATCATGTCATAGTTAATTTATTACAAATCTTAATTTTTTTTAAAAATTAATTACTTAGAAAACAATCATATGTTAGTTTTTGTCCATTCACAAATTTCAACTAATTGGAAAATATTTTGGTAAGTTTTGTTCAAATATGTAAACAATTAAGAGGAAATATGCTGATTCTATTGATATTTTTGAATAGTATAAAAATTTAATGTTAGGTAGTTTCACTTATTAATTTCAATATATATCCTTTTAGAACTATAAACACTTATTCGAATTTTTTCTCCTTATCAACAAACATGCTCTTATTAGAACCCCATTCTGTACTATAAAAAAAAAATTAAACTTTTAAATTAAATTAAAATGAAATATCATCTAAAAAAAAAGGTTATCAAAAAGTGTCAGAATCAAAATCAAAAACTGATGAAATGAAGCTTGATTCCGATAATTCGTACGCTATTGAAGTCAAGGATTTAAAGAAATATTTTGCAGGGAAAAATCGTTATGAGGATGTTAAAGCTGTTGATGAAATATCGTTTCAGGTAAAAAAAGGAGAATTATTTGGTCTTTTGGGACCTAATGGAGCAGGAAAAACCACTACAATAAATATGCTATGTGGTTTATTAAAACCAACAGAGGGGTTTGCTATTGTTGGTGGTTATGATGTAAGGAAGTATCTTAATAAAGTTAAGGAATTAATTAGTGTGTGCCCTCAAGAAGCAGCAGTATTCCCATTTCTTTCAGGTAGAGAGAATATTGAGTATTTCGGGAACATGCACCTGATGTCGAAAGAAAAAATTAATGAGCGAGCAGAAAAATTGTTAAAGGTATTAGATTTATATGAAGCAAGTAAGCGAAAAGCAAAAGGATATAGTGGAGGAATGAAAAGGCAATTAAATTTATTAGTTGCGTTAATAAACGAGCCCAATATTCTCTTCTTAGATGAACCAACGGTGGGAATGGACCCTCGAGTTCGACGAAAAACATGGGAGTTTATTGGTTCTATAAAAGATGAAAATAGAACCATCATCCTAACAACCCATTATATCGAAGAAGCAGAAGTTCTCTGCGATAGAGTTGCGATAATTGATTATGGGAAGTTAGTTGCGCTGGGTCCTCCTAAAAAATTAATGGAAGAACACGGAGCTAAAAATTTGGAGGAAGTTTTTTTGAAAATTACCGGAAGAAGAATTTTGGAGGGGGTTTAATAATGAAAGGACAAAGGATTCTAACTGTTTTTAAGATGGAAATGAAGAAAATGATAAGAACACCATTATACTTAGTTTTTTCGCTATTTTTTGTTGCGTTGCTAGTAGTAATATTAGGATTTGCGCTAAGTAATATATATGAATGGGGACCTGATGCATATGGGAATCCAAGAAGTATTTTTGAACACATGGTACCAGGATTATTTGCTTATGCAGGAATCTTAATAGTGTTTACTTTCGCATCAGCTATCACTGGAGACCGAGATACTGGAGTGCAGAGAAGAATGAAGACAACTCCAATAACCTCTGGAGAAGTAGTATTAGGTCAAATGTTAGCATATACAATTATACCAATCCTTCAAACCGCTATAATATTGATAACTGCGCTTCTCATGGGTTTTAATCCAATAATTACTGTTGAGGGGGTAATAATGGTATTTGTATTTATGATCTTTATGAGTTTTTGCTCAGTAGGGCTTGGATTGATTACTGCCACCATTGCCAAAGATGCTAGAGCTGCAGGTAGTTTAGCTTTTATCTTTATTGTACCACAACAGATGTTTGGATCATTCATATACATGGGCGAAGCAACAAGAGTAATAGGGTATGCCATGCCAAGTCAATATGTTACTGAAGGCATATACCGAATTTTCTATGGAGGTACTTTAACGGATGTATTTATATGGCTTGACCTTCTAATAATTGCAATTATCAGTTTTATAGTATACATAATTGGTGTAAAATTGTATGATAGGTAATTCCTATCCTTTTTTTTTGATTCATTTTGTTTCATAACCATGAAAATTAAATATTTATGAATGTTTTTTCATAAAACAATATCTTTTAAAGAAATTATAGATTTAATAACGAATATTGGAAAAGTTATTAAGTTAATAGGTAGTTGTTTATGAAAAAGTGGACAGCATTTATTATTGGAATAATTCTGGTTGCTGTTTTTATAGTAACCATGTTTGTTTTACCCCCGTTACTTGGATGGTATTACCCTGATATTTTGAGTTGGCAGGATTTTGTAGATTCTATTAGTACACCAGAAGGCTTTATTATCGGGATCGTTACTGAGGTGATTCCGATCATATGTGTTACAATCGGAGCCATTTTTCTAATAATTTTTCTTGTTAAAATAGTTCAGGGCAAAGAATAACTAAATAGTAATTATTTTATTTTTTTTATCTTTATAGAGCAAAATATTTTTAAATAAGAAATAAAGCAAAAAAGTTGTAGAAAGTGGACGAACAAAGGATATTAGAGACAGAGGATCTTAAAAATTACATTAAAAAGTTAGAAATTGATATATATGGCATTGCAGACATGAAATTACTAACTGAAATGGAAACAGGACTTCCCACAGATACGAAAAAATTCATAAATATGTTTCCATATGCTATTGTATTAGGTGCTCAATATGGAAAGTTAGGGAGAAAAACCTCTGGTGGCAAGACCGCATTATTTTTAGAAGATGCTGCGTTTTCTATAATGGAATACTTGGAGGATAAGGGTTTTAGGCAACTTATTATTCATACTGAAGATGAATTTGATCCTATTAATCGGAAAGGGTTTATGTCTCTAAAACTCTTGGCAAAAACAGCGGGTCTAGGTTGGCAGGGTAGGTCATTATTAATTATTTCTCCAGAATATGGTCCTTTACATCGGTTAATTGCAATTTTAACAAACCTACCACTTCAAACTAATCAAGTAATTAAAAATGAATGTGGCGATTGCCGAAAATGTATAGAGGCATGTCCTCGGAACGCACTTACTTTTGTTGCTTTTGAAGATCATCCCTCATGTAGAGAGGATGTTTTAGATATTAAGACTTGTTTAGGAGATAATGGATGTCTGGTATGTATTTTATCTTGTCCTCGGCTTAAAAAGTCTTAATATACATTTTGGTATAACCTTTTTTGTCTATTCTATGATTTGGGTAATATTGCTATTTTTTTCATTTTTTTAAAAATCTTAGCTATACTTAATATATGATGATGATTTGTACCACAACATCCTCCGAGGATTTTAATATTTGAGTTTAAGTAGAGATCTATCATTTTTTTTCCCCAAATGCTAGGACTTTCAGAACTTGTTTCTTCAAGTGATTCTAATTCTTCAGGACTCATAGCAGAACCATTCGCCTGTAGTCCCTTAAGTCGAGTTCTTATTAGTTCCGTATTATTAGGTTCATTATTAATTGCACTCCAACAATGAGTAGGATGAACGCAATTCAGCATATAATAGATAGGTTTTGGTGAAACAGAATTATCAATTACCGAAATTGTCTCATTAAGAGATGTTCCATCTAACAAGGTTCCATTTGGGCGTATAACAAAACTTATAACATAATCAATATTTGATTCTGCCATTGCTTTAGCCATACCTAGTGCCTCTGAAGCTGCAGGTATAGTGGATCCCATTAAAAAGTCCACACCTGCTTCTTTTAACTCTTTTACTTGAAATTTATGAAATTTATATGCCTCATCACTCAAAAGAGCTTCTTCTGGATTATAGGCATCCCCTTTACAAGCCATTGGCCCTCCTATTAATATTTTATTAGCAAACTCCCCATAACTATCACGAATATCAAATAAAAATTTAACACAATCAGCATTAACGTTCTTTTGTTTAAATCCAGCTAACTCTAGACGTTCCTGACTTGCTCGCCAAGTAGGAGCTAACATTAGAATTGGTAAATTAAATTTATGGGCTACGGAAATATACTGATTATAGATTTTATCAAGTATTTTTTTTCCTTGAGTATTATAAATCATACCCGCATTCTCGATGTATTGGTTCAACTCAAATTTGAATTCTCTTTTTACTCTTTCGATAACAGCTCCTTCAGCAAGAATTAAAGGATTTTCTGAAATTAGTTTTCTTAACATAATTCCTTGCCTTCCTTACTTTAAGTTATAAAATTTAATTATTATTTTTGTTAACAACATCAGAATAATTAAGAATTTACAGATAAGAACTAATAAATTTTTTGCTGGACAATAAATAACTAATATTATTATCCTAGTTAATTAATATTCTAGTAACTACTATGGATGAAATTGACCTAATCATACTTCGAAAACTACTATATAATTGTCGATTGACATATCGAGAATTAGGTGATATAACTGATATGTCAGTGAGCGCTATACATAAACGTATAAAAAAACTTGAAGATGATGGGATTATCACAGCCTATATTGCTCGACCAAGCTCAATAGCATTAAAGTATCTAAACGTTGTAATTTTTGGAAAATCTAATGCAAAATCAATGGATGTAATTAGTAAAGAGATTGGACAACATGAGTGTATTGATGGTGTTGGAATTTTAGGGGGAAAAAGACTCTATATAGGTGTTTTATTAAGAGATATATCAGAACTTCAAGAAATAAGTAGTTATGTTTCAAAAACGGGTCAAATTAATGAACCAACAGTAGGGATTCTTAACTATCCTTATTTGATCCAACCAGAACCTCTAACGAATACTGATTATAAAATACTAAAGACTCTAAATAGAGATGCAAGGAAGCCTATAGTTGATATTGCTGATGATTTAGGATTATCTGCCAGAACTGTAAGAAGACGATTAGATCGAATGATTGAGAATAATTTAGCTTCATTTACGCTGGAATGGTTACCCTTGTACGAAAATACTTTTATCACGGTTTTTCATCTATATTTAAACGAAGGAACCGATATAAATTCCAAAATTCAACATTTAAGTGAGATATATTCTCAGAACATGATTTACTGTGTGAACTTTAGCAATATTCCTAACTTGATTCTATTGAGTATATGGAATGCAACTGCTCAAGACTCTCAGAGAATACTTGAAGAACTGCAAACCGAAGGTTTCAAGGATGTAATCCCCCATATTTTCTACTCGATGAAATGGTATGATTGTTGGATCGATCAATTACTTAGAACTAAATAATATTACAGAACTAATTTTAATGTCTAAATCTCAACTAAATGGAAAAAAAATGTGATCTTTTTTGTTCCATGTTTATTAATTTGAGTGGAAAAATATAGATTTCATTGATTTTCTAGATTAATTTAGCTTTTCTGAATTATATAAAATCACCTAAAATTCTCCATTCTTTATATTTAGCACTTACAAAGGTGTATTGTTGAATTTTTTCCAAATAAGTGAACATGCTCTTAATAGAGCACCAATCTATAATAAAATTAAAAATAAAATTGTAAAAATAAAAGAGGTAAATATAATGAAGGAAGAAAAAAAGTTGAATAATTTTAAGGAGAGTGGTATGAAAGCAATTATATATTCAAAATACGGACCGCCAGATGTTCTGAAGGCTAAAGAAGTAGAAAAACCTACTCCCAAGGACAATGAAATATTGATAAAAATACATGCCGCAACAGTAAGTGCTGGGGATGTGAGAATGCGAAGTGGCAAATTCCCTATTATTGGGGGAATTGGCTGGTTAGGTGCGCGATTATATTTTGGCCTCAGAAAGCCAAAAAGAACATTATTGGGGACTGAATTAGCTGGAGAAATCGAAGCAGTGGGTAAAGATGTAAAACGATTTAAAATAGGTGACAAAGTTTT
This sequence comes from Candidatus Hermodarchaeota archaeon, assembly GCA_048885925.1. Taxonomy (GTDB): domain Archaea; phylum Asgardarchaeota; class Lokiarchaeia; order Sigyniarchaeales; family SOKP01; genus Loki-b32. Next base: position 6,658 of record JBHLLG010000056.1, read on the forward strand.
TGGCACATCTACAATGTGGCATTCTGGAGCTTATGCGGAGTATATATGTATACCTGAAGAAAGGAAAAAAGAAGGAATGGTTGCATTAAAACCTTCTAATATGACTTATGAAGAAGCCGCCGCTGTTCCTGTTGGTGCTAATATGGCCTTGCATTTTCTAAGAAAAGCAAATATCCAGCCCGGGCAAAAAGTTCTTATCTATGGTGCTTCTGGAAGTGTGGGTACTTATGCTGTTCAGCTTGCTAAGTACTTTGGAGCAGAAGTAACTGGCGTGTGTAGCACCACAAATTTGGAATTAGTAAAATCTCTAGGTGCTGATAAAGTAATTGATTATACCAAAGAGGATTTTAGTAAGAGCGGTGAAAAAGGGAATTACGATGTTATCTTTGACACTGTAAGCAAAGCTTCATTTTCAGACTGTAAAAGAACGCTAAAGAAAAAAGGTATCTTTATTGAGGCTAACCCTAGGGTGCTAAATCTTATTCGCGGATCAGTGAAGTCTATCAAAGTAATAGTGGGTAATGCAATTGAAAAGAATGAGAATTTAACTTACCTTAAAGAGCTCATTGAAGAAAAGAAGTTAAAAGCAGTCATAGATAGAATTTATCCAATGGAACAAATCACTGAAGCCCACAGGTATGTTGATAAAGGGCACAAAAAAGGGAATGTAGTAATAATTGTGAATCATAATGTGCGAGGAAGTGATTGAATTATGGAAGATGTGAAAATAATTCTTTCAGGTTTATGGGTAGCTATAATGCTAACTTATTTTTTGGGGGATGTAATGCGAATATTTAGTGGTGATTTTGAAGAAGAATCAAAAAAATATAGAAAAATGAGTCAAAAATTGATGTTTGTAATGACCGTGTTGATGCTGCTTCCAATTATTATGGTCATCCTATCTCTGACAATAACTTATCCCCTGAATCCCTGGGTAAACGTTATTGTTGCTATAATCTTTGCTATCTTTAATCTCATGAATATACCTTCGGCCATTTCCAAATATGATAAATTTTTGTTTATTGTAGGAATTATATTTAATATAATGGTAATCTGGTATGCATGGAATTGGATGTAGACATATATGATTATGGATATAATAGATAAAGATTTTTTTAATCAAATTTTTTATTTTTAATTAAAAGAAATTTATCAACTTGGTGATTAGAGTGAAGCTATGGATTATACATAAGGATGAAATTGGATTCTCTAACATTATTGCAGAAATACTCCAAAATCGCTTGGAAGATTATATAGATGTTTTTGTAGGAAATGCTAAAAGGATCGATCCTTCCTATGTTGTTGAAGAAAAATTAGACTTTTTGATAATTGGAGATATTATCAGCAAGGAAATTCCTAATTTGGAAATTAAGGATTGGTTCCTTAAATTTTGGGAACTGTCAAACAAAAAAAAGGTCGTTCTTAAAGCAATCTCAGGATATTATATTGCATTAGCCGAAATCATAGTTGAACCCTTTTGGGTTAAATTTCTTCATGATAATGTAAAGGTTAATATTATCTATCCACCAATACTTCGTTTAATACTAAATAGCGGAGATATATCATTAGAGAATAAAGCATATGATAAAGTTAAAGACTATTCAAACGATTTAATTGAATATTTTGTAGAGAATAAAAGAAAGAAAAAAAATTATTGAAGCTCATCCTTTATTTCTAGGTAGAAATCAGAATGTGTGATATTATAATATTTTAAGAAAAAAGCATATTCTTGAAAAATAAAATTTTTATTTAATTCATCTAATAATAGAATATCAAATTAACCAGCTTTATGTGTAAAATTCGTGCCAAAACAACTTCCATCTCATAAAATTAAAAAATTTCCACCAGAACGCTTACCAATAGTAGATCTATTAAAGGATGCCAAAAAGCATAGTACAATTTACGCTATTGCTGAAGTTGATGTAACAAAAGCACGCAATATAATCCGTGATCATAAGAAAAATACTGGAGAGAAATTATCATTTACAGCTTTTATCGCTTATTGCATGGCTAAAGCTATCGACGAAGATAAAATTCTCCATGCACGACGCAAAGGGAAAAATAAGCTTGTTATTTTTGATGATGTCGATATAATGACAATGGTGGAGAGGGAGTTTGGAACAAAAAAAGCCCCTATAGGTCATATTATAAGAGGGGCTAATAAGAAATCATACAGAGAAATTCATGAAGAAATCAGAAAAGCTCAAGTTGATACATTAGGAGCTGATTATCAATCAAATCAGCAATTGAAATACAAAAGGTTACCTTGGTTTATGAAAAAAGCTTTATGGCGTAAACATTCTAAAAATCCATATTTTAAAAAGAAATTTACGGGAACTTGCTCTCTAACGGCAGTAGGTATGTTTGGAAAAGGGAATGCTTGGGGATTAACTCCATCGGGAGACACGGTAATGATGGTTCTAGGTGGAATTGATAAAAAACCAGCGGTTATAAATGACAAAATAGAAATCCGAGAGTTTTTGAGTGTAACTTTAGGATTTGATCATGATATAATTGATGGTGCTCCTGCTGCAAGATTTGGCATACGGTTGAAAAATCTTATAGAGAATGCTGATGACCTTAAATAGATCTTCTTCTCATAATAAAATGCTTAAAAATATTAATTAAAAAGAAAAAAAGAAATAAAAATTATTTTTGAAGCTTATGCTTCATTTCCATGTAGAAGTCCAGCGATTCTGGGTTTTTGAATACATAATTAATTGAAGAAGAATATAATTAAGTGTTTAACGTATTTTGTAATCAAGGTATAAGTCTCTTTATCTAAAGATCCATTAAAAGTATTAATTTTCAAGACTAATGGTTTAGAAAAGATAGATTCAGCAGGGAAATATTTAGACATTGTTTTTACCCCAGTATCATTAATATCTAGATTACCTGGTACAATATAATAAGTAGCAACTTTTTTAATGGAAATATTATTAAATTTTAAAAGTATATAAAATTCTTCAATCCACTTAGTAATAGGATTCAGAGAATTTTTTCGAATAAATTCACCAAAAATTATAAAATCAGGTTTTTCATCTATTACTAAGGAAGGTTTGACAATTTCAGCATTTCCTACGGATACATTAAAATATTCTTCTAATTGAGACTCAAATATCTCACTAATCATTTTTGAATAACCAAAAGTATTGCTATAAATAATCCATAGATTCATTAGTTATTACCTCATAACCTTTTAATTTTAATTTAAGAGATAATTAGATAATTCACTAATCTTATCATTTCCTGCAGTCTGCCCATAGTTTTCTAAGATTGGGATATTAACTGTGAATTTTTGTTTTCTTAATCCCTCGATTTTTATAGCTATTAAATTTGCTTTTTGCAGTTTTTTAAGGTGATATTGAATGGCGTTGGGAAACAATTGAAGATTTCTGCTTATTTGTTTAATGGAAATTTGTGAATTCTTTAAAATTTCTATAAGAATTTTACACACTAATGGGTTTAAGAATAAAGTACTAAGCCGTTCAAAAATCTCAGGGAATTCTATTGAAAAGAAATGTAATCTCTTCCCAAACTTGGTTGAGCGGATTAACCCAAAGTTTTCCAAGGTTATAATGTATTTTAGAAAGGTCGTTCGTGTTATATTTAATTCTGTTTCTATTTTGTTATCACTAGCATGAATTCCAGGATTCTTTCTTATAAAATTAAGAATAGCTCTGTATTTCTCATTATTAAGTATTTCTTCTTTAGTCCTACGTTGATTAGAAATAATCCAGTTTTTATTTTCTAAATTTTGAATCGCAAAGAAGATTTCCTCTTTTGAATAATCATGGCTATAACTTAATTTTGCAATACATTTTGAATATAATTTTTCTAAGATTGGATATCTTTGAATTTGAGATTTTGAATTCACCTTAAATTTAGCAGAATATCGCTTTAATTTTAATATCTCTTCAGCAATTTTTAATACTTCAAATTCAATTTGAGATAAATTTTCAGTTGAATCTTCTTTATCTGTTAGATTGCGGTTAACAGAATTATTCTTCGCAATTACTCTTGAAGATTTCTTAATTAGAGGATTAAATAGATTCCTATCTGCATAAAATACTAAAGTTTCTTCTTCAATCATTATTTAAAATCCCTCCAGTGATAGTTGGCTTTTTATTTTAAATGAAATTAAATTTAGAGTATTTTACTAACTCCTAAAGTTCTGTTTTAATATTAAAATTCTAATTCTTCCTAAGAATATAATATTGGAGGTAGGTTTTAAGAATATGTTTAGAAGATAACAGAATAAAGAGAAAAAATTTTAGGAATTTTTCCGATTTATTTCCTAGATGTGATAAAAGTTAGAATTGTAACAACCGATATTTTTCCATCTCATTAAAAATTTAGAGATGATCTAGCCAACATTTGAAATAATAACATTTGTGAATAATTCGGGGAATCATGTCAATAAGTCCAATATCTTTTAAAATATTTTCAAAATATTGTATCTGGTTAAGAGTTTTTACTAAAATATGAACTGAAAGGAATAGAGGATTATTATTATAGGTTCGTACATATAATAAGTGTTGAGATATAGTTTGGATTATTTTACTAATAACATCTTTCATGTCTGTGCTATTAGGAATATATGAATGGAAGATGGCAACAATATCATTCTCTTGACTAGGTTCAAATTCAATTGTGAAGGATACTAAATTGTTGGTTATCATATCATTAATATGTTTACTAACCGTTTTACTTGATAACCCCGTCTCATCTGCTACTTCTGAGACCGATTTTCGTGAATCCCTATTTAAAGATTTAATAATTTGATAATCTATTTTTGAAAGGGTCCCAGTTACCTTTTGGTAGGGATAGTTATAAATTACAATAAAAGGATCTTCAATTTTACATATCTCTGTTAGATTTTGTGTTACATTATGCATTTCTGAAATACTCCTGAGTACAGCGGTAATATATACATAATTCCCCGTAGAAATCCCAAAAAGAATCGTATAAGGATTCTCTCCAAAAATCTCGATTACTCTGTCATAGGATTTCAGCTTTGAAATACCCCCAATATTAATGACAATTGCATTTAAAGCACTAAAACTTGGTCGAGCGATAAATGTCTTAATATCTCCCTTCTCTACTAAGTACTGAACTCGTTTATGAACTGCTCCAACAGATAATCCAATCTCTTCTGCCAAATCGCGATAAGCAATTCGAGAATTAATTAGTAATTTTTTAATTATTTGTAAATCAATCTCATCCATTGTGGTTCGCAATAATTAAACACGTTAAAAATAAAAAAATTTCGTAAATTATATACAATTTTATAAAAAAACTTAAAGAAAATTCGGGAATTTTTTAGTAAAGCAAGTAAATTTAATGATCGATATAATTCATAGAAAAGTACTAAATTAATACTGATTGATAGATCTAACTATAATTTAAAATTTAGAATTCATCTAACCAACTTTTAAAATAATATCCATTATAAACAATTCTTGGAACTATATCTTTTAGTCCAATATCTTTTAAAATTTCCTCAAAGTGTGTAATATTATTAAGGGTATTGACTGAAACATGAATTGTTAGCATTAGTGGGAAATTGCTATATGTTCTAATATAAAGTAAATTCTTAGGGATATGTAGGTGTATTTTATTAATTATGTCTTTCATATTATTGTTATTTAAAATGTTAGCATGAAAAACAGTAATAATATCATTTTCATAGATCGGTTGAAACTCTATAGTAAATGTTATTAAGTTATTCGTTATCATATTATTGATATGCTTACTTACTGTTTTACTCGACAATCCTGTCTCATCAGCCACCTCCGAAACGGTTTTTCGTGAATTCCTGTTTAGAGATTTAATAATTTGATAATCTATTTTTGAAAGGGTCCCAATTACCTTTTGGTATTGATAATTATTTATTAAAATTAAGGGATCGTTTATTTTACATATATTTGAGAGATTATGGGCAATATTAGCCATATCTGAAATATTTTTCAATACTGTTATAAGATACAAATAATTTCCACTCGATATAGCTAAAAAATTTGCATAAGGATCTTCTTCTAATTTATCAAGAATTCCCTCAAATGACTGTAATTTAGAAGTTCCAAATATGTATACAGGGATAGCATTAAAAAAGCTATAACTTGGATGAGCTATAAAATTTATAATAACATTATTATCTACTAAATTTTGAACTCGTTTATGAACAGCACCTACAGATAATCCAATTTTTTCTGCTAATTCTCGGTAGGGAATACGTGAATTAATAAGGAATATCCTTATTATCTGTAGATCGATCTCATCCATAGAATCCCAAAGTCCTTAAAATATTTCAAAAGGTAAAAATATTTCTAAAATTGAAGTTTAAAAAATTTTAAAAAGATAAGGTGAATTTTGGAATTTTCATTAGAGGTGAATACATAAAATAATGAAAATAGAGGAAAAAAAATTTTTTTTAACAGTATTTTCTCGTTTATTTTGAAATAGTCAATGGTTTGATAGAGTTATTATTATTAAAGATATTTTATGATGACAGTAATATTTCTAAAAAACTTTCTGCGAATGCTCTGATTTTGTTCCAATCCCGAAAATCATTATTTTGTCCTTTTTTGATGTTAGGAAGGGTATTACTCATTAGTTTTCCTATTTTTATATCAAATTTACTCATCCTGGATTCTTCACTGAGATCTAAAACCCCTCCAAACACATCATAACATTGCGTTTTGAGTGAGTGTTTTTTCAGTTTATCTTCAATGAGGCTTTTTTTTAATTCAGGGATTTTGGTAGGATCACTAGCGGTTCCACAAAGCGTAAATATTGCGAGGGGTTGGTTTCCTTGTTTTAATCTTTTTGAAAAGCCTTTCAAAAATTGTTTGGCCCCTTTCGTCCAATTGCTGCAATTGTAAATAGCAGTCCCTAAAATAATACCATCATAAGAATCTAAATTAAATTTTTTATCATTAATTATATCTTCTAGATTGTACACATTGGCATCAATCCCCGATTCTTTTAAAAGTTCTCCGATTTTTACGGCTACTTCTTCTGTACTTCCGTAACACGTACCATACAAGATAACAACTTTTTTAGTTATTTTGCTACTCATTTTTTAATCACATCATTTCTATTTCTTTTAATTAAATGCCTTGATTTATAAATAGAAAAAAGAAGTATTAAGAAATTTGGAAACAGTTTGTTGTTATGATAGTTAGTAGCTAATGTGATTTAAAAAGCAAAAAAATTCTTGAATCCATTAAATATTAAGGGAAAAAAAAGATTTTTTATTTTTTCATAAAAAGCTCCTTTCCAGCAATTACCAACGCAAATGCAGTGATAACGGTTAGCATTATGTACGCCATATATGGAATGTTGAAATTAAGTACTGGAAAGGTTAGAATAAGCTCCATGATAAGAGGGATGATAGTGCCGATCATTAAAAATATAAAAGCTTGTTTCGAAGATTTCCAGAAAGTCGAGTATATTGCATATAGAACGAAGACTTCCACAATTATAAAAGCAATTCCCATCATCCGGATGTATAGTGAAATCAAATACGCTAGATGAGGATAATTACTGCCTAATTGTGCCCATGTTAGCTCGCTATACGCGAGATCATCTAAAATCAATGTCCCAATCACAAAGTATGTTGAGTAAACGATGATATGTATCCCTGCCGCAAAGATCAAAAAGAAAATAGCAATTCTTCTTAAAATAATGGATCGATTCATAAATTAACCACCTTTTTTAGTTTTGTTTTGAATAGTTTGATTTATAATTAGAAAAAAGAAATAATAAGAAATTTGGTGACAGTTTATTGTTATGATAATTAGTACAGGGTACTTTTTAAAAAATAAAATAACAATATGGCTAATTATTCTAGTTATGTTCTTTAGATTTAGATAAAAAAAATAAAAAAAATGATTTATTATTGAAGCTTATCCTTCATTTCCATATAGAAATCCCGCTATTCTGGGTTTTTGATTTCTCTAAATAATTTTATTAATTCTATAAAATTAGGATTAAATTCCCCCTTATGATATATAAGTTCACATTCTTCGCAATATCCAAAAAGTTTATCCGTTTCTAAGTCATAAATTACGGGAAATATTCTATTACCACATTTTATACAGATTAATTCTTGAATCTTCAATCCTCTTCTACTTTTACTTGTTTTTAAATCTATTTTCTGCAGTTTTTTCCACCTTTTTTATAATAAAAAACTATTTCAGGGGTTATTAAAAAAACTATATAATCCCCTTTTTGATTAAATTTTAAGTATTCCACTTCCAAGCTTGCAAAAGTATCAATACCAGTAATAACCCTTCTATGGCTCCGTATAATATATAGTACACTGGATTGTTTCCTGTGAAAAAGGTCGTTAATAGTATAATAGATAAAACTATTCCTATGATGATATTTGTCGGACGATTTACTTTAGCTTTTAGAGTAAGAGACAAGAACACCATTAGACTCGGAATTGCCATTAATATTGCACTTGATAATAAAAATGCGGAGGTTATTTGGATCCCTGCTATCTCTCTTGTTATTAATTCACTTAAATGCCCCGGCTCATAAAAATCATCATTTTATTGTTTATGCAACAAAGCCTCTGCTTTTCTTACTTATTGATATTATTGGCTTAAGGATGCCAAGACCTCTTGATTGAAACCCTTGACTATCAGCCAGACTCCTATTGCTATTTCGAAGAAGAGGGTAGGAAGCTCTAGGAACAAGGAGATATCGTGGATTCCAAAGAATCCAAGGAATGCACTTACAAATCCCAATAGAGTGACAATGACTCCAAACATTCCAAGCCACTTAGGAACCAATCTAGTTCTGAAGAAGATGTAGCAATACATGAAAGCTCCACCATTAAACGCAAACGTCGCAAGAATCCCTGTCATCTCATTCATACTGAGAAAGGTGTGGGCTAAAATCTGATAAGTCGTATCAACAGGAGATCCAGCAGCAACATATGCGTTGCTTACAATAAGCACTGCAATAAACAATAGGGAAGCAACACCAAAGAGAACGGTCTCTATCAGACGAAAACCTATAGCAGACAGAGCCATTGACTCATTATACTTCTTGAGAACTGGATACAGAAATATCGCAATGTTGGCAGTGAAGAGAGCCATAGATAAGAATAGTAGTGAACCAATTAGAACACCGGTCTCATTCTGAGAGAATAATGCTACATTTGTCTCCACTTGTTGATAATCGCCTAGAAAGACGAGGCTCAATATTCCCGCTACTATTGCTAGTAGCCACATTAATCCTGCAACTTGTGCATTAAGTTTGTATGATACATTTATTTTTATATCTTCCATTTTTCAATCACCATCTTTTCAGTTATTTTGTTTTTATTTTTAATTTTTAATAGAGATTGGGGCTCTAATAAGAGCAAGTTCACCGATAAGGAAAAAAATTAGCAGTGAGAGCTTATAGTTATTAAAGTTAAGGAATGTTAATTTTCCATTGAAATTAATAACATAAAATAAAAGATAAATTGGAAAAACCAATAAAATTCATATTTTTCCTCTCAATTGAATAAATTTTGGAATTGAAAGTACCAAAATTTTTTCCAATTAGTTGAAATTTTAGGATTAAGAAATCAATAGCCTAATTAGTCCGAACTAATTGATCTACCCAACACACATACCATTGTGCAGATAATAAGATATGGGGTATAATATTTTTAAAACCCTCTGATTCCAGTTCTTCTTGAATTTTATGAGATTCTTGTGCGTCTTTTGTACACAGATGGAGCGTAAAAAAGTTAGGAATATTGCTAAATGAGAGATAACGTACTAAATTGTGAGAATATCTATCGGATATCTTCTGAACTGTAGAACCTAAATCCATACCTTTGTTTATATAAATGTGAAAAATAGTTATAAAACTCCTTTCATAGACAGGACTCCACTCAATTGAAAATGCAATTAAATTGTTTTCAACCATGTGATTTAATCTCCTAACAACAGTTTTTGCTGATAAACCTAAATCATCTGCAACTTCGGCTATAGGTTTCCGAGCATCCCTATTCAACACTTTAATTATTCTATAGTCTATAATGGTAAGTGGTTCTGGAGTTGTTAAATAAGGGACGCTTATAATTCCAATGGTAGGATCACTAATATGGCTGATTTCTGATACATAATTACCAAACTCTTGTAATTCCGATATATTTCTCAATAAAGCTGTGACATACATAAATTTCGCACCTGCAGAACCAACAAATCTCACACTCTCATGTTGGCCAATTTCTTTACTGGTTAATTCTAAAGATTTTACATTGGATGTGCCAAAGACCATAACCCATAAACTTTTTAAAGCAATTACACTTGGCCTTGCAGTATATGCAGTAATTATTCCATCATCTTCAAGCTTTTTTATACGTTTATGGATCGCACTAATGGACATACTGCAGATATCCGCTAATTCTCTAAAAGTCAAGCGACAGTTTTTCAATAAATTTCTAATAATAAGAAGATCAATTTTTTTATTTGTTTATAATTGAATCCTTGAAAATTAATCACCCAGTTATAAAGGAAGTAGGGCTTCTTGTTGAAAATCCTTTCAGAGCTTTGAAAATACATTAGAAAATCTTCGAGGTAAATCCTTCCCACCTGAATTATTAAAAAATTTTTCTATGAGTGCTAGACAAAAATGTCGGGGAAAAATATCGGGAACCCATGTCAGTTATTATTAGAAGAGATTTCTCTGGAGTAGCGGATCCAACACTTTCTTTAAAGTTAATATGTGCTATTGAAAAAGAAAATCAATCAATACTATCAGAGAATGCAACTATGAGTGAATATAAGGCAAGATTTTGTAAGAATTATTAAATGAAGAAATTAAATTAATATATATTATATAATCTAATTAATATCATGGATGAAATTGACCTTCTAATAATTCGAAAGCTATTAGAAAATTCTCGTATCACATATCGAGAATTAGCAGAAATAATTAATCTTTCTGTAAGTGCAGTTCACAAACGTATAAAAGCTCTTGAAGATGACGGGGTTATTACTGCTTATATTGCAAGACCAAGTGTTATAGCATTAAAATGTTTATTTGTAGTGGTATATGGTACATCTAAGGCAAAAGTGATGGGGCTTGTTCGAAAAATACTAGGACAACACGAAAATATTAATGAGGTCGCTATTCTGGGAAGTAAATACTTTTTTATATCTGCTTATTTAAGAGATATATCAGAACTTCAAGAGTTTAGTAGTTATGTCTCAAAAACGGCTCAAATTAGTGAGCCATTGATAGGAATTTTAAATGTACCCTATATAACTATCCCAGAGACACTAATCAATACTGATTTTAAGATTTTAAAGTATTTAAATCGAGACGCGAGGAAACCTATAACAGATGTTGCAGATGACACGGGTTTAAGTTCAAAAACAGTTAGAAAACGGATAGATAATATGATCAAGAATAAATTAGTTTCATTTACTATAGAGTGGAAACCATTATCTACACAAAGTTTTTTTTCTATTTTTTTTATATATCTAAACGAAGGTACCAATATGAATAATACATTTCGGCAGCTTAGCAAGAAATATTCTAAAAACATTGCATATATGATAAACTATAGTAATATTCCGAACTTTATCAATATGATTACATGGGCAAAA
>JBHLLG010000057.1:0-17360 GCA_048885925.1 Candidatus Hermodarchaeota archaeon
AGATTATCCTCGATTTTCCTGGCGTGGTTATATGTTAGATGAAGCAAGACATTTCCATGGAAAGGATGTTGTAAAAAGATTACTAGATCTTTTAGCTTTTTTCAAGATGAATTATTTTCACTGGCACTTAACAGATGATCAGGGATGGAGGATAGATATTAAAAAATATCCCAAGCTTACGGAAATAGGCTCAAAAAGAGAAGAAACCCAATTAGGTGCTCGTCTTAGTAAAAAACGGGATGGGATACCCCACTCAGGATATTATACACAAGAGGATATTCAAGAGATTATAAAATATGCAGAAAATCGATTTATTAAAATAATACCTGAAATAGACTTACCGGGACACACTAGAGCTGCCCTTGCATCATATCCAAATTTAAGTTGTAAAGGTTATCCTTTTAGAGTTTCAACACACTGGGGCTTTCATAAAGATGTTATGTGTATTGGGAAAAATGAAGTTTTTGAGTTCATATTTGGAGTTTTAGATGAAATAATGGCTCTTTTTCCTTCAAATATAATACACATAGGAGGAGATGAAGTTTTAAAGAAAAGATGGAAAGAGTGCAGTGATTGTCAAAATAGGATACAGTCTGAAGGATTAAAAGATGAAAAACAATTACAAACTTATTTTACTAATGAAATATCGAGCTATCTAAATTCTAATAGTCAAAAAGTAATATGCTGGAATGATGCCTTAGACAAAAATTTAAGAGAAAATCTTATTTGCCAGTATTGGTTTCGTGGAAAGAAGAAAGTTCTTGAACATATTAGGAAAGGAGGATATGTTATTATGTCAAATTTCAAATATACATATCTAGATCATTCCTATTCTTTTACACCATTGAAATTAGCATATAAGTTTGAGCCAATTCCAAAAAATCTAGGTAAAGAATATCATAATAATGTATTGGGCTTAGAAGCTCCAATGTGGGGTGAATATATTCCCAATATTAAGCGTTTAGAATGGCAAACTTTTCCACGTCTCATAGCATTTGCAGAAATTGGATGGACCCCAAAAATAAAAAGAAACTTTGCCTCTTTTCAAGAAAGATTACCAGAATTTTTAAAGAGATTTGATTTTTTTGGAATAAATTATGCAAAATTGCATGAGATTAAAGGGAGTCTTTTAAAAAGATTATTCAAATGGTTTACATTATTCGCAGAGGAAAAAGGAGGAACTTAATTTAATATGATCAAACATATTCAATTGTTGCTGGAGGTTTAGGAGTAATGTCAAAATATACTGTTTTTGTTTGTGATATATCAAGAAGTTTATCTTTTAAATCGTTTAATAATTCAAATGGTAAATTTGTGACTGTTGCTGTTCTTGCATCTTTACTATTAATAGATCTTATAACTATATCATATTTACCTTTCTGATTGCTTCCCAATTCATAAAATAACCTAGCATATGCTTTAATCTTAGATGATTTTTCGATTAATCTATTGTAATCCCACTCACCTTTTTCAGAAAGAGGATATTCGTAAATTCTTTTACCATCTATTAATCCAGTGACTTTCTTATTGAGTATATCTTCACTTATGGCCGCAAAAACTTGAAATGGCTCTTGTTCTCCTTCATTATTGATAATCATCGTTGTTCCATATTTCTCTTTATAATGATTTTCTACTGTTGATTCTACTAAGTCATGAACTTTTTTCTCGAATGTCAAGTTTTCTTCAGAAACTGGTCCAATAATTCTTGCTGAAAGTGCTGGTCCCGGAAAAGCTTTCCTATAGATTAGCTCAGAGGGCATTTTCAAATATTCAAGTATTTTACGTATTTCGTTTTTCGTAAGACTTGCAACTGGTTGAATGGTTGCGTTTACATCATATTCAATTTCAACGTTATGTTGACTTTTAACAAAAGTTTGACTATGTGCCTTCATTAATTCCTTTTCCTCTTCAAGGTTCATTGTTTCTTTTAGATCATTGATTTTTACTCCAAAACTTTCCTCTATGTCTGGAAGTATAGTACCATCTGCAAGTAAATCGCATTTCTCTTCCCGAATTACTTTACTGATAATTTCTGAATAAGCAGATTTGAAAAGTTTCCTTTTTGTTTCCGCATCCCCTTCACCGTATACCTTTGGTAAGAAGTCATCTCTAATATCAATAATTCTTATGTTAGGAAAAAGCTCTTTTATATGTTCGCTTTCCTCAACACCTCTGATAATCCTCATTAGTCCATGATCAATAAACACAGGAATTGTATTGATTTTTGCCTTTTTTAATAATAGATATGTTGTAGCACTATCAATTCCTCCTGAAAGTGCACAAAACACCTTTTTGTCTTTAGCATGTTTTTTTAGGAATTGAATTGCTAATTTAACAAACTTTTTTGGCTCTACTGGATCTAATATTAGTCGATGGTTTAGCATAGAATTGATTAATTAAATTCCAAAATTAAGTGCTTTTATTAAGTGGTTATGATTTATGTTTTATTTATATAATTTCAAATTGGTCTAGAATTTATAAACCAAAGGAATAATTGCATTATTTATGTATTTAAAATTATGGACAAAATTAGAAAAATTAAAGTAACATTAAAGAGTAGACCTACATTTGAAGGTGCTGGTGTTCGATTAAAAAGAGCGTTTGGCTATACTGATGAATCACTTGACCCATTTTTACTTCTTGATGATTTTCATTCTGATGATCCGAGAGATTATATAGCAGGGTTCCCATGGCACCCCCATCGTGGTATAGAAACCATAACATATATGTTACATGGTAAAGTTGAACATGGTGATAGTCTAGGAAATGGTGGAGTTATTGAAGCAGGAGATGTTCAGTGGATGACAGCTGGATCTGGCATTATACATCAAGAAATGCCAAAAAAGGATAAAAATAACACTTTATTATGGGGATTTCAACTTTGGGCAAATCTACCAGCTTCCCATAAAATGATGGAACCCCGATATCGAGGATTAAGAAAAGATGAGATTCCTGAAGTGACTTTAAATGATAATAAGACAAAAATAAAGATAATATCTGGTCAGCTAAATGGAATCAAGGGGCCTGTACAAGATATAATTACAGATCCTGAATATTTAGATATTACTATAGAACCCAATTCAGAGTTCACTCACCCTATTAAGGAAGGATATAATGCTTTTGCATATACTATTGAAGGGGAAGGATATTTCGATGATGATAAAAAAGAACTCGTAAAAAATGAAACCCTAGTTATATTTCGCGAAGGTGATAAAGTAAACATTAGTACCGATAAAAAAAAAGTCAGATTCTTATTGGTATCTGGAAAACCACTTAGGGAGAAGGTAGCCTGGAGGGGGCCTATAGTTATGAATACAGAAGAGGAATTAAGAATAGCTTTTCAAGAATATCAAAATGGTACATTCATTAAACATAATTAAGAATTAATTAATTTTAATTTGGATTTTTTTATTTCTATAATCTTAAATGACTGTATTATTATCAGTTATTTAAATTTACAAATGCGAATCTTCATGGAAGCAGAGATTAATTCAGAACTCCAAGAAAAGATATATAAAAAGGTTGATAAAATATTCACCAAGTGGCTTGAAAAAGTTTCGAAGGGCGAATCCATAGAAGGGATAGTTAAAGGTCTTATGGTTGAGAAAGTAATGAATATCCTCGGAGCTTTAATAAAAAGAGCTGTTGTAAAAAAAATAGTAAAAAGAGCAGTGAGGAAAGCAGTTGATAAATACTGGGAAAAAAATCGAGTAACCATTCTGGAAAAAATTAAAAATTTATAAGCTTTTTATTATTTTTTTTAAGAGATTTAATATGATCTCTTTAAGTGATTTCAAGATTTTTGATGCTCATCTTCATACTTATGGAATGTTTTTACACCCTCATGAAGATATATTAAGTTATATGAATTTTTACAAGGTAGAAAAAGCAATCTTAACCACAATTAATCGAACCAAATATCACAGTAAGCAGAAGGAATATGCTTCCAATGCAAATCAAGGAGAAAATCTTTCAAAATATTTAAATGATTTTAAAAATATGATGCCAAAAGGGCAATTGTCGCATCAAGATGTAATAGATCTTGCTAATAAAGCACCAGATAGATTTTATAAGTTTTTTTGGTTTAATCCATCATTAAGTCCAGAAGAGGAGGAAGAAAATTATCAAATTTTAGAAAATCATTTAAAAAATGGTTTTGTTGGAGTTAAAATACATGCTAGTTTTAATTTTTTTAAGTTCCCTAAAGGTATTGAAAAGTTAGTTAGATTTATGCAAGATTTTGATAAGAATATTATGCTCTATATACATTCACTTCCTAAAACGAAATTCTATGATGGATCTGAGCCTCAAGATATTGCTAAACTAGCGACAAAATTTCCTGATTTAAAAATCATTGTAGGTCATGCAGCATTTTGTATGGAATATGCTGTGAGCATTGGAGTATTAATGAAGAAATTTAAAAATGTATATTTTGAGACGAGTTGTTCTGTTTCTTTGGGTATTTATAATCTAATTAAAAATGTAGGGCATAAAAGAGTACTATTTGGCTCAGATTCTCCGACAACTTCAACCTTACCAATCGAAATTGAAAAAATTTTATCACTTCCAAGAATTTCAAATGAAGATAAACAAGATATTTTATATAATAATACTAGTAATCTACTTAAGTAGTAGTTTACATAATTTTTTCTTTCTAAATTCGGGATGGGTATTATTTCCATCCATTAAATCTTATATAAATATCTATATTATTAATGAATTAATTTTTTATCATCCAATTATTAAAATTTGTAATAATAATTTGTAAAACTCATCTTATTTGTAATTTAATAATAAATTAATTAAAAAACTAAGCACATTTTTTTTTATAATTAAATTAAAATTTAGCAAAGTTGATTCAGTGAGTTATTTAGGGGATAATAAATTCTTGGAGAAGGAAGAAAAAATAAATTGTGATGTTATAGAAATTTCAAAGGTTGACGACACAATCATCCAAAGGCTGGTTAACAATTTAAAACTAGAAACCCCATATTTATCAGAAAGCTTCTTTATTTCCTTTGAAAGTCTTTTAAAACTGGGAAAAAAAGTAACCCCCATATTGAAGAAGTATATAAGAGAAAAGGATGAAATTCATAATTTTAAAGTAGATATTTTTAATTTTATGTTAGATTTTGCAGGAGAGAAAACCCTAGAGCATGTTTTAGTACCCCAATTATTTCATCCTGATTTTATTACCAGAGCCAGAACGATACTAAAACTTGAACAAATGGGAGATTTAACATATATTAAATATATTTTTTGTTTATTAAACGATCCTGATGATTCTGTTCGTTGGGCAGTAATACGATTTTTAGATACACATTCACACTTGATAAGAAATCCTTTGGTTAGTAAAGATTTTAAAAGTTATATTGAAAAAGAATCAAATCAAGTAATTAGAGACAAAATGAAAGAATTATTCAAGAAATACTAAAAAAATTTTTCTTTTACTCTTTTTTTAAGCAGATAAATTATTAAAGAGTTTCGCTATAAGAGTTTCCAGAAAAGAAGTTAAATCTTTTTTCCAAGTAAGGCCATCTAATTTACGTATTTTGATTGTTTTGCTAAAGTTTGTTATACTATTAAGAATTACATATTCAATATTATCTATTGTGTTAGTGAGTTTCAATTTTTCAATTTTGAATAAGAAAATAGGAATATTCATATAAAGAGCAAGGTTAAAATGTTTGTGTTAAAAACCAATACAACAAAATTTCAAACTATATTTAAAAACTAAGAATTCATTAAAATAATATTGAAAGAGGTATAATAATATAAATATTTAAATTGATTTATTTACCTAATTACCTGTAGGTTTAAAGATAATGGCAAAAAATTACGATTACACCTTTAAAATATTATTGCTTGGTGATGCCTCAGTTGGAAAAACGTCATTCACAAAACGCTATTGCTACAACATTTTCAACCCAAGTGAGCGTTTAACTATTGGTGTAGATTTTCACGTTAAAACAATCGAATTAAGTAACAAAAGAATAAAGTTACAACTATGGGATGTTGGAGGCGAAGAGCGTTTTCGATTCCTTTTACCAACATATTGTTTAGGTGCCAACGCCGCTTTTTTACTTTATGATATTACTAGACCGTCTACTTTAAACAATATCGGTGAGTGGATTAACATTGTTAAACAGAAAGGTGGACCAATACCAATAATGCTTGTTGGTTCAAAAATAGATCTTGAAGAATCCCAACGCCAAATTCCAAGAGATTATGGTATACAAATCGCTGAAAAGAACCGTATGGCTAGTTTCGTAGAAATTTCGGCTAAGGAAAACATCAATGTCGATGAGGCTTTTAAGGTATTAACGGAACTTACATTAGAAAAAACAGGTAATAGGTGATGTAATGGAAGATACAGAATTTTTGTCTCTTAGTCAATTATTTGATTCAATTGGAATAATAGAAAAAGGTATTGAAAGAATTTACCATTATCTCCTAATTAACAAGAAAATTGATAATTTAAAAGCAGTTTGCAATCAATTTAATCTCTCCTTAAAAAGAGGATATAAAATCTGCTCGGTATTGAATGATCTAGGGCTTGTACAAATCTATGATAGACCCATGAAAATCTTGGTAAACACACCAATTATGACATTATGGCAAAATATAATCAATAAACGAATTGAAGACCTTAAAAGTGAATTCCAAGAGAAAATAGATAATTGTGAATCTGCTATTGAAGATTTTACTAGAAAATATAAATTAGACGATCAAATCATTCAAGAACCTGTTGAATTTATTAAATATAATATTAGGAATTTTGATGAGTCTTATCATCATTTCTTAGCCACTAGTGAATGTAAAATTGCGATTGGGATTAGATATGATAATCCTCTGGTTTCAATGATTCATGAAGATCGTTTTAAAAGTCTTCCTGAGGATATTAAAACGGCAATGAGCTCAGGAATGAATAGAATCAATGAAAATCTTATAAATGTGGAGGTGCAGGTTATTTTTAATTCTGAAGTTATAAAAGATTTGTTATTAAGTAGAGAATTTGAATTACTTACCAATCATATAACATCATATAATATTAAATTTAAAAAGATAGACATTCATGTTACCGATGAAGCTTTCAGTAACTTCAGCTTAACTGATAACGAGTTAATTCAACCAAGTTTCGACCCTACAAATATTTTAATAGGAACTTATGTTTCTCGTAATAAAAATATTTATCAAATATTTCATGATAAATTTATTGAAATTTTTGAAAAAGGAATCCCAATAAATAGATTCTTAACAGAAGAAAAAGATATCAAGATATCTACTCTTACTGAAAACCAATCATTTGTTTTGTGTGTTATGTAAAATAAGTATAGATATAGGAAAAATGCAATTTTTAATTTTAAAAAAGAAATAATAAAAAAGTCTAATAAAAATTAGTTTTTTGTTTTTCTTTGCATCGTTTTTCCAAATTTTTCCAGCATTTTTCTTGGTGTAACTGTTGGGCGCTCATATCTTTTTAATTTCGATTTTATACCAAAAACATACTTTGAAATATCCTTAAGTCTTTCTGTATCATAGCGCATCATCATTGTGATAGTCTCCATAGCTGGACTGCCTCCACCGTGTAACCCAGCAACTTGCATTAACCCCGCTAAATCTGAAACCACCATACCTTCTATTCCTCTGAAACATCGATAAATATTCTCTGGTTTAACTCTAGGATTTCGTTTCAAATATTTCATGGCGAGATCCCCAACTTCTTTAGAGAAAAATGATCCTTCATAAGGTAAAGTGGCAATTAATCCTCCTGATAAATCTGCTAGGATTTTATATTCTTCATAAATATTTTCTCCTGCTAATCTTCTACCAGCGTTAGTAAGTATCTCATCTGGAATTTGCGTACCTGATGGAGACTTTTCTGAATGTTTTGCGCTTGACTCTCCTGCAGCAAAAACAAGTTCGGCAATTCCAATAATATGAGATAATTTATCTTGAACATGAGATGCTTTTTCTATTCCGTTATATTCTGCAACTAGAGCAGCAGCAGAAGCAAGAACTTCCGACATTGCGGGTTTACAACCTGTATATGTGTGACGATGATAATGGGCAAACATTAAAGCTAAAAATCCCGCATAGGGTGTTTGTCGTGGATCACCATGACCATTCATGAATACTCGATCATTTGGGACGAAAACATCATCAAATATAATAAAAGTCTCAGCATCTCCTATATGAGTACCTGGAGCGTCTAAATGTTCACTCTGTCTATAATATGCTGGTCTTGTTAACAATTTTATACCTTCCCAATCTCCTGGTAAAGCAAATGAAACGGCATAATCTTTATCTTCAGGACCCATGTATCTACATGGAACGACAATAAATTCATCTGCGTAAGGTGTGTTAGTAATATTAATCTTACATCCCCTAACTACAATTCCATCATCTCTTGTTTCAATAACTCTAAGATATTGATCTGGATCTTCTTGTTGATGGGGTCTTTTTAAACGATCTCCTTTTGCATCTGTCTGAGCACAACTTGCTACTACATCCTTATCTTGAAAATATTCCAAATACTTGAGAAATCTCTTATAATGTTCTGTTCCTAAGGCTTGATCCATCTCATACGTGATAATAGAAAGTGCATTCATTGCATCAATACCCATACATCTTTGAATACAACCTGCAACACGATGACATAAAAGACGAGTCATTTTCTGCTTTTTTAATAGGTCTTCTTCACTCTGATGTATATGACAAAATCGGTTTATTTTTTTACCAGTTAAGTGGGAAGTTGTTACGCATAGATCTTCATATTCTGGGTCTTGAGCGCAATCAAACGTCTCTTTAATAATATTCATACCTCCTCGAAGACGAGGGTCGTCTCTACCTACTCTTTCCTCACCAATGTATATATTGGGCTTCATTTTCTTTAAATCTTCAACATATTGTTCAAATGTACGAATTCTAATCCACTCTTGATTTAAAAATTATATTTTAAATTAATATAATATAAGTAATTGAGAAAAGATTATAAATTAAATGCCTAATTAAATAAGTTATAGAAGTTATAACCATTTTAGGGGTTTTTTTACATATTTAAGCTTTTAATTTAGGAACTTTAGTAATAAATATTTTTTTAATTAAGGTTTCAAGCAATGGTTGATCTTTTAATTCAATTACTCTATTAGATTTATAAAATTTATTCATAGTCTCCCAAATCGTATTTGATTTTTGTATATGTTTAACAAATCGTAAAAATTTTTGTTTTGCGAGATAAGTTTGACCCTTGAATAAATAACATATTGAGAAAAGGCTAACAGATTGCATAAGTATCGTATATTCACCAAATTTGGCTCTATCCAGTCTTTTCGCAAAAAGTTCTTGGCTAAAGTTATTAAAGGCAGTTAAAAATCCACTGATTAAATCATCTTCGAATGACAATTCTTTTATAAATTGGTTAGAAAATAGTGGAACACCACCTTCTGAGATAATTAAAAGTAAAACTGGTATTTCATGAGATAATTTTGGGAGTTCTATTGTGCTTTTTCCTTGCATACGATTGATAACTCCATCAAAGGATGCAAGTTTTATCCTTTCTGACATTGGGGCATCTTTTTTTTTAAGACTATCCCAAGTGTTCAATTGTTCTAATAGTACATCATACTCATTAGAGATTTTTATAGCTAGTAAGTCAAGACCGTGCATTTCTGCAATTTGTTGGGCTTGTGTTAATAAAATCTCTGCTTCTTCGATTTTCATTTGAATTAATGCTACTTTAGCTTGCAATAATTTAGTTTCAGTTAACCATAAATATGAGTTTTGTTTTTCCGCTATTTCAAATATTCGAGATATTAAAGGATTTAGATCCTCTAAAATTTCAAGGTTATTAGTAATATATAATTCCTCTAGATATAAATCACAAAGATTAACTATTGCTAAAAGATATAATTGGGGAATAGCATATTCATCTTTTGAGACTTCTATCAATAAGTTTTCAGCTTCAGCCCTACTCCTCATTCTACCACTCCTTTTCAATACTAAAGCTTTTGCAATCATATTTAATTGTTTAAACACATTTGTTTCATTTTGTTTCGTGAATTCTTCTAGCTTTTCTAAATATGAATGTGCTTTTTCAGGAAAATTATTGTCTAAATTTGTAAGAATCAAATAAAAAAGTGATGAACTTATCCCATAAAGGTTATTGTTTTCTTCAGAAAGTCTTAAACTTTTCATAAGGTATTTTGTAGCTTGATCAAAATCTCCTTTCATTCTATATGTTGCACCAATTCCCATTGTATTTTCTATGAAACCTTCTAAATATCCCTCCTTTTCAGCAAGTTTTGCTGCACGACCATAATATCTTAATGTTCTATCTATATTTCCTTTATCTTTATAAATAGCGCCTAAAAGATGTAAGGTTGCAAGTTTGGTAAAAATACTAATTTCCTTTATCATTAAGCTTCGCCTACCAAACTTTAGAGCTTTACTGAAATCACCTTTTCTAAAATGACTAAATCCTATGAAACTAAGGCTTGTCGCAATACCTATCGGATTTTTTAATTCTTCTTGTAATTCTAGACTTTTCAATCCGTAATTTAAAGCAATATTAGGATTATTTTTTAAAAGATAAATATCTACTAATAAGTTATAAATACGTGAAATTTCAAGCTTTTCCCCTAAATGTTCTAGTATAGATAAACATTGTTTTGCTAATTTTAATGCTTTAGTATGATCTGTTCTAAAATGATAAGCCATCATTTTTATAATTTGTAAATTTGCTTCCAATGTTGGAAACTCAGAAGCTAAATCTTCAGAAATAAGTTTGATAAGTTTCTCAGCTTCTTTAATATATTTATAACCTTGCTCTACATTCCCAAGATATACCGTATATGCTTTGATAAGAAGAGATTCAATAGAATGAAATATAGAACTTAATTTTTGACTCAGTTGATAAGCAAGTTCCCCAACTTCTATGGCTTGCTTATACTGTTCTTTATAGCAAAATATCTTTCCTTTTAAAATATATAAAGATAACTGATCTTTAGTGTTATCGAATTTGCTTTCTTCGAGAATTTTAATTAGTTCAAATGCTTTTTCAAATTTAGCTTGTTGTATTAGTTGTTGTACTTGAAGTAACTCTTTGGATGTTAAATTAGACAAAAAATATTATCTCCATTTATAAATCAAAATATAGAATTTAAGAACTATTTAATGGGCATTTCAATAAAAAAAGAAGAATATTTTGCTTAAAAGACTTTGTAAAAGCTTTCTTTTCTATATGAGAGTTAATGAATAATTTAAAACTCAAAAGGATTTATTGGTTTGAAGATAAAGTCTTTTACTAAATTAAATTTGTTAATATACTCAGCTGGTTCATCCGTTCTACAGGCTCTTTTAAACTTACAATACATTTCAGTTGATAAGGGATATGGAAATAAACATTTAAGGCAATTCTTATTTACTATACAATCTGTACAAGTTCTCTTTTCTACAGTTTCTTTTCTTAAATTTTTTAATTTTTGAACTATACTCTGAAAAGATGTTCCTATTTGTCCAATAGGATCGGAATACCAACAAATTCTAATTGAATTATCATTTCCGATAATCGCAGTTTCTAATGTCTGACAATTTGCTTGATTATTCGTCCATCGACATAATTGCTGAAATTGAGGTAAAGGAATACTATCGAAAAGATATTTAAAAATATCTTTAGTATTTGAAAGTTCGATTAAAAAATTATAAAGTCTTTCTGTGTCAATTGGATCATAATCTATTCCTATCGAGTAATCAATATCAGCAGAATTTTTTTTATATTCTTCTAAGACTAGATTTGTATTTTTCAGTTTTATAGGTAAACCAATTTGTTGATTAAATAAGGCTATTCTTCCAGATCTTAAAGTAGACGAGTGATTAGAACGTTCTAAATAATAAGGTTCATAATACAACGTCGGTGAGTATTCATTATAAAGAGTTTTTCTATTTTTTTCATGAAACTTTAAGAATTTCTTTTTATCTGAATGAATTTGAATGATTGCTCCATTTAAAGCAAGATTTTTTTGAAGACATTTTATGACTGAAGGTTTAATAACATCAGAGTTAATTATTGTATTGTCAAAATAAGATTTGTCTTTTGATCTTGTAGAGTATAACGATAAAATTTTGAGAGTGTTATAATCAAGTATCTCATTATTTTCTATTCTTGCACATTTAGGATGTACTTGTACTTTAAACACATCAAAGGGAAAACTATTTTTAAGGTGGACTCTATTTTTATGACCTATGGGATTAACCTTGTATCCATATTTCAAATAGTTTTGATAAATAGGAGTACCCTTATAAATATGGAAAAAATTATGTGTATAAAAATCGATATCTAACTTATCTATAAATTTTATGGTTTTTTGAGCATCTTGAAGAGATTCACCGGGTAATCCAATCATAATACTTACAAATACTTTTGCTATTCCAATCTTTTTTGCATATGATGTCATAGTCTTCAATTTATCAATAAACTCAATTTCTTTGTCAAATTCTGTCGCGTTTTCAGTTTTTGGAGGGCTAACTTTGCCTATTGTGTTTAACACTCTCGGAACTGCACTTTCTAATGAAAAACCTATTGAAGTAAAACCAGCTTGCTTCATTAAATCTAAAAGTTCTTCCGTAACTTTATCACAACGAGTAAGACAAATAAGTGGTATTTGTAGATTATTTTCGATTATTGCTTCACAAATTTTTTTTGCTCGTTTTGGTAGTATTGTAAATGTATCATCATTAATAGGAACTGGACTCAAGAATTTTTTATAATCGTTAATATATGTTAATTCTTCAATTACTCTCTCTATTGAGTGAAAAAAAATATTTCTTTTACTTATTACCGCACAATTACAATAAGTACAATTCTGATTGCATCCTCTAGCGGTAGTTACCCCTGTTGGAAATGCTTTGGATTTAGGAATAATCTGCGAAAGATACGGAGATGGATATTTATCAATATAATTTTTAACAAATCTATTTGATAGCAAAACATTACAATCTGGATTTATGATAATTTTATCTTTATGCTTAAATGTTATACCATTAATGTTAAAAAGTTCTGTTTGAATCAAGTCAAAGTTAGTATTAGAGAAAGCTAATAGTAATTTAAGAACAGTTTCTTCTCCTTCACCTCTAACACATAGATCAACACTGCCAATACTTTCCAAAATTTCCTTCGATTGAACACTTGGAGTAGGACCCCCAAATAGAATAATAATTTCAGAATTATACCTCTTTAAACCACTACTAATTAACACACATTGTATAAAGTTTGCTTCATAAACAGAGAATCCGACTATTTTAGGATTATAGCTCAAAATTCTCTTTACACATTCATTGACATTATAAGTTTCATCTGAGATGTACTGTTTTGCCTTGAAACCATGCTGCTTTAAATAGGCAATTATATAAGCTGATCCCAAATGATAACTAAAATTTGTGAAGTATAAATCACCACCAGAGGGAAAAACCATCAAGATCTCTAAAAAACTATCATCCATATTAATTCAATTCTCCAAAATCAAAATTTTAAAATTAGGATCTTAATGTAAAGCTCATATTCAATTGAAGTATATTCTAAAACTATAAATTAAAAAAATGGAATAAAGATTATAAATCTTAAATCTAATCTCATTTTTAACCTGCTGTAACCCAATAACCAAGAATAGTACATACTTCCTTTAAATTCTCATCACTTATAGCTGGATTTAATCCCTTTTTTTTAAGACATTCTTTAATTGCTTTTATCATACCTTTTTGATCTGTTTTTGAAATCTGCACTCCGTTGCCTATACATTCCTGAATACACTCAGCAAGGTCTTCACCAATAGCAGGTCCATATCTTTCTATAAGACGATGTCGTATAGTTTGTTTCAAATCAATTCTTACGTTTGGTATTTTTAACACCTCAAAATTTTAGAATTTCGCTTTTAATTATAATAACATGTAAATTAGTTAAATTTCTTACATTATAGTAAAATATATTTACATGTTTAAAAATATATTATATTTTGATTTTAAAATAAAAAGTATTTTTTCTAAAATTTCTTAGAAAAGAAGATAAAATGGGTCTCAAAAATCAAAATTACAAATATTTAAGATCATAAGGTTAAGCATAAATTCGACAGTAATATATTCTAAAATGAAATATTAAAAAAATGGAAAAAATATTAATAGTACTAAATCTATTCTCAACTTCAACCTGCTGTAACCCAATGCCCAAGTAAACCAAATACGTCATCTATATCTATTGCTTTATAATCTTCTTCTTTAAGCTTATCAGAAAGACATTTTTCGATACAATCTTTTAAATCATTACCTTTATATCCTGCGGCTATGCACTCCTGAATACATTCAGTAATTATAAGGCCAATTCTGGGGCCATGTCTTTCTATAAGACGATGTCTTATAGTTTGATTCAAATCAATTCTTAAATTTGGTATTACTCTCACCTCAAAATTAGTGAATTTCGCTTTTAAATTAATTGATATGTAACTTTGCAGCTTTTGTTACATTATAGTAAAATATTTTTGCATGTTTAAAAATATATTATATTTTCATTGTGAAAATTATGTAGATTTTAGAAAATTTTTATCAAAAAAAAAAATAGGTTATAATTTTAGGAAACTCAGTTTTAATAAACTGCATGATTTCTAAAGTATATTTTATTCTTTACATCTTCTATTGATTTTGTCTCTTGTAGATATTTAGCATTATATCTAACTTTTTCAAATAATTTTAATAACGCTTTTTTAGGTTTTTTCTCTCGTTCAATCTCTTTAGGTTCCTCAAGTTGTTCCTGCTCTTCGACAGGAACCTCTTCTAAAATTATAATTTCTTCCAATATTATACTATTTTTAAAATCTTTTCCCTTCTTTAATACTTGTACCATTTTTCAATCACCTTTTTTTGTTATTTTAAATTTCTTAATCCAAATTTATATTTCTCTGGGTGTAGATAATAATGACTAGATGATTGTTTCCATCTTTTTAACGCTCTTTTTTGTGCTATTGAGTCTGATTCATCCTTAACAGGTGAGATTTCTTTATTCATATTCTCACTTATTTCAAATGGAATTTCTAAACTCAAATTATTGGTTGCTTCCTTGCTTTCTTCTTTATAAAATACATAAAAGAATTCCTTGAAATCCGGTACAATAATTTTTTCACTTTCAGTCAGATTTCACCACCTCTATTTTTCACTTTTACTTTTTTTGAGCTTTAAATATAATTAGATTAACCTTCTATTTTTAGTTTCTTTTACTGAACTTTGAGTGGACTCTTGGACAAATATTGGAAAACAAAAAATAAATGAATATAATTAAAAAAGAAATTATTTTATTTTTTCTAATAGAATCCTAAAAAATGATTAGAGTTTAAATAATAAATTGAATTTATCCTTCTGCTAATAAAGTCTTAGATTTGTGGTACAATTCATTAATAATGTTATTAAATGCTTCAATAACTCCTTGACCCGTTTTGGCAGAAGTTATAAAATATCCAAAGAACTTTCGATCATTACTTATTTTTTGGATAAATGTTTCATTTAAATCGTTTTCATCAATCAAATCGACTTTGTTAGCGAATAGAACGACAGGAACGTCTCCGCAGAAGTTTATGATATCTTCATGCCATTTAGGGATATGATAGAAGCTTTCCTTACCAAGATCATTTTCTTCAAGGCTATATACAATTATAGCAGCTTTACTATTTTTAAAAAAAGAGGGTCGAGCAAAATTGAAATCATCTTGACCAGCGATATCCCAAAACATTAATCTTATTTTATCTTGATCAATCTCTTTATCATATATAGAAAATTGAGCTCCAATTGTTTTGATATAGTCTTTCTGAAATGATCCTCTTGTAAATTTTTTGATTAGGGACGTTTTACCGACTCTTCCGTCTCCTACTAAAGTTATTTTAAATATAAATTTCGACCCTATATCATTCATTTGATTGCTATTTAGAAGTCATATTAGAGAATATTAATTAATATAAGATTAGATTTAGAAAAATATAAAACTATGTTTTGTTGGTTAATAAAAATCTCTAAAATAAATCAAACAATATAACTATTAATATTGCATTATAAGTATAAGTTGATTAAGTCCAAATGGAGTCTTAGATTGATTATGGATCATAAAGTATAAATAGATTTTAAAATATTATTCTTATAAAGAAAATTGATCAGGGAGTACTAATTGTGGTTTCTACATTTAATTATCCTCCTGAAGAAATAATTAAACCTATTTTTGGAAAACCTAATTACGAATTTATTATCCTATGGATTTTAAATAATAACAAGACTTGTACATGGGCCAACTTGAAAAAAAAAGTTAAACATTCAACGTTATCAATCTACTTAAACAGACTTAAGGATAAGGGACATGTTGAAAAAAGTACCTTCAATCAATATACCATTACATCAAAAGGGAAGGATAGATATTATGAATTATCTGAAGCAACTCAAAAAAAGCGAAAATTAAGTTACCCTCCTAAAGCTATACTTAGAAGGAGGAACTATGATCACTGGATTCTTTGGATGGTTTATAATAATAATTATTGCAAATGGTCTGATTTTCTTGAACCTCCTCTAGCTATTAATCAATCATCATTATCTAAAAATTTGAATTCATTAATAGACAAAGAATTTTTGAGAAAGGAAGAAAAAGAATATAGAATTACTAGATTAGGTAAAACAGAATATTCAAATGTTTTAAGATTATATGATTTAGATAGACAATCTGTCTTAGAGGAAGAGGGTAAACGGATTAAAGAAATCACAAAAAAGACAATTAATTTTTTTAAAGAATATAAAATAACAGATAAAGATATTAAATTCCGGTTTTTAACTAATATTTTAAAGCTACCGTATGATAGAGTCAATTCTATTTTAGATAATGAAGAAGAATATAACAAGATTTTACTTTATCTTTCTATAAATCATCCAAATCAATTTCCTAAATACGTATCTCCAGAGGAATTTTCTAAAAAGCATGATATCAATCTTGTAAAACTAAATTTTGTTATTCTTCGAATTGTAGAAGAAAATATCTTCCCAATAAAATTTTTTAAACTTGTATTGAATGATGGGAAAACCTTTTATTTTCAAGCTAATGAAAAAATAGAAAGAATGCTTAATGCTGTTGTTGAGGACCATATTACAAAATTTTCATATTTGAACAATTTATATGAGGAAACACCAAGAGAGACCTCTCCTTTAACAATGGAAAGCACAGTCACATCGATTTTGGATGAAATTTGTGGTGTAATTTACAACGAGGGCCTAAAAGAATCATTAAAAAATTTTTTACCAGGTTATATTAATTATCTAGCTTATAAAATTGAGAGAGAGAGAAAGTT
>JBHLLG010000058.1:0-16970 GCA_048885925.1 Candidatus Hermodarchaeota archaeon
AAATCAGCTATTGTAGAAAAAGCGTAATTTACATTTTCTCCTTTTAGGGCGGAAGTTTCAATATACCCTAAATTTAATTCAGTTGCTAATTTTTGAATCATATCACTAGTTATTGTTCTTTGTCGTTTTAAATCAGATTTATTTCCGATGATAAATCCTATTAGTTCTTCTGATCGATCTTTTAGTTGATTGATTACATCTGAGTACCATTTTGGGATAGTATTAAAAGTCTCAGTTCTTGTCATATCAAATACTAAGAAAACCGCATCTGACCCACGGTAAAATTGTTGTCTCATTGTCTCGAACTTAACTTGGCCTCCGATGTCCCATAATGTTAATTGTATTACGGAGTCTTCAATTTTGAATATCTTGTCGCTGACCATTACTCCTAAGGTGGGTACGTAATTTCTTTTAAATGCATTATTAGTGTATCTTAATATTAATGAAGTTTTGCCAACATTTGGATCTCCAACTATGATTATTTTAAATTGGTAATCAAGTAAACTCCGATCTCTTTTAGCTTCTGGGAACTCCTCTATTTGTTGCTGTTGAAATTCCTGCTGTTTTAATTCTTCTAGAAGAGTGGAAATATTGGAATTAAGATTTTGAAGTAGATCAACAAAATCTTCTCTATGTGCTCTTGATTTTTCTAAATTTATGATTTCTTTAGATGTATTATTAAAAGTAATTGATAAATCATTCATATATTTATAAAATATTACATCATATGCTTCTTCGAATAATAATACAATAGCAGATTGACCAATTTCTCCTCTTCTTGAAGGATCTTTCCATTTAAGATATTTAATGAGTCCTTTTAAACTCATGGAAGGAAAAGGGAGTATGACTAAAGATTCTGGGATAAGTCCTTGTTCTCCTGTTAAAACAGTTAAAGCTTTTATACTAATATGAAGCAGATCCATCTGCGAAAATCTAGAAGTAAGCCAAGCTACTGGATTTGGTCCAAGTTCATCACTCATTTCTACATAAACGATCCCTGAGATTAATTCTTTTTCTATAGAACTCACCATTATAAAACTAACAAAAACTTAAAGAGCAAAATTTTAGCTATTATCTAATAATATAATTTTTTTATATTAAATATTGTTTGTTAAAAAAAAAAGAGTTAAAAAATTTTTATTTTAATCCTACGTACATAAACCAAAAGCTACTTAGATACCCAATTCTAACTAAAATTACCATAATTCCTGGAGCAGTTAATCCTTCTAACAAACCAAATATACAAAAACAAATCGACCCTATAGATAGGAAAAAGAAATTCTTACGTATAACTCCTGAGGATTGAAAGCCTTTATATAAAAACCCAAGACCCAGGAAAATTAAAACTGTTATTAACATAATCCCCATCAAAATTCCGGCAAGAGTCATTAAACTCACATTGTAATCAATTAAATTTTCACTAGGCGGTGTTGGTGGTAATGGAACAAAATTAAAAGAACCTCTAGGATCTATAAATATTACTATTTCAAAGAATATGGTTAGGATCAAAAAAATAATGACAATGTATTTTTTCATTTTGGGTGCTAATAGTTCAGCACCAATATACATAGAGGTTATAATTACAGGAGCAAACCAAATATATGACAAAATGCCAACAATCCCATTATTTACAATATTCTCTTGAAGAAATATTACAAATAGAAAATCTGTGAATACTCCTAAAAACATAAGACCTGCAAGTATATTAGCCAATCCTAAATATGTAAGCAATTCAGCTTGGATTTTTCTCGAATTGTAAATAAAGAATAAGCCAAAGATTATACCAAAAATTACTACACCTGAAGCTGTGATTCCGTCAATCCAACCATTAATATCTAATGCCAAGATTAAATTTTACCCCCATTTCTATTTTCATTTATTGGAAGAAAAGTCATTTTTTTTAAATTATTATATAATCATTTATTCTAATAAATAATAGCTTTAGTGGGAAAGGGGGGATTTGAACCCCCGACCATTACCAATTTGCTCCGAATGGAAGCAAAATCTTGGTCCCGGACCAAGTATCATACCAAACTAGACAACCTTCCCTTGATACATGATTTAATCTAAAAATAGTAACTTGGATTTAAAAAAATATTCTTTTTTTAAGATTTTTAGGGTAAAAAACTATAAATATTATTAACTTTTGTTAATCTTTAACTTTCTCTAAGATTGATATAATTCGATAAATAGTTGTGCGACTATGAAATGGTACATTTGGATCTTGCGCCACATCTTCCACCATATACATTACATTACTGGCAAGGACTCCTGGAGTTTCATCTTCTCTATGCAATTCATTAATGCCTCTTTGAGCAATCCGTTTTATATTTCTGGGAACACTCCTGTCATTTATCATTCCATTCAGAAGATATTCAACATTTTCAAAAGATTTTTTTTCTTCATCAGTTATAGCTCTTGGCATTGAAAATATCACCAGAAAGTATTTTGTAGGGATAAAAAGTATAAGAAGTAAAATAATTTTTAAAATTTAATTTTTTTGATTTTGAGAAAAGAATTAATATATCCCAAATTCCCGAATTTCTTGTTTAAGCTCTGGAACATTTTCTCCGATCTCTTTAATTCTATTTTGATAATTAGTGAAAAAATCTTGAAATTGCTCATTTTTTCCTTGATTAATTTTTTTTACAAAATCATAAGACATTTGTTGGATTGTGTCAAATATTTGATTAAAATTTTCAGTAGAACTTAATAGTTTTTGATTTACTATTTTACCTTGTTTCCTTACCATATTTCGAAGTTTTCCACGAGGAATCCGTATTTTTTCTAATAAATTATCACATTCATGGAGAAAATCATAAGATTGGGCTTTATTATTATCATCTAATTTTGCTTCAATTATTTCAGTTCTCCATGTGTTAATTCTTCCGCTTGCAAAGGTGTCAAAATTTAAGGAAATGGAGTCTATTCCTTCTCGTACTAAAAATCTTAGAAAATCGGGATCATCACTAGGTGCTTGACCACAAATTCCTACTTTTTTACTAAATTCATGGGCAGTTTTTATTAAGTGGCTAACAGATCTCCTAATTGCTTCACTATTAGTTGTATAAGCATATTCTTTAGCTATCGGAAGTAGTCTTGCTTCATCCCTGTCAACTCCAAATGTCAATTGAGTCAAGTCATTCGAACCTATTGAAAATCCATCAAAATATTTACAAAATGTATCTGCACAAATAATATTTGAAGGAATTTCAGCCATTACATAGACTTTTAAATCATCTTCTCCGCGAATTAGTCCTTCACTCTCCATAATTTGTATTATTTCTCTCCCCTCTTCTGGAGAACGACAGAAGGGAACCATTGGGACAATATTTTTTAATCCCCAATCACGAGCTTTTTTAATTGCTCTTAATTCTAACATAAATGCATTTTGAAAGTCATTAGAAACATATCGAGAAGCTCCTCGGAATCCCATCATTGGATTGTGTTCTTCTTCTTCATAAATCCATCCTCCAATTAAATTAGCATATTCATTAGTCTTAAAATCTGACAATCTTACTACACATTCAGCAATAATCCCATCTTTTAATTCTTTCCATACCCCCGCTGCGATAGTTGCTATCCCTTCTGCTAATTTCTCAATATAGAATTGCTCTTTATTATCATAACCTATAGTTAAAATTCTAATTTTGTCAAGAGTTTTTTTTAATTTTAAAATTTGTTGATTAAATGGATCTTTATGGTAGAGATCACTTTTTTTGATATTTTCTATCCTTTTCCGTTGTTCTAATAAGATATCATATCTCATAATCAAAGCTTCAAAATCTATTAGAGCATTAGGATGAATCTGGATCTCGTCATTTATAATAAACTCTAATCTTGCTAGACCCGTTCCATCAGGATATTTTCCTGAAGATAAAGCTCCTTTAGGAATTCCTAAATTCACTAATACTTTTGTTCTTGTCGATGGCAATTTTGCGAATTCAATCGTATCAAAATCATATTCTACATCTTTTAACCATATTCTTGGCTCACCTTCACTACAATCAATAGTAACATATTCAATCCCATCACGTTGTTTTTCTTTCATTGCTTGAATAATATTATCAGCTCCAACAATAGAAGCTATATTCAATTCTCTTGATACAATCGCAGCATGACAAGTAGGACCTCCTCTTTCTGTAATTACACCACCTAAGTTTTGCATATACGAAGTCCAATCTGGATTAGTCTCTTCAGTTATCAGAATATCTCCTTCCCTGAGTAAATGAGCATCGTTTATATTTTCTATTATTTTAATTTTTCCATATCCAATTCTACGTCCAATAGCTATCCCTGAATTTTCAATTAATATCCCCTCTTTAACTAAGCTGTTTGGATCTTCAAGAAGGTAAAAAATTTCTTCGACATCACCCTTGATACTATGCACTGTTTCAGGACGAGCTTGTACGATATATACTTTTCCGTCGTTACTAACTGCCCACTCAATATCCATCCTCCGCCCATAATGTTCGCGAATTTTTTGGGCATAATTAGCTAATGTTATAACTTCATCATCAGACAAACAATACTTCATTTGGTGATCTAGAGGTACATGAACTACCTCAGTTCCAATCTTACCAGTTCCTTTTAAAAATACCATCATCTTCTCTTTTTTAACTAATTCACGACGAATAATCCTAAGTCCTCTTGGATCATGCTTAAATACAAGAAATTCATCTCCTTTTTCTACTCCTTGGACAATTAATTCTCCAAGACCCCATGTACCCCTAATAGCTACAACATTCAAATTTCCACTATCGGGATCTTCAGTAAACATAACACCAGAAGATTTAACACCTCCAAGTCCACCTGCCATTTCTTGCACTCCTACACTAAGTTTTACGGCAAAGTGATCAAAACCTGCTCGTTCTCTATACATCGTTGCTCGTGTTGTAAATACTGATGCCATATCTTTCAAGATATATTCCAATATTTGCTTTTCTCCCGCTATATTCAGGTGAGTATCTTGTTGGCCTGCAAAAGAGGCATCAGGTAGATCCTCTGCTGTAGCAGAGCTTCTGACTGCGAAGGTGGTTTCTTCACCAATTTTTTCTAATAACTTATTATATGCATCTAATATCTCATCAGCAAGAGAATCAGGAATTTTTGCTTGTTCAATAATATAACGGATGTTTGCACAGATTTTATCAACTTTCTCAACAGCTTTAATATCCTCGGATTTTAACTCATTAGATATTCTTTTAATGTCTTGAGCAATTAATTCTCTAAGTGATATTTCTTTTTCCTTAATGGTAAAGTAATTTGTGTCTAAAATGTAATCAAATGCGTTTGCAGTTACAGCAAAACCAAGAGGAACAACTATTCCAAAGCTTAATAGCTCTCCTAAAGAAGCATTCTTACCTCCAACGAGAGCTAAATCATTAACTCTCAAATCTTCAAAGAACTTGATATATCTATATTCATTCATTTTAAAGTGAAACGGTTAAACGTAAATTATACTTAGAATTTTTCTAAATAATAATTATTATTCTTCTGATTATAAATTAAACGTTAATAAAAAAAGTAACCCCATCCTTTAATTAATTTAACTCGTTATCGAAAACAGCATAATCAGAAGTCGTAAATAGACAAAAAATTACTTTTTTAATTTGGGTGTCCCCTTGTAAGTATTCTTTTGTTGTATTAATCATTATTTTAGCACAGCGATCAATGGGATATCCAAAAATTCCTGTTGATATAGCTGGAAATGCGATAGATTTAAGCTTTTTTTCATCCATTATTTTTAAACTATTAAGTGTTGCATTCCTTAGTTTGTTATCTTCATTTCCTTCTCCCATTCTTGGACCTACTGCATGAATTACATATTTAGCTTTAAGATTTCCTCCAGTTGTTATAACAGCACCTCCAACAAAAGTACCTCCTATTTTATTACATTCTTCTTGAATTTTTTGACCTCCTTTTTTTCTGATAGCACCAGCCACACCCCCTCCTAATATGAGTTGAGCATTAGCAGCATTTACAATAACATCTGTGTCTAATTCCGTTATATCTCCTTGAACTAATTTAATTATTGATTCTTTTATCTTCAGTTCTTTCATTTTTAACATCTA
Organism: Candidatus Hermodarchaeota archaeon; assembly: GCA_048885925.1. Lineage (GTDB taxonomy): Archaea > Asgardarchaeota > Lokiarchaeia > Sigyniarchaeales > SOKP01 > Loki-b32. The sequence continues at coordinate 6,075 of JBHLLG010000058.1, forward strand.
CTCAAAAGTTTTATTAATAAAAGTTAAAAAAGAAAAATTAGCTAAATTTATTCTTCAACACGGCTCTTTTTAAAAATTTCATTTAATTTTTCGCGATCTTCTTCACTCATTTTACTCATAGCTTCCATGTTTTGCCTCATTAAATCCATCATAATTTTCTGAGAAATCATTTGATTTAATACAGGTAAGGCAATCCTCATTCGAGTTAGTTCATAGTGCATTGTCTTTGCAGTTTCTCGCATCTCTTTCAAATCTTCCTTCGTCATTCCTTCTTCACCTATACCAGGGCAATCCGCATCAACAACGATAAAATTCTTTCCATCGAATTCTAAAGGATATGTACGACAACTTAATGGACGGTTATCATATACCAAACATTTCTTATCATCTTTATTATAGAGCGGACATTTTACATCAAGTAATTCTTCGATAGGGACACTTACAAAAGGATCTTTTGGAGTTTTTTCTTCTCCTTCTTTTTCTTCTTTGGGAGGTGGTGCTAATGGTTTTAAGATGAGATCAATACCTCCATCAGGTTTGTTATATATATCTAAATAGGGCATAAAGTTAGCGATAACTCCACTTCTTGCCCACATCTCTAAATCCCAAAAAGTTATAGGGATTGGACCTCTTTTAGCACAGCAATTGTCGCAACGTGTACATTTAAATGAAAATTTTGCCTTTGATTTTTCTTCTGATGTTTCCTTTTCTTCTTTTTCAATATCTTGAGTATTGGGACTTTGATTCTCTTCACTATCTTCTGGCATGATAAGGTTCTCTTTATTTAAATATTTTAAATATTATTATATTTGATTGTTATTAGAAAGAAGAATATAACCTAGAAAAAAAATTTTATTTTTGTTTAAAATAAATTAATATGAAATTTTTAAGATATTATAAACAAGTCATTATTATTTAACAACCAACCAAGAGTTTTTAGTGCTGGTTCTATTAATTTTTCTTCTCTGATTCCAGTAAGTACTATTTTACCATTACTAAATATTAGAAAAACAGATTTAATTGGATTATTTAATTTAAATGTTAATCCAGGAAAAACTTCTGGCTCAAAAATCGTATTTTCAAGTACAGTTGCAGCTAAATCTAAATTAATTTTTCTGAAAAAATCTGCGGTTATAACTATATTTACTATTTCTGGAATTATTAAACTTGTATTTATATAAATTCCACAATTTTCATGTAATTTCATAGATAATCTCATTAAACTTAAATTCACATGCTCAAATGATTTTAATCCAGTCATTATAATTTTACTATTTCTAAAAATGATAAATACGCATTTTGGATGCTTAAATCTTATAAAAAGCCCTGGAAAACGTTCTGGGTTATATTCTGTATCTATTAATTTATCACGTATTTTATTTAAATCAAGCTTTCCTTCGATATTTAAAGAGGTTTTTACAACGATATTCTCAATAGTATATGTTAAACTTTTAATTTCATCTTTTGATTTTATATCAAGATCCATTAATGGACTCCAATTTTTTTGTTAGTTAAAGCTTTTTCTTAAATTATTAAGGTCGCATTCTATTTAACTCTACTTTTTCATTTTTACTTAAATTTTGATAATCAAAAAGCGCTTATAGATTAAATTTTATTTTAATGTTTAAAAACTGTCGAAATAATTTAGAAAAGATAAGATAAAAATCCCTATTAAATACAATATACAATATTATAAAAAATAAAATTAATGCAAAATATTTTTAAATCTCTGTAATAAACAATTTTAATCAAGTTTAATTTGCACTTTTATATTTAAAATATAATTAAAGTTATTATGAAACAACTTACTTTGAAAAAACTATATATCTGGTTAATGCTTACTCTTAATTTATTATTTGCTTTTGTAATTGGGTTTACAATTCCTTTACTCCAATCTGATAGTTATTACAATTTAGGGTATGTAATGATTCCATTATTAGTAATTCTTAATTATATAATCTTAGATAGGTTTCATTATTATCTACGGCATTCAAATGAACTTGAGAGGAATGAAAATGCAGATATTTAGTAATTTGAGAAAAATCAAAAAACCTATTATTGAATATAATGAAAGAAAGTATATTTTTTCCATTAGATCAATAATTATTTTATCGATTTGTGCTCCATTGTCAGCCTATCTAGTATATTTATTTTTTGATATGCAAATCAATTATTGGCTTCATGAAATTGTTGTAAAGCAAACAGTATTTTTCTTAAATTTGTTTTTTAATATAGGGGCTGTAGCTGAATTTGCTCCAAGTGGAAAATACCATTGGAGATTTTTGATTCCTGGAAAAAATCCCATATATTTCGAAACATTTTGTACTGGAGTTCAAGCAATTGTTATATTTGTTGGTATAATTGTCTTTACACCTCATAGTCAAGATCAAAGTGCTAAAGAAGATATTATTTGGAGAAAGACAAAAGCGCTCATTATTTCATCAATTATATTCTATGTGATAAATATTATTAGAATGCTAATTCAAATTGACCTATATTACATCGGTTATGCCTGGGAAGATATACATTTTTCAATCAGCGCTGCAAGTTCCTTTATAGCAGCAATTATAGTTCTCTTGATGCATAAGTGGATTCCTGAATTTATAATCTCCATAATATATGTTGGAACTCTTGTAAGTGAACCAGTAAAAAAAAAGCGAAAAGAGAAAATTAAAACTATCCTTGAAACGTCAAATAAAATTGAATTCAAATTGATGCAAAAAGTATTAAGAGTGGATAAAAAAAATTTTCATGGTAAAATTACGGAATGGGCAGAAGATTTTGGATACTCCATTGAAGAAAATTATATTGTTATCCCAAATACGAAAAAACCACACTTTATAGAATTGCTTATGATGGATAAACCTTTTTCCAAACAGGTTTCTAAAAATATGAAAGAAAAATAGAATAGAAATATCATTTAATTTTTAATTAAATATTTTAAAAAATTAAAATTGATGAAATATGTTAAATTTTGAAACTGAGCAAAAAATATTACAAATTGGTAATGTTAGATTAGGTGGTCAACCTGGAGAAAATCCAATTGTAATGATTGGAACTGTATTTTATGCAAGACATTCAGCTTTACTCGATGAAAAAACAGGTAGAATTGATAAAAATATTGTTGAACAAGAATTAAACGAATTTTCTTCTCTTATTGAGGAGTCTAAATTACAAGGGATAATTGATGTTGTTGGTGCATATCCAGAAGCACTAATTAAGGAATGTGAATTTATTGCTGAGAATGTAGACTTTCCTTTTCTAGTGGATGGGTTAAACGACTCTTCTCGTATACCCGCTATGAAGGGATTAGGCGAAATTGGATTATTAGATAGAGCTATCTTAAATAGTATTGATGAGAATACAAATGATGAAAATCTAGAAGTATTGAAAGAAATCGGAGTTAAAAATGCTGTTTTATTAACATTTGGAAATAGATATATATTTCCGAAGCAAAAAGTTAAATTCTTAAAAGATACGCTGATTCCAAGAGCTGAACAAGCAGGAATTGATAATAAAATTGTTGATACTGCTGTTTTGGATTTACCCTCGATTGCTATTAATTTTGAAACTGTAAGATTGGTAAAGAATGAATTAGGATTACCAACAGGATTTGCTCCTGCTAATGCAATTTATGCGTGGAATTTTGTGAAAAGGTATGGGGAAAATCCTCGTTGTGGAGCCATTGCTTCAATTATGACTTACTGTGCTTCTGCACCGAGTGATTTTATTTTATTTGGTCCACTAAAATTTGCAAAATGCGTGATACCGTCCATTGCACTAATTTCTGGAGTTAACTCCTACTACAGAAAAAGAGTATTAAGAAAAGAAATATTTGAACAATCACCTTTAAATGTAATTTTTTAAGCTATATACCTTAAAAGCAAATCTTTTGTATAATTTAAGAAGGATGATAATTCAATATTAATAATCTCTTTTTTATTCTCATCATCTATCAAAAATAATAGAAACATATTATTTTCTTCAATTTGAATTCTTTTAAAAAGAATGATTGAATTAGAGACTTTAAATATTGCTTCCTCTTTTTGTAGTGCCTTAAATTTGGCAAAAATATTAAATAACATTGCAAATTGAGGTGCAGAGACTTCAAAAACATTCAAAATTTCTGATTTTGGAATTTTAATCAATTGGATTGTCTGATCATTATAAAAATTTGCTAATACTAATCCATCAGTAGATAATAATAAAGTGAGATTAACTTTTGTTATTAGAGAAAAATTTCTAAGGTTATGATTTATAATTTCTCTATTTGGGCTTAATTTCGAGATTCCTGAGGAAAAAGCTCTTAAAATTGTAAATACTTGAAAAATACTTGTTAAATATGTCTCAGGAGGACCATCTGGAGTAATTTTATTCAATCTTTTTTTAATAGATTCAATATTTTCTTTAATTTCAATTGAATTTAAAACGTCCAAATCTGCTTTTGATAAAATGTATATTATTGGAGTGTTTTGATTAAAATCTTTTAGAATTTTTTTAATATTTAAGAGATATTCTATACTTTCTTCAAATCTGTTTTTATTTTTAATATCGATAAAAAAGAACATCAAATCAGCTTCATACAAATAAATCTCAGCTTTGCTGATATATTTTTCCCGAAATTTTCGTTGGCCTCCTAAATCCCATAAAAATATAGTAGCACCTAATGCTTCAATAGATGTGATGCTTGCACCTGTTGTTGGCTTTAAACCTATCAATTTGCTATATTGTTTATCAATACTTAATAGGAAACTTGTTTTACCCGAATCATCAAGACCAGAAAAAAGTATTTTTAATTTTCTGTGTGAAGTTATTGGTGTAGAGGGGCTTTTTTCTATTTCAAATAAGTTAAATAGAAGATTATGGAAATATTGTTCAAGATCTTCGAACGGGGGGTAACTTTCATTTAATAAATTATCAAGTTCATTGAAAAAGCTTATAATTAAAGGCTTTAATCTATTTATATTATTATATAAAAAGCTTCGGCTTTTTTCCTCAACTAAAATAGAAAATGCAGTTGGAATAGGATTATTTGATGAATCTGTCCTAATAAAATGAAAATAAGTAAGCGAAGTTGTCTTAAAATCAGGATAAGGTAATATTGCAAAATATTGGATATTTTCAAGGTTTTTTTCTTCGCTAACTATCTTATCGCTGATAAACAAACTCAGATTTTTTATAGAAATCTGAGTTACATCCCTATAAGTTAATGTCAGAAGTTTTCTTTCTTCTCTCTCTTTATGGATTTCACTAAATACTTTGTCACTAACATAATTTGGGAACATATAAATAGGTTGAGGACCCATTTCACCATAAACACTGAAGACATAACCTTTTACAATCGAATTTTCAATAAGTTCTTCCATGGTTTTAAAATAAATACAAGTAATTTTTTAATTTCTTAAATTAATGTAAGCAAATTTTATTATTAATAGCTTTATATTTAAATTAGATGTTTCTCAAAAAAATTGCTGAGACTATTACTAGTAATAAAGATATTATTGAAAAGAAAGATATTAGTCCAATAATCGAATTCATCGATAAGAACTCTTTTAAAAGTCAAAAAATTTTCTCTGATATAGGAGAAGATTCAGCAGCGATAACAAATAAAGATAACTTTATCCTAATTACTACAGACAGAATTAAAACTAGTTTTGTTGAGAATTTTCCTTATGGAGCGGGTTTTAGTGCAATAGTAGTTGGAGTAGATGATATTTATTGCTGTGGTGGATTTCCTTTAGCAGCAAGTTTAATTATATCATATAAAGAAGATGTAATTGGAAAGCAAATCATAGATGGTGTTTGTGAAGGTTCTAGGAAGTTTAATGTACCGATCGTACGAGGTCATACAAACCCTAGAGGGGATTATTATGAATTAAGTTCTACTATGATTGGAGAAATTAACAGAGATCACTATATTTCGGCAAAAAATGCACAAGTTAATGACAATATAATTTTAGCTGTAGATTTTGATGGAAAAGTTGGAAAAGCAAGTAATTTATATTGGGATACTGTAACTTTTAAAACTTCAAAAGAGGTTTTGAATAAAAGGAAATCGATGAATGAAATTGCTAAATTGCAAATAGCTAATTCTTCTAAAGATATATCTAATGGAGGTATATTTGGCACCATATTACAATTAATTAAATTCTCTGAAGTAGGAGCAGATATTAATATTAATCAAATTAGTATTCCTCCTAGATTAATTGAAAAAGACTATTCACTAGATACTTATATTAAAATGTATTTAACCACCTCCTACATTTTAACAGTCCCTAAAAAAAATAGTAAGATGGTATTAGAAATATTTAGTAAATTCGGATTAGATGCAAAGATTATAGGGATAATTATAAAAGAAAAAAATCTCCTAAAGGTAAATGATGGGAAGAAATCCATTGATGTATTACGATTTTAAATTCAATTTAAAGTTAAAATTGCTTGATTTATAAATGTTAATTTATAAAATACAAGAAATAAAAAATTAAAAACTTAAATTAAATATTTAAATTAGTTAAGGGGTGAATGGCAAGATGAACATATTGTTTGACCACCACTATTTAATTTTCCGCACATTGGACAAATAATTCTTCTTGTTTTTATTTCAGATTCCATAGCTTCTTTTTCTGCTAGAAATTGTAATAATTTCTTATCTGCTTCCTTCATTTCTCTTTCTTTAGCTTCTTTTTCCGCTCTTTTTTTAGCTTCTTGTTCAGCTTTTTCTCTAGCTTCCCTTTCTGCTTTTTCTCTGGCTTCTCTCTCCGCTTTTTCTTTAGCTTCTCTTTCCGCTTTTTCTTTAGCTTCTTTTTCCGCTCTTTTTTTAGCTTCTTGTTCAGCTTTTTCTCTAGCTTTCCTTTCTGCTTTTTCTCTGGCTTCTCTCTCCGCTTTTTCTTTAGCTTCCCTTTCTGCTTGCTTTTTAGCTGTTTTTTCCTCCTTTTCTAATTCTTTTCTTTCTTTTCTATCTTCTAATTTGAGTTTTGCTTTCTCTTTGCTTTCACCAACTTTTTCTTTTACTTTTGAAGCAAAGCTACCTAAAGTTTTTTTACTACTACTCAGTTTATCTTTCAATTTTGATTTAAAAGCGCTTTCTGTCTTTTCTTCTAATTCTTTAATAGATTCTGAATCATTATTTGATTCATTTTTATCTTGAGATTCGTTCATTTGGATGTTCACTTTAAATTCAATCTTATTAAATATGATTAATCTTACTAACTTTATTTTATTTTTTTTCTTATAAGTATTTTTTATTAAGAAATAATAATAATAATTTAACAAATTTCGGTATTTTTTATAATTTTGATTTAATAAGATCATTGAAATTTAAGGTATTTTAGAGATGATTAATATGGACTTGGATTTTAAAAAAAACTGCAAAGGAGTTATTTCTGTAATTGGTGCTAGTGAGATTGATAAAGAGACGAAAGAAATAACTATTGAAATTGGAAGATTACTAGCAAAAAATAATTTAGCTATAGCATGTGGTGGACTTTCGGGTGTAATGGAAGCTGTGTGTAAAGGAGCAAAGCAAGAAGGAGGCTTTACTATTGGAATAATTCCATTTGTTGAAAAATCAGCCGCCAACAAGTATATAGATTTAGTAATTCCATGTCCATTTTCTCAAGCAAGAAATATAGTTGTTGTATTAGCTGGAGATATATGTTTAGCTATAGCTGGTAAAGCAGGCACCTTATCTGAAATTTCTTTTGCTTGGATCTATGAAAAGCCTATCATTGCATTGACAAATGTTAATGGTTGGTCTTCAAAAATAGCTAATCAAAAACTTGACGATCGAAGAAATGACATAATTTATGGAGTGAAAACGCCTCAAGAGGTAATTAACAAAATAAACGACTTACTCAAAATCAAGAATTCTTAAGAACATTTATAAAATTTTAAATAATATTTATATACCATATTTAAAAAAGAGGAATTAAAGCATGGATAAACAACCAATAGAAGATATGGAAGTTTTTTTGAAACCAACAAAATTTTGTGATTGTAACAATCGGGAAATAATTAATAAGGTGAAATAACTTACTAAAAAAGATAAAACTCCAAAAGAGATGGTATTAAGTATTTTTAATTTTGTAAGAGATAAGATAACTTTCACGATGTGTGAGAATGATAGAGCATTTCAAACTCTTGAAAAAAGATATGGTGATTGCGATATCAAAACAAATCTTCAAGTTGCATTATTGCGTGCAATCAATATTCCAGTTAGATATTACATTGCGTCTTTACGTAAAGAATGACTTAAAGGTATAATTTTAGAATCATTTTACGAGTTGGGATCAGTTGTAATACCACATCATCCTTGGTGTGAATGCTATCTTTCTGAGAAACGGATCGCTTGTGACACTCTATTAGATAAAGAATTAGCTGAAAATATTAATAGGAAAGGTATTCATACAAAGGACGATATTCCAACAATAGATTGGGATGGTAAACATGATTTAAACACCATGAAAAAATGGATAATAGAGGATAAAGGAACTCTTGCTTCTATCGATAAATTATTTCCTGAAGCTCAAAAGTGGTTAGATGATATACCAATTGAAAAGGATCAATTGGAGATACTAATTAATCAGTCAAATAAATATACTGAAAATTTAAGAAAATTAAAATCTACCAATTGTTAAGCAAAAACTCGACTATAAACAGCAATATGTAATTGATAAAGTGAAAACTGTCTAAGGAGTAATAAAAAAAATAAAGGAACTACCAAAAAAAATGAAAATAGGTAAAAAATAAGCTGTAATAATGGGTCTTAAATGTCCTATAATCTCAACAAGATGAAGGTTTCTTTGAGTTTTAGATAGACAATCTTAAATTTTAATTTTTAGTCTAATTTATCTTTACAAAATTATTTGTTATGCAAAAGCTAAATAAAGAATGATATAATTTTTTATCTTATTAAGAATATATTTATATAAAATTTACTTCTATCAATTTTTAGGTGAAATTTAATTGGAAAAAGATCTAAAGCAGTCTATTCTATATCTTAAAAAAGAACCACCGAAAGAAGTTGCGGTTTCAAAGATTTTATTCACAGGATTGGACAATGCCGGTAAAACAAGCATTATTATGTCACTACAGAGAGAATTTTCTAAAATTGCGATTTTATCTCCTACTCGAGGTGCACAGAAGCGAATATTTGAATTTTTGGGCAAGGAAATAAGTGAATGGGATCTTGGAGGTCAATTAAGTTATAGAATTGCCTATTTGAAAAATCCAGGTAAATATTTTGAAGGAACAGAAGTAGCAATTTATGTTATTGATGTTCAAAACAAACCTAGAATTCCTGAAGCAATAAGTTATTTCAAGGATGTAATAGAACAGTTCAAGAAGTTAGAGATTGAACCTCCAATTTATGTATTTTTACATAAATATGATCCAGCTCTAAGAAGAAGCGCTCAAAATGAATTGAAAGCCTTCGTAATAGATCTAAAAGATAAATTAAGAGCGACTGAATATAAAGAATTGTTTTATTATGAAACGTCTATTTATGATTTTTCTTCTCTCATAACAGCTATGTCTGAAATTCTCTTAAGTCTTTATCCTAAATCAGAGTTGATAGAAAAGACGATTATAGAGTTTGCAAAGAAAGTTAATTCTGAAGGAGTCGTAGTAATTGATGACAATTCGCTAATAATTGGCTCTTATTATAAAGATGATGAAACTAGGCACCTTCTGACTGCCAGCATGCCTTACTTTTTAACTCTTCATGATCACATGCAATTCACAGGTGTAATGGAAGAGAAATATGAGGATAAGATGATTGTTCAAAAATTCGGAAAGAACTTCATATTTAAACAAATAATGCTCAAAAAGGATGCAGTACCTTATTATTTATTACTACTTAAGGAAGAGCCAGTGTTTCGAAAAGAAGATCTTGAATCTTTTGCAAATTTGTTAAGAGAAATTCTCTATAAGTAAACAATTTCGAGTAATTTTAATTGGGTTTTAAAAATATTATACCTTTCTTTTATTAGTACCAACATTAATAAAAATAGATTTTTATTTATATTGTATACAAAAAGAACTAAAAATTTATCTTTAAATCAAAATATCCTATTAAATTTATTAGCTGAAAGATTTACGATTTAAAAATATAAAAAAAATTATGATTATATGCAGTAATTGTGGTGCAACTAATAATGAAACCACGACTCATATTTGTAGAAAGTGTGGGGCTTTACTACCTTTACCATCTAAAACTACACGAATAAGAAGTTCGAGAGTCGGTAAAGAAAAGAAGAAAAAGCAGAGTTCAATAGAAGAGCCAGTTAAACCTTCTCCTGATAAGCAACAAAAAGAAAGGAAAGAACTAGAATTACAGGAGATTCCAAAAGATACAGAATTAAAAAATGGGGTTAAGTTACATAAAATTCCCGATCCCTCAACTGGAGATGTTGTTGGAGAACCTTCTAAAAATGCGAATGAGGTACAAAAAAAAAGAAGGTTAGAAGTTCTTCAAGAGATCACACCTCAACCATATCAAGGTTCTAGAGTCTTTCCCTCTCCACCTCCCAGAACGAATATTGCTATTAAAGATGCTTTAAGTGAACTTAAAAGTTCGATATCTAACGATCTAGCTAAAAAGCAAGAAATTTCATCAGTATCAATTACAGCAGAAGTTCAAAAAAGTGATAGTTCAAGGGCAAAGCAGGAAAGATTAGAAAAAGATATGACAGAAGTACTTAGTTTTCTTTCAAAAAAAATATCTGTAAAAAAATTAGAAATTCCAAAAGCTAAAACTGTACAAAAAAAAGAACCAAAAGAAACAATTCCTCCCTCCAGTATAAATGAAATTTTGAAACGTTTACTCACATTAGACTTAAATATTGAAGCATCAGCTATTATAAAAACAGATGGTACCATTTTGGCATCAGCAATATC
>JBHLLG010000059.1:0-14503 GCA_048885925.1 Candidatus Hermodarchaeota archaeon
GAGATTCATCATGATTTAATTCTTTCAGGATATAAACATACTTTATTTTCAACAATCTCAGAAGAATTTGAGAAAAACACGATTATGTGTACCGCTCCAAGTAAAACATTCAATATCGCTGGCTTACAGACTTCAAATATTATTATTCCTGATAAAAAAAAGAGAGACGCTTTTATTAATACTATTGATCATAGAAATGGCGTTGAATTACCAAATTCTTTTGGTGTAGTTGCTTTAATCGCAGCTTACAATGAAGGAGAAGATTGGTTAAGTCAAGTATTGGAATATATTGAGGCTAATTTTAAATATTTGAAGAAATTTGTAGATGAACATCTGCCTGATATAGATTTTATCGATCCTGAAGGAACTTATCTAGCTTGGTTGGATTTTAGAAAACTTGGAATGAATGATAAAGAACTTCGTGAATTTATGCTTAAGAAAGCAAAAGTAGCTTTAGATGATGGGAGTAATTTTGGTCCGGGCGGAGAAGGATTTGAAAGAATAAATGTAGGATGCCCTAGATCGCTATTAAAAGAATGTATGATGCGGATCGTAAATGCTTTAAATGAAAAATCAACATAATTCCTTTTAAAAAAGTATACTAATATTAATAGGTAGGTATAATTTGATTCCTTGTTAAATCCTTTTCAATAAAATCTTTAAATTTTTCATTATCTTCATCGATAAACTCTCTAAATTCGCAATAAATTTCTTCAAGGGTCATTATCTTTCGTTTTAAAGGAGCTTTCTGAGATTCTTCTTTTTTCTTTTTGGATTGTTTCGGTCTATATTCAAGATAATTTTCTTCAAGAATTAAGTTTTCAAAAAGTTCATTATCATTTTGCTTGAGTATAATAGGATTTGAACTTTTATTCTCATTCAATCTATTTTCTAACTCAAAATCTACTCTTTGGTATCCTCTTACTTGAAAATCTTTATCTACAAATGCTTGGAACTGATGTTCACATACTAATCCTTTTGCTATTGACATTGTAGTTAATTGTTTTGCCTCTTCAATTACAGAATTGGGAATTTCTAACGATTTCTTAGATTTACAAACTGGACAAATGAATTGAACCATTGAAGAATTGGTATGTACCTTATTCTTGACTTCTGTAATAGCCATTATAACACCTTCTTGAGTTCATCTACAATAATAAATAAAAACCCCATTCATTTCTTAGAGAAAAAACTAAGATTTAAGAAAGGAGACTTTACCCATTAAGTAATTTATTAATAATCTTAATTAGGCATTATCTGGGTTAAATTTTATATTCATATTAGATTCATCTAATTCAAAAAAAATCTCCAAATTAGATATTAAATCACTTTCTATTTTAAAAGAATGTGAACCTTTAGTAAATTTACTTAAAGAATTTTTATCTAATTTTATCAAAATACTTATACTATCTTTTAAATTAATGGTTCTTCCAGCTAGTTTCCCTCCCAACACATCATCTAAATCAAAAAATTCTCCTTTATGATAAATTATAATACATTTTTTAATAGAATCCAGATTGAAGTTTTCATCAGAAAAATCTAATGGCTGATCATCTAGTATAAATTTACCGTAATTTGAAATATTGAATTCATTAGGATTGAAATTCTTAGAACTAAAGTCTCCTATTTCAATTTCTTTAGGAATCACAATTGGCACAAATACATTAATAATTTTTATTTGTAATGAATCTATTTTTCCATCACCAGTAGTATCTACAGTAAATATAGTTTCTTTTGGGGGAAACATCCTTTTAATCAATACTTTAAAAGCAGATAAATCATATGGGATAAGCAGGCACCCTTCTAACTTTTTATATATTAAATATAAATCTCTATATTAATATATTTCCACTTCAGAAATCTTTACAGGACGATTTTCTTCATATGATTTCTTCGCAGCTAATGCTACTAGGATATTTTGAAGTCCATCCTCTCCATTTGGTTTGGGGTCTTCATTTTTGCGTAAGCAATCAAAGAAATTTTTCAATTCAGTAGAATAAGATTCCATATAGCGTTCCATGAAAAAGTAAGGAATTTTATCAATATTAGTACATTCGGCAGTATAAATACGTACTGTATTAGTAGCCTCATTATCAGCTACAACACATCCTTTAGAACCAAATACTTCAACACGTTGATCATATCCATATACAGCTTGACGAGTGTTGTCAATTATACCTATAGCACCATTTTCAAATTTTAAAACTGCGACAGCAGTATCTATATCTCCTGCTTTTCCAATCTCAGGGTCAATAAGAACTGCTCCAGTTGCATATACCTCTTCCACCTCGCTGTCAGCTTGGAATCTTGCCATATCCCAATCGTGAATTGTCATATCTAAGAAAATTCCTCCTGAAACCTTTATATAGTCTATTGGAGGGGGAGCGGGATCTCGAGATGTAATTTTAACTATTTGAGGTTCACCAATCTGACCAGAAGCAACTGATTCATAACATCTCATAAAATTACGATCAAAACGTCGATTAAAACCTATCATGAGTTTAACTCCGGTTTCTTTAACAACTGAAAGCGTCTCCTTTATCCTTTTTACATTGGTATCAATTGGTTTCTCACAAAAGATTTGTTTTTTTGCCTTGGCAGCTTCCTTAATAAACTCTGCATGAGTATCTGTAGAAGAACAAATAACCACTACATCTATTTTAGGATCATCAAAGATTTCATTTGGGTTCGTAGTAAGCTTAAATTCACCCATTTCACCTGCCCATTGTTTTAATTCATTATCTATTTTAATATCAGCTACAACTTTTACATTAACATCTGATATTTTACGTAATAGGTTTTCAATATGTATTTTTCCAATTCTACCAGCCCCAATTACTCCAACGGTAAACCTTTTGACCATAATACATCACTTAAAAACTTCAAGTATTTAATTTCAGGTTATTACAATACATTTCTAAATTTCAAATTTCTGAAATAAAATAATAGATTTATATTTATTTAAATCTAAATTGATTTATTTAATTAAAAATTTATTATCAAACATTAAAAGTGTTAGCTCAATGACTGAAAAATCGTTTTTGGAGGAAACTAAAAAAATACCATTAAAAATGAAAATTCTTTTTGCATTAGGTGAAGTAGGAGACAATACTGCAATGCAAACATTTTCGTTTCTTATTTTTACTTTTTATTTTGCAATTGTGGGATTACCAGCTTTATGGATTGCTATGGGTTTTATTCTGTGGAGTTTGTGGAATAGTATAAATGATCCATTGATAGGATATCTTTCGGACCGAACAAAAAGTAGATGGGGGCGCAGAATACCCTGGATGGCGGGTGCTACGATACCATTAGCAGTTATAATGATATTACTTTTTACACCTCCAATTGATCTTGACTCTTCATTAATCAATTTTCTATATTTCTTTGTGATCCTTTTACTATTCGATACCACTTATACAGCATTTAATCTTAATTATAATGCTGTCTTTTCAGAAATGTACGTACCTATGAAAGCTCGAAGTTCAGTAGGAAAAATAAGGATAAGTTTTGTAATGCTTGCATTAATTTTTGCGTTTCTTCTTCCTACACTCATAATTGAAAATATTTTAGGTGTAGATCCAGATACTTTATTGCCAGATCCAAATACACTAGGGCAATATCAATTAACTGGAATTATCGCTGCAGTTATTATTATTGTATCATATTTTATTCTCTTGAAATGGGGCATAAAAGAACCAAAACACATTTCAAAAGATGCTGAAACTGCCTTATCCTTTACTAAAACTATCAAATACACCTTTAAGAATAAATCTTTCCAATGGTTTTTAATACCTGCGTTAGGTACATGGATTGTTATTAATATATTACCGACATTAGCACCACTTTTTATGACACATGCTCTTGAAATAGAAGATGCTGAATTAATTGGTATCCTTCTCGCACTACAATTCCTAATAGCTGCACTTTCTACGCCATTATGGGAAAAAATCCGAACTATGAAAGGAGCTAGAGCTGCTGGATTAATAGGAATTTTAGCATGGATCTTTCCAGTTATATTTTTTGCTTTTTCGTCTAGTATTGAGATGGCTTTTATTGTGCAAATATTTAATGGCATTGGATTAGGTGGTGGGCTTTATTTTTATGATCAATGTATTGCAGAAATTATTGATGAGGATGAAATTATACATGGTACAAGACGATCGGGTATATATTACGCAGTTCTTAATTTTCTAATAAGGATATCAGCCATTATTAATTTTTTCATAATTGGTATTGTGTTTACTACAACAGATTGGTATACCTACACACCAAATCCAGGAGTAAACACAATCTTAGGGCTCCAAATTTTAATGGGTGTTTACCCGGCCATAGTTTTAGTGATTTCGTTGATTGGAATGTATTTCTATCCGATAAAAGGAGAAAAATTAATAGAAAACAGAAAAAAGTTGACAGATTTGCACGATCAAAAGCAAAAAATGCTTAAATAAAATTAATTAAAAACTTTTTTTCCTAATTTATATAATTCATTAGATTTCTCTTGTTTAGTAAAATTTTATATTCAAAATAGACTAATTTAAGTAGAAAAATAAAAAGGTTCCATAATATGAAAGCTGTAGAATTATCTGCAAAATGGGATCCAAAACCAGATTTTAAACTTAAAACAAAAGATATAGAAGGTAAATTGACTTATTTAGGTTCTCAAGTGTGGCGTAATCCGATTGTTAAGGTAATAGAAAAAGATAAGCCTCAAATTAAACCAAATGAAGTATTGGTAAAAGTAAAAAGATGCGGAATTTGTGGTTCGGATGTTCACATGGCCCAAACATATGAAGATGGTTACATCTATTACCCTGGTTTAACTGCTTTTCCTGTCACACTTGGTCATGAATTTGCAGGGGAAATTGTAGGTGTTGGAGAAAAAGCAATTAATAAGAGAACTGGAAAACTATATGAGTTGGGAGAACCAGTTACAGTAGAAGAAATGGTTTGGTGTGGTGAATGCAAGCCTTGCTGTGATGGATTTCCAAACCATTGTGAAAGATTACAAGAAATAGGTTTTTCTATTGATGGAGCATATGCTGAGTTTATCGCAGTTCCAGCAAAATTATGTTGGAGTTTAAAGAAATTAGAAAATAAATATAAAGATGTCTTTAAAATTGGTAGTTTAGTAGAACCAACTTCAGTAGCCTATAATGCTGTTATAGAAAGAGGTGGTGGGATTCGACCTGGCGAAAATGTTGTTATATTAGGTGGAGGTCCCATTGGTTTAGCAGCAACGAAAATTTTAAAAACTGCTGGAGCTGCAGTATGTATTGTTTCAGAACCCGAAGAAAGCCGAGCTTCATTAGCTAAAAAAATGGGTGCTGACTATATAGTTAATCCTCTCAGTGAAAATTTTGTTGAAAAAATAAAAGAATACACTGATAATGAAGGAGCTGCAATATATCTTGAAGCAACAGGATTACCACATATCGTCACAGATGATATACAATATGCTATATGGGAATGTAAAGCTGTAAATAGTACTGTTATTATCGTAGCAAGAGCAGAACAAAAAATGCCTGTGTGTGGAGAATTTTTTCAGGTTAAACGCGCTCGTATAGTTGGAGCTCAAGGTCATTCGGGTCATGGCAACTTTCCAAATGTTATCAGTTGTATGGCAGCGGGAATGGATTTAACTCATATGATCACTAAAGAAATATCTCTTGATGAAGTTCCAGAAAATCTTAAATTATTACAGACAGATAAAGAGCATTGTAAAATCTCTGTTAAAATAAATTAAAAAGGAATAGTTGAAATTCTTCTATTTCATCAAAACTTTTTTATATCATTCTCATCTATTTTTGTTAATCAAATAAAATAATATAATAGGAGATCTAATATAATGAATGAAAATTCAGATTACAAACCCCTTGAAGAGGAAGAAGATATTAAAATGGAAGAAGAAGGAAAGAAAGTTGAAAAAACTTTGGAGGCGCAAAAAAAGCTGGATGAATTAACTTTAAAAAAGAAACAATCATTCCACTTATTACAATCCAAAGATTCACCTACAATTGACTCAAGTTGGGGTACTTTTAAAATTCGACCTTCAAGTTCTCTGGAGATAGACGAGAATGAACCCTTTTACAGAACTCCATTAGCAAATATCATTGAAAGTGAAGAAATATATTATCTTTTTATAGAATTACCTGGTTTGGATAAAAAAAATGTTAAAATTAGTTTACAGGAAGGAATTTTAGAAATATTAGGTGAAAAATCATTAGAACATAAAGAAAAAAAAGAAGAAAAGAAAGACAAAGAAAAGAAGGAAAAAGATAAAAAAGATAAGGATAAAAAAGATAAGAAAAAGGATAAGGAAAAAGAAATAAAAGGCAAATACTTAAGAAGAGAATATCGATCAGCAAACTTTTATCGTAGTTTTTATCTGTCTGAAGAGATTGATACTGAAAATATTGATGCAAGTTTTAAAAATGGAATTCTCCAGCTTAAGATACCTAAAAAAACTATAGATACGTCTGAAAAGCATGTTATAGAAATAAAGTAAATAGAAATAATATCTATCTACTTAATTTTTTCACATTTTTTTATATGTGATCAAATTAATTTTAAACGAAAGATTTATAAAGACATTTTTATTAATGTAACTTAGAATTGTCAACAATGGGTTGACAAACCAATATTACAAATTCCAAAAAAATATCAATAAAATAATAGAAAAGAGGTGTATTTTATGTCTGAAGATAAAAAGATTGATGTTAAAAAGGGAAAAGAAACAAAAAAAGAATCAAATGAAAAAAAGTCTCGTGAACTTGCCATAAGAAGAGAGAGCCCCTTTTCATTATTTCAAGAAATGGATAGGATGTTTGACAATTTATGGAGAAATTTTGATGAGACTTTCTGGCCATTTAGACGTAGAAGATATGAACCAGTAAAATGGGAAGAAGTCCCATTCTATAGAACACCATTATCAAATATTACAGAAGATGAGAAGAGTTATAATATATCTGCTGAATTACCAGGTTTAAACAAAGGGGACATTGAAATAACATTTCATGATGGCATGTTAGAAATTAAAGGAGAGCAAAAGAAAGAAGTTAAAGAAGAGAAAGAGGGTTTTGTTAGAAGAGAATTTAGTTCTGCCAGCTACTATAGAGCTTTTAACTTACCAGAGAATATTAATGAGGACAACATTGATGCTAATTTAGATAAGGGAATTTTAAGGGTGAGGATCGCTAAAAAAGAACCAGAGAAGAAAGAAAAGAAAAAAATTGAAGTTAAATAAAGATTCGAGAGATACCCATAAATTAAAAATCTAATTTTTTCTTTTAACTATTTTTAACTTCTTCTTGTTTTTATTAAAGTATAATAATAAAGAGTATTTGATAATTTCATAGAATAGTTCTTAAATATTCAGAAGATTGTCTTGCTACCTCCTCAAATGAGGGTTTCATAATTGTTTCAATTGATGCAAAACTATTATACCCCGCTTTTTTAAAGATTTTTAAAAATGTTCTAAAATCAAAATGACCTGAACCAGGAGCTCTACGTGTACAATCAGCTAAATGAATATGAGATACATAATGAGTTATTTCTTCTAAATAATCCCAGATGTAACCAGGATCTTCTTCTAAATAAATATGGTAAGAATCAACTAGTAATTTTAAGTTCTCAGAATTTATTTCATCAATCAATTCAATTGATTCTGATATAGTATTATAAGAATCTATTTCAAATCTATTAATTGGTTCAAATAATAATGTAATTCCATTATTTTCTGCTACACGGCAACATTCCTTTAAGGAAAGCATAATGTTCTTTTTTTCTTTTTTAGTATTGCTTTCAATATTGTAACGCCCACGAATTAATCCAATTATTACTTTTGACTCAGTTTCTATGGCAAGGTCTATATATTTCTCAATTTTTTCAATTGCTTTTGCCCTTATTTGCTCATTTTGATGTCCTAATGAATAGCCATAACGTAAATATGTACTTCCCGTGCCAAGTGCAGGTATTTCAAGATTGTATGAATTTTTTAAATCGTTAATCTTTTTACTGTCAATTTTTTCAGGTTCGAGAAGAGAAAGTTCAATTCCGTCATAGTTTAAAGGCTTAAGAAGTATACACAACCTTGAGAAATTCTTTATAACCTCATCTTGAGTACTATTTATTTCATTTAATCCAGAAACAATGCTTAGTTTCAAGCTTTTTTCCTCAATTATTCTTGGATGATAAGGATAAAACTTTATTAATATAATTATATTAAGCAATCATTCTTTAAAATTGTAAAAAAAGATTGATTATTTTTTTTATAATTATATTTAACACAATAAATAAAAGATACTAAAAATGAAAGATAAAACAATCACAAAATCTTCCATGTTATCTTTTTTTTTCGAGGATCCTAAATATGAAGCTGTAGAAAGAGAAATTGATAACGCGAAGATAAAATACTATTATTTTGATTCAGAAATTACATTAAAAACTGAAAAAAAACAAGTCCTCAATGGAAGCTTACTACTGGGAAATGGAATTTTGATTTATGATAATAATGAATATGAATTAAATCAATTTGATATCTTTTTTATTCCACCTGAAAAAGAATTAATAATGAGAGGGAATTCAGCTTCAAAAAATAAAATCGTTTTAATTTTAAGCTCTGTAGACGAAAAAGTAGATATTAATTTTGAGATACAAAGATATAAGTTAAAAAATTTTATTGAACGAGGTGAGAGTTGTTCTGCTGAAAAAATGTCAACTTATAGAAAAGTATGGACAGCTTTTAAAAAGGGGTTCTTTATGTCGGGTATAACATATATTCCCAATAGTTCATTGAAGACTGGAGTCGTTACAAGTGTTAATTTAGAAAAAGATAAAAAAGAAGGAAATATTGAAATCTATTCTCATATTCATCCACAATTTCCTGAATTATATATTTTTCTCATTGATGATGATAATTATGCTATTACCCAATATTTGATAAATTCTAGAGGACAATCCGTATGTAAAGATTTATCTAATGGAGATGGTTTATTTTTCCCGGGAGATTTGGGTCATATTAATTTTGCTAAACCTTTTTATAAGGATTTAAAATATTGTTCATACATTTGGTTTATTCCAACTTTTGGTAAAAAAAAGCAAATTGAACCAATAACATTAAAAGTTTAAAAAATTCAATCCTTTTATTACTTATACATAATATTGTGTGAAATTACATGAATTCAAAATGGAATTTACCAATAAAGGAAGGACATATGGATAAACCCAGTGGGATTTATCTTCAAAATATGTCCATAACAGAAATAAAAGATAGAATAAAAAATAATGATCTTATTATCATTCCTTGCGGTTCTACTGAAAATCATGGACCAGCTGCCTGTATTGGCGAAGATACATTCTTAGTCACTAGAATGGCGGAAGTTATCGCCCAAAAAACTGGATGTACTGTTGCTCAACCAACTTGGTATGGTTCTCATCCTTATCATCATTTAGGAATGCCTGGAACTATTGTTGTTCCCGAAGAGACTTTTAAATCGTTATTAAGATCAGTAAT
Organism: Candidatus Hermodarchaeota archaeon; assembly: GCA_048885925.1. Lineage (GTDB taxonomy): Archaea > Asgardarchaeota > Lokiarchaeia > Sigyniarchaeales > SOKP01 > Loki-b32. The sequence continues at coordinate 9,515 of JBHLLG010000059.1, forward strand.
GGCAGGATGTTGGAATATGGGCTTTAGAAAAATGATATTGCTAAATGGGCATGGTCAAGAATATGTAATACCCTCTGCAATTCATGAATTTGCTAAAAACTATCAATTACCTATGGTTGTGTGTAATGTCAATTGGTATCACGCAATTCCTAAGCATTGTATGGATCAAGAGCACGGTGGTCCATTTGAAACGCCTTTCATTCATGCAGATGAAGCTGAAACTTCTTTCTCAATGACTTTATTTCCAGAAATGGTAAAGAAAATAGATCAATGTGAGGATAATATTCCAATAAGTTGGATGCCAGATGGTCATGTTGATAAAGCTGGAAATCTATATCAAAAACCTATTAAATGGTATGGTCAGGTAGGATTTGGTCCTATTGAAGTGTCTGCTTACCCAGAAGGACATGTAGGATGTCCGAGTAAAGCAACTTTTGAAAAAGGAAAACCTGGTATTGAGGCGTTTCTAGATTACTTAGAAAAACTTGTTAATGACATATTAAAAACCTTTCCTCCAGGAGAACTTCCTCCTACCGAAGGAATAACTCAAAGAGATCCAAAGGAAATTGAACCTTACATAAAAGGTCCGCTAAATGGAGGTAAAAGCATCTATGAGCTTAGATATCCTCCCTAATTACTTTATTTATTTTATAAAAATTAAAATTACTTAGGATAGAATTATACTAAATCTTTTGTACCAAATTCTAAAGAAAAAGAAAGAGAAAAAAAGATTATTGCTTATATTTTTGCTCCACAATAAGCACAGAATTGTGCTGCTTCTTTAGATATTGGAGTTCCGCAGTTAGCACAAAATTTTGCGACATTTCCTACAACTACTTCTTTTTCTGGGATTGATAAATGTTTAATTTGACCTGTTGCAGAATTAAATTTTGCTCTTAACTGACCTGAAGCTTTTAAATCTAAAATAATAGCATTAACGTCTTTTCCTGTTATTCCTGTACTTCTAACAATATCTTCTATAGTTGCTTCTGGATTTGCTTGCATTTCACCTAATACAACATTCCTTAATTTACTTCTATTAGTAATTGCGAATATTTGACTAATTAGAATAGCTAAACCGATTCCTGTTGAGATAAATCCCCACCAGGACCATTCATCCCATGGAATAAATGAGGTGATCCCCCAGTATAAGAAAGCTCCCGCAATGATCAAAGCACATATAGAAAATCCTTCAGAATATTGATTTTTTTCATATTTCATTTTAACTAGCACTTTTTTATGTATAACTAGATCAATTTTTGAATTGTATAATTAGTTGATGTTTATTTTTTATGTATTTATTTTGAATTTATTAAAAATATTTTTTTGAAAGCTCTTTTGAATTATAATAAAAATAAGTTAATCAAAAAAGTAATTCAATTTGTTATTATACACTTATTTATAATCTCAAAAATTAATTTAAAATCAATCTGATCTTCAGTTAGCACGATAACAATTTTTTGTAAAATCTTTATGGAAATTATATAGAAATTATCCGAATGAATAACATTGAAATCAGGACTATGAACTCCTATTTCTGAGGCGATTTCCTCTGCTAACTCGTACAATTGCGACATATTTAACCCAATTGACGTTTTATTAAATTCTTGATTAATATATGATTTAATTACAACACCATTTTCAGAAGTAATTAAAATAAAATATAATCCCGACTCTCCGAATTCCTTGATTAAGCGATTCATTACTAGATCTACTTCTAAAGTAGGAGATGTTGTCATTGTAATATAATTTAATGATTTGTTTATATATAATTTTCGTTAAAATTTAATATTTCTATTAAAATTCTCACAATAATTATTCATTATCACAATGGAATAATTTAAAGGAAAATTCAAAAAGACTTTAGATATTAAAGTATTGATCGATTATCATTTCGAATTTATGAAATGGACTCAAATCGCCTTTAAAAGTTAAAATATGAGAATGGTAATACTTATTTAAGAATTCTTCCATTACCAACTGCATATATCTTTTAACATTTTCAGAACATCGGGTTTTTTCGACTAAGTAAGCAAATATTACATCATTTTTTGTTTTAACATAGAATTGTTGATCACCTAGATCAATATCTTCAAGTTTTAATCCATATTTTTCTCCTTCAATAAAATCGTGTGAATATATCAATATCGCTGAAATAAATCCTGCAATTTGAAGGTTATGATCAGCCATGTTTTTTCTATCTTTATTTACCTTTGAAAAGTATAAGAAACCTGCCTTATCAATTACAAAAACTCCGATAATCCCATTTGCTTTAGGAATTTTAACTATTTCAGAACAAATCTTTTCAATATCGGAATTTTCATTACCTGAAATTATTTCTTTAAAAATACTTTTTGATAAAAAATATAATTGCGTATAATTCATTAGATTCTCTATTCTATCAATATAAGTAATAACTAACCTGTTATTTTGTTCTTTTTCGAAGAAATTCATATACACGGTAAGATTTTTTATAATGTCTTTTAAATAACCCTGTCTCTTATCCAGTAACTCATGTTTATATAAATCAATGATTTTCTTAGTGAGTGTTATCCCAATACCTTTTTGGAAAATAATTTTAACGCTTCCATTTGTATTTACCTCTGAAATCGCAAAACCCCGTACCTGGAACCTATGAGAATTTTCCTCTAAATTTAGAATATTTTTATTTAAAGTTATCAAAAATCCATCAAAAAAATTGTGTGTTAAATTTCTCTTTTGTGTTAATAAAAATATAATGATTCGCATATTTAAATTTTTTTTTTGAAAAAAAAGAAGGATTTTGAACACAAAAATCTTTGAGGAATTAAAAAATATTTTTAAAGGTTTAATTGAAATATTTCTGTAAAGGTTCGAAATCAGATAAATTAAATGGTTTTAAAATAGCCCCAGCAACTCCAAATTCTTCTACTTTTTTTTCAACTTCTAGGTTTGGGATTGCCGTTAAGAAAAATATTGGAATATCTTTTAATTTTTTATCCGCTCTAATTCTTTTTAATACTTCATAACCATTTAAGTCTGGTAAAATGATATCAAGGAGGATTATTTTAGGAATGTTTGTTTTCAATTCTTTAAGACCTTTGAAACCACTTAATACTCCCTTACAAGAAATGTTTAACGATTCGAAATAACTCTTCAGAAGATTCACTGTTTCTTGATCATCTTCGATTAAGAGTAAATCATATTCCTTTTGATCATCAACTGGCTCATCTTCCTTCACTTCAAATTTATCTAAATATTCGACTATCTTTTTCTCGAGAATTAGACATTGATTTAATACATTCTTAACCATCGATAATACCTTATCTTCTAAAGTATTACCATAAACTTCAATTAATAATTGTAAATAACCCTTAATTGATGTTAATGGCTCTTTTAAATCATGTGATAAACTTGAGAGAAGATCAATGTCAACACCTTTATCTTTAATTAAAATTTTCGACCTATATTCAATAAAGAACTTTAAAGCTTCTCTAATCAATTTTGATAGAGTAGAATAGTCATTATTATTAGCAAAATTTATCCATTCGTCTTTCACATCGGTTGATACATATAATGATATCCTTTCCTTATCAATATCATAGTCTTCTTCTCCTTTTTGCCATTTCTTAAAGCTTTCAGTAATACTTCCCCGCCAAATTGCCTTCTTCCCTGTTTCTTTCTCATACTGCTCCATCTCTTTAGTTTTTTTCAAATCATTTGGAATGATGCCCACCTGAAAATTAAATAAACTTTTTTCTTTTTATACATATTTAATAGGTTTTACATATATAAATTTTGTTTTACACTAACATATCTATTTTTAGACAAAAGAAAAAAAGGGCTTATCCATTTAAGATAAGCCCCTTTTGGATTAAGAATGTTTAGGATTTGCTTATATTAATTATGAAACATGATAAAAAAAATTAGTAAAAAAAAAATTTTATTCTTACACCTTATAAGATCATATCACTTATCTAGCGTTAATGAATTCTTTAAATCTTCAGCTAAGGTTCCTAATTTATGAGCTGTTGCTGTAACTTCTTCCATTGACGCTGTTTGCTGTTCTGCAGAAGCACTTATTTCTCCCATAGCACTGAAAGAAATATTAATTTTATTAATTACTTCTCTTATTTTATTGTTTGTATTTTTTACAGCACCTTTAGATTCTTCCGCTAATTTTCTCACTTCATCTGCAACCACTGCAAAACCTCTTCCTTGTTCACCAGCTCTACCAGCTTCAATGCTAGCATTTAATGCTAGTAAGTTAGTTTGATCTGAAATGTTAGTAATAATACTCATTACATTATTAATCTCATTATTTGACCTAATGACCTCTTCAGAATTGATTGTCATTTCTTGGGTAGAAGACACAATCTCCTCAGATGCAGCGTTAACTTCACTTGCACTCGCTGCCAATTCATTGGCAATATTAGCTACATTTATACTTGTATTTGATGCAGCTTCTATAATACTTTTCATGTCATTAGTAGATTTTTCAAGTTTTTGCTCTAAGAAGGGGATGACGGCAAAAAATAAAGCCACTACTCCCGTAAATAAAGCAAAACTTTCTCCGAATGAGTCAGCATAGTTGGGATCCCATAATTGCCATTTATCAAGAAGATTTCCTAAGGTATATAACATACCCCCGATTACAGAAAACACATAAATTGCATTGGTTGGTGTTCTTCTTTTATAATAAATAAAAATCGAAACAAATATTGCAAGCAAAAAAAAATCACTCCAACTAAATTAAATCCCCCATCAAGGAGATCAACAGGATCAATCTGTAATAACATTTATTACCTCACCTTTCCACCTTTTTAACATTTAATTTTATTGGTTTTGATTTTAAGACTTTACTATAAGCTTCATAAAAAGCCGCTAAACACATAAAAATCCCAGCCATCATCGCAAAAAGGTGCTCCATAAAATTAAAAGTATCCGGTGCAACGTATGCTTCAAGATTTGTAGATAAAAATGTTATAAATAAAGCATAATAACCTGGAA
>JBHLLG010000059.1:14603-16815 GCA_048885925.1 Candidatus Hermodarchaeota archaeon
AAGAACTTTTTATAACTGATACTAAATTTTGTATATAAAGTCTTCCTTTTGCACATTTTTACGTTTTTGAACATATAAATAATAAAAAGCTCGCTTTTTATGTAAAAAAAGGGTTAATTGATAATTTTTATAAATATTTATAAAACTATGTAAAATTGATTTGAAAAATTCTAACATGGGCCTGGCAGGATTCGAACCTGCGACCTTGGGTTTAATGGAATTATCCATAAAAAATCCCAGTCCGAAGCCGGGCACCCTATCCAGACTAGATTACAGGCCCTAAAATTTAGGGTAAAAAACTTGTAAGTTAAATTACTTTCATTTATAATTTCTAAAAAATCTTTTTGTTTATCTATAATGAATGTATTAACTCATTCTTAAGTCTATCAAAAAAACAGTTAAAAGAAAATTATTCCATTTTTTTAAAAACCATTGTTTAGATATCGCAAGAACATCCTGAATAATTTCATAAATCTTAAACCTTGAGAAAGATCTCCATCAACCTTTATTATCCCTTTCATATAAGCATCGGTTCCATACATCTCACGCTTAAGAATTTTTATCAATATCTCTTTCGGATAAGTAACTCTAAATGACGCGCTTCTATTAATTCCCTCCTTGTAAACAATGGAACCATTAGACAATTTTAACCAAAAATTAAAATTTACCCCTTTAATAATGATTTGATAAATATCATCATAATCAGCGATTTCTTCCCGTAATTCTTCAGTAGTTTTGAATTTAAACACAACAAAATTGATGATCTTATCTAAAAGTGTAATAAATTCCTCATCTTGATGTTCCAATTGGTTTATTACCGTATTGAAACTCTTTGAATTAAGCATACTGACTACATTTGATACTAATTCAAATATATTATATTGTTATACCTAAATATTCCTTATAATCTAAATCAACTTTAATCAATATAAATGTTTCTATTAAGTCTATTTACGTGTCTTCTTTATCTATGATGTCGCAGAATAAAATTTTTATACTTTTCTTTATTCCTTTTTTTATAGAAAAATCATAATTTTCCTTTTATCTTTTACTTAAAGCTCACAAGTATAATACCGCAGAAAAAGCCCACATTTTGAAGTAGCATACCTCTTCAAGTGTGAAAGTGTAGCCCGGTCTAGCATTCGGGACTGTCACTCCTGCGACGCGGGTTCAAATCCCGCTGTGGGCGCCATATTAAAATTAAGTAACAATCATATATCTAAAAATAAGACAAAAAGTTATGGTAATAAAAAAAAGAAATCTAATGAAAAGATGTTTAACATAGAGCTTTTACTAATTTACTGCTTAATCTTACACCAAATCTTCATTTTTTTAAACAATTCAAAAAAATAAAAATTTATAGTTTCATCTTAAATTCCTGTAAATTACCAGGTGGCCATGCTCGTGGAGTTTTCCCATTTTTCAAAAATTTATGATCACACATCATATCTCCATTTCCAAGAGTTTGAGTTCGAGTAAATCCGAATCCGTATATATTACCCAGGGCAAAATCGGTTAAACATACGAAAGGAGTAAATTTTTCTGCCCCCAATTTTTTGAATACTTTATGAATTCCACATTCAGTGATTTTAAAACCGTAGTCAAATGTTTTTCCATCACCTTCTATAAAATCAAATACCCAGTCGTCTGAGTATCTTCTCTGTCGCGAATTTTTTGCGAGATTTCTAGTTAAATTGAGATATGCATCATTAAAATATTGATCAATAGGATTTTGACCCGTTTTTTCTAATTTATTAATTCTTATATGGTTTACCTTTTCCCAAAATTCATAATTAAAATCACCAATTTCACGGTAGGATAAATTCTCTTTTTCAAGAGTCCGAAAAATTGCTAACATTGAAACACAATCAACTAGCTGGGTTGTAAATGGATTTTTTTTCCCTCCTATATATGGGATTACTGGAATATAATTCTCAAATTCTTTTCGCATTTTATTAAATATAACTTTAATCTGTGATTCATTAAAATTTTTTAACAATATACCTTCCGAAATGTGAAGAAATTTATTGAATTGATTCATTAATTTTGGTTTACTTTTCATATAATAGTCTTTTACTACTTTTACAGGCATGATTAGATCTTCATTTAATTTTGATTTTAATTTTAAATATCAGGGTTTCATTATCTAAATAAATCCAACTACTATATTTAAATCATTAAAGTCTCCCCTCTTCATAACTTTTAAATTTAG
>JBHLLG010000060.1:0-16586 GCA_048885925.1 Candidatus Hermodarchaeota archaeon
GTGTAGGTGGAGGGGCTCCTACTGTTTTTAACATATCTTTAATTTTTTGTGCTTTTAGAAAAAATTCTTTCCCTAATGAATCATCGCCTAATTCGATACATAATCCGCTTATTTTATCAAATAAAAACGCAGCTTTACTAAAATCAGCATTTTTTAATGCACCCACAGCTTCCTCAGTTAACTTGTCTCTTTCAAGTAGTGGCTTAAGAAGAGGAGATACCTCTGCACTCATTTCTAAAACATCAGCAATTATCTGAATCATTTTATCACGATTCATTGGATCAAGAGCAATCATGGAATATGTTTTTAAACCAAGAATTTTCTCAATTTGCAAAGCATTTAAAGTACCTTTTATATCCTGTTTATTTCCAATTACCGAGACCTGAGCATTTGGTGCTTGATCTTTTATCAATTCTAAAAAATATCTACTTTTTTCAACATTTTCTAGAGTAGAATCTGTAATTAAAAGAACAGCATCGCTCCCTTTAATGAAATTGTTCCATAAATAGCTAAACTGCTCCTGTCCAGCAAAATCCCATAAATGAAAGTGTAATTTTCCAATTTTTATTGTTGCAATATCTCCTGTAATTGTTGGGATATGTTGCATAGGAATTTCATCTGCTTTTATTAATTTAGTAATTGTGGTTTTGCCTACACCAGAAAATCCAACTAAAGAGATTTTAGGACGTAAATTTCTATGAATAGAATCAATAATAGGATCAAAAACCTCAAGAGTTTTGGCATCAAATTTATGTTGTAAAATATCTTCAAATAAGTTCAAGAATTCGTCTCTACATCTTATTAGTTCCTTTTTAATGTTTTCAAATTTATCACTTAAGCTTGATACAAATAGAAATATGAGACTAGTTTTTTTTTCCGTTATGAAAGATACTCTAAATTTATAATAATCATAAAAAGATATTTTCGGTTCACTTTGAGTTAAGGCTTCCCTAATAAGATCCTCTACAAGAAGATTTAACGCTTCTTTCTTTAATGCTTTTCCAAAGTGTCTATAATATAAAATTTCATTGCTTCTGTATATAAACACTTGTCTTAAAATGATCTCTCACCAAAATAATTATAATAACACTTCTTACAAATTAACTTGAAATATGCTTAACTAAATATTTGATAATTGAATATTTTTCTTTTTTAACTTTTTCTTGTTCTAATGTTTCTTCTATTTTAGAAATCTCTTTTGAAAATTCAAAAACAGAAAATTGTTTTATTTCTTCTTCTTTAACACTAGCGCTTAACTTCTCTAAAAAAATGCTAATACTAGGCATAAATTTTGCTAAATTCACGCTTAAATCCAATTTTGAAATTAATATTAATTCTTTACTGAAAGTAAATATATAATTGTACTCTTGAGCCTCAAGTGCAAAGGAATTTATTTTGTTTAAATTTAATTCAATGGCGATTTCCTTAGAATTTGAAATTAAAGACAATATAGCTTGGGGAATAACTTTTCCTTTAGAAAACTCTTTGATTGCTGATCCTAAAATAATTCCATATATATTTGCTATAGCACATTCAGCATTTAAATCAGACTTCAACTGAGATATAATTTCCTTGTATTTAACCTCATTCATAATTAATAGACATTGCTTTTAGATAAATAATGAAAACCTATTTATTTATATTTATTCAGTTATTAGATTCAATATATTACTAAGATATTAACAAATTTAGCATATAAATATATTTGAAAATTTACAAAACAAGTTTTTCGGAAAAAGAATCTGATATTACGATTATATCTGATTCTAAAAATGCTATTTTAAGAGCGAAAGAATGTTTTTATAGACAAAGAAGAATTTTAGAAGAATATATAGCAAAAGATACACATTTTCTTAATTCATTTTCTCCTGTTAAGGTAAATACTAATTTTAGAATAATTAATATTATGGCTAAAGTAGCAGAAATGTGCAATGTTGGTCCAATGGCTTCTGTAGCGGGAACATTTGCAGATTTAATGCTTGAGAGAATGAAAATTAAAAACTTGAATCAAAACTCTGAGTCTTCAACTTGTAAAATAGCTTTAGTTGAAAATGGAGGTGAAATTGCAATTGATTCTGAGAAATCAATGAAAATTGCTTTATATGCAGGTAAAAATGAATTAAATCTAAATCTTGGATTTCTAATAAAAAAAGAAGATTCTCCAATAGGTATTGGGACGAGTTCTGCAACAATAGGTCATGCAATTAGTTTTGGGCAAGCAGATGCAGTAACAATTTTCGCGAAAAATGCAGCATTAGCAGATGCAGCTGCAACGAAAATATGTAACTTAGTTAAAGGAAAAGATATAGAAAAATCGATAAAGAGAGGTTTAGATGCTGTAGATGATATTGACGACTTAATAGGCGCATTAATTGCTCGTAAGGATAAAGTAGGGCGAACTGGAAAAATACCTCAATTATTTAAGATAGAAGGAGCAAAAAATAAAATAATAACAGGAAAAGTTGAAGATATATTTATTGATGATTACAAAATTTTTAAATAATCCAAAATAATGGAGTTTCTTTTTTGTTTATCGATTTGGCAGAACAAATTTTATTTATATAAGTAAGATTATAATACTGTTCTAATTCCTCATCTGTCAATTGCCCAAATAGTTCGAAACCTCTATTAATGATATAATCATCAGCAAAAATAATGTATACATCTGTATTGTATTCTTTTTTAATTTCCTTTAAAATATTTATCCCACTTTCATTCAAATGATTATTTGGAGGAAATAAATCAATTTGATATTTCAAAAAATAGAAATTATGATCATAAAGGAGAGCTTCTGTTTTGTTATCAAATGGATATCCATAATACTTGAACGCGTGACTCCAACCAACTTCAGTAATTATAACATTCTTATGAGAGGTTCTATTTGAATACCATTGAATAGCACTAACGTCTCTTCCTTTCATAATGAAAATGTCAAATGCCTTAGATTCATAGAAATATGTAGTTAATAATGAAAAGATCAAAATAAATAAAATTGCATATTTCTTTTGAAATGTTCTTATTGAATTCAATTTAATAAGTTTATAAATGTATGCTATAAACCCAATTACTAGAATAGGAGGGATTAAATAGAGTATTCTTTGCCAAATCATATTACTTAATGCTAAAATATTAAATATAAAACCAATACCTAAAAATAATAATAAGCCAAGCCCCCAAATAAATAATGCCTTTCCTCTTCGCTTTTTTTGAAATAATAATAAACCCCAAATTGCGAAACTACTAATCATAATTATTTCAATCACATAAAAAATATTTATTAGTTCTAAATTAATCCATGCAAAGTTTATTATTAAAAGAATAATAAGTACTATGATTAAAATACTTGAAATAAACGGAATTATTATCTTATCTTCTACTTTTTTATAGAAAATGTCTGTTTCTCCTTTAATTACCTTATTAAATTTTCCTTTTGTAAAATTTATTGATTTTTGAATTTTCCAAATTATGATAAATCCTATTAAACCTCCGCCTAATGCTCCTAAAATAAGAAAAGACCATGGAATATCTAAAGATATAAAGAACCAATAATGCCCTTCTCCTATACCAAAGATAGAGAAAATTATAAATAATAATAATAATCCACATAACAGGATAAAATCAAACCCTCTCTTATAATCTCTTAAGAAATAAATTAAAAATAACCATAGAAATGATATTAGAAAAAATAATGTTGTAACATCATGTGTAAGGACTGAACTAATGAAAATAACTGTAATTAAAGCATAATCAAAAAACATATTTGAGAAGATTAATTTTTTCGTTGGACGTTCAAATTTGGTAAAATCTTGGATCCTAACATAAAAAAGGAAAAAAATCGTTAAACATTTGATTAAAGCAGAACCAGAGGGCCAATATTGAATCATCATTGTGGAAAAACCTAACGAAGAAAATTCTAAAAGAAATACTCCAAATAATGCCAAATTCTGATTTTTAAAGACTCTCATACAAATATTATAAAAAATTAGCCCTGAGACAAAAAAAGTGTAGAATACAAAATACCTTGGGATTAATGTATGATTTGCTCCAGAAAAGAAGTTAATTACAGCCCCAAATATGTTTAATCCCATAGTTCCGTGATAACCTTCTAACGGTAAAATCTTAATATCAGTAATAATCCTACTATTAAGAATGTGAAGCCACGGGTCAGTTCCGATAAAATAATCCGCTTTAACAATATTTAAAATACAGATTAAGAATAAAAAGATAATTAATAATAGTGCATTAAAAGGAATTATTTTTTTGAAGTATTTCAATAAAGATAATAGGTTTAAGTTTTCTGTTTTTATAGTTGAAATATCTTTAGATCTTAAAAATGTATACGAATTTTTTTTTAATTCAAAAATTGAAATATAACCAATTATAAAAAAATACATAATTAACAATGAAAAAAAGAAGAAAAACTTTGTTAATAGGAAGCCAAGAATATATCCAATATATCCCATCAGAATATAAAAAGCAGAATTTACAACTATTGTTAAACTTAGTTTCTCTAAATAATTGAATGATTTCTCTTTAAAGATTATGAAAAAGATTGGGTAAGTAGGTAAAAATAAAATAGTAAAGACAGTACAAATAGAAATTATAGTATGAAATAGAGAATTTAAAATCAAATTTTCTGAAAATCCCAAAATAATATCCAAATTAATAATTTTAAAGAAAATAAATAGAAGTGATATGAAGGAAACTAAAACAACAATTAAATTAATTCTTAAATTCAGAAAAAGCAAAATATTTTTGAATTTCCCTTTAACAACTTCCATAATTGAATTCTTCTTATTTTATCTTTAAATTAACGTTATATTTATTAGAATACCATTTAAAATAATCCCTTAATCCTTGTTCTTGATTGTATTTTGGTTGAAATTGTAAAATTTCTTTTGCTTTTGAAATATCAGCATAACTGTGGATAATGTCTCCGGGTCTCGGAGGATCAAAGATAATTTTCAATTCTTCCTTATTTGTGATTTCTAACATTAATTTTGCAAGTTCTATTAGTTTAATTGGAGACCCAGCACCAATATTTAAAATCTCTCCAGATATCTTCTGTTCAGCAGCTAATAAATTTGCTTGAACAACATCTTTTATATATGTAAAGTCTCTTGATTGTTCTCCATCACCAAATATTATTAAATTTTTATTTTCTATTAATCGACCCAACCAAATTGCAATTACTCCACTATAGGGAGAATCCTTCTGTCTTGGTCCAAAAACGTTAAAATAACGTAATGAAATGGTATTTATACCATATACTTGATAAAAAACCTGCATATATGCTTCGCATGTTAGTTTTGACACACCATAAGGAGAAATTGGAATTCTTGGCATGCTTTCTTCTTTAGGTAATGTTGGAGTATCTCCATATACGGCAGAACTTGAAGCAAAAATAATTTTCTCAACATCTCTTTTTCTAACTGCATTTAACAAATTTAAAGTACCATTAATATTAACATCATTACATGACTCTGGCATTTTTATTGATTGAGGTACACTAGTAAATGCTGCTTCATGAAAAATTATATCAATATCTTCGAAAATTTCAAATAAAAAATTAAAATCCCTTATATCGCCTTTATGGAATTGGAATTTTTTATTATTTAAGGCTTCTTCAATATTTTCTAGTCGTCCATTAAAGAAATTGTCAATTCCAATTACTTCTACCCCTAATTCAAGTAATTGATCAGCTAAATTACTACCGATAAATCCCGCAACTCCAGTTACTAATATCCTTTTATCTGCAATTTTCGATATAGACATATTAAAATATTAAATTTGATTTTATCCTTTAAAATTTCATATCATATAAAAACATTCAGAAAGAAGAATTGTCTAATAACTATTATGAATTAATCTAACGTAATTCTATCAAATATTTCATAAAATCTTCCTTATATTTTTTTGGAAGTTTATCTGGTCTTTTTAAACTGGGATAGGCTTGAAGATTTGTTTTTATTAGGATTAAAATCGGATCTTGTTGGCTTTTAATATTGTCAAGGGATTTTAACAATTTTTCTTTAGTCTCAATATTAATACTTAATTTATAATTTGTTGCTAATGCTATATCCGTAACTTTAAAATAGAAGAATTTGTAAATTGTCCTCTTCTAGATTCATGAGCTTCATTATCAATAATTATATAACCGAAATTTGGTAGTGAAACTGAGTTAATATATAAAAAAGAAGAAAAAAAAGATAATAATTATAGAATTTTAAATATATTCCTTTCTCTGCGGTATACTTTTCCAATCAAATAATAAAATTAACCCTCCGATTAACGCTACTACTATCCAGAGACCAAAAGCGGCTCCAGAACCAGCTGTATAAATAAGAGCTCCAGAGGTAAAAGTTGTAATAGCCGCTCCGATATATCCAATTCCATCAATAAATCCTGTAGCTGCAGATGATGCCTTTCTTGTACCAAATTCCATGGGTATCGTAGAAACTAAAAGAGCATGTGGTCCAAAATTTAAAAAGCCAATTAACATCAATACTGGAATTCCGAAAACCATATCAAGCGGAGGTAATAATGTATATATAAACAATGTCAATGCTAACCCAATAAAAAGAATACAAACTACAGGTATTCTTCTTCTTTTTAAGAATTTATCTGAAACCCATGCAGCGACAATAACTCCAATTGTGCCCCCTATAGGGTAAAAAATGGACTTCCATGTACCAAAATATGATGCGTCTGTTATTGCAGGACTTAATAGATATGGGAGCCAATCTGTTAACCCATATCTGACAATATTTAGACAAAATAACCCAAAAGCTGCAAAAAGAACTGTTTTAGTTTTAATTACAGTATTAAAAGTATACTTAAACCCTACAAATTCATCTGGGCGACAATCCCCCATAACTATTTTACCTTCGCATTCTTCTTCTAAAGTTGGTAAACCAACCTCTTCAGGAGCATTTCTGCTACGAGAATAGAAATGAAATGCCATTAGAAACATGATAATTCCTGGAATAATAAAAGAAAAACGCCAATCTAAACTAAATGTATCGGTAATAACTATAGCAAGAAACCATGATAAAACTCCTCCCAGGAGATATGAAGTAGCAAGCCTACTAGACCATCTCCCTCTTTCTTCTGCTGGATGCCAATTAGCAATCGTTTTTACAGAAGGAGCCCAACCCATTGATTGAAAATAACCATTCAACCCCCAAAAAAGAAATGCAACCCAAATAAAATCAAATGCAACTCCCATCAATAAATTCAAAGCGGCAGATACAATTAATCCTAGAGTAATAAAACGCCTAGCACCGACTTTATCACCTAAAAAACCGTTGAAGAATTGTCCAGCAGCATAAGCAATAAGAAAAATAGAACTAACAAGTCCCATTAAAGGTTCGGAATATATACCAAATTCACTCATTATGAAAGGTTTCGCTATTGCATAGTTATTACGTCCTATATAGTAGATCATATATGTTATCCAAACGGTAAAGAATATTCGCATCCGCCATGATTTAAATTGCTTTTTAACTTCAGTTTCATTAGTAATTGTTTCACTCATTTTTTTCATCCTTTAAAATTAAGCTATAATTTACCTTCTTTTATTAATTGTTTAGCGTATTCATAATCTTGTTGGGTATCGATTTCTACCCATCCATGATTTACCTTTACAGCATGTATCGGATATCCTCTATCAATGAGTTCTTGAAGCATATCGGTAAGATAGGCTTTCCGAATGGAAACAGCATCATGGAATCGTTGTCCTTCTGCAAATCGACATGTTTTATTTTCTTTTGCTCGATGGTAATTTCTTCGTAAGATTTCAGCACCTTTTTTAGTAAATTTCGCTACTCCAATAAATTCTCCATCAAACGCATCAGGATTGCAGAATTTTGAGATAAAAACAATTTTACCACCCTTTATTTTTACTAATTCTGCTTCATCTGTGGGATGTTCATCACGATTTTCATATCTAGCTTTCCAATTTGGTTCTACACAGATACATATATCATAGGGAGCATCCAAAATCCTTTGAAAAATATCTTTTGAGAAAACACTATCTGCATAAGTAAAAACGAATCCATCTTCCATGGCTTCTTCTGCATAAAAAAGTGATTCTAAAATGTTATTTTCTGCGTATTCATCATTATCATAGTATTTAATATTAGAAATTGTAAATTTGTCTTTCTGATAACCTCGTACAACTACAATATCTTCCAGTCCCACTTCTCGAAGTACATCAATTTCCCGTTCAATAATAGATTTACCTTCACTAATTTCTAATAGTGGTTTTGGTAGATATTTGGTCATATCCTTTAATCGAGATCCCATTCCGGCTGCAATAATAATTACTTTCATTTCTTTTGCTTCCTTAATTTGTTCATATCGTCTTACAATTCGCTCTAGAAGTGAAATATGCTCATTATATTTTTCAGATGTTTTTTTATATCCGATCTTTTTAACACTCTCATAAATCTTCTTAATTTCTTCAAGATCTGAATATTTTTGTTCCGGCATATTATTATAGAAAATGTTTATTAACTTTAGAAGTACATTTACCTATATAAACTTTTAGGAATTTAACTTTTAAATGATTTATTAACTATATAGAAAAACTTGATAGTTTTTATAGGTAATTTAAATAAAATTTTATATAATTGTTAGGTATCCAAATTATTTTTCACCTAATCTTAAATATCTCTTCTTTCCTATTCATAATTCCAACAAAACTCTCAGTAGAGTTAAAAGAAATATTTTAAAGAGTAATAAGATCTTTAAAAGAAAAACAAGAATTAATTATTTGTAAAATCTCCTCATATGTTTGTTGAAATATAAAGGGAAATATAAAATCCATACTAAAATTTCTTTCCACCTTTGAAGTAGCTGATTTCTTCTAGCAATAATTGATTTTATGACAAATCTTAAATAACCAGTTTTATTCCACTGATGAGATACATCAGATAATTCAGTATTTAAAATTAGATAACTTTTTGAAATTTTTTTGTATCTTTTTATTAATTTTTTAAGGCCATAACCGGTAAGTCTATTTAAAAAAAGAATTGTTGTTACATTTCGTATTTTTTTAGGCTCTTTATTAATGATATCATCTTGAGTGATTATTTTATTATATTTTTTGAGTTTTTCTCTTAGAAATTTCACTAGTTGAGGAGGAAATTGGTCAGGAATTAAAAATGTCTTAGATTTTAAATAACGTAATACACTATGATTATATAATGAATCTAAAGTCAACTTAAAATTATCATAAGCTTTTGATTCAGAATCTAAATAAAATTGGTATAATTCATCAAAAATTTCTGGATTTTGATCTTTCACATCCTTTTTTTCTAGTTTATCTTTAGCAAGGTTGAAAAGCGAGAATTTTCCATTATCATTAAGTAATTTCCATGTACCTTTTGTAATCATTGTCTTTTGAATTGATTGGAACATCAAATAACAATCTCCTCTCACTGTTCTTTCATTATTAACATCTATATTCTTCTCTATTAATGGTTTAAAAGAAATTGATTGTCTATCATGGTTAGTTTCGATATTTAAATAATCTAAAATAGTTTCCAATATATCTATTAGATATACTCTTTTATAAATTGTTCTAGGTTTTACTTTTGTTAAAATGGGCGGAATTCTTATGAATAAAGCAGGTTGCATTGATGATTGATGTATATCATCAAAGTGTAATAATTTAGTTTTTTGGTATAGATTTTTATCATAATATCCATGATCAGAATTAAGAATAAATAGGGAATTATTCCAAAAATTATTTCTTTTCAAGAATCCAATTATCTTTCTTACATACAAATCAGCCTGGGGATCGCTAGGTCGAAAAAATATGAAAAATAGATTTTTTTCTTTAGAAGTAATGTTCTCCACTTTCTTAATAAAGAGATCATAAACCTCTTTCGCATCTAACCAATGATCTCCTTGATACATCTCTTCTCTATAATAAGGATTGAGAATATCTTGGAGAACAATTACTTGTTCTTTACCAAATATTATAGAATGAATATTATAGCCCTCTTTTTTTAAAGGGTAAATATTATTATCTAATTCTAAACTTGGAAGGTTTTCAATTGAGCGATAATAATCCGGAAATACATTATAAGGATATTTCCCAGTTAAAAATGAAAGCACAGATAAATTTGTAGATGGGAATTGAGATACCGCATCTTTAAAGTAAAAACCGTCCTTCCCTTTTTCTAATTCTTTATATATTGGAAGTAGACTATGCAGATCCGGTCGTTCATAATTACAAATTGAATCAGTTAGAATCCAAAAAATATTCATTTAAACACCTGTTTAATTTCTCAATAATTCCTTTTAGAATTTCATTCTTTTTCTTTCATGAACTTTTTTTTGTAATGCTTTAGAGCATCTTTATCAATACTCTTTGCTTTTAAAACCATAAAAGTTGAGAATACAAAAAGTAGAAAAACAACATAAAACATCATTAGTAATTCTAGTATCATAGCAATATTAAAATAGATGTACAATAAGAAACCAATTAAAAACATTGTAGTAATAATATGTGTGTGACTAAAAGCATTTACAAGGTTTATTGATATATTTTTTATTTTCTTGAAAAATGTTTTTTTCGGAGGACCTACTTCTTTATTCTCACTTTCATCTGGTATTTTGTTTTGTACTTGTCCTTTAGTAAATGCAATTATAGATATTTTACGAATAGTTCTTATGCCAATTAAGAAGAAAGTCGCTATTATTCCAAAAAATATGTATAAAAATTCAGAATTGATTCTAAAAATACTATATCCAAAGGCAAAGAAAAACCATCCCTGAAAGAACAAATGTCCGATTTCATCATAATATATACCTTGTAAAGAAGTTTGTTTTTTATATCTAGCAACTTCACCATCAACTTCATCTGACAAATAATAAATATATACTAAAATAAATCCTAAGATAATAAAAATTTTATTCGTTATTGCTATTAACAATAATCCTATTAACCCAATTAAGGTTCCAGTGATTGTAATAGAATTTGCTGTTATAGGAGTCTTAACCAGAATCCAAGTAATATATCTTGATAAAGTTGTGTAGATCCAATGCCACCAATCTTTCTTCTTTTTTCGCTTTTCAAGTTTTGTTCCTTGAATAATCTGCTTAAATTCTTTAAAGCTTTCTCTTGGCATATTGCATAAAAAATAGTTTTTAAATGTATAAAAATTAGAAACCTTATAATCTTTATTTAAAACCAAAAGGAACGTTGAAAATTGAACTTTATTACTAAAATTATTAAAAAAATTACGAAATATTATCTTTCTTATTTCAATTATATTATACCCTATTTTCCTAAATTCATTTGGAAAAGAATAAAACTTCTTTCAGTTATGAATTATTGGAGAATAGAATATAGATTAGGAGGAAAAGACAAATATAATCAAGACCCATCTCTAAAAATCATTTTTGAGCGATATTGTAAACATTTACAAATAGATAAGAATACATTTAGGGGAAAAATTGTTGTTGATGTAGGATGTGGACCTCGAGGATCCCTTCATTATTTTAATGCTAAATTAAAAATCGGAGTTGATCCTTTTGCGAATTTCTATCGAAAATATTTTAATGTTGATAAACAAAACATGATATATGTTCACGCTAGTGCTGAAAAAATGCCCATAAATAATGAATTTACGGATTATGTTATTTCACATAATGCTTTAGATCATGTTGATAATTTCAAACAATCTATAAAAGAAATCCATAGAATTCTTAAACCAAATGGAATAATAATTTTCCAACTTAACTTTAATAAAAAGCCTACGATTAACGAACCAATTGTGTTGAATAAGGCAATAGTAAAAAACACCTTAGAGCCTTATTTCGAATATAAAATAGAAAATGAAATCCTTACGCAAGAATATAGACATTTTGGTTCATATATTTTAATTAAAGGTAAGAAAATTAATTAAAACTAAAAATCAAAGTAATTGAAATTTATTCAATATATATTTTATTTAAAAAATGATCTTAGCTTAAGATTTCTTAATTTCTTCAAATCATAAATTTAATTTGAGACTCACTATTTTTTTTTTTAATTTATAATAATTTATAACTTGATTCTTAACATGGAAGATTCTGGTGATGAACTGCAGTTTTCTATAGGTGAGACAGAATATAGAAAATTGGCGACAAATACTTTTTACTCGTTCATGTTTAATTATAGTTCCTTATTTTTTACATTTATATATTCATTTCTTTTAGCGCGTCTATTTGTGGATGTAATTTGGGGATATCTCATATTATCTACATCATATATAATGATTATAGTAATAATTTCGTCGTTATTACCACCAGGTCTCAATTTTGCCTTGAATTATTATATTCCTAGACATTTTGCATTAAATGAAAAATCTAAAATAAAATCGCTAATTCGAAATTCAGTCATAATAAAATTGGTATTTTTAATTCCAATTTTTATTATCAGTATTCTGATTTTTCAATTAATTTCTATCTATCTTGTAGATACATTGGTTTCCCTTTTTTTTATCATGTCTCCCTGTATCTTAATTAATAGCTTAAATTACATTTTAGAAGCAATAAATCGTGGCTTTAATAAATTTCATTATAATTTCTGGTTTTTGATGGTGAAAAATGTAATTCATATTGTACCATTAGTTATTTTTTTTGTTTGGGATATTATGGTTGAGATTGAAATTGTAGCTTGGATCATATTATTTTCAAGTTTAATTCCGTTCATTTTGAATTCTGTTCTTGTTTTTATTATGGTCAATAAAATTAAATCACTTGAAAGTATGACCAATTCATTTAAAAAAGATTTATCTAAAACATTCAAGTACGGCAGTTATATGGGGGTCAATGATCTTATCGAAAGACTATGGAAAGAATCCCAACTTCAAGGAATTGGCTATATCGTGTCTCCAGATTTTGTCACTGGATTTAATATCTCAATAAATTATCAGAAATTAAATGATTATATTGTTTATTCTTTTCATTTTCCATTATTAACTTCTTTTACAACTTTAGACGCAAGAGAAAGTTATGAGCAAATAGATATGATTTATAGAATAGCTTATAAAATAACTTTATTTGTACTTTTAATCATTTCAGGAATTCTATATTTTTGTGTTGAGTTTGTTTTAGATTTTGTATTCCTTGAGGATCGCTTAATATATTCAAATTTACTTCGATTAATGGTGCTTGCTTCTATTTTTAGACTTTTAGCTGCATTTCTACAAAGTCTATTAAATGCTCAACATAAAGTAAAATTAACATTAATTTTAAGAATAATTTATACTTCAATGAGTATTCCTTTATTTTTTATAGGGCTTTTCTTTTATGGTGTTGAAGGTGCAATATTATATGGATTAATTATCGGAAATATTCTCTCAATGGGGGTTCAAATTTTTGCTACTTATAAATATGGTAATATTCATTTAAATCTTAAAAAAGTTATTATCCAATACATAGCGTTTTTCCTTCCGTTGGTTATTACGATTTTTTTAAAAGAATTTATATTTGAAGACATTAGTTTTCGGATTATTCAGAATTTAGGTCTATTACTCTTTAAAAAATTCGACTTTCTTTCTCTTAGCGCATTTCTTATTCTTTTTACATTAATAAATTTAGTTCTTAAAGTGGTTACCACTTCTGATATTATATATTTTAAATCACTTTTAAATAAAGAAAGATTTTTTGATAAAATTCTTATTAAAAGTTTAAATTTGTTAAAAAAGTTTTCAAGGGACTAAAAGGGTAAAAATTCTTGGAGTTATTTGTATAATTGATCAAAATTTTTCATATTTTTTTCCCATAAGAAGTCACTTTTAATTTTTTCTAAGCTGTTCTTTAAAAATTTATTCCTTAGGTTTTCATCTTTTAGAAGTTTTTTAATGGATCTTGCATAACAAATATAATTTTCAGTCTCACACAATAGTCCATTTTCTAAATGTTTTATTAAATCTCTTGTACCGGCTATATCACTAGTTATTATTGGAACTTGAAATATCATTGCTTCCATTAAAACTCCAGCTAATCCTTCACCTCTACTAGGAAGAAAGAATATATCAGCACATCTATAAAAATTATGTACATCGAGTCTATTTCCTACGGACAAAATTTTTTGATTTAAACCATATTTCAAACTCATTTGGATTAAATTTTTCCGCTCTGGACCGTTTCCTACTAAAATGAACTTAACCTTTTGGCTTTTTAATAAATTCGCAGTTTTTAATATTAAATCAATCCCTTTTCTATTATTAAGAAGTCCAACAAATAAAATTATTTTTTCATCTTCATTTATTTTATAAATTTTTTTTATATCTTTATCAGAAGGTTTTGTTATTAAATCGATTCCTGTTGGTGTAACTCTAATCTTTCTTTTTGGGACTCCTGCTTTATGAGCATATTTAATCATGGACGTGCCATAAATACTTATGTAATTAGATGCTAAAAAAACAAGTTTACCTAATGTTTTAAAGAATATTTTAAATAAGATGTCTAATACAGATGAAAATTTAAAAGAATATGCTGGAATGGTATCCATTGTGAGAATTAGTCTTTTCTTTTTAAAGAATAATAGTTTTAACATACACAGAATAAATGTATTTGGGTAGAATGGAACCCAAACATGAAAAATCTCATTATTTTTTAATATTTTCCAGCATTTTTTAAAATATTCTAAATTAATGGGTATTGGCCATGAAAAACCAGATGATTTCGTCCATACTGGGTAAGTTATTAGATTTATCCCATCAAAATCATCGTAAAATCTTGTAATCTCTTTTAATATTTCATTTTTTTTCCTTGGAGTAAAAATTGATACAATAAATTCTTTCTTTTTCAATTTATGCGTTATAAAGGAGATTGGTCTTTTAATGTTAATCCCAGGGTTTATAAAACATATTCGTCTATAATTTTTACCCATAAATAGGGAAAGGAATAATGAATTTTTTAAATTACTCATTTAAAAATTTTTTTTGTATTAATCTGGAATTGAGTAAATCTATAAAAGAAATGAATTAATCGAGTATAAAAGATATTTTCTTATAGAAAAAAATTAATATTATTCAAAAATAGTAAAAAACTGTTATATAAATATTTAATTAATAGAATAAACTTATTTTTTATATTACATAATATATTAACACATGCCAAAAAATATTGTTAAAATTTGAAAAAAATTAACATTAAATCTAACTTTTTATAGAACTTGGAGCATTTACGTTGAAGATATCAATACAACCTAAAGAGATAAATTCTACAATTAAAAGAAAATCTATTTATACAACTATGAAATTCCTTTTTCCTAATTTAAAAGTTGGAGTTGTAATGCCTGCTTACAATGAAGAATTAAACATTGGACAAACCCTCGAACAAATTCCTGAGAATATTTCTGAAATTTTTGATGTAATTGTTGTTGATGATGGTTCAGTTGATAAAACTAGCGATATTGTTAAAAATTATAATGTAACTCTTATTAAACATTCTCAAAATAGAGGGTATGGTGCTGCTGTAAGAACAGGATTAGACTATTGTAAAAAAAAAGAATATGATGTAGTAATTATTCTTGATACTGATGGTCAGCATTCTCCAAAATATATTAAGGAATTTATAAAACCAATTGTTGAAGATGACATAGATTTTGTTATTGGAAATCGATATAAATATTACTATGATATGATAGGGTTTAAGAAATTATGTGTAAAACTTATGACTGCTTTATATATGGTATTTCTTCAAAAAAAAATAATGGATCCAACAAATGGATATCGTTCATTATCTTCAAAAGTAGTAAATGATTTAGAACTCGAATCCGAGTATTCAATTTCACAAGAGATGCTTTTTAAAGTTATTCCCTATTATAAATATAAAGAAATTCCAATAAAAGTTTATCAAAGAAACCATGGCCAATCTTTTATCAAAATCAAAAATTATTTGCTTAAAATAATATTACTATTTCTAAAGTTTTATATCTTCCCAAAAGTCAGAAAAATTACTCATAAAATTTTACCTGAAGAATTTAGGACAAGAGTTAAATCTTATTATCTAAAAACTTAACAAAATTGAAATTTGTCTCCACCTTTTTGCTCATACATAAATTGTAACAGTGGAGACCATTAATTTTTTATAGCTAAGAATAATAAATATAGAATAAAACAAAAAGACAAAAACTTATAAATTTATGTGTAAATTTTTAAGTTGAGTCCATATAAAATGTTTTCATTATGACCAAATATCAATATAATTCTGAAGAAATTATTAATAAAGCTGATAAACTATATTCAAATAAGTATTTATTTGAGATAAAAAAAGTTCAAAATAATGCACCTTTATTCTCTGTAATAATTCCACTTTATAATGAAGAAAATACGATTAAAAATGTTATTCAAAGAATACCTAACCATCAGCAGTATGAAATCATTATAGTAGATGATGGCTCAACTGATAATAGTATCAAGAAAGTTCAAGAAATTAATAACAGAGCGATTAAAATAATTAAACATGAAAAAAATCAAGGTTATGGCGCAGCAATATTGACTGGTTTTGAACATGCTATTGGAGATATTTTAATCACTCTAGATTCTGATGGACAACATAATCCTGAAGAAATTCCC
>JBHLLG010000061.1:0-16130 GCA_048885925.1 Candidatus Hermodarchaeota archaeon
AAAGATGATGATGAAGGAGGGTTTTTTCCATTTCCTTTTATATTTAAACCTCCTGGAGGAGGGGGCGGAGGTCGTTTAAAAGAAGGAGCGATAGTTGTCCCTATAAGGGCATAATCTAAAAATCTTTCCAATTAATTTTTAAATTCTTGTAGATTATCTAGGATTTTCTAAATGATTTTTTATATAAAGGAGAAATATATATAATAATTCATATTTTAATTAGGAATTAAAAATGTTAAAATCATTTAAGCAATTTATTCCTGTACTCATAGTTCTTTTGAGTTTGATGTTTGTTTGTAATTCTCTCTTTAGTTTTCCTATTAATAATTACGCCAGAATTAATGCCGATAAACAAAGTAATGATTCTAAAGTACAGATAGAAACGAGTATCCTCCCAATTCAGATAAAGAATGACACTGTTAATGTGAATGAAACATGGAGTGGCAATATCCTTGTAACGAGAAGCATTGTTGTCTCAAAGGGAGCAACACTTACAATTTTACCTAACACAGTTGTTAAATTTAAACATTATAGGGGATATAAAAATCCTGAAGCGAGGTTAAGCTTATTTATAGAAGGGACCATAAAAGCACAAGGAGCAGCAGATCAGCAGATTTGGTTTACTTCTGACGCGGAACCACCAATTAATGGGGATTGGGATGGAATCTATATGAACGGTACCACCGATTCTGTATTTAATTATACTATTGTGGAATATGGGCTTGTAGGAATTGTTCAATTTTACTCAGAATCAACTATTGCTAATTCAATAGTTAGATGGGTAAATACAGAAGGATATTATGCTGAATATTCTAAGGTGGATTATGTAAATAATACATTATATGGGAATGGATATCACGAGATTGCTTTAGAACAGTTCAACAATGCTACTGTTGAAACGAGTATATTTAAAAATGGAAGGGTTGCCTTTCATTCAGAGAATTCTGAGGTTTATCTTAAAGGAAATTACATTGTTAATTATAGTGGTGATATTATTTCAATTGCGGCTCACACAAATGCAACTATAGAGGAGAATATTTTTGATCCAACATTGCCTTATCCACGAGTTACAGTAACTCCAAATTCAAATGCAACTCTAATTAATAATATTAATGGAACGGTGGGTCCTGTATTTGATTATCAAGATCTAAGAAATTTTACGCTGGGTTATATTCCAGGTGATCCCTCAGATCAATATCCTTATGTATATGATTTAATTGATGAAACAAGAAGAGTTGTAAAAAGAATTGGATTAGGATTGAGTTTTGGGTGGGCATTAGAATATGCAATGGGTTATCTTTGGCGATTTGATTTTTGGAATACATCAATAGGAAGTGCCGAAAACTTCATAAGAATGGATCCTACTACAGGGCAATATACTGAAATCGAAAATAATGTTATTGAAAATGGACGGGGTTTAGCTTGGGATGGTGAGTATTTTTTTGGGTATGATCATAGTCAGCTTAAAATTTTCAAGTTTTCTATATCCGGAAATTCGATAGTAGTAAGTGATTCATTTGATCTTCCAAAAAAGGAAGAAGGTGGAATTCAAGGAATGACTTCTGATGGAAATTTTCTTTATATTCCTAGTAGGGGTGGAGCTTTAGTGAGGAAGATAAACAAAACAGGGGCAATTATAGAAGAGATTGATATTCCCGGAGAAGGTATTAGTGGAGGTTTAGTGTGGACAGGCTCACATTTCTGGGGAGTTAGTGGTGGAGGAAATCTAACTAAATATACTCATGATTGGCAAGTTGTAGGGCAAATTTATCCTGTAGCTGATGGGACTTGGGCAATTGCGTGGGATGGAGATTATATTTGGGCACTTCAGAGAACATGTGAAAGTTGGGAAGATGCCAAAATGTTCCAAATTGAGCCTTTAATCTCAACAATCACTAATTATTTAGTAATTAAGGATGATACCAATTACACTATTGTTGTTAAATCTAATTCCTCTGATTATGGTCTTCGGTTTAATGAATCTCGAAGTGAAATTAGCTTTGAAATTTATGGGAGGGCTGGAACCACGGGATACTGTGATGTTTTAATTC
Source organism: Candidatus Hermodarchaeota archaeon (assembly GCA_048885925.1). Classification (GTDB taxonomy): domain Archaea; phylum Asgardarchaeota; class Lokiarchaeia; order Sigyniarchaeales; family SOKP01; genus Loki-b32. The sequence goes on from JBHLLG010000061.1 coordinate 2,052, forward strand.
CTAAAGCAGTTTTACCCGGTCCTTTCGCAGTGTCGATTGATGGGATCCCAATTACTTTTATTTTGAGTGAATCTGAAACAGACTTTTTGATTCATTTCGAATATGAGCATAGCTATCATGAAATCAAAATTTTCTTGGAGATCAAATCCAAAAAACCGATTATCTCATGGATAAATATTTTGCCTTTAACATTAATTGTCATTTTGCTACTGAGTATTTGGGTACTCAAAGTAGCAAAAATTAAAACTTCTTTTTATCAATAAGTCATAATTTTAGTATAAGGATATGAAACATGTTCTTCATTCAAGGTATTGTATTGAATAAAAAATGGTCTATAGAAAGATTATAATTTGATTTAGTGAGAATAATCATTATAGAATACAAATTAACTTTATTTCACTATACTCATGAAGAAAATTGATTTAATTATAATTGGATATTTAGCTACGCTTATTTTAGATTTTATTTTTCTTATGATAGTGCAGAGGTTTGATATATTATTAATTTCTGGCTCATTAGCTCTAATTCCATTAATAATAACATTGATTCAAAGGAGGAGGGCTTGAAATGGTTGGCATTATTTATTTTTATATCAATCTTGTAATTAGTATTTATATTTTAATAGCAGTTTATTATTATTGTATTAAAACATATGGAATAAGGACAACTATAATCACAAATTTATGTCTTTCATCATTAGTTTTAACACTTATCTTCACGGGAACATACTCAGTTGCAGATTTAGGAACTGATCTGAAAATAGCTGATTTCGTATTCTTGATTAACGATACAGTTACAATATTTACGGTATTTATTGTTATTTTCGAACTAGCGCGTTTTTCTTTCAAAAAATCAAAAGGTACTGATTTATCTATAAAGGACATTGTTATTATATCTGTTGTAGTTAGTTTATATGGAATTAGTTTTCAGCTCTTAATGGATCCAACAGCAGCGGCTATGGGACTTTATTATTATCGGAATCCTCCTATGATTAATATTTTCGGATATCCAATATGGTTTATAACTTCATTTGCTATATATGGCTTATATGCGTTTATTTTTTTACTAATTGAACGTTATTATTTCCAAAAAAGTGCTAAGTAATATGGGATTTAAAGAGTACTCATTTAAAAAAAATCTAAGATATTTAAGATATTGCTTTCACAAACCACGATTATTAATAAGGGAAGCAATTTCTGAATCAAATCTGTTTTCTTATATTATCTTACCGTTCATTCTTTTTACTTTAGGATATGAAATTCTTTATATTAGAGGATTTATATTGAATGAACCTTTACTTCCATTACCAAAAATCTTTCCACTCTCAGATTCGCAATATCGCTTATTAGAGATTTTTATCTTTCCTTTAGTACATCTAAGCTGTTTTACTATATCAATGCTAATAATTTTAGTTTTTTCTAAAATCTATGAAAGTGATAGGATAGACGCTGTAAAAATTACATATTTCTTTGTGCTTGTAGGTAATACGGTTGGATTAATAGCTTTAATAATTGACATAATTGGGATTATTATTCCATGGGAATATTGGATATTTATTCATCCAATTTCTGCAATAATCTATGGAATATACCTGGTTTACTTTATTCAAGAAGTTTCAGGAATTAAAAAAGTTAAAGCTTGTTTAATTACAATTTTTAGTTTAATTGCTTTTTTTTCTTTTCGAATGTTATTTATTCGTTAATAAAAACGGAGCTACTAAATAAATTAGTGAGATGATATTAACTAGAGAGATTTTAAAATCAAATTAGTATCAATCCCTTCTCTATGTCTTTCTACTCATATAGAGTAAATATATAAGAAATTAGGTAAATTGTAAAGGTAAAAAAAAATAACTAGAACTAGTAAAAAAATTATTCGCAAAGCTTTATAAAAGAACTGCTGAAAAAACTATAATTTAGAGGGGAAAGATTAAAATTATATTAATTGAAGTAATGACTTATAACAAATTATTTTATTATTTACTCTTTGTTTTTGAAAAATATGGATGAAATAGACATAGAAATCATTAAATTACTTATAATCAACTCACGGTTATCCTATAGAGAAATTTCAGATTATTTGGGATTATCTGTCAACGCTATATATAGACGGATCCAGATTCTGATAGATTTAGATATTATCCAAAAGTTTACCGCAAAAATTAATCCAAATGCGGTTAATGCGATTTATACGTTTATTTTTGGCGTAACAAGAGCTCAGAATTTGAATGAGATGACTTCAAAATTAGGAGACCATAAAAATACATATAATATAATGTTATCAAGTAGGAATCATATCTATGTGGGAGCACTTCTTCAAAATATTCATGAATTAGATGAATATTCTTCATTCGTATCACAAACTGCTGAAATAAAATCACCGACAATTGGATTATTACACGGTGTATTTTATTCATCTCCATTAAACTATAAAAATCCTATTTCTAGTAGTACAAATTTAGATAAATTAGATTTAGAAATAATACGTTCACTAAAAAATGATTCACGAAAACCTATTGCTGAAGTTGCAGAAGATGTAAATAGCACCTCAAAAACAATTCGCCGAAGGTTATCTCGAATGATTGATGAAGGTTTGATTCGTTTAACTATTGATTTTAACCCTTTTTCTTCTGATTATATTTTTGCTTTACTTCATATAAATTTAAAGTCTGGAGTAAATAAAGAGGAGGTTGCTAATTCTCTTATTACAGAATATAAACCTTTCATTTTTTTTTGTTGGACGTTTAGTAATATTCCTAATTATCTATTATGCTATACTTGGAGTAAAACTACAAATGATTTTAATGAACTGATAAAAAAAGTGAAAAAAGACGAAATAGAATCAGTAACAGCAGATGTTCTTTTCAAGGAACTCTATTTTGAGACTTGGAGAGAGAAAATATTAATTGGATAATATAGTTTTAATTTTTAAAAAAAAAATAATAAATATTTAATTATTTTTGATTTGTAAGAGTTTTATACTTCAGATACAATCCTGAAGTCTTAAATTTTCTTGCAAGATATTTTTGTAATTTCATCAAAAGGAAAAAACCAATAAATGCTAAGCTGAATAAGCTAATTGTGCTAAAAGGCGCAAAAGTGCATGTTGAATAATAGCCTAAATAACTTACTTTAGATACTTCCCAACCAAAAGCTTCTGCAGGGATTAAAGTCCAAATGCCAGCAACAATAGGCCCAAATGACAATGCAATAACAAATGTAATATAAAGTATAATTAGAAATAACATTATTGACTTTTTCAACAAATTTATCGATGAGATTCTCTTATTTTGCAAATTTATTCACCTCCTTTTAGTTTATTTTAGAATTAAAATTTGCTTATTCACTTTTTCAGCAATAGCTAATCCAGATTCTTCCATTATTTTCAATGTGTTTTCTACTAAAGGACCTTCCTTTCCAACAACGATAGCAGTGATTATAGGGTAACATACTTCAATTTTCATAAATTTTAAAAATTTCAAAATTTTCTTTGCGGCTGATCCTGATAATGGAAAAGATGCTTTAGTTTCAAAGGCGAATCCCTTTTTATCTTTTAATTTAATGTGCTTTATTTTAGATAAAAAAAGTTTCATAGCTTTTGATAAACCGCGCATGTGTGTCGGACCTCCAATACCAATTATATCATAATTTTTGATTTCAGTTGTATCAAATTCCTGAATGGTACTGGAATCAACTTGAAGTCCTCCCGCTTCTAATCCTCGAATTAATGACATTGCTACTTTTTTTGTATTTCCAAATACTGAGTCATAGAGTATTATGACACTTTGCATCTCTTGAGTTTCTTTCAAATTTTTTTCATTCAATAATTTTCACCAATTTCATTTATTATTTTCTACTAATTTAGAAAGTAGGAACCTGATATAATTCCATGTTTAAGCAAGTTGAGACAGATGATTTATTATCACTATAAAGTATGAGACTTCTGTACAGCATTTAGTTGATAAATAAACTCTTTGTGGTATTCAACTTTTCATCTTTTTGTGGAGAAATGGATCATGATTATTGATGAAAATGAACTTTTAATCCTAATATGCTGAAACAATAATATAAATGATTTTGGTAGATTCTGTAAAATAATGAAAATAATTAAAAAAATTAATATCAACTCAGGTGATAATAATTAGAATTTTAAGTATTATAAGCAGTGGTAGGAAAAATGGGCACTCTTCAAAAATTGTTTCATTGTTGGAAGAAGAGCTCAAGCAAATTTCGGTGCAAAATAATGATTGCATTCACTTCGAAACAATTTTCTTAACAGATTATGTAATAGAACATTGTAGAGGGTGCCGTGCTTGTATGGATTACGGAGAGGATGCATGTCCCATAAAAGATGATATCCCTGCAATAAAAACTAAGATGAAAGAATTTGATGCGGTTATCTTTGCAAGTCCAGTATATGTTGGTGATGTAAGTTCTGTTATGAAAGCATTAATCGATCGATTAGCATATATCTGTCATAGACAAGAATTTTATGATAAATGTGCTATAATAGTTGCTACTACAAATGTAACTAGTTTAAAACGTACTATCCGCACAATTGGCGCTGCTACATATAGTTGGGGATTTAAAGTAATCGAAACTAAAGGATTTAAGACTGATACTTCAAATGATTCAATAGAAATTTTACAGCTAAAATATCTAAATAAGATTACAAAACTTGCAAGAAAGTTATATTCGGAAGTAAAAGAGAAATCCTATCTTAATCCATCTGCCTTAGCTATTGCTACATTTAAAATACAACAAAAATTTCGAAGTAATCAAGAATTATCAAGCCTTATTGATTATAATTATTGGAAAAAACATGGATGGACGGATTCGAAAAGAAAATATTACATTGAAATAAAAGTTAGTTTTCGGAAAAAGATTATTTCAAGTATATTATGTTGTCTTTTTTCAGTTTTTTTGTAAATTAATGAAAATAGTTTGGTTGTTGCTGATATTGGTGTTCCATCAAATTCTAACAATAAAGTTTTTTGAATAGTATAATAAATTAGTTTTTATAAAATCCTAAAATTAAAAATTGATTATGAGTTTTAAATTTAAAAATAATGCTATAGCAGAATTATGAAATTATTATACGTAACTGATATACACGGGATAGAGTGGAAATACAACAAAGTATACCAGATAGCAAGTTCATTACAAGTGGATGTAGTAATAAACGGTGGCGACATGCTTCCCTTTAAAGGAAATTTATTACATCAAGATAAGTTTATTACTGGATTTCTGGATGAATATTTTTCGAGATTTGAATCAGATAAGATATTTTATTTAGGCATGTTAGGAAATGACGATTTAAAAATATTTGATGCTTTATATCAGAAGACTTGCGATAAATATTCTTATGCAATTAATATTGCTCAAATGAGATTCCAGATTGATGATAGTAAGTATGAGTTTATAGGGATGAATTGGATTTCGGATTTACCTTTTGGGCTAAAAGATCGGGCGCGCAAAGATACTGCAGATTTTATACATCCAAAACAATTTGGGAAACAATATCTTTCTACTCCAAATGGATTCAAGAGACTTGAAGATTGGCTTTCATATGTGGAGACTCTTCCTACAATCGAAGAGGAGATAAGAAATTTAGTAAAACCTTCTGATATGAACAATACAATCTATATTTTTCATAATCCTCCTGCAAATTTAGATCTTGATGTGACTTATGCTGGTTTAAGAGTAGGATCAAGAGTAGAATATGCCTTTCTTAAAAAGAATCAACCAAAACTCTCTCTTCACGGACATATTCACGAATCTCCTGATGTCTCGGGTAAATGGTATTCACTAGTAGGTAATACAATATGTATTCAGCCGGGACAATCGGGACAAGATGATGATTCTTTAATCTATGTTTTGATTGACTTAGAAACCATGAATATAGAACGAAAAATAGTAAAAAGAGACAATTAATTATATTAGTAAAAGAAATCAAAAATAACAATCTGTATCTTCATTTAATGAAATCTCATTTGATAGAGAAAATAAAATTAATGAGATTAAATAACATATCCAAATATTTAGTTTAAATTCTTAAAAAATCATTAAATTTTTAAATCTAATCATTTTGATAGATATCTGTTAATTAGATTAAGACGGATTTATCATGAGAAAAAAGTATAAGATAATATTAGCTGCTGTATCGCTTAGTATGGTAGTTATTTTAAGCATTTCAATCTCATTAATTTTTAAAGCAGACCCTAATGTTTCATATAATACACGAAAATTAGGGCATATTGAAACTGAGGGAGGACCATTTGATATCGAGGTTCATGGAGATATTGCATATATCGTAGATACTACAGATAATAACATGGGTGGATTAGTTTTTGTCAATATAAGTGATCCAGCTCATCCTTATAAGATAGGTTCATATAATCAAGGGGGGTTTCCTTTAAGTGTATCTGTAGTTGGAGAGATAGCATATCTAGCGAATGCAATGGTAGGATTAGAAATTCTAAATATAAGTGATCTCTCAAATCCAATAAAGATAGATCAATATAATGGTAGTGGTGCGGTTTATGATGTGCAAGTGATCGGAGATATCGCATATCTAGCAGATTGGTCGATTGGATTAGTAATATTAAATGTAAGTGATCTTTCAAATGTTAACGAGATAGCTCAGTTTGGAATTGCGGGGGCTTGTGTTCATTTATATGTCGCTAATGATCTCGCATATATAATCGATCATTATAGTGAATATAGTGGATTGAGAATCATTAATGTAAGTGATCCTTCAAATCCCTTTCAGGTTGGAAGTCATATTCCTAGTGGAATAGATTATTGGAATCCATTCGTTCATGGAAATTATGTATATATTGGAAACCATGCTCTTGGTGGGGGGGAATTAAGAATCCTTGATGTAAGTGATCCTTCAAATATCATCCAAACAGGAGTATTTGATGAAGAAAGTATTGTTTTTGCTACTTATGTAAATGGAACTACTGCATATCTTGCAGATTACGATAGCGGTCTAATTGTCATTAATGTCAGTGATCCATCCAATCCAACAATGATAGCCCAATTTTTTGATGGGGGTCATGCTTATGATATAGAAGTTACCGATAATATTGCTTATATAGCTGATCGGGAGAATGGTCTAGAGATCATTGAAGTTTTGATATAAATTAAGTTATTTATTTCTAAATAAATTAATATTATCAAAAGAATTTATTTAGAAATCCTAATCTTTTTGTTAGAGTAAACATTAAAACTTAAAATGGAACGTATTTCAATATTTTTAGATAATAGTAATATTTTCAAGGGTTTTCAGAAGTATAATATCAAGGCGGATTATGAAAAGTTGAAAACTCTTATAACTCGTGATCGTAAGTTACATGCTATATTCTTATATGAAGGTGTTGTATATCCCATGAGCCAAGAGAAGCGGAATTGGTATAAAGAATTGACACGTAAAAGTGGTTACACAATTAGAGTAAGTTTTGATAAAATAGCAGTAAGTGGAGCAATTGAAAAGAAAGTTGATATTAATATCGCTATTGATATTATCTCATTAGCTTATGAGAATATATATGATACCGCCATATTGGTATCTGGAGACGGTGATTTTGTACCTGTTGTAAAGAAGCTGAAAAAATTGGGTAAGACTGTAGAAGTTTGGGCATTTAAATATTCTTTAGCAAATGCTTTAAAACAAGAAATTGACAAAAAAAATATCTATTTTCTCGATGATATTTTAAATGAATTAAAAGTTCTCAATAGTTATAACAAATAGATTTAAAATTTCATAATTTGCCAATAATGAGAACTAAAATAGCTTAATTTTTCCTTAAGTTTTTTTTATAAGTTCTAATTTTATTTGTTAAAAATATTAAATATTAAAAAATTTTGAAGACTTATGATAAATTTTACAATTAAAGAAATAGGATTGAAGTTAGTTCAAGCAGGAAGGTTGAAAGCATGTCCATTGTGCATATATGGTTCAGAATCAATTCCTAAGAAAGCCATTCCAATAAAAAAAATTAATCGGTGCATTGCAAATGCAATTTTTACCTTATCAATTAATAAAAAGGTCAATTCGATATATATTGGAAATAATGTGATTGAAGGGTGTTGTCCAGGAGGGCAAGCATGGTTTGGATATAAATCATTTGAACCGAAGTTAAAGTATTTTCTTTCAACAGGATCAAAAGAGTTTAGAGGTGGTGTTTCTGAATTTTTAATAGCGAATCCTGATCTAGCTGAAAAAAGAATAAATTCAACAGGTAAAATTATACCTCTTGGAAAATATACTATAATTCGAAAGTGTAATTCTTTAGATGAAGAAGATCTTAATGTAAAAGCATTTTTATGTTTTGGAATTTCTGAGCAGATCAGAAATCTATGTTCACTAGCCTACTTTGGATCACAGAAAGGTTTTCAAATTCAAATGCCCTGGGGAGCTGCATGTGCTTCTTTTGTATCATATGCAGCAGGGATAGTTGAGGGAGGACCAAGGAATTGTGTTGTTATTGGTCCAACTGATCCTACGGGAAATAATTGGTTTCCAGTGAATTACTTATCAATGGGTATTCCATATGCAATTGCTGTGTGTATGGCTAGAGATCTTGATGGCTCTTTTATTTCAAAACGAAATCAAATTGCTTATCCGGTTAAGAGAATACCATTTGCAATATAAGAGTAAGTATCCAAATTTTTAGATACTCCTTAGTGAAAAAATAAAAGAATACCTTTTTTTAGGAGCATCTTATCAATCATATTTACAGAGTTTTACTAATTTACCTTTTTCAGATAAGTTCATAACGATAACTTTCGGTCTGCTCATTGCGTCAATCGAATATTTTATCCCTTGTGTTCCTAAGCCTGAAGATTTGGTTCCTAAAAATGGAAAATGATCTGGACCTCTTTCACTTTTACCATTTATTTGAACAGTCCCCACTTCTAATTCTTGTGCAATATTAAATGCTAGATCGATATTTTCTGTGAAAATCATACCTTGGAGACCATATTCTGATTTATTAGATATTTCTATAGCTTCTTCAGCGCTACGAACTCGTAGAAATGGTAATACAGGACCAAAAGGTTCCTCCCAAGCTATTCTCATTTTAGTAGTAACATTATCCAATAATGTTGGCCACATAATATTATTTTCCCGTTTATTTCCGCATATTAAAGTACTTCCTTTATCTAAAGCGTCATCAATTAATCCTTGAACATAATCACATTGTTTTGAATTAATGAGAGGGCCAATAGTGGCATTCTTTTCAGGATCACCTATAATTAGATTTAATGTTTTTGATTTTACTAATTCTATTAATTGATCAGCAATTCCAGGCAATGGAAGGACTCTTTTTACAGCAGTACACCTTTGACCACTATACGAAAAAGCTCCAGACACAATTGCATCTGCCGTTAATTCTAGATCAGCATCATCTAATACGATAGCAGCATCTTTTCCACCTAATTCTAGTAATAATGGCTTCATTCCAGCGACTTTTGCAAGTTGCTTTCCCGTTTCAGAAGATCCCGTGAAGCTTACCATATTCACTAGTGGATGTTGTACTAAATAGTCACCAATTTCAGATCCTCTTCCGGTGATTATATTCACAACACCTGGAGGGACTCCTGCTTTTTCAAGTATTAATCCAAAAAATAAGGGACTAATTGCTCCCTGAGAAGGAGGTTTAACTACAACAGTATTTCCTGCCATTAAAGCAGGTGCTATTTTAGATCCTGTGAGATTAAATGGATAATTAAATGGACCAATGCAAAGGATCACACCTAAAGGAACTCTATAAGTCATTGAGATCTTATCTTTACTAAAACCTTTAAATGCATCCCCATAAATTGCCTCTCCCTCTTGCTGTAATCCAGCTTCAGATGTAGCTTCAAATAACTCAGCAGTTCGGGTTATTTCTGATATAGAACTTTTTAGGGGCTTACCAATTTCTTTCATCATAATATAGCCTATGAAATTAGCCCATTCTCTCATCAAATTAGCTGCTTTTCTTAATATATCTGATCTTTCTTTTTGAGTTTTTTCATTCCAACATTCTAAATTTTCTTTCGCATTATTTATCATGTGATCAGCTTCTTCAATGGAACAAGCTTGCACTCTTCCTACTAATTCATCGTTAAATGGATTTTTTATATCAATTGTTTTTCCCGAGGATGATTTTTTCCAAGTTCCACCGACAAAGTATTTAAAATCTAAATTATCTCGCATTATGGAAGAGTTTGGAATTTTTTCGATTTCCTCTATCATGATTTTCTTACTTTTAAATATTTATTTTAAATAATAATAAGTTCTTATAAATTCAATTACATAATCATTATTAAATGTAATTTTAATAATTCAAAGATCTTCTTTATTTTGGTCAAAATACCAATCACTATCCTTTAACCTAATCCCAATTAAGAAAATAAAAGTTACAAAAATTATGAACTGCTTTTTAGTTTATAATTTTCGAAGGAGATACAAGTTTTTTTAACTTTATTTGATATTCAGGACACACTTTAAATTTGGGAAAATTACATGAATTTTGCTTTACTGGAAGAGCACAATTATGTGAAAAAGGGCATTCAAGAAGATTATTAGATGCAGTGGGATTCAAATTCCTCAACCTTAAATTATTCAGTTACTGAAAAAAAAATTTCTTTGTGTTTATACTTTTAGTCTATTTTTTATTACTTCTACAATATAGTAAAAATAAGAAATCATTTTATGCAATTTATGATAACCTTACAAAGTGAATATCTAAATTAGTTCTCTTTTAATGAATTAACGATGGCACGAGAAAGAGTATTATTGCGATTATTCGGGAAAAAAATCGAAGTTTCAAAAAGTTAGGATACGGGTGAAGTAATTGGAACAGGTTTATTGAATCCAATTTTCGACAAATTAAGGTTCCTAATTATGATTCTCCTTCAATCACAATTTTATGGTCAATATAAGACTATAGGAAGATGGAGAGGGAAGCGAGTAGCAAACACATTTGCTCCTCCAATTGGAAGTCATCCAATGCTGAGGGTAATGAAAGCTACTATAATGAGTAGAATTTTTCGTCATACTTTTCCTGTTGCTATGACATTTGCAGTAACCTATAAATGTCAATGTAAGTGTAAACTTTAGGATATGCTTCCACAATTGAAGATCCCGAGAAATTTAATCTTGCAATATGGAATTTCATCTAAGAGAATCTCGGTTGACTAAAATAATATACATTATAAGATCATGTGATTGTCGGTGTGGGCATATCATTTCTTAGTAAAACAATTTCTCCTAAATCTATGCTATTTTCATTTAACCACGACTCAGGCATAGCAATTTTCATTTCTTTATCAAATTCAGAGTCAAATTCGAGTAGTTCCTTGAGTTTTATGCCCTTTTTAGAAATTAATGATTCAGAAAGATTTTTTATTAAAGGGATTAATTCATTCATATATTCTGGGTCAATATATCTAAGTTTTTGTTGTTTAAGTGATTCAATAACTCTTTCTAAGAACCAATAATGTTGGATTAAATCATGAAAATATGGCAATATAATAAATTTTGAATTAAGTCGATTTTGGTAATGTACTTGATTTAAGCATGTTATTTTAATATAATTTCCTGGAGATAAAAAATAGAGTTTAATAGTCTCTAAACTAGTAGCAACTATATTTGTAAAATTTTCAATGCTAGCGATAACTCTAGCCAAATACCAACCATACTTCCTTGATATAATATTTTTTATCAATTCAGCATGATAATCTTGTTTTGAACATTTATTTTTATGCTAAATAAGAAAAGTACGTTTTAACCAAACAAACTAAATTCTCCATTTTACTTAATCTAAATTGAGAGTATTACTTTAAGCTTCTATCGATAAATAAAAATAAATAATCAAAAAAGCATTTAGTTCTTAAATAATTTTTAATAAAATAATAAAATTATCTAAAAAGGGTTTTTAAGATTTGAAGAAACATTGGAAAATACTAACAATTATATTGATTATCATCATTGGGTTGGGGTCTATTGGTTTAATTATTGTAATGTATATGTGGCCATCACAAGAACCACAAGGACCAGAAGCTAACACCTATGCTGAGAATTCATCAATAAATTTTCTTGAATATGCTGTAAAATTTTCTAGCGGTGATATTGTAATTGAGGATTTTTTTAATATCACCAGTGGGAGACTTAATGGTTATACTATTATAAACTCAACAGATTGTGTAAATTGTAGTATTAATCATGAAACTCGATTTATATCAATTTCATTGCACAATGATGTAAAAATGACCCTCAAAAATATTAATTGTTCAGAATTTAGTATCTATTTACATGACGATAGTTATCTCACAGTCGAAAATTGCACATTTGAAGAGCTCTGGCTTTTTGATCTTAGTTCAGCAATAGTCAAGAATTCTACGATAAATTTTGTTAGGGTTTCTCCACCTTTTGAAGTTCCAGGAGTATATTATTACCAAACTTCTCTTTCAATTATAGAAAATTCTACAATTAATTCTATTGGTATAAGGGAAGGCTGTAATTTATTCATAAAGGATAGCAAATTACTTGGGACATGGTCAATTTTTATTTCAACAGTCTCACCTCTCACAATTGTGACTGGAAATATAGAAAACTCTACCTTACAAAGAGTAAGAGTAGAAGGGTACGCAAACTTGAAATTTTATGGATCTAGTCTGGAACGGCTCTATGTTTATGATATGGCACGAGTTACTCTGGATCAGAGTGTTATTACAAATAATTTTGGATGTGGAATTATAGCATACTCTGGAACCACAAATATTAACAAAGGTATAGTCACAGGTTCAGGTTATATTAACAACACAATATTAATTAATTCTATTACTCCAACTCCTCTATTAATGTCTGTTGCTGCAAATAATTCTGCTAATGTAATAATGACCAATTTTTCTTGTTCGGTTTATCTTCATGATGATTCCATTGCAACTATCGCTAACCTTACTGATTCATCATTAATGTCTACGCTTTTCTCAACATTTTACGGAACATTGATGGATTCTTCTTTTTTAACACTAGAAAATAATGACTTCTCTCCAGGATATTTAACATGTATTGATAATAGTAAGCTAGTTTTAAAAAATACATCACTTTCTGACTTGTATAGCGATACTACAAATTCAATAACCATTGACAATTGCAGCATAGGTGACGTCCAGACCCATTTCTTCTATTCTAACTTAGCAAGAGATAACATTTACATAGCAAATTCAACTTTATTTGATTTAAGCGTAGGTGGGAAGGATATAGTATACGTTGAAGACAGCACTATTAGCAGATTATATGAGGGTGTAATTGTATATTCTGGATCATTAATTTTGAATTCAGGAGGTTTTTCTGGTACGGGAAATTATAAGAATTTTACAACTCTCGTAAATACTAACATTCTGATATCAAGGGAATTAAGAATTATAGAAGTAAATGCAACTGCTAAACTAACTTTACAAGACTATTTTTCTCAGTGTGATATTATTTGTACTGATAATTCAGAGTTAATTTGTGAAAATTCAAATATTGACAACCTGATAGCTAGAGATTCAGCAAAAATAACGGTAGATAATTCTTCTATTTATGAACAAGTTCTTCTTTTTGACTCTTCTACTTTAGAGGCGACTCAAATTGGCTATATTGATGGATTAATGACAATGGGGAATTCCGTTGTATCTATCATTAATGCAACTATGTATTTAATTTACGTTTATGAATCAAGTAGAGTTTCGGTTCAAAATTTGGATGTTACAAGTATTAATGTTTTAGGGTCAAATACTATTGATTATGCACTTAAGGCATTAAACTCAACAACAATACTTTTAAGTACATTTACGTGGTAATCAACATTTTTAATTTATTTTTTTTTAATTCTAATTTATATAATTTCTTTTATTAAATGATTTAACATCCATTATGAGATTTGTTTTATAGTCGTTTACATAGTTTTCTCTCTTAATTTTAACTATAAAAAGCAAAAATTGGTATTTTTTGTTTTAAGACAGATTGGATCTGTTTATAATAAGATAAATAGAAAAGGTGAAGCAATTGATATCATGGAGGAAGCCCTCGCTATTTATA
>JBHLLG010000062.1:0-15640 GCA_048885925.1 Candidatus Hermodarchaeota archaeon
TCTTCCTGTAAAAACATCCTCTAATAAATTACCTTTTGAAGGAATTCGGCCTTTTGGTAATCCTGAGGTTGGTAAAGTAAATCTAAAGAAATTTCCTACTATATCAGGCAAACTTTCGGTAACATCATCATCATTATCTGCTAATTTATCAGTTGCTCCCTTTTCAGAATGTTCAGTAGCAACTTCAATATTTCCCATAAGAGTACCAAACATTCCTAACATCCTAATTCCAGAACGTTCTACAATTGGTTTGCAACCCCTACAAGGAGCATTGTAATCAATACATCGTTCTTTACATTCTTTCGAGACAAAACCATTACAAAGATATCCTAGATCGTTAAAACAAGTTTCATAATCCTCTAATTCAATTTGACGTTTTACTTTTTCTAAATAATCACATGTTTTTCGCCGTCCGCATACTGTACAGAGATTCTTTAATTTTGGAATTTCATTACCATCAATTTCTAGTTTTAATTCCTCAATTTCACCTAAACAACCGTTTATATTAATTGAATCTTCTATGAGTTTATTTAAGGGTGATACATCATGACCTTTTTGATTGGCAAGAGCAAAAATCCCTCCAGTTGTAGTACAGTTTCCATATGCAATTACTTTCTCTGAATGAGATTTGATTTTATCTAAAATTTGCATATTCTCTGGTAGTAAAAATCCAGTGATTATTGATACATCTGTTTTCTCTTCTTTCCAATTTTCAGGATCTTGAATAAATTCAATATTATAATTTGATTCTCCCTTTAAAAGAATAGTTTCATTAAAACATTTATTGCATCCATTAAATTGAAAAATTTTAACATCCATCTTTAAAAGTCCCCTCCTCTCTAATTGCAGTTGCTAATCGTTCTACAATATCCTCAAAATCTCCAACAGCTGTCTCTCCTTCTGCAGCTCGAGATGTATATTGATTAACAAACTGATCACTATAACCTAATTCTTTAAATAATTTCTTCATTAATTTTATTCTATGCATTGATAAAATATTCCCATTAAAGAAATGGCATGCTCCTAAACAACAACCAACACACGCAACTGCATCTGCTCCGTTGCTTAAAGCATCCATAATCTGAATAGGACCAACTTGACCAGTGCATTGTACTCGAATTATTCGAATTGCAGGATTATATGCCATTCGAGCTACACCAGCAGTGTTAGCCGAACCTTGTCCGCATTCATTACACATAAATACTACAACATTTTCCATCTTTTCAAGTACTTCTGGTTCAATATATTCACATTCACTCATTTTCGCATACAACACCTCCACCTGAAGTGGCGATTATTTCATCTAATAATTGGTCATCTCTAAAATTCAATAATTGTATTGCCCCTGTCGGACAAACAGGCATACACATCCCACATGATTTGCAGGCTATTTCATTAACCATTGGAGTCCCATCATCATTTATTTCAATTGCAGCAGGAGCGCATATTGTCTTACATAATCCACATTTAACACATAGATCCAAATCTATGGAAGGTACTAACATTTCTTTTTCTATGTATCCCTTTACTAATGGAGCAGCTGCTAATGCTGCTGCATTTCCCGCATGGGCAACAGTTTCTGAGATATCTTTAGGTCCCTGAATGGCACCTGCTAGATAAATACCACCTTTACTACTTAAAGTAGGGTTCATTTTGATATGAAATTCTTTTAAGAATCCTTCCTTTGAACGAAGCACATGTAATTTAGATCCTAAAGGTCCAATTCCTTCAGGGGGCACCATTGCTGCGGATAGTACTACTAAATCTGAATGGAGTCTCAATGGAGTTTGACTCAATGTATCTTCGACAATAACACTTAAATCACCTGAAACGGGATCTCTAAGAACTTCTGAAGGGCGTCCTCTAATGAATCTTACCCCAACTTCTTGTGCTGATTTATATAATTCTTCGAAATTTAATCCAGGTGTTCTAACATCAATATAACATATTGTAACATCTGCATTAGGATACATTTCTTTAACAATTCTTGCATTTTTTATTGCAAACTTGCAACAAACACCTGTACAATATTGATTCCCAACTTGATCATTTCTACTCCCTACACATTGAATCATTACAATACTTTTTGGAAATTTTCCATCTGAAGGACGTAAAACTTGACTATTTGTCAGGGAAGTTGGTGATAACATTCGCTCTAATTTAAGTTGTGTAATAACATCTTCATAACCCTCTTGCCCGTAATGATATGGCTCAATTTCAGTAGGATCATATTCATCATAACCTGCAGCAACTATTATTGAACCAACTTTAAAAATTTTAGTTTCAGATTCCATAGAAAAATCAACAGCCTGTACAGGACAAATATTAATACAAGTATTACATTCAATACATGCCTTCTTATCCCTTACATAAGTTGCAGGTATTGCTTGTGGATATGCCTTGTATATTGCATTTCGCATTGACATGCCACTATCCCATTCATTTGGAATTTCAACTGGACAATGAGCAGCACATTCACCACATGAGGTACAGTTATCTTTTACATATCGAGGTTTGATTTCTATCTCAACTTCGAAATTTCCCATCGATCCGTCAACATTTTTAATCTGAGCGTTAGTATATAACTCTATTAATGGATGATTCGCAACTCCATTTGTTAGAGGAGAGATTGAGCATTGTGGACATTCTAACGTCGGAAATGTTTTATTCAATTGTGTCATATGACCTCCAATTGTCGAATTTCTTTCGACTAAGTAAACTGGAATACCCAACTCAGCCATATCATAAGCAGATCTGAGTCCTGCAATACCAGCACCTATTACTAGTGCAGCCTTAGTTGTTGGGATCTTCCTAGTTTCAACATCTTCTAATTTTCTTGCTCTATTAACTCCAGCTTCAACCAGTCTCATTGCTTTATTTGTTGCCTTTTCTTTTTGTTTTTGATGAACCCAACTACAGTATTCTCGTACGTTTACTTGCTGATGTTTATGCTTATTAAGACCCATCTCTTCAATTGCATTCGCAAATGTTCTTCCATGTTGATTTTTAGAACAAGATGCTACAACAGTGCGGTTAACTCCTAATTCTTCTATAGAATCTTTAACCATTTGAACTCCGGGTTTTGAACACATAAACATATAATGTTCTGCTTTAACAACATTAGGTAATGTTGACGCATATTCAGCAACTTTAGTTACATCTACCGTTCCTGCAACATTGTGTCCACAATGACATACAAACACTCCTATTCGTGGTTCATCATTCTCAGCGGCTACAACCTTTTCCCCTATACTTTTGGTTTCTTCTAACCTTTCTTCTTTTACGGTCAACTTATATAGCCTCCTCTTCTTTCTTTATTTCTACTCCTCCAAAAATGTAATTCTTTCCCATTAATTGATATTGTAACCCTATGAATTCTTGGTCCATACCCATACAATAAGCAGTTAGTTGAGAAAGATGAATTACTGGATAATCGTAATTACAGCTCTTATTTTTATTTAAATAATCTTGTCCAGTTTCATATTGCAAATGACAAAATGGACAAATATCCAATATAAAATCTGGTTTTACTTCATCAATATTTTTCATCTTTTCTGCGAAAATTGTCATACTTGCATTACCATCATAAGCTTTAACACCACCTCCAGCTCCACAGCAGGTAAGTTGTTCATTGAATCGTACAGATTCAATTCCTAAAACTTCAACAAATTCTTCAATAATTGTTGGTCCTTCCGAACTTTCAATTTCTCTAATTCTTGTAGGCTTCAGAAAATGACAACCATAATGTATCGCAGCTTTAGCATTTACTTTTCTAACAATTAAATCTTCTATACCCCAGGGTCCAACCTCATAACCTAAAACTTCAGCAACATGCCGAACATTAATAGTTCCCTTAAATTCATAATTTCCAATGAGTTTTAATCTTTCATTTACCATATTACGATGATCTTCATTTTCTTTTAAGTGCTTATTAACTTCTTGAAGAGTTCCAAAACATCCATTACATACTGTCAAAATATCTGCGTCTAATTGTTCTGCAATACATAGATTTCTAGCCGCAGCAACCATCCAATCAACTTTATTAAAAGATCGGAAAACTCCGGGTGCTGGACAACAAGTTGCTCTTTCCATATCTAAAATTTCGTATCCTAACTTTTTCATTACAAATTTCGTTGATTTTTCAATTGCAGGGTATCGATTGGGCATAATACACCCTAAGAAGAAAGCAAATGTGTTTTCTTTAACCATATTTTATTTCTCCTCCTCTTCCTTTTTCTCCTTCTTAACCGGAGGTAAATCGAACAAATGTTCTTCAATATTTTTTAAATCTTTATCATCCCCCTCTTGTTTAAATTTAAACGCAGTAGGAGGTAATTCTTCTAATCCTAATTCTACTCTTCGTTTTCTTACTTCATCATTTATCGGTACGGCATGTCCAAAATTTTTCAAATATCCTACAACAGCTCTATGATTAGGAGAAATATTTCCTAATTTTGTGGCATAATTTCTTAATTCCATTATTACATCTGTAGGTCTTACATCACGCGGACATCGTTCGTAACACTGATAACATGTGGTACATAACCAAATATCAGGATCTTTTAATACCGATAAATCTCCTAAAACTACTTTTCTCACAATTGAACGTGTTTTTAAAGCAGTCCATCTCCCACTTTCACAGCTCGCTGTGCATGTTCCGCATTGGATGCACTGCCAAATATTTGATTTTCTTTCTATATTTTTAAAAAAATCTTTATCAAAATCTACATCCGTTTTATATTCACGGTGTTGTTCTTTTACATCAGACATTAATCATCACTCTTTTTTGATTAAAAAATAAAAAAAAAATATTATTTTATTTTAAATTATAATGAAACTATTTGTCCACTATTGCTCATTTCTAAAAATGAAGCAGCTCCAACAGGTTCTTCTACCCAATCAAGTAAATCTTCTCTTTTTATCCCCATTAAATCCATTGTCATTTGACATGGATATAACTTCAAATTACCACTTTCTACTCCGTCCTTAATCAATTGCATAGGGTCGTCAATTCCGAATTTTTTCATCCTTTTTCTAAATATCTTTGCTCCCATACCTTTCATAGGAGTAGGCATTCCAGCAACCTTAGGCTTAAATTTTTTGGTTAATAGATTTAAACCCCAAAAAGTAAAGAAAAAATTCATTTTCATATCCATAGCGTCACCTGTTGAACCAAGGATAGCCATCATTGCGAACTTTTCGAATGATTTATCCTTTACAATAAAATTTACTGTTCCGTTTTCAGGCACATATATCACCTTTTTTTTCTGTTTTTGTATTTTTATGTTAATTTTCTCTGACTTCAGTCAGAATTTTTTTTATAAATTTTTAATTATAATTGTTGATTTTATTACATCCAAGAGATTAGTTTTGGCGTTGTATCCAAAATATCTACAAGATCATCATATTCAATAAGTCTAACCTTTTCACTAATGTATTCAAGAGCAATACCACGTGCTTTTAAATCAGGTATCATTGCAAATATAATGACGTTTACGTCAAGAAGGTCTTCCATTTGCTTAGGAATTCTTCCTTTAGTTGTAATACCAATCACTCCGTCATGAATCAAGACTATTCCAATGTTAGAATTCTTTTTTTTCTGTGATTTTAAAATCGGTAATAATCTTTCCAAATGAGTCCCTGTATTACTACTGTATCCAAATAAATAAACCACATCAAGAGTCTCTACCATTATTTCTACACCTCGTTAAAACCTAAAACATGTATTAGCGTCTTCAATTAGTTCTATTAACTCATCAAAATTAATGATTTTTAAATTTTCATATTCAATTAAGTCTTCTTTTGTTAAGCCTGCGTCATATAAAGATGAATCTATTACATAAAGCTCCAAATCAGATAAATCTGCCATTTCAAGAACCTCATTCATTGAATCCATTCCAACAGCTTCCGGAAAAGCATTTTTACTTAGTAAATAAACCGCATCTCCCATAAATACTATTTTACATTCAATATATTCTCCAAGTGCTACAAAACCAGAACCAATCCTAATTGCTTCTGCTGCGGAATTCTTTCCAATGGGTGATTGATCACTTATTATCAAAACGGATTCTATCATTTTTCTTAAAACCCCGCTCCAAATACAATTATTTTATCTGACTCAATTGCCCAATTTGAAAAGTCCCCTAAACCTTCTTCAGTTGCGCCCTCAATAAAATCTTGTTGCTTTAATCCCGTTATACTAACCCATGTACTGCAACCAGCAGCTGGGATATTATTTTCTAAGCAAAATTGTTGGATCTTATTTGGCATATTCCTAATAGATGTACCACAGCTAATATCCTTCTTAAGATTGTAAACCCCTGTTCCAAAGAAAAAAATTCCTCTAATTTTATTTCCCTTTTTTATCATTGCTTTACCAATTTCGATCAATGAATCTACTGCTTCAAACTTATATGGCTCTGTACTTACAAAGAAAGTATAAGTCGTCATAGCTTTGCCGAACCTCTAAAAACTCGTTATTTATGCTTTTTTAATTACAAAGATTAAATTTCCATTATCTTCTCGAAGTTCTAATAATTCATCGCCTAACTTATTAAGTAATGCTGGAATATCGTTTTTAGCACCAATATCATCCGCAATTACTTCTATGACTTGTCCTGGAGTTAAATTTCTTAATTCTTTTTTAGTCTTTAAAACCGGCATAGGACATTTCAAGCCAGTAAAATCAAAAGTTTTTTCAGCCATTTTTTTCACTTTTTTATTTTGTTTTTTAAACTTTTTTATATCTTTTTGTTTACATTTAATGAATAATTTAATATTTAATATTACAAATGTAAACTAATATTTAAAGTTACCATAGATGTTATAAAAGTATTTATAAAGGACAAGCACAAATAGATATAAATATTTATAAAAAGATATCACGAAGCAAAAGTTTATATTAATTTTATCATATTAATAAGTAAGGAAGTTGAAATTAGTAATTTCAATAATTAGAAATTTGAAATAAATTATGACAGAAACGATAGAACTAGATGAATTGGATAAGCAAATACTTAGTATTCTTCAAAATAATGCTAAGGCTTCACTTCGTGACATTGAAAGAGAGATACAATTAACTCCAACATCTATAAGGATGCGTATTAACCGTTTGAAAGAAAAAAAAGTAATAAAACAATATGTAACTCTTATAGATTGTCGTTATTTAGGATATGATGAGATGGTAATGGCATCTCTTCGAGTGAATTCATCATTCCCTTTAGATGATATTAAGAGAAAATTAGAACTCCTGGATAAGATAAAATATGCTTATATAATTACTGGTGAATATCCTCTATTTATTATGGCAAAATGTATGAATCATCAAGATTCTATGGATCTTATAGAAAAACTTCGCAACCTTCCAGGAGTAGAGGAAGTAAAGACTCAAATTGTATTGGATAAAATTAAAGAAGATCCCTCTGTTATTATTCCTAAATAGGCCTTTCTCCTTTTTATTATTAGAACTATTATGCTGATTATTACAATTCCAGCAATAGATATACTTATGATAAGTAAATCATATTAAATCTAAGATTGAAAAAATGGAGAAGATAAAATATACATATATAATTACTGGAGAATATCCTTTATTCCTTATGGCAAAATGTTTAGATCATTCAGATTCTATGGGCTTTATAGAAACACTACGTAATCTTCTTGGAGTTGAGGAAGTTAAAACTGAAATTGTTTTAGACCGAATAAAAGAAGATCATTCCATTATTATTCCTGAGTAGGGTCTCTGTACCTTAATCCCATTGGCAAATACACTTCTATACAAAGCTGTCTAATATAATTATAGAGCCTGTAAAATAAACTTCACTTAGATTTTACTAGGATTTAATTGAAAGACTTAAAAAACTCCTAATCTTGTTAAATCTGTACTATCCTTTCTATTAAACGTATCTATTTCAAAAATCTTCCTTGATCTTCTCCTCAAGTACTTCTCTAAATTGCTTGACCATCATGATAAGGATATTATTATTTTGTAGTTTAAATTAATAGTATCAAAATATCTTCTAAAAAACATCAAAATCTTCTGGGAAGCGTCCTTGTGGTCTCCATTCTATATCCTTTGCAGTAAGAGCGTAGATTTGGTTGTATAAATCCTTAATATCAAATTTAAAATCAACAAGATCAAATTTTTTTTTATTCACAATAAATTCGATTTTATTATTTTTCCAGTTACCAGATTTTATTTCATACAAAATACCAAATAGTACTTCGTCAATCTTTGGAATTTCACCTATATACTCCTCAATATAGCAGTTAATTTTATATAGATCTGAATTAAATCCTTCAATATCACACCCAAGTTCATATTTTTCGAAATGTAACCTATGTTGTTTTCCAGATCTCACTAATTCAATGCCTTCTAAAAGCTCAGGTTCGTGAAAATTTTCGGCAAATTTTTCAAGAGAATCGAGAAATGGATCCAATCCAGATTTATCAGTTAAGGCTCGTATTCTTGCGTCGTAATTAGTCATTATTATAATTAGTAATAATATCTAAATAAACTATTTTTTTTAAAAAAAAAAAATAACAATTATTAAATCTAAAAAAATTCGATATGATTTAATATGAACTGAAAAAATAATTAAGGCTTTTAGAATTGACTGTAGATATATATTCTGATGATAAAGAATCGAGAAATATGTTATATTTAGTTTTTGATTTGGTTAAAAGAAGGGTTAACGAAAGAAAAATATCCAAGCGACTGATTTATAAAACCCTTAAATTGATATCAAATAGTTATATAGACAATTTTAACGCAACGGAATTTGAACGTTTTTTGCTAGATCCAGGATATTCGACCAAGGAACATATCATCTTCCCTTCTAATAATTGTTTTTTAATTAAATACTCAACATTTTTATTCCTTATTCATCTCTAAATATCATTCTCATATATAGCAGAGATGTTACTTGAGAAAGAGATTATAAAGGTTTTAATTTATATCCAGCAAGATAATTCTATGGAGGGAGAGGTTTTAGATTTCTTTAAAATTCTTAATTCATCATTAATTCAACTTGATATTGAGAGATTTTTTGTCAATAGGATTATGTATGAAGCAGACATGAATTTAGAACATAATAAGCAGTCTTATCTACTTGCTGATTTTTTTATTGATTACTTGATGAGAAATAAACGACCAGACCTTTCATTATCAGAGTTAAAGAATAGATTAACACTATCAAATAAATGTCCAACAAATTTATAGATAAAAGACGTGATTAATTAAAAAATATGTTGCGTTGCGTTAATTGACTGCCGTCAATTAGGATATCGAGAGATGGTGATGGCATCTTTAAGAGTGAATGCTTCAAAACCTTTAGAACAAGTTAAAACAGAGATTGAGGGTATGGAAAAAATAAAGTATGCTTATGTAGTTACTGGGAAGTATCCTTTATTCATTATGGCAAAATGTCTTAACCATCAGGATTCTATGGGACTAATTGAAACTTTAAGAAACCTTCCTGGAGTTGAAGAAGTTAAGACTCAAATTGTGTTAGATAAAATTAAAGAAGATCCTTCTGTTATTATACCAGAGTAATTTAATAAATCACTTTTTATAAAAAAATAGAAAATAAGAAAAATATAAATTAAATAATATTATTTCTGTGGTTTATTCAAGGATTTCTAATATTATGGTTTATTCAAGAATTAGTATAATTAAATAATAGGGTCGTTTTCTCTTTAACTTTAAATTGAGTAATTAAAGGCTATTGTATAATTTATGGAGTTCCTCTTCATTAAACTTATGGGAAATCATACGTGAATGTGAATCAGAGGAGCTAATTAGACTAATGCATCGTCCCAAAGCATTTTTTGCTGCTTCTTTATTTCCTAATTCAAGATAAACTGTTCCAAGATCATACCAAGCGAAAGGATCTTTAGGGATTCTAGAAGTATATTGTTGTAATAAGCTTACTGCATCGTTATATTTTTCCAGTTTTATTTTTACATCTACTAACATTTTTAGATAATTTATTGATGTAACATCATGAGTCCTTATTAATAATTCTGTTAAAATTTGTTCTGCTTCTTCTGGTGGCTTTAACCTTAATTCGAGTTCGAATAATCTATTCTGAGCGTTGAATAAATTTGGAACTAATTGAAGAACTCGGTTCCAAATCATTCTCTCTCTATTAAAATCTTCTAACTCCTCATATGCTCTAGCTAAAGTCATTAAAGAATCAGAATCAAGCGTCATAACCTGCCATTCAAAAAACTTTTCTGGTTCATTAAAATAAGGTTCTGCTTCAGTTAAATTGACATTTTCTTCAAATTCAATTATTTCATCAGGATGATCCTCTATATAGCGTTTATATAATTCTCTACAAAGATAAACTATACCAGCGCCCAAAATTGTGCCAGGTGGTCTGACACCCCATGTTTGAGCTTTAGCGTGCAATTTCTTATCTTCGGGAGTTAAGGGATTTTTATATAGCGATAATTCGGAACAATTTGTCCAGTTAAAGATACAAGAAGGTATTTTTTTAAATTTTCCTGCTAAATAAACTTTTTTTAAATTAGATAAATTTCTAGCACTTGCAGGTAGACTTTCTAATAAGCAATCTCCTAGACTTAAGTCTTCTAAATTCTCTAAATTTCCAAAAGATTCAGGTAAGTTTTTAAGATAAGTTGTTGAGATATTTATTTTTTTAAGACTAGTTATCTTGCCAATAGTTTCAGGTAATGTTTTTATTGGCACACTTTTCACTACTAATTCTTTTAGTTTTGTTAAATCACTTATGAAAAGTGGTATTTCAGGAATGTTTACGTACCAAATTTCTAGTACTTCTAAATGTGATAACTTAACTATGCTATTTGGAATTACTCCGGGTTTTTGGGTTCCTATATTATCATAATCAGATTTTCCCAATATTCGTAATGTATGTACATGATCATCTTTTTCAATATAATATGCTCCACCATATGACCTTTTTTTCTCATTCTTAAAACCTTTAAATTTCTCAGATTTTATTGCTTTTCCGATTTCTTTTACAATATTTCTTTCTTCATTTATAGATACCATTCTTTTAAAAACCTAATAAATTTCAATAATTTTACAATACTAAAAAAATGAATTCCGTTTTATTATTAGATTTATATCAGATTATATATAAAGTTATAGCCAAATATAAGGAATATACCGTATTAATCGACCGTCATCAATTAGGATATCGTGAGATGGTAATGGTATCACTAAGAGTAAATGCTTCAAAACCATTAGAGCATGTTAAAACAGAGATTGAGAATATGGAAAAAATCAAGTATGCCTATGTAGTTACTGGCGAATATCCATTATTCATTATGGCAAAATGTATGAATCATCAAGATTCTATGGGTCTTATTGAAAAACTCCGCAACCTTCCAGGAGTAGAAGAGGTTAAAACTCAAATCGTTTTAGATAAAATAAAAGAAGATCCCTCTGTTATTATTCCTGAGTAATAAAAATTTTTTTACATGTTTCATCTCCTTATTATTTTAAAATTAATAGTTATTCTTCAATTACTCACTTTTTATTCTAACGATTTTTAGTATATCCTTAATGGAAACTAACCCGAAGTTTTTAATAAATTAGAACTAATTTTTTGATAAAATTTTCAAACCTAAGTTGGTGAATATTTTACTGAGATTTGAAAGTTTAATTTCTCAACTTGGAAATATTAAAAAGTTTCAATTTGAAACCGAATTTATTTTTTTGGAATTGTACAGAATTTTGAACGGCTGTACGAAAGATAGATTTTTAATTCAAATTGGTAAATAATTATCTAACAAAATAAAATTTTGGAGAAACTAAAATGAAATTACATTCAAACAGAAAATTCATTAATGATAGGGAAAATAGAGAGAAATTGAATAGAAAAATAAAACAAACTCTAAACTTGAAAAATATAAAAATCTACTTAATAGTTTTTATTTTACTCTGGTGTTTTAGTTCAATATTACAAGTAACCTTGTTTCATTTTGATAATCGAGATGATAGGGTCAACAAGGATTTTGTTGTTAAACCATCTTCAGGTGATTCAGTTACGGTACAATGGATTCGATTATGGGGTGATAAACAGGGTACTGGGGGTAAAGGAATTGCAGTTGATTCATCTGATAATGTTTATACTATAAGTGAAATAGGGCTTTATGGGTATTATCCTGAAAATATTAAAAGTTTTCTGGTGAAGTATGACAGTTCTGGCATGGAGCAATGGAATCGTACTTGGGTAAGGACTTGGTCTGGTAAATCTCTGTCAGAGATAAATGAGGTATCCTTAGATTCGGTAACCGTAGATTCGTTAGACAATGTATATGTAGTAGGAACTACATCTACAAATTTTAATAATAATTTCAAATTAATTATAATTCTGATGAAATATGACAGTTCTGGTGTCCAGCAATGGAATCGTACATGGGATGCTAATTCTTTAGGAGCTGTGGATGTGGATGTGGCAGTAGATTCTTTTGGCAACGTATATGTTTCAGGATGTACTTGGACCGGGGCTGAAGGGACCAATTTGCTCTTGGTGAAGTATGATAATTCAGGAGTATTACAATGGAATCGCACATGGGGCGGGAATTATAGTGATAATGCTATTGGGGTGAAAATTGATTCTAATGATAACGTGTACGTAGTAGGAAATATATATGGTTTGGAGATACAACTCGATATGGTCTTGTTGAAGTATGATAGTTCAGGAGTATTAATATGGAATCGCACTTGGGGCAGTAGTGGTTGGGAAGAAGTGAAGGGAATAGCACTGGACTCATTAGACAATATATATGTTTCAGGATATACTGGGGTCGAAGCTGAAGAGGACAATATGGTCTTGGTGAAGTATGATAGTTCAGGAGTGCAACAATGGAATCGTACTTGGATTGGAATTGGACCGGATTGGTTGGTAAAACATGGAATAGCAGTGGATTCATTTGATAATGTTTACCTTACGGGGAGTATAGAGGAAGGAATAGCTCTTGTGAAATATAACAGTTCTGGTGGGCAGCAATGGTATCATATATTGAATTTTATAACAGTATATGAGGGTAGTGCATTAGCTGTTGATTCATCAAACAATATTTATATTTCGGGACACACGCTTTGGAGAAGACCAGCTCTAGTGAAATGTGTATTAAGTAATATTACAATTAATTTCCCAAACCAACTTGGCTTTTTTGGAAGGATATCCCCTATCTTCGATATTTCCATCAATAATTCGAATTTAGATTCTACTTGGTATACTTTGGATGGTGGGCTGACTAATATTACTTTTTCAGGAATAACAAGAACTATCAATCAAGCAGAATGGGATAAGCATGGAGAAGGTATAGTGGAAATTAGATTTTATATGAACAATACTAATGGGAATGAAGAATATGTTGAAGTTTCTGTTATCAAAGATATATCTAGTCCAAAAATTACCATAATTAGCCCTGTTCAAAATGAAAAATATGGATCTCAACCTCCTAGTTATATTCTTTCAATTGTAGAACCCAATTTTGAAATATTAAGAATTTTTGCTAGGAATATAATGTTTGATGCTCTACCCGATGATCTTTCTGAAGTGTCAGGAACGTTTTCTCAAGATGATTGGGATAAGGTTCCTCAAGGAGAAGTAACCATAACATTTTGGGTTCGGGATATCACGGGGAAAGAAGTAAGTATAAGTATTGTCATCATAAAAGAAATTCGATTAAGACAACCATTTTTATATTTTCCACTTGTTATCTTTGTTTCTATCCTATTTATTGGAGTTTCTGTTTATTATATCAACAAAAATCGTAAATTACCAAAATTAACCCAAGAGGAACTCGATTCATTATGACATCTGGAAGATTAAAAGGGAAAAGTGAAAGTCTTGAATTAACATCTATATCCAAAAATGATACCTCGCCTGTAGAGTCGGAATTTGATTTAAAAGCAAAAGGTCAAAAGAAAGTTTATGAAAAACGGCTACAAGGTATGACTCTCAAAATTTATTGGTACATTTTAACTCATAGACGAGCGGGCGTAAGGGAAATTCAAAAGTCATTAAAACTTTCATCTCCAGGAACAGTATCCTATCAAATAAATAAATTATTGAAAGCAGGGATTATTTCAAAAAAAGAAGAAGATAACATGTATTATGTGAAAAAGGAAGTAAAAAAGGGTATGTTAGGATTTTATTTTCACTTAGGACCTTTTATGATACCCCGATTTTCTTTATACTTAGTTATCAATATTTTGGGTTTTGTTGGATATATAATTTTTGCCGGTATATATGGGGATATGTTTATTACTAATGTAGGAAGTATATTTTTCTTATTTTTCTTGATTTTTAGTACTTCTGAAAATATTATTGAATCTAAAAAACTTTGGGAAAGAAAACCTACCTAATAAGCATAAAAATCAGTAGATAATAATGGATGTGCATTTAATATATTAACTGCCATTTTTTTCTACTTTTTTTAATATTTTTTTACTCTTTCTTTTTCACTATCACATTAATTTCTTCAATTCTTATTAAAATAAAAGAAAGTTATTTTAGACTTTTTAATGCGAAAGTGATTTTTCTTTCCAAAGTGATCTATCAAAAGTTAATACATTTCATTTTTCTTAGTTAATTTTGCCTAACTTTATTTATTATGGCAAAATGCTTGAATCATTCAGATTCTATGGAATTTATTGAAAAACTCCGCAACCTCCCTGGAGTTGAAGAAGTTAAAACTAAAATTGTTTTAGACCGAATTAAGGAAGATCACTCGATTATCATACCTGAGTAATCCATTAGTACTATTTTCATTCTCTATAGTTGATTATGTCTTAATTTTATAAAAAATTTCATATAGTTTTATTGAAATAAAAGGAAACACCTTTCTCTGCTTAAAAACACCTCTTTTTATAATAAATCATAAATTAATTTTGAGGTGTTCTAATCTCTGAACAACTAAGTGACATATTGTTCAGAAAATAGTATTATCAAGGTATTAAGATAACTAATTATTTGACAAATATATATACAATTATGTAAAATAAATGATGAATATGAAAAAAAAATCTATTTGGATTATAGTAGGAGTTATTGGTGCATCATTAATAACGGTATTAGGTATTTCCATTCCTATATTGATAGTACCGCCAATAGTACCAGATGAATGGCTCACATGCACTCCAGAAGAACAAGGTATGAACTCAAGCAAAATTGAGGATATGTATGACTATATTTATGAAAATTCTATAAATTTGCATAGTGTGTTAATTATACGAAATGGATGTATTGTTGATGAAAATTTCTTAGAAAACTCTATTCGCCGTGAAGAGAATTATTATGCTCCTAATTGGATGGTCAGTGGTGGAAGGCATAGAGTGTATTCTGCTACTAAAAGCATAATTTCCCTGTTAATTGGTATAGCAATAGAAATGGGATACATTGACAACTTAAGTCAAACACTTTATGAATTTTTTGAAGATTATTGGAATCCTCAGATTGATGTACGGAAAAAGAACATAACTATTAAACATTTACTAATGCAAACTTCAGGGCTTCCATATGAAGCTGTTGATGAACCTTATATTAAGAAATCTCTTGATGAGCCTCTCTCATTTGATCCTGGAACTGATTGGTTATATAGTGGTTTCGCGGGATGTCACCTTTTATCAGCGATT
>JBHLLG010000063.1:0-15377 GCA_048885925.1 Candidatus Hermodarchaeota archaeon
AAATAGGGAGGTTCTTTATATAATACTTCTTGTTTCGAAATTTCAAATTGTAGATTTAAACGCTTAATTTGATCAGGGAGATAAATTTCTTTTTCTTTCTCATTTTTTTTAAATTCTAAAAATAGTTTATTTTGATCGCTCCAAAAAACTTGGAACAATTCCATTTTGATATTTAACCCTTAATCGTTTACTTAAATCTTACAATTTATTTGATTTTTAATTATTAATCAAAAAATTCTAAAAAATATGTTGAGTCGTTTAATTTATTGATTTTTGAAAATATTTAAATAAAGATATGAATTTAAAGAAATTACTAATCCTTTTTTAGATCAGATAAATAATATATAGGTTTTTCTAATACTTTTTTAAAATATTCAATTTCTTCTTTTGTTTCATTACCAATATAATCATTAATATCGAGTACTAAAATTGCATCCTGATCATACAACTTTTTTAAAGCTATTTCTTGTAATTTAGCCCATTCCGTTGTTGAGAATTCGTTTTTATTTAATAATCCATCAACTGAGCAAATATATACAAGTTTTTTATATTTTATTTGTAAGATAGACTCAATCTTAATAAAATAGTCTTTAAAACGAATTGAGCCAACTAAAAATATTTTATTTTCCTTTATTCTTGAAAAATCATATATTTCAAAAGCTAACAAGAAATTCTTATTTAATCTTTCTTTTTCCATAATATACTATAATCTGGATATATTTTTAATTTTCATATGAAACTTAATTCTGTTTATTTGACTGAAAACTTAGAATTTTTGAAGCAGATTGATTCAAATTCAGTTGATTTAATTTATATTGATCCACCATTTTTTAGTGGTGTTGATTATAAAGAATTTTCTGATTTATGGAATTCTCTCGATGATTATTTAAACTTCATGAGGTTTAGAATTGATGAAATGTTTCGTGTTCTTAAAGAAACTGGAAGTTTTTATTGCCACTGTGATCCGAATGCTGTTTTTGAAATAAAGCTTTTATGTGATAAAGTTTTTGGAAGAAAAAATTTTAGAAGAGAAATTATCTGGAATGTTGGGAGTGTTTCTGGATTCAAAAGTCAAGTGAAAGGTTGGGTGCGACAACATGATACAATCTTATATTATACCAAATCAGATAATTTTACTTTTAACAAACAATATACACCTTATAAAGAGGAATATGTTAAGAAAATGTTTCGCTATAAAGATGAGAATGGTCGTCTTTATAGAAAGAGGAGAGGGGGAAAGCAATATTTAGATGAAAAACTTGGTAATGCTATAGGGGATGTCTGGAATGACATCTACTCTTTTCAAACAACAACAAGATCAAAAGAATATCTTGGTTATCCCACTCAAAAGCCTGAGAAATTATTAGAGCGAATTATTTTAGCTTCATCAAATGAAGACAATATTGTAGCAGACTTTTTTTGTGGTACTGGAACAACTTTAGCAGTAGCAAATAGATTAAATAGGAAATGGCTCGGGGTAGATAATAATCCAAAAGCTGTTGATTTATGTAGGAAACGATTAGGTATAAATGATTAATCAGAGTAATATTCAAAAGATTTTATTTGAATCCAATAAGTAAAATTAGTTTAGAATTAGCTAAAGAATATCAAAATTGGTAAGTAACCATCACATTGATTTATATATTTAATTCACTATTTTTTTCATATACCATTTTTGTAAAAAGTCTTTAATATATAAGAATATACTTTAAAATTGCACGGGGTTTTTAGGTTGAGAAAAAATAAAGCTAAATTTCAATTTATATTAATTCTATTTATTTTAATTCCAATTTGTTCTTTGATAAAAAGTAATATTGATAATGATCGTAATAGTGAAAATACTGAATCTAATTATGAAAAATATTCATTACCTTACACATCAAGCGCTTCTCTAAAGATTTGTTATTTTAACTATTATAAAGAAATTACAATAGATCCTTCAAAAGTTGAAGAAGATCTTACTAATTTTCCACTATTAATTTCTATTATTGATTCTGATCTACATACAGAGGTACAAGATGATGGTGATGATATTGCTTTTCATAATGGTTCAAATTGGTTAGATCATGAGATAGAGCTTTTTCAAAAAGATTTTAATGGAACTCATGCTCGATTAATAGCATGGGTTAAAGTTCCTTCGCTTTCAAGTACTAGCGATACTAAAATCTATATGTATTATGGCAATTCGACGATGGAAGCACAAGAAAAACCTACCGAGGTTTGGACGTCAAATTATAAAGCAGTTTGGCATTTAAATACAACATTATTAGACTCAACTGCTAATAACAATGATGGAACAAATTCTGTACCTGGACCTGATGATGTTTCCGCTTTCATTGCTAGGGGTCGAGATTATGATGACACCGCCAGTGATTATTCAAATATGGGAAAACAAAGTAGCATAAATAACTTATTTAATGGAGGAGCAACGATATCAGCCTGGATCTATCCTGAAAGTTATGGTGGTGGGAATTATGGACGAATCATCGATAAAGCTTCAGCAACTGACGGTAGTAATGGGTGGTCAATGTGTGTTGATGGAGTTCCAAGCCCTTCTAAACATTTATTGTTTTTTCGTGGTTTCAGTGACAACAGAGGATTATGGTATACACCTCAAGATTCTATACCTACTAATCAATGGTCTTATGTTGTAGTTACATATAATGATGACTCTGCATCATATGATCCTAAAATCTATATTAATGGGATAGAGCAATCAATAGTTGAAGATCTCTATGCAACACCAGAAGGAACTGCTAGTGACGATACTGCCCAAACTCTTTTAATAGGAAATCATTTGAGTACATTAACTCGCGGATTTTGTGGATTCATTGACGAAGTGAGGTTGTTAAAAGAGAGAAAGTTATCTGGTTGGATTCTAACAGAATATCGTAATCAAAATGATCCTGAATCATTTTATACAGTTAGTTCCTCCATTGAAGTTGAAAAGATTCCTCCTGATATTACAATAAAATTACCAATCGATAATAATTTATTTAGCGCTATAGCACCAGAATTCAATGTTGAAATTAATGATAGTAGTAGTATTGATTCAATGTGGTATCGTTTACATAATGGGACTGTAACCACGATTAATACAATTTTTAAGGCAAATGAGACAATTAATCAAACACGATGGAATGAGATGGGAAATGGAACAGTAACTATTCAATTTTTTGCGAATGATTCTTGTGGGAATGAGGGTTTTTCAGAAGTTATTGTTCGAAAAGATATTAAACCCCCTTCAATAATAATTCATTCTCCAAACTATTTCGATCTTTACGGAAGTCCTCCTCCGACCTATAATGTGGAAATTTGGGATCCTAACGGTGTAAATACTACGTGGTATACCTTAAATAACGGTATAGATATTCCCTTCACAGGAAATGGTACAATATCACAATCAGCTTGGAATTTATGTGGTAATGGTACGGTTTCAATTAAATTTTATGCGAATGATTCCTTGGGCAATGAAGGTTTTTCAGAAGTTACTGTTAGAAAAGAGATAGAATCTCCAAACATTACGATTTTTTCGCCCCATAATTACGATCTTTTTGGAAAAATAGCTCCAAACTTTACTGTAGAAATTTGGGACAATAATGGCGTAAATACTACGTGGTATACGTTAAATAATGGTATAAATACTCCCTTCACTGAAAACGGTACAATTTCACAATCAGCTTGGAATTTTTGGGGTAATGGTACGGTTTCAATTAAATTTTATGCGAATAACTCATTGGGTAATACTGATTTTGAAGAAATAATTGTTTGGAAAGATGTGATAGATCCTGTAATTGTAATTTACTCCCCCGATCCTGATGATTTATTTGGGAGAAATGCTCCTTCTTATAATGTTATAATTACTGACCCTAACGGAGTTGACACTAAGTGGTATACCATTGATGGGGGAATTACAAATACTACTTTTACAGCAAACGGGATTATAAATCAAGGCTTATGGGAACTTCGAGGAAATGGTACAGTGGCAATTAGGTTTTATGCAAATGATTCCTTAAGCAATGAAGGTTATTCAGAAGTTATTGTTCGAAAAGATATTGAGCCCCCTTTAATGCAGATTCTTTATCCTACCCCTGATGAATTATTTGGAGCAATTGCTCCTAATTTCAATATTGAGATAATTGATTCTAGTGGTATTGACCCCACAAAGTGGTATTCGATCAATGATGGAATAAACATAACATTCATTTCAAATGGAACTATTAATCAACCATTATGGAATCTTGAAGAAAACGGAACTGTTACAATTAAATTTTATGCAAGAGACTTATTAGGAAATGAAGGATTTTCAGAAGTGATAGTTCGAAAAGATATTGAACCTCCTTCGATACAAATTAATACTCCACATGATGACGACATATTTAATGAATTAGCTCCTACCTTTGAAGTAGAAATTTGGGATATTAATGGTATTAATATGACGTGGTATACTTTAAATAACGGTATAGATATTCCCTTTACTGGAAATGGTACAATATCACAATCAGCTTGGGATATATGTGATTATGGTGCTGTTTCAATCAAATTCTATGCGAATGACTCTTTGGGTAATGAAGATTTTTCAGGAGTGGTCGTTCAAAAAGAACTTAATCCACCCTCAATTGAAATTTATAATCCCATTACAGATCAACTATTTGGTGAGACTCCTCCTGCTTTTAATGTTAAGATAACTGATCTTAATGGCATAGATACTATGTGGTACTCTCTTGATGGAGGATTAACAAATACAACTTTTACCATTAATGGGTCAATTAATCAAGCAATTTGGGATACATTCGGAGATGAAAGTATTACCATAAGATTTTATGCAAATAATAGTCTAGGAATAATCGGATTTTCAGAAGTGTCAATATTAAAAGATATTTATGCTCCAATGATTATGATTAATACTCCAAATAATAACTCATATTGTAATAAAGCACCTATCATTAATATAGATGCGGATGATATTAATTTAGACAAATTATGGTGTAAAATTGGAAGTAGTGATATTTTACTTATAAATGGTGGAGATTTTCAATTAAATACTTCCATTTGGAATAGTTTAGCCGAGGGATCTTTTCAGATCTTTATTTATGCCAATGATACGAGTGGTCATTTAAATGATACTTTCATATTAAACCTCTGTAAAGATACAGTTAACCCAAATGAACCAATTATTTCAGATCCTCCAATAGGAGATGTTTCTTTGCCGATTATTTTTGATTGGGAAGAAGTAACTGATGCATCGGGAATTGCTTATTATCGATTAATTATAGACACAGAAGACAATCCTTTTATGACTCCTGGTTTTGTATTTGAAATAAATATTAGCTCAACAAGCAGCTATTATGAATTACTTGAGTATTTAGCTCCGAGAAATTACAACTTTTTTATATATGCGATTGATACTGCTGGAAATCAGGGAGATCCTGCTTCTGGTACTTTTACTATAATAAGTGCATCTGCAGCTCCTTCAGAATTTCCATGGTGGATAATTTTAATAATAGCAGTTCCTTTGGGATTAGCTATAGTTCTAGTTAGCCTTAAAAAGTCAAAAAAGAAAAATATACAAGTAGTAGTAATAGACAAGGAATTAGATAAATTAAAACAAAAAAGAGCTGAATTAGACATAGAAGCTAAATCTGCTATGAAAGCATATAATTACCCAAAGGCTGCAGAAATTTATGAAGAGTGTGGAAAAATATCGTTTTCATTGTATCAAGAAGGAGATAAACTTGAACAATATAGATATAAAAACTTTAAGGGCTTAGAATTGGAAGCAAGATCGAAAGCAGAAGCCATTCCTTTAAGAAATGCTTGTATTAATAAAGTATTGACAAAATTCTTTGATGAGAATGAAATAAAGTATTATTCAGATCCTCAAATCTACCCAGATTCCCAAGAAACTATTAATGGAATAATCCTAAATGACAATAGATTTTTAGAGCATCGACTCACTAATTTTGAAGATGGATCAGATCTAGCTGATGAATTAAAAATAAATCCAAAGAATATGGAGAATATCAACGCTATACAGATTTTATACACTAAAAATTTAAACGAAGATGCAATAGTTGAATCTTGTAAAAAGTATCAAAATCCAGAAATGATGCTTTTTATTGTTGGAGTTGAATGGCTTGCTTATCATTATGATGACACATTGACTCTTCCTCAAGATAAAAATATTAATTATCCTGAAAATATTAAAGTGATAAATCTAAATTTATTTTCCAGAATATTTCAGA
The DNA here is from genome assembly GCA_048885925.1 of Candidatus Hermodarchaeota archaeon. Classification (GTDB taxonomy): domain Archaea; phylum Asgardarchaeota; class Lokiarchaeia; order Sigyniarchaeales; family SOKP01; genus Loki-b32. The sequence goes on from JBHLLG010000063.1 coordinate 6,246, forward strand.
TAACTAACGAATATCAAAAAGAACTTAATAAAATCATGGAGTTAAAGGACGATTTAGAGGTTTTAAAGAAATTATATGAATCCAGAAAAATTACATTGCATGATACCACAGAATTAAAAGAGGAGCTTAAACAAAAAGGATGGTTTTTCTTAATTTAACTTTTTTTTCTTTTTTTTGACTCATTCTAAATAAGATTCTTAATAGTATTTAACATTGCTTTCAATTGACTATGAATTTCCAAGTGATATTCATTTCCAATCTTAAAAAAAATTATGGACCCCATTTTTCTTTCTAATTCTTCATCTAATCTAAGTTGTTCTAGTAATTTCGACCAATTGTTTTTTTCACTTACTTGAATTCCTATTATCAAAACTTTATTCTTCTGAACATATTCAATAATTTTACTAACTATATAACGCCATTTAGGATTAATGTTCTCTTTTTCTCTTGCATCGAATATACAAAAAATTCCGTCTGAATCAGAAACGTCTTTTAAAAAATAAATACAATTTTTTAAAGTCAAACCATTTGAATAGTGATAATATTTCTCATCCTCTCCATCCTTAAAATCTAAAATATCTTTACTGTCATTGATTCCAACCATCATTTGTAAGGCAGGATTCCATATCGGGTTTTCAGTTATAAAACTAAGAATCAATTTATCTTTAATTTGTAAAATAGACCTAATTTCACTCAATAACTCTTCATTTCGTTGTTGTTGAGCGACTTCTCTACATTTAGTAATAAAATTGTGAGCAATCAATCTGAAAGCATCTTCAATATTCTCTCCTGTTAATGCACTAGTTTCAAGATATAAAATATTTGTATTTGTAATTTCAATTAAGCTTTTTGTTAACTTTAGAGCATCTTCATTATTAATTTTACGTTCAATAATTAAATCTTTTTTATTTCCAATAATTATGACTGGTAGATTTTTATTATCAATGAATTGAATTAATTCGCTAAACCAGTTTTTTACATTTTCAAAAGATCTTGCGTTAGTAAGATCAAAAACAATAAACGCTGCTTGGGCTCCACTATAATACGTTTTTCTATACCTTCTAAAATATTCCTGTGCTCCTATATCCCAAAGAGATATGTTTATTTCATTTCCAAACGATTCAAACTTATGAGAAATTATATTAAGACCAATAGTAGCCCGATAATCTGCTAAAAATCTATCTTCAGCAAATCTACGGATAATTGAACTCTTACCTACATTGTGATCTCCAATAATTATAAATTTAAAATTATACATTCCATTGGTATCTAGACTTAATTGATATAATTGGTTTTTAAGTCGTTTTGCTTGTTGAGCTTCATAATCAAAATCCGGAATAATTAATTGAATTTGAGCTTCTTGTTCAATTGAAAGAATTTGTGCGGTCTTTTCCGCAAGAAAATAACCATAAGGAGCCATTTTCTCAATGGAAGCCATATTGCTTAATACAATACTGAGCATAATATTTTCATTTACTGATATAAAAATTAATCGATGACTTTCAGTCTCAAATGAACAAGCTCCAAATTTTTTAAAATCAAATTCATAGCGAATTCTATCCAAAATAGGATTTATAATAGTTGTTAATACTGAAACAATCTCCATATCTATATTTTCTCGTTTTTCTCCCGCAATGATTAACCCTTCTTCATCAGAGACAATTATAGCTTCAATATCTCTATTAATTTCCAAAAAATTATTTAATAACTCAGTGAAAAATAAATTTTTGTTTAATGACAATATTGTTTCTCCTTGTATCACTTACAATTTAAATAACAAAAAGAATCATTATAATACTTTTTTCCCTTGATTATATAATGAAATATCAATTATTTAAATATGATTAAGCTAAAATTCATTAAAAGAGTAATTCCCTCTCTCTTTACTAACCTTTTCAAATAAAATATGAATTAAAATATGATATATACAAAAATAAATTTATATTACTTTCATAAAACAAGATTTTTATTTTCTGATGATAGTATTATTGATTCTGAATCATTTATTAGCATCCTTAAGGTTATTAACTACTTTTTTTTGGGAGATCTTGCTTTTTTTAATAACATTTAAATTTCTTTATCTAAAGGAGGATCTTAGAACTTATACAAGCAGATCTATATTATTTATTGTTATTAATTTTAGGATATTTCAAAATCATATATTATTCTTTACTTACAAATAATGGGGATTTAATTTATTGTTATTATATTTGGAATTTCCTTTTTAACAGCATTTACTTCAGAAATGAAAAAAAGATTTTTAAGAAATGATATAACAATCAATCTTTTTCAATTATTATTTTTTTAATTCCAATCCATTCTTTTGCATCATCAAAATTAGTAACAAGTTTTCTCTTTGGAGAATCCGCTCTTTCTAATAAGATTTGGGCTTCTTTATCTAAAACTGGATTATTTTCTACAATATAAGAAGATCTCACTAATCTCTCATTATTCTTTTTAAGGAAATCTAATATAATTTCAAAAGATTTTAGATTAAGTAATATAAAATCTAAACCATCAACTATAACAGAAAACTTTTCTAACTTTTTTATCCTTTCATTAAAATCATTGATAAATTGGTCAGCAACAGAAGGAGGAAAAGTTCCAATTACTTTTATATAGAAATGGGTCGCTCCAATTTTTTCAATTTGATACATAATTTAAAAATTGAAATTTAATATTGTTATTATTTATATTTATCAAATTGCTTATTTTTTTTATTGTGTTATAATAAGTTAATTTATCAGCAATTAATACTTAAAATTAAAAGTCACAAAGTTTAATTTAAAAATAATTCTAACATGATATCTTTTCATTATTGCGACGTTTCAATAAGTCGAGAATTAAATCCCTAATTTCTAACTGAATTAAAGATCTAAATGGAAGAATTTTCTATTTCCATTTCCTCAATTAAATTATGTTTTTTCCAATCTTTTTTAGTAATGTTCCTAAGTGTATTTTCACGACCACATGCTTCACAATAAGGAATATTTTCATATTGAAAATGTCCACATATATCACAAATATATGGGTATGACAATTTAAATAATTTCCAATCTATTTTAATACAATTTCACCTCCAATTGATAATATCTCAACATTTAGAAGAAATTTCATTCTAATAAACTAAACTATTAAGTTTTATAAGGAAGTAGCTAATTTTAATTACACAAAAGAAAGATTTAGACAATTTAACTTACAATAAAAAGGATTTTAAGAATAATTTTAGAATTTTGGTTTTTAAATAGATCGTGAAATCGGGCTTTCACGAAGATTTTTATATTTTAATAATGAATAATACAAAATTGATTATAAAATGAGTTAGATATAAATTTCTGATTTTATTAAAACTAGTTTAGATTAAACATAAAATCATAATTTTTCAGTTAAGAATCATCTCATTTAATAATTATTCTTTTAGTTAAATTAAAATTTCTATTTAGAGTAGGTAATATCGAAATGGAAAACATAAATGAAGAAGAATTGGAAAAGGAACGCTTAGAGAAAGAACGTTTAGAGAAAGAAAAGATAGAAAAGGAAAGAATTGAGAAACAAAAAATAGAGAATAAATTATTTCCTAATAATTCACTTTTTATGATCCCTAGTTGGAGTGATTTATTAGGTTATCCTACATTAGGAATATATGTCCATCATCCAGTATTAAAAATAGTCTCTGATACTGTTATATTTTTTAGTAGTTATGACTATTCAATTGAAACAACAGAAGGAACACTTTATTACCTCTTTGGCTTGGGGTATTATTTCCTAAAATTTGAATTAGAAGCTGGTAAATATATTACTGATAATAGAATATTAACAGGACTAGTGTTACCAGACTTTGTTTATGATCACATGGCCACATCAGTAAATATAACTTTAGAAGAAGATCGGGATGTAATCATAGCAGAAAAAGTGATTAAAGTTCCTATTGATTTGTCTAATAAATCAGAGAATCATTTAACTTTCATAAAGGGTGCATTAATGAGAAATATTTTCATACCTAATAAAGATATATTTCTGGAGATGATGGAAAGAATCCGTAAACAGAATTCTTATCAAATTGATAAAGATGGTCATATGCTTTTGAGTACAAATTGGAATTTTTATAATCAAATTTTAGTTTCTGAAAAAGTGAGAGAAAATCTCGATACTTCTTACTTGGATTCGACTGCAGGATTAGATGGTATTATTTTTGGAGCAGATCAACTTTTACAGGAAACAATTTCTCATGAAAATCTCAGTATTATAGAAGGAAGTATCTATTCTTTGAAAAATGTTTATTCTAATCTTGAGTTTGATCCGATGTATCTATTCTCTATAATAGAAAAGGCATCAAGAGAATTAACTTCTTATATACACCAAATTTCTTCGGAGCAAAAAGATTCAATTAAAAAAATAACGTCTAAAGAGTCAATATTTGCCTCAGCAGAAGATCGCTTATATGCATTTGTCAGTTGGCCAATACAATTCAAAAGAAAAGCAAGAAAAGAACCGCCAACTTTGCCTAGAGGAGTAGAACAACCTATATATTTACAAAAAGGTAAAATTCAAAGTATAGATATTGGAACCGTGAAATCACCAGATTATATACAAGAAGAATTCGAATTAGATACATTAAAATCTGAGAAGGTTGAATTCAAACCATTGCCCGATCCCCCTGCTGCTGATATTAAACAAATTCTATTATATTTAAAAAAAGTTATCGGAGAAAACTATGAAATGCAATCTGTAGGAAAAGCTTTTGAAATTAGTAGAGAATCTATAAGACAACTTGGTGTTAGTGCAACCACAACACAACAGAATAAAATCTGGGAAATGAGTAAATATTCTAATATTTATTTGAAAAAAGAACGTGGTTTTGGATTACCTATTAAAGAAAAGCAAGAATTAATACAAAAAATCGATTCATGGCTTTTTGAAATTGAGGAAGAAGAGAGAAAAGAAAGAGAAAGATTAGAAAAAATTCAATTGGAAAAAGAAAGACGAGAAAGAGAAGAAAGGGAGAGGAAAGAAAGAGAAAGACGAGAAAGGGAGAGACAGGAAAGAGAGCGCATAGAAATTGAACGAAAAGAAAGAGAAAGTCTAAAGCAAGAGCAAGCAGAAAAAGAGCGATTAATGAAAATAGAGAGAGAAAGACAAGAGCAAATCAGGTTAGAAAGGGAACGTTTAGAGAAAGAAAGAAAAGAACAAGAGGCTATCGAAAGAGAAAAACTAGAACTAAAAAAGTTGAAACAAGAAAGAAAACAAAAAGAAAAAGAAGCAAAACAGGAGGCGAAAAAGCAAAAAAAGCTCGAAAAACAAAAGAAAAAATTACAGAAAAAGAAACAAAAAGAACAAGAAAAATTAAAAATTCTCTAATCCAAACTTAAAAATATTGATTACGTAATTAGAGTCTATTATTAATCTAAAAGCATTTTAATATCATTTTTAATTAATTAATTCGAAGTTTATGATGCTCTTATAATCGGGAGATATTAAAGTATGGGGACTGGGGGAGTATCAAAAAACTTAGAAGATAAGCTTTTATTTGAACCCCCGACCGACAGGTGTCCACGGAATAGCTTTTGCTTAAAGGATCTGGAGCCTGCTGTGCTACCGGGCTACACCAAGTCCCCTTAGAGAAGTTAATTTATTAAAGATTGTATGAAATAAATATCTTTTTCTTATTATGGATTGTTAGATTGAATAATTGATAATAATTAATAGTAAAATTGTAAATTTAAAATTTTAATTTCAAATTATTTTTATTTATAGAGATTTAATAAAAATTTCCAATGTCAGTGGCGATGCTGATTTCGTTGATGCGGTGAAAAAGGTAAAAGAATTAGGCAAGCAATTTACGGTCTGGAGCTTTAAAGTGTCATTAGCACAGGCGTTAATAGATGAAGCAGGGGAAGAAAATGTCCAGTATATCGATACCATCTTAGAATATATTGCATTACCTGACAATTAGGGTTATGGAATTTACACTCCCAAAAGGCAATCATCTAATCTAAAAATTAAAAGAAAGAGAAATTAGCAAGAAAATTTACTTCCTAAAATTATTTTTGGATTTTTAATTTTTTATGAAGGAAAATGAACAATATACAGATTATTCCCAGTATAATAAAAATATTATAGCTTGGAATAGGAATCTCCTGCTCAGAAATCCATTGGCATGGGTAGAAGTATAACCAATTCAAAAAGTTTTGCTGAAAACCAGTTAAATTAATATGATAGGCATAATATAATTCATTAGCATAACTCCAGCATAATGGCATATCCTCCACTAAAAGTTCTTGGATTCTGTCATACATTGCTTCTCTTACAGGTCCATCGAGTGTAATGAGTGCTTGTTCCATTAAAAGCTGAACATTATTCCATAGATCAAGTGGATCTCTACCAGCTTCTATTGCCTCTGTATACCCGTTATATTGAGCTGCATTAAAGGCTATCGATCTATTGGTGAATAAAGGCATAATAAAATTGGCTGGATCGTTAAAATCAGGTCCCCTATCGATAAATAATAGTTCTATCTCATTTCTGTGATGTCCTTCTAACTCGTAGATTTTTTGGAGTACAATACTCCAATTGCTACCAGCATCCGTTACTCTAATTCCAATTTTTGCTAGATTGTCAATTAACATTCTAAATACGGCTTCTCGAACCTCATTACCAATATTATAGGAGTAGTTAATAGATCTAAATGGAGTACTATTGACTGCAGTTGCGATCCATTGATCATCTACTTCTGTATCAAAACCTACTCCAAATCCCATTGATTGCATTATCAATCTAGCTTTCGTGTAGTTGGTCGTAGGAACAGGGAATGATCCATTATAGTACTTAATACCTACTCCAACAGGCGATTTCATTCGCACAGCATTACCAAATCTGATTTCATTAATCAGATAATCATAATCAAATGCATAAGAAATTGCATCTCTCCACGTCCTATTTATCACTCCATTATTCATCACAAGGTATTGAATACCTCCATTAACTGTATTAGCCAAAGTTATGCTAGGATCAGCCATATATACATGTATGCTTTCGTCCATTGGATTTTTTAAAAAATGGATACTACCTGCTAGTAATGCGTCATACCCTCTACGAGGAAAGATAAGTCGTTTAAAAAATAACTCCTCAATCTGAGCTTTTCCTCGCCAATAATCATCAAAAGCATGCAAGATTACTTCTACATCTTCCTCGTAGGAATCGAATACAAAAGGACCAGTTCCGATAATATCACCATCACGTTCAACAATACCGCTACCGATATCATAATACGTGTCAGTCAATATTGAGGAAGCTGGATAGCATAATAAGTCTATAAAGGGTCCATAGACACCATTCAGTTCAAACTTAATGGTATCAGCATCAATTTTGATAACATCATCGATGACAGGAGTACCATTTGGGAATACATATAGCTCATAAACATCGGGTACGTCTCCCGTATTAAGCCCCGTGAAATTGTATAACCATGCTTGTCGTTCAAAAGTAAAAACAACATCATCCGCATCAAATATAGAACCATCATGGAATGTGATGCCCCTTCGGAGATCGATTGTATATTGGGTGTGGCTTGGATCCCACGTACCGAAATCTGTGGCAAGTAGTGGTATAATAGGTAGAGTTGGATCGCTATAATTATAAGTAAATAATGTTTCCATAACCTGAATAATTATATCTAATGAATAAGAATCCCAACAATCTTGAGGATCAATCGTAAATGGTAAGTACATTGCTCCACAAATAAATGGAGTATTTGCAGGATTGGCACTTCTTATTGAATCTATATCTATTGCATTTTTGAGATTTCTCCCAAAATTAATGACACCCAGAGACAAGGAAGATACTATTAATAGGATATAAAAACCTATCTTTGAAATTTTTTTCAAAAATTTTACCTGAATTTAAAGATAATATTATTTTAGACAAAAAAATATATAAACATTTCTCTCAAAATCTCTTATTCCAAGATGTTATATAATTCTTTTTCTTGAATGGGATTAATTCTAATATTATAATTATGAATTGAAAATTTCTAATCCCCTTTTCTTAGCTGGTTTCGATATTCAATTATACTCTCATGAAATGATACCATGTATACAAATTGTGTTCAATATATTTTATTTAATTGCATTAAATTATTTATACAATTTCAACCAGATGTTAAGACTTATTGAATTTTCATGGAAATCAATTGATAATTATACAATTTTGTAATATTAACATAGCAAACATTTAAACATAAAACTTATCATGTTATTAGTAATTTAAAAAAAAAATAATGTGAAAAAGGTTGAGAGAGGGATTATTCTCTTTAAATAGAGTTCATTTCACTATAGAATATTCTTTCAACTAATTTTCATATTTTCAGAAATTTAATCGAAATGAGGCAAATTTTATGGCACCAACAGATTATTCAGCCCTTAAGGATGAGATTTTAGATCTTATTGCTAACAAAAAGCACGGAAATGTTGTGAAGAAGCTGTTAGGGGGATTTAAAAAGCTTGTACCCGATGAATATGATGCGATGGGTGAGATTTTCAAGGCTATTATAGAAGCAGATCTAGAGCAATTCAATGATAAAATATATAAAGGATTTATGTTCATGGCTTCAGCGAGATATGGACCAAAACTGGTTGATTTTGAAAAGCATTTCATTAAGAAATTTTGTATACTTCCAAATGAGGAATTTAAGGTAATTACAGAGGGATGGCTCCAAGACGGCAATTCAGAAATCACAGGGATGCTTTATATATCGAATTTTAGGATTATTGCTTCGGGAAAGAAGGAAATTAAACAAGCGAGATTAAGTGGAATGGGTTTGGAATTTATTAGACTGGGATCGTATGCCATCCACAAGTCAGTATCAGATTCCATTGCTAAATCCGTGGCAGCTGATATGGAGGCATCTAATATCTTGAATTATGGCCACATTTATCCATTTAAGAACAATTATGATATAGAAGAAAAGAAGATTAAAAAAGGTGTTATCAAGTATAAAGTAGACGTTCCTTTCACTGATAAAAAAGGGAAAGAAAAAGTTACTGACATGAATATTACTGTGATTGTTAAGAAGGGACCTAAAATGGATAAATATATAGCTAAAGTAGCAGAAATACTCAAAAAAAATTCAAAAAA
>JBHLLG010000064.1:0-15199 GCA_048885925.1 Candidatus Hermodarchaeota archaeon
TTTTTTAATTCTTTCTGAGTCAATTTTCCATGAATGAGTAAATAACAGGCAATTGTTGCCACTTTAGGGTTAACTCTTTTGCTCTTACCAATATTTAAAATAATATCTACAAGTTTTTCTTCATAATTATGCAATTGATCATCAAAAAGATGACTTTCCACTGCTTCTTCAGACATAACTTAATTCATATTATATATTTTGCTTTATATATTTAATTTTAAAATCATAGTGATAGATATATATAGTTTAAGATCCACTCAATTATTTTTAAAACCTATTTCTTAATTTATTATAGGTCAGATGCTTATTTAAACTTTTCCCAAGTTTCAAAGAATATGAAATCTCTAAAGAGATAATTATAATTATTTTACCAACTAATTTTAATTATTAAGTTTTTAACTCATTCAAATATGTCATTATATTTTGATTTTTTCATATAACTTTTAATATTTATATAAATTTCATTTTTTATGAAAACATTTAAATACTCAGTTTCCTTATTTAATTCTGAATTTCTTAATCTTCAAGCTTTATGAAACCTAAATAAGTTGGTTGAAAATTAAGAAATTAAAAATTAATATAATTTAAATACAAAAAAAACAGATAATATTATTAGTTATATCTAATTTAGGCATGGCTAATAGTAAAAAATTGGAGTAGAAAATAAATGTCTAAAGAAAATTTAATTCAAACTCGGAATCTTACTAAATACTATGGGAAATCTCGTGGAATCGATAATCTAAGTCTCGAAATACACAAAGGTGAAATATTTGGATTACTCGGTCCTAATGGTGCTGGAAAAACAACAACTTGTCGACTACTTCTTGATTTATTATATAAAACTTCGGGTGAAGCTGAAATTTTTGGGCTTGATATCCATCAACATTCAACTGAAATTCGTCAAAGAACTGCTTATCTTCCTGGCGAATTAGGTTTGTACCCCAACAAAACAGCAAGACGAAATATTCAATATCTTTTGGGGCTTTATAGAAATAATATTCCTCATAGAAGAATTGAGGAATTAGCAGAAATATTTAGTCTTGAGCTTGATAGAAAAATAAAGGAACTTAGTAAAGGAAATAAACAAAAGGTTGGAATAATACTCGCTTTAGCACCAAAGGTTGACCTATTGATACTTGATGAGCCAACATCTGGATTAGATCCTTTAATAACAGCTGAATTTTATAATATACTACTTAAACAACAAAAGGAGCAAGGATCTACAGTTCTTTTAAGCTCCCATTTACTTGGAGAAGTCGAACGGGTGGCTCATCGTGTTGGTATTATAAGAGAAGGTTCTATAGCAGAAGTTGCAACCATTCAACAATTAAAAGGTATGGCAATGAAAGAAATTAAAGTTGAGTTCAAAACTAAAACTGCCCTTCATCAGTTCTCAGAATCAATTCCTATTAAAATTGTTGATTCCGTTATGTTAAATGAAACACACGCTTCTTTTATGGTTTCTCGCGAAGAATTATCAAAGATATTAAGCTTACTTTCTCAATCTGAAGCAGTAGATATTGATATTACAAGTCCTGCGCTTGAAGACATCTTTTTAAAATATTATGAAACACCTACAACTCAAATAAAGAGAATGGAGGTAAAAACTTAAATGAACCGATTTTTAATTTCAATAAAAGAAAATCTTTTAGAAAAGAAAATAGTACTTATTATTTTAGGTGGAGTAATTGGATTATTGAGTTATTTTATAGTATACATGATTGAAAATATGGATCTTGCAGCAATAGACGAGATTATAGCGATGTGGCCAGAGGAGATGCTCGAATTTTTCGGTGATGTTGAGTCATTTACCAGTCCTTATGGTTTTTGGTCTTTAGAATTACTATCTTTTATGTGGGTATATGCTGGTATTTATATTTTATATATGGCAAGCAATTTATTATCACAGGAAGTAGAAGAGAAAACTATCGATCTTTCACTTTCAAAACCAATAACCCGATATAATTTCTTAGGTAGTAAAATAGCATTTCTTTATGTATTCATTATGGTTGCATTAGGAGTATTTTTCCTTATCACAATGGGTGGAATGGCATCGTCTTCAGTCTTTCAAAATGAAGGATTTTATTTTGATAGATTATGGCTTACATATATAATAGTGGTACTGTATTTAGGGGCATTAGCGATGTTTGCTAAGTTTTTTTCAACAATTTTTCTTAGTGGAAGAAAATCTATGGCATTCGGAGTGGTAGTTTTATTCTTAATGTTCTTTCTCGGTGAGTTTTATGTATATATGGATGAGGCAGTGCAAGGTATAAAGTATATATCAGTTTTCTATTATTTTAATCCTTCTGACTATATTGTTCATGCAGATCTTGGTCTGTTTGTCCGTGACCTTATTGTTCTGGGTTCTTTCAATGTTGCTCTCGTTATAGCTAGTTTAATAATTTTTAACAAAAGAGATATTCCTATCTAAATTTTTTTTTATTATATTTATCATTAGATTTAAAATAGTCATAAATTTTATATGCATATTTAAGAGTAAGGAGTTTTATTGATTAGAAAACATTGTCCTATATGTAAACAAGAGCTCTCTTCTAATCTGGATAATTATTTAATATGTGATAATTGTAAAACCAAATATAATTTCAATTCTCGAATTGGTTCTATCAAATATGCTTTTTTTTATGGAAATAGGAAGATTGATTAAATGAATTTATTGTAAACATAGATAAAATTTGTTCTATTTTCAAAAATTAATAATATTAAAGTATTAAAGCTAATTAAATATCAAGTATTTCCTTTATAATCATTAAGATTTCATCACTATCAAACAAATTCAATTCTCCTGAATGTTTAAACATCTCAATTTGGTCATGATAATAAGTTTCAAATAAGTTAGTAAGATAATTTAACCTTTCTTTAAAACTGGGATCTGCGGGTTTAAAAAGGAAACATACTAATTCGATCGTTTCACCATAAGATGCTTGAACATATAACCCCTTATAACTAATCTCATTCATTTTAGATCCACCAATTTGGGTCACAAATGAATCCATTGCTGTTAAAAATCCTGATACTAATGCTTGTTCTTTAAAATTTTCACTTGTATAATTAATAATAGGAGTTCCAGATGTTTTTTCCATAATAATTAAATCTCTAAATATTTCTGAATATTTGGTTGTTCTTTCTTCCTTTAGCATCAACTTATTATGTTCTAAATCATCATATATATCAAATAGTCTAAAATCTATTGATTCAAAAGAGTTAGACTCATTAAAAGAATAATCTGATAATCTATAAACTTGAGAAGGAGCTCTCATAGGTTCTCTCGGAAGGTTTTTAATAAAATTGTTCATTAATTCAGGATCATATTCATCACTCTTTTTTCCTTTTACTAATCCATAGACTATTTTCCGTGAAGGGTCAATGACATACAGCCAACTATTCAATTTTTTCATATCAGAGATTAATTTTCTTATGCCTATTCTAAAGACACCAATCGGGGTTGTTACAAATATCTTCCAATTTGCAACATTTGAAGCGTTTTCTATTAATTTTTTGGTTTCTGTATAATTTCTTGAATCAAGATTAACTCCATTCATTGTAAATACAACCCCTGTCTTCAATTTCGACTTTTTCATTGTTAAATACATATCCATTTTTGGTGAGATTGAATTTGAAGTAGTATTATGAACTGTCATTTCAAGATCAGCGCAATAATCTGCAAATGCTTCAATTAAATCTTGTTTTGCTATAAAATCTAAATGATATAAATATTTCTTGAAAGATCTTGCATTAATTATTGCATTTCCGCAATATTCTAATGGATCATCAAATTTTTTTTGCCAATCAGTTGTATAATACAGATGAGTTAGATGTACTAGAATATATTTAATATATTCGAGTCTTGAAATAAAGGATTTATCTGGAATCTGAATATCATATGCTTTAATAAAATCTAATAATTCTTTTATTTTACAAGTAATCAAAATGTAATTAATTGAAAATAAACCGTATTTCCTTTCACTCTTTTCTTTAAGGTAAGAAATTACATTATCTACTGTAATATTCTTTTCAAAACTCATTTTTCCAATTAACCCTTAACCCTTAATAACATAGAATAATTGTATTTATTTTGCGTCTATGCATTTATAAATAGATATAATATATATAAAATTCATATTTAAGTATTTGTCGCAAATTTCTCACGAACTTAAGTTTTGATCAACTAGTTTTAAAAATTTTATAAAAAATTGTGAGAATAATTTAACTAAAAATTCTTTATATCAGATAATTCAATTTAAATAAATAATCATTTTAATATGTTGAAACAGTGATTTAGAAGAAAAATTTACTACAATTTAAAATCTTTCATAATAATTGCATTAATTTTTATAGCTTTTAAAAATAGATCAAGTAGTTTTCTAATTTTTTCATAACCCTTTAGTTTTTTAATACCCTCTCCACCCTTTTCTAATTTTATTCTCATTTCTTTTAAATGTTCTTCCCACTTTAGAATATCTCCCATAATAATATTAAAATACCTTAGAAATGCATCCTCAATTGACTCCATTGTATAGGTATATTCACCAGTACTTGAAACATTTGTTTTTTCAATCAATTCCCATTTCTGTAAAACTTTTAATACCTGAGATATCTTACCCGAAGATAAATTAGTTAATTTTTGTATTTCTCTTTGTGTTAGACTCTTACGAGTAATAAAATACGCTCTTATAATATTTATAAAAGGATCTTTCGTAAAAAAAATTGGAGATGATGACATAAATTGAATTAACTCATTCTCAATTCTATTAATATTTGGACCAAAACTTTCCATTCTTCCCACCACCCTAATTTTTAGAATTCTTCTCCAAATTTTTCAAAATCGTGAATTTCCTCTCAATTGCTCTTTTATGCCATTGAAAAAAGGTCAAAATTGATGTTATTCTCTCTTTTAACAAATTAAATCCTTTTTCCTTATCATAGTTAAATAATTCATTGCTTTTTTTTTCAAAAAATGCAATTACTGAACTAACAACCTCTGTTTTCATAAAACTTGCTTGCATTTCTAAATTTCCTTTATCACCTAAAAAAATATACTGATATGTTCTAGTTTTAGGAATTAATTTCTTGCGAATAAGACCTAAATAGAGCATTTGATTAAGATTGGATGAAATAGTTCCTATTGAGAATTCAGTTAATTCACTTAATTGTGCTTGAGTTAAATGACCATGAATCATCAAATATCCTAAAATTTCTGTAAATTTTGGAGATAATGGACCTATATTCCCGATATCTACAATTAATTTAATAAATTCTTTTTCTAATTCACGAATTATTCCTTCAAACTTGAAATCTCCTTCTTCTTCAGTCATTCTTATATATTAATTAGATTAGTATTTTTTAAATTTTTCGTAGATTTCAAAAGTTGTGAAGAATATTTATATAGGTTGAGTTATTATAAAATATTATGACTTTATACATTTTAAAATATATGAAAAATGGTATCAATTAAAAATGAATGCAATAGAAGTTAGAAATTTAAAAAAGTATTATGACAAAGGTGAAGTAAAAGCTGTAGATGATATTTCGTTTGAGGTACCCCAGGGATCTCGATTTGGGTATTTAGGACCAAATGGGGCAGGAAAGACTACCACAATTCGCTGTATACTTGGTTTTCTCAACGTAGATGCGGGAGATATTACCATATTGGGGGAAAAGATTAATCCGAAAATAGATGTAAATATTCGGAATCGTATTGGGTATTTACCAGGAGAATTGGGGATATATAAAAATATGACAGCAAATCAATTGATCAACTATTTTGCTAAACTTTATGATATTGAAATTGATTGGGAATTTGTAAGTGAAATTGCAGAGCGTCTTAAGTTAGATATGGAACGAAAAATGGGTGTTTTAAGCAAGGGTAATAAGCAAAAAGTTGGTGTTTTATCTGCTTTAATGGGAAAATTTGATATTCTCATCTTAGATGAACCTACATCTGGGCTAGATCCATTAAATCAGAGTGAATTCTATCGAATTGTTTCTGAACGCCAAAAAGAATCAAAATGCACCGTTTTTCTTTGTAGCCATGTATTATCAGAAGTTGAAAAATTCTGTGACCGGGTAGCAATCATAAGAAAAGGAAAAATAGCTGAAATTGCTAATGTTCAAGATCTCAAAGCCAAAAATCTTAAACATATTGAGTTAATTTTTGAATCTGCTACCAGTATGGAATCATTTCATTCTTTTTTATCAAACGAATTTCCTGAAGCTATTATGAAATATAATTTCGATGTTCAACTTGAATTTTTACTGCCTCCTGAAGAAGCAAGAAGAATTTTAGGGGAGATTAGTGAAAGAAAATGGGCTGGAACTCCAGTAAAAGACTTCTCAATTAGACATTCTACCTTAGAGAATATATTTATGCAATATTATAAAAATTCTGATTCACAGAGAGGTGAAATTGCATGAAAGTATTACAAATAATATGGAAGGAATTAAAAGCAGGGAAGAAAGGCATAATCCTTTATACAGCTTTATTAGGACTCTTTTATATGTGGTTTGTATCCATCTTTGACCCTGTTTTTTTTGAGGACTTTGAAGCTTTATTAGAGTCTTATCCAGAAGCAATAAGACAGATGATAGGTGAATTTTACAGTCTAAGCACAATTGGAGGATTAATGAATATCTATTTGTTTTCGATGTCTTTATTCTTTTTTGGAGTTTATTTTGTACTAAAGGCTTCTCAAGACATTCCTCGAGAAATTGATAGTAAAACAATCGATACAATGCTATCTAAACCTATTAAACGATGGGAATTTTCACTTGGAAAGTATTTATATCATGTAATTGGTGCCGTTATCGTTTTAGGAGGAGTAATGTTGGCTGTAATTCTAGGTATTATCATCATGCCAAATGTTTCTCCCAGCGAAGTTCCCTGGGCGGAATTCTTAATAGCTTTCTTTGCAATGATTTTATTGAATTTATGCATTGTTTCCACGGGATTCTTCTTCTCAACATTCATGGAAACTAAGAAATCTCTTGTCTTTAGTTTTGGTGTGATAATTTTTCTCTATGCGATTGGTCAATTCTGGCAGAGTTTTGGTGAGATTATAGAAAACATTAAATATATCAGCATTTTTTACTATTCTGATATGTCGAATCTGCTTGTGAATAGTAACTGGGAAATGGTCCCATTAAAAATTACATTCCTCTCAACTTACTCTATTATATTAACCGCCTTATCTGTAGTTGTTTTTAATAAACGGGATATTCCTGTTTAAAATTAAAATTATTTCCTTTTTTTTTAGTTTATTCTTAGAATAATAGTCTAAGAGCAAAATTTTAAAAGCTTAGTTTTCTTTATTATTAAAATTCAATTATTGATAAAAATCGGTGATTAATTATTTCACGATACTATAGAAATAAAATACATGAAAAAGAACTGATTGCGACTTTTGATGACGTTCTGATACTCCCTGGATTCACAGATTTTAGCCCTATTGAAGTAGATTTATCGTCGAAATTAGGAAATTACTATTTTCCTCTTCCTATAATGTCTTCCGCGATGGATACAGTAACCGAGGAATTGATGGCTATCAATATGGCTTTACATGGGGGACTTGGTGTTTTACATCGTAATTGTTCTTATGAAAGGCAGTTAGAAATGTGTAGAATTGTAAAAAGAGCGCGTAGTTTTGTAATTGATGATGAACATGTTGCAACAATCAATCCAAATGCAGGTGTCTCTAAGGCAAAGTATATGATGGAAAATTTTAATATTAGTGGTATTGTCGTTACCAATGAAGATAAGAAAGTATGTGGGATTTTTACTAAAAGAGATATTCCTTTCTTTGAACATGACATACAAAATGGTAAAGTCAAGGATTATATGACTAAAAATATTATTTCTATTAAACCAGGTGCTTCAAGAGAAGAAGCTTTAAAAATATTATATGAGTCACGTAAGGAAAAATTGCCAATTATAGATGATAAAGGATATCTAAAAGGTTTAATAACAAAAAAAGATTTGGCACCAGAATTTCCTTTTGCTTCTAAAGATGAAGAGGGACATTTATTATGTGCTCTTGCTTTATCTCCAAAATTTCCAGAGTCTTCTCAAAACCAAAAATTACTTAAAGAAATTGATAAATATGTTGATATTTTTTTCATTGATGTAGCAGATTTTTTTAAGAGAGTTGACATACAAGGTACGGAAAAGCTGATGAGATTTTTAGAATCAGATTTTGTTCTTGGTAATATAGGTACTTATGCGGCGGCAGAATATCTACTTACAAAATGTGATTTTGCGGAAGAAAAGTTTATCGGTTTAAAAGTTGGTATGGGTTCTGGTTCTATATGTACTACTTCAATACAAACTGGAGTTGGAGCTCCCACTCTCTTTGCAACAGCTCAAGTTGCTGATGCAATACAAGATTATAATTCTAAATTATCTCTTATTGCTGATGGAGGTTTCAAAAATCCCGGTGATTTACCAAAAGCGTTTGCCAGTGGTGCTGATCTTATTATGTCTGGACATTTTTTCGCAGGTACAGATGAATCTCCTGGATTTATAGATACGATTGCAGGGAGAAAAGTAAAAGTATATAGAGGTATGGGAAGTAAAGAAGCAAGAACTTCTGGTTATATCTCAGATCGTTATATAGAAGGATCAAAAATACTAACAGAGGGTGTATCTAATTACGTTCCTTATGTAGGAGACGTAGCTGGAGTTTTAGAGACATTAAGAGAAGGTTTAGCTAACGGAATGATTTATGCGGGCGCAAAATCTATTAAAGATATGAAGAAAGCCTCACTAGGAATCGTTTCTATTGTAGGTCAAAGAGAAACTCAGCCGCATGACCTTATTGGTAAGTTTTAAAATATCTAGCTGGAAAAAATGCTTTAAAAATTAGTAAAAAAATAATTTAATCCAATTTGATTAATGTTCTTTTTACACTTATTAATTTCACATTAAATACTTTTTAAGATCAGTAAAATTTAGTTTGAAATTATAATTAATATTATTATCAACTAAAAGAAATTATAATGAGTTTTCATGAAGAAAATTGAAAGAGCAATTGTTAGTGTGTCTGATAAAACTGGGATTTTAGATTTTGTAAAAGTATTAAAAAATGAATTTGGGGTTGAAATTTTAGCATCGGGAGGCACAGGAGAGTTATTAGCTAAAAATGGAATTAAATTCATAAATATTTCGGACTTTACAGATTCTCCCGAAATGTTTGATGGACGAATTAAAACCCTCCATCCAAAAATTGAAGGAGGAATTCTTTATCGTAGAAATTATCGATCAGATGTGGAAGAAGCACATCTTTATGATATTAAACCTATAGATATGGTCGTTTGTAATTTATATCAATTTAAAGAAGCAATTGAGAGGCCAGGTATTAGACTTGAAGATGCTCTTGAACTCATTGATATTGGAGGTCCAACAATGATTCGAGCTGCTGCAAAGAATTTTCCTGATGTAATAGTAGTCCCAAGTCCTGATTATTATGAAGAGATTATTAAAGAGTTAAGAAAGTATAAAGGAGCTATTACAGAAAAAACAAGATTGATTTTAGCTCAAGAGGTATTTAGTATAATGGCTGATTATAATGCTGCTATCGCAAACTTTTTACAAAAATACTATACTCCAGAAGCGATCTTTCCTAATACCTTTATAAAAATATATGAAAAAGTACAAGACTGCCGATATGGAGAAAATTGGGATCAAGCAGCTGCATATTTTAAAGATAGCTCCTCAAAATTAGGACTTCATAATCTTAATCAAGTAAGTGGAAGGCAACTCTCCTTTAATAATTATTTAGATATTGATTCTTGTATGCAAATGCTCCTGGATTTTGGCACTGAACATTATGTCACAACTATTCTAAAACATACAAGTCCTAATGGTGTAGCGATTGATAAAAAAGATCAATTGGAATCAATAAAGTATGCTTATAGCACAGATCCTTTATCTGCATTCGGGGGCATTTGGGGTGTTAACAAAGAATTAACCAAAGAAGTGGCAGATTTTATTATAAATGAAAAAAAAATATTTCTTGAAGTTTTAATGGCTCCTTCATTCGAAAATGATGCCTTAGAAATCTTAAAGCAAAAAAGAAATTTAATCCTCATAGAATTTAATGATTTTCTTAAAAAAAGAACAGAAATTTATAAAAATCTTGAAATAAAAGGAGTATTGGGGGGTATGCTTGTTCAAGAATATGATAATAAACCAGTAATAAAAGAATGGAACGTAGTTAGCAAAAGAAATGTGAATGAAGTTGAAAAAGAAGCTTTAATTTTTGCCTATAAAGTTTCAAAATGGGCTAAGTCTAATTCAGCATGCTTTGTTCAGGTATACGATAATGGAATTTATACAATAGGAATAGGTGCAGGACAGCAGAGTCGAGTTCAAGTAGTAAAATTAGCTTTTCAAAAAGCAATTGATTTTGGTCATAAAGATGAATTGAAAAATTCATTTATGGGAACAGATTCCTTCTTTCCATTCCCTGACGGATTAGAAGTAGCTGTTGAAGCTGGAACGAAAGCTATTATAAATCCGGGGGGTTCTATTAGAGATCAAGATGTCATTAAGCGAGCAGATGAATTAAACTGTGCTTTAGTGTTTTGCGGTAAAAGAGTTTTTCGACATTAAATTTTCTTTAAAACTATATAACATTAGACCGAAAATTACTTCATATTTTTATTAATTTCTGCTTTTCAAAATAAAAGGAATTTTTTATGAAGAAACTTTATATAGTTCTCGACATAATTTTATTATACTAAAAAAATCAATTTAACTTTTTAAATTAATAATTTAATTGAGGAGAGTATATCTAAATATACTTTAAGAGGGAGCTCTTTTAAAAATGGATTTTTTTATTAAAAATTTGAAAGATACTGTTGAAGCGATAAATAAGTTAATAGAAAATAATGTATCCTTAGTAAATACAAAGAGAATAAGAAGATGTTGTAATATCAAATCTTCAAATCGTTCTAAGATTAATTTTATTTGGAGAGCTCTAAAATATCTTGAAGAAGAAGGAATTTTAAATTTAAATGGGATAACCAATCCTAAAACTTATAAAATAATGGCAAATGAACAAATTGATGTGGATGAGTTCCTTAATTCAATTAAAAAAAAAAAGTAATATAAATTAAACTAAATTCAATTCTGCCAACAGCTCATTCAATTTATTATTAGATTCTTCATCCTTTGGATTGTTAATTAAACGTTTTTGATAAAAAATTATATTTGGATATTTAAGTTCTAATTTGTTAAATAATTTAATCCACCCATTGAATTTATCCATTAGCTCAAAAACTTCAGGATCTTCCTCTAAAGACTTTACTTCTTCTTGTTTTTCTTTTATAAAATGATTCTTATGCTTCCTTACACTTACTCCTTGTTCTCTTAATAATTTTTTATTCATTTTTCTGATAAATGCTTCTAAACCACTTCTCCAATTAATATATTTTTCATTAATTCGGTCTATAATTTCTTGAATGACTTTTATTTCTTGAGGATAGATCGTTTCTTGTTTCTTAATTAATATCTTCTTTATTTTTTGAAATTCAGTTTCAAACATCTTAGTGTGATTATTGACCATTTTTTCAAACTCAAAAACAATTGTATTATAATCCTTAGCAAATATTACATCATCACTAGAAAAAGTTAAAGTTTCTTCATCAAAAGTTCCTTTTATTTTACGATCTTTTATTAAATCATCAAAAATCTCTCTTAATAATTCAATCTCTGTTTGATTTAACTCTTTTCCATAAAATAAATCATGAAAAGAAAACAAAAAACTGTTTTCGATCATTAACTTACGAATTCCTCGTTCAGTATAAAAAAAACCTTCTCCGTTATTTTCATAAAAGATTCCCTTCATTTTTCCATCAATAATTAAATCATTAATCAAGTCTTTAATCAATTTTGATTGAAGATCATAAGTTCCTATAGAAATAAACTCATTAGATTTAGATTTATCAATTAGCATATGCTTAATCTCGTTCTTAGCTTCTTCTATTTTGGTTGGATTAAAAATTAACAAATCCGCTTTCTTAAAATAAGAGATATTTAGATCATCAATAAATTTCAAAAAAGAATCAATTTCCATACCTGTTTTTTCAAGGTATTCATTTATTCTTATTTGGTCTTTTTGTTTTATTTCTTCTGCAATTAATTGTAAATTCTCGTCAATTTTGGTGAGAATATGATTCTTATCTATATTAAGATCATTAGAGATCTTATTAATTTGTTTTGATTTATCTATTTCATTAACAAGTACATTTATTTCATTTATTCTATCTTTTACATATTTAGAATAATAGAAAACCGTTTTTGTTTTATCCCAAATTCCACTCCTAAGATCCACAAACTGATCAAATACATCTAATAAAAGAAGTTGTCCGATATTGAGCTTTTCTGAAATCTTAGAAATATCGAAATAACCTACAATTTTAGAGTTTTGAACTTCATTGGTAATTTTTTGTATGCCTAAGTTAGTTAACCATTGAGTTCCTTTATGGAAATCCGATAAATATTCTTTTGGTAAACGTTTTATTAATTTAATGAAATCTTCCTCTGTTAAAATATCTCGATATGATTTTAAATCTATGATAGTATTCTTTGCGGCATCAATATTTATTTCATTTTGAATTTTTTTTAAAGAAAAATATAAAACATTATCTTTACTCTTTAAGAATTTTTGATTAGTATATTCAGAAATATCATTAATCGACTTTTCAATAAATTTTCTTGGAATAAAATTAAATTTTTCAACATTAAGAGATCCATGTTCTTGTAAATCTTCTAAAAATTTTGACTTTATATAACCATAAGGATAAAAGAATCCTGTATCTGAATAATAACCTTTAACAATTTTTAATTTAATTAATGTTTTGATGAATCTCTTCAATTCAGAATCATTATCTATGATATTGGAGAACATCTTGCTGATTTTTTCGTTAGATATTTTTATTTCGGTTTCAAAAAATTTGTGTAATTTACTTTTTTCTAATTCATAAATGAAAATTACATTATCCTTTGTTTTCATATAAAAATAGACTTTTTTATCCTTTAGATTAGATTTAGCAAATTTTTTCATATAATCTTTTAAAATTATATCTGAATTCTTACTTATAGAAGTAAAATTATGCTTTTTCATTAAAAATTGATCTTCTATTGAAAAATTTATTTTTTCCGAATCTTGATTTTCCCAATCTAGATTTTCGAATGATGGAAAATATTTTTTTATTATTAATTTCAATTTAGTATAAATTTCAGATACTTTAGTGTCTTGAAAAGCAGATATTATTGATTTTGAAACATCTCTAAAATTATATAGTTGATCAAATTCCAATTCATCACAAAATTCAAGTAATTCTAATAAGGAAATTATATTATAATCATTTTTTTCTATTGAAAAACTCATTAGTACATTATCAACTAAGGAATATGATAAATTTGGGTTTGATTTTACTAGTTCTAACAAGAAATAATGAATATTATTTCTGATGTCATTAGATTCATTTGTAAGAAATTTAGTGAATTCATGGAAATATACGTCAATATATTTTGAATTTGCTAACATTGCAAATCCAATTATGATTAATGAATTTATTTGTAACTTCTGATTATCAGAATGAAGAAAAAGACCAATCTTTTGAATTAATTGTTCAGAAATAAGTTCCAACCTATTTTCTGCCAGAATGCTTAAAATATATGTAATAGGTACTATATCTTTACGTTGATCTAAGAGATTTTCTAATTCTTTGATGGCTTTTTGTATTTTATCACTTTTGTTTTTAATTAGATACTTGTTAAGCTTTTCTACTTTCTCAAGAATGGGACTATTCTCAAATTCATCAAGATTAAACATATATATTAGCATAGAGTATTTAGTTCAATAAGAATTTTTTGAATTCTTCAATTTCTAAAAGATATTTAATCTCTGGAATTAAATAAGTAGGATTAGATTTCTCTAAATCTTTTTTTGTTCCATGACCAGACAATAAAGCAATACTCTTGACCTCTGCATTCCTAGCGCATTCAATATCAGCCGGAAGATCACCAATATAATATACATTCTTCTTACTTATTGAAAAATTGAACTTTTTTTTAATTTTTATTAACGCTACTATAATTGGAAAAGGGTTTGGCTTCCTAAAAGGCGTATCATTGCGAGAAATAAAAATAGAAAAATATTTATCCAAATTTAATTTTTCTCGAAAATAAATTAGTCTTTTTTTACTTGTATTTGAAACAATTCCCAAAATAATACCGGATTTTTTAAATTGGATTAGAATTTCTTCTAAATTTGGTTTTAAACATTCATACTTTTCATATTTTGGGTATGTATCTCTAAACTTTACGAAAAAAAGATTTCTCCTCCAAATACTAGGGATAAAGTTCTTGTATGCTTTATTTATTCTCCTTAAAGCTACTAATCTATTTTTTGAATCTGATTCTTCAAAAAGTCTCGCCAGATCAATCAATCTTAAGTTTTTTGTATTTTGCCACTTATAAAATTTCTTTTTCAAATAAAACAATGCGGTAAATTCTAGAGCTTTCTGAGTTATTATAACACCATCAAAATCAAATAAAATTATTGGTGGGTGCGACATTAGTGTAATTAAAAATAAGATTTATAACTTAAACTTATCCATATTTATTTTATTGTAGTAAAAATAAAAATTTTAAAAAAAAGTAAAAATTATATTTGTGATTTTATGAGTCTATTTCATCAGGTTCTACTGAAACGTGAGATAACAACCAATCAAGTTGTTTTTCTTTTTTATTGATATTCAGAACTGTATCAAGAATCATAACTTCATCCGCTTTTCCTGGCATAATGGTAAGCTTACCAGCTCTCAACATAAAAAATTCAAATACATCAGGAATCTCCTTTTTAAATCGTAAGCTTTTTACTGGAAATCTCTCAGCTGAGCTGAAAATTCCGGCTTTATGAATAATTTCATTCCTTTCAATTTTGTAATATTCGAATCTCGTACTAATCATTACGATCCCTAATATTATAACTAAAATTATTGACATTAGCATGTAAAATTCCCATGGTAAACCTACACTTAGTTTTATTCCAGTAATATCTCCTGTGAAATTTGGTAAAACCAAAAAAACTACAACTAGGAGGATAATAACTATAGCTAATATTAGTACAAAGAATTTTGTTGAGGAAAAATCAAAAGCACTCACGAATATGTT
>JBHLLG010000065.1:0-7478 GCA_048885925.1 Candidatus Hermodarchaeota archaeon
CGATTTGTTCTAATCCTCCAAAAAGGGAATTTACTTTCGAGAGAGTGATATTTAATTCATTCATCATATTTTTATATTAAAATTTTCATGATCATTATAGCACGTATTTATTGAATACATTTATTTATCTGGGTTGAGGAAGTGAATTTTAAAAAAAAAATAGAAGTTAGTATAGTCTTAATGTTATCATTTTTTTTTTTAATTTATTTTTGTGAATATTTTGATAAATCAGATAATAAATTAAGGATGGAGTCTTTTGATAATAATCCTAAGTCTCCTAAAATATCATTTGGAGAATCACCTTTCGATTTAGAGAATTTATTTCAAGATTCTAACTTTGATACTGGGATTCCATGGCAATTTGAAAGTAGTGATAATGTAACTGCCCAATGGAGCTCAACCCAAAAAAAAGCAAACATCAGTCATTACAGTCCTGCTTCAGAAATTAAAATAAGTAGTATTCCAATAGTAAACGCAATGCACGATGAATTTTTTGGAGGTCCAAAAGATGTAACTGATAAACTAATGATTATAGATGGTAATTATATCGATGTAGCTCGTAATGATTATTTAGATGTAAGATTTAAAGAACCATTAGAAAATGGGGATATAATAATACTATATATTTTAACTCGTAATAATGATGCAACAATTACCCTCTATGATGAACATTCTAACAATCCCCCTGGAGGTTATGGTCAAGTATATTATCCAGGCTATATAGAAATACAATTAAATATTACTATACAAGGATTAAATTCTCCACAAGATGTTTTCAATATAGATTGTAATATGGATCAATCAATGGATAGAGTTAGAATTGACATGGTTGGGGCTTATAAATTACAGCCAGTACCAAAAAGTTTCGAAGAAAAAGTGTATGTTAATCAGTCTATTTCAGTAGAGAATCTATTAAATGTTTCATATAAGTTAAATTTTACAATAAATATACCAAAATTCAAAAATATCTCTCTTGCTACATTATCATGTAAGATTAACGAGACATTTATCTGGACAAATGATTATTATTCTACCTTTGAATATACGCCTATTTCGTTGTTAGTACCAGATTATATAAAAAGTGGAGGGGATTTTTTAATTGCATTTGAAATTACATTAAGCGTATATACAACAGAAATCTCTGAATTTGAATTATTTATAGATGATGCCTATTTTCTCAAATTTCCAACAACTAATTTATTAAAAAATTCAGAGTTTGCTTCAATAGATCATTGGACAAATTCAACTTCAAGTTCAAAGTATAAATCATATTACGATCCAATAGAAGAGAATTTTGGATTTTCTTCATTTCAAAATGTAACTACCTTAACTAATGGATGGAGCTCATTAAATCAAACTTTTTACAAAAATTCAACAATTTCTAAATATCAATTAATTTTCAGTTATAATATTTTAAACAATACTGGAGTTAAATCTCTATATATTGAAGTATATTTTAATACTACATTGATTCTAAACAAAACTGATATTGGAATTTCAAATTCTTGGAAAGATATAAGATTAAATGTCTCCCAGTATCTTCAGCTTGATAACAATTACGAGTTTTTTCTAAAAGTAATAGTTGTATCTAATGAATCTGAAAACTTACTTAATTTTACAGCAAAAATAGACAATATTTATCTATATCCCATATGGGATAGCCAAATTAATATCATTAAAGATATTAAGGAAAATTTATTTTTAGGCGAGGAAACAGAGATGGATTTATATTATAATATAAGTACAACAGGAGATCCTATAACAGATGCAATTATTAAAGTATATAATAATGATACTCAGAATGAATGGGGTTTAGATTTTTCTTTAACTAAAAAATATCAAATATTTAATGAAGATAATGGAAACTATAGAATTGCTATTTTCACAATAGATGCAAGTGTTAATCTTTATAATATCTCTATTGGCATATATCGACCTAATTTCTTTGATATTTTTATCTTTAGACAATTAAATATTACAGGAATGAGTTCTAATTTCACTATTGTAGAGGGTGCGTATTTTAATGAGTCATATAATTGTTGGCTTATATCAGAGTTTAATATACCATACGTAAATGATACTACAAGATTTATAAAAATCTATGTTTGGGATGTTTTAACCAGCTCTCCTTTAAAAAATGGATATATTGAGGCACACCTCGATCTAAACTTGCTTCAATGGTCGGAAATTTACAAAACTACAAAAAATCCTTTAGACATAGGATATTATAAAATTATTCTTGATTCTACAGGGCTTAGTCCAGTATATAATTATTTAGATCTGAATATTACTGTAAAGGTATCAATTGAACAATATGTTACTTTATCTTTTAGTGTCTCTACTCTAATTAGACCAATCCCAACAGAATTAGATGTTAGTCCTATAGATCCATTTTATGAAGATTCTGAAATTACTATATCATCAGTCTTTACGGATAAATTTCATAACGTTCCTATTAATTATGCAAACGTCTCTTGGATTGTTTTAGAAAATACTGAAATAAAAGGAAATTTAGATTTTATATTTCAAGGTTTTTATCAAAAAGAAATTGACTTAACCAATTTAAACTCAGGAAATTTTACAATTTTGTTTACGGCTCAAAAAGAAGGCTTTGAAACTTCTCTTCATTATAAACAAATTGAAGTTATTCCAAAATGGAATGTTACCGCAAACTTTGTTTTTTCAACTCTAACAATTTATGAAGGAAATGAATTTTCAATTTCATGCAATTTTTCAATATTAGAAACAAGTGAGCCTTTAAAAGATTCTCCGATTCATTTCTCTTTATATTATACTAATACTTCTAGTTCTACTTCTTTTACAAGATACACTGATGCATTTGGAAAAATAGAAGAGAACATTTACGCACCTTACTCTGAAACAAATATAATTATTAATATTTCCTATAGAGGAACTTCAGAAATATACTCTAATTATTTTATTACAAATATTACAGTAATTCCGAAATATGATATAGAGATTATTTTATTTACTAATGATTTACCGAATAAAATCATTGGCGAGTCTAATCTTCAGATATTAGCTAAAGTAATATATAAAGAAAATGGAACAGCTATTCCAAACATTCCATTAATTTTTAGAATAGGAAATGTTGAAGAAATTGCATTCACAAATGGGAGTGGAATAGCAAATGCAGTATTAAAAATTCCCTCCACCTCGGGAGTACATCAAATAATAGTGAATTTTACAGGTTCTGATTATATTAATTCAGCATCTACTTTACCCATTTCAATAAGAGTAATTTCACCAATTGATGATCTAATGAAAAATATCTCAATAATTGGAATATATTTAGGAATTATAATAATAGGAATAGTTTCTTCTTATGTTTTAGTTAAAAAATTAATTATAAATCCAAAATTGAGAAAAAAACAAAAAGAATATTTGAAACTTATGAGTAAGTTTGAGGATGCTAGGAATATTCGGTTATTAATGATTATCGAAAAAGATTCTGGTGTCCCTATATACTCAACGCAAATAAGCGAGATTCCGTTAGATCCTATATTAATAAGTGGATTTTTACAAGCTATTACATCATTTGGATCTAGCCTTAAATTCTCAAAAGAAAAAGATCATGAAAAAAATCTTAATGAATTATCATTTTACCACTTTCGTATTATTGTTGAACAGGAAAATTATATAAATATAGCTTTATTGCTATTAAGAACTCCCTCACAAACTCTTAAACAAAACCTTAGAAGTTTTGTCGAAGAATTAAATTTCAGCTTAAGAAAAATGTTTGAAGATTGGCAGGGAGAAGTATTAGATAATAAATTAATTGAACCTTTTGTTAATAAATATTTCCAAATCTCCTTCTCCTACGCTCATATTTTAAATAAAAACAATTTAAAAGAAGATCAAAAATTTAGTAAATGGGAAAAAATTGTAATTAAAGAATTTGAATCTGAGAGTTTAAAAGAAGGTTATTATCTTGATAAATTTATTAGTGATTTTGCTCAAATTCTTTACCCTGGTAAAGAATATGAATTATTAAAAGCAATCTTAAGTTTAAAAGACAAAGAAATATTAATGCCTTTAATTCCTAAATTTTCCATAAAATAGTTGTGCAATTATTGATGTTCTATATTTTTGCTAAAATAAAAGATTCTTAAAAAAGCTTTATGTATTCTAATAAACCGATTAAAGTATAAAATTTAACAGAGTAATTATAATTATTAAGAGAGTAGTTAGTAAAATTATAAAAAGATTAGAAATCCAAGGTTTCAATTTTTTTCTGATAAATAAGAATTTAAATCCAACAGTAACATGGATAATGATTAAATTTAAGAATACTAAATCGTAAAACACGTGTAATTCAAACGGTATTACTATTCCAATGCTTTTATTATACTATTTACAATATCCTAAACCAGATATTACCACAAGAGCTGCGAATATAACAATTTCTCTATTTGTGATTAATTGTATCAATCGAAATATGTATATAGGGCGAACTCTCTTACTTTCTAATCCTCTAAAGATTATGGACTAAAGTTATAGAAGATGAAATTTTTGTACTTAGTTGGTATGATAACGAGTGCGGTTTCTCAAATCGTATGGCTGAATTAATAATTAAAAAGTTATAAATATTTAATTTATTTAATCGTTTTTTTTATTTTTCTTATCTGATTTTATTTGTAACCATACGTCCAATATTCATAATGAAGGTGTAATACTTGCTTTAACCTTTGGAAATAATATTTGAGTTAAAGCCCTATAGAATGCATTAACAAAAACATCAGGGTAGACATTTTCAAGCTCGTCTATAGTACGGTATCCCAGCAAGAGTTGATATATAATAAGAGGAGGAATTCTAATATGAGATTCCTCACGTGGAATAAGTTTCAATTCTTTTATATCTATAAGTTGTCCATCCTTAAAATTTAAAACGTAACCTTCAGTATAACAAGAGATCGTAATTGATTCTGATAATTCTTTAAATTCTGAGGCTGCTAACCGTATTTCTAAAAGCGGTTTAATTAGTATTAAGAAATTCATAATTGATGGAATTCTAACATAATAAGCATAAGGTTTGGGAAATCTAGATTCTGTTATTTGTTCTAAATAGGGAATAAGTGATTCTTGGGCAGGTCGAGAAACACCAAGAGGTATATTAAAATCTCTTACTATACTCTTAACAAATCGCAAGACTGATGGCATATAATGGACAGATTTAAGCCATAATTCTCTAATTTGAATTGTATTAAAGAATATCTCAAGATAAAAACTTCCAATGATCTTTTCATTTTTTTTTATTAAATATAGCTCCATACCTCCAACTTCGCCTAGTTTTCCGTGAGAAATGTATTCCCAATGTTCTTTTTCAACTACACGATAAAGATCTAAAAATAGATTACGTTTCGCTCGACAGGATAAAAAATTTTCAAAATCATTAATATTATTTATTTTCTTAATAATTACTGGTTCAACTTCATTATTGTTTAAAGTAGGTATAATTTCTAGTGAAATTGTTAGAGAACTTTCTGATGACAAAGCAAATTCATAATTGAATTGACGATAGAAATAAGGAATCCCATGAATAATTAATAAGGGTAAGTTATATTCAGAAGCAAGCTTTTCATAAACAAGATTCAATTCTCTAATAAAACCTCTATAACGATAATCAGGATCGGTTGCTACAATTTCCATTTGCCCAAAGGGAATCTTTATTCCATTGAGTATAAATATCCCTCTAAGAAGGCAAAGAAAGGCTATTATTTTATTTTTATTTGTATCAAAAACAATAAGATTGTCTTGCAATGAGAACTTAGGATAATATTTTAACAATCGTTGAACTGTTGGTGATACTAAAACATCAACAAAAACTTTGTCTACAAGATCAATTAAGGATTTAACATCTGATTCTTGAAGATTACGTATTATAATTCCATTACTTAAAATTTTGTAGATTTTCAAGAGTTTACCTCCATTACAAAATGATTAAAATTGTTAGGATTAAAATTAGAGTACAACAAAATATAACAATGAAGACATCTAAAACCTTAACATTCATTCTCTTTCTTATAAACATGAATTTAAATCCAACAGAAATATGGATTACAATTAAGATTAACAAGACTAAATCATAAAACTGATGCATTTTAAACGGTATTACAATCCCAATACTGTTAGCATACCATTCGTAATAACCAAAACCAGATAATACCACGAGTGCAGCGAAGATAACTATTGCTCTGTTTGTAATAAGTTGAATTAGCCTTAATGTGTATAAAGGGCGCGCTCTTTTATTCTTTAGACCTTTAAAGATACGGGGCCACCAGAGTTTCAGATACTTCTGAGAGAGCGTGCAATGTATGATTAGAATTCCCAATAAAATCCATTCAGCTCCTAGGTGGAGAATTGGATAAAAATTATAGACTTCGAGAAATTTACGTAGAGAGACAATAATAAGCACAGCTAATGAAAAAAAAGCAAGCAACCAAGATAATTTCCTATGTATCTTTAATCCTTCTATTTTCATAATTTAATTTTACTTTTTTTAAGTTCAATTATTATAGTGAAGTGAATTATTCCGATCATTAATAAATCTAATGGATAACCTTTAAAAGGGTAATTCTGCAATTTTGATTGATGAATAATGAAACAGTGGAAAAAAGTTTTAATTAGTAAAGGGGATGATCCTCAAGAAGTTGTTGAGGAAGATCAGTATCGCATTTCAAAAGGGTGCTGCTATTTTCATGATCAAGAAGAATTAAATGAGTTTGATGATGTAGATGATGATAATCCGAAAAATGCATAATAGTCCATTTTGTATTTAAAATCTTTTATGCTTTAATTTTATCTTTTACAGTAAATATTGCTAATACAAGAAATATCAAAGCCATTATGGTAATTATAAGTATATCTGGCCATAATTGTATAATGTTCCATCCTTTTAGCATTATTCCCTCAAATATCCGATTCCCATAATATAATGGGATAAATTTTGCAATGATTTGTACAAAGAATGGAAAACTATTTACGGGAACGAGCAATCCACTTAATGCCATAGAGGGAAGAGCGATTAATGGCGCGATTTGTATCGCTTGTAACTCATTTTTAGCAAAATTTGATAAGAATACAGCTAGGAGGACATGAAGAAGAGAGAACAATGAGAGCATAATAACAAGTAAAATGATATCTCCTTGAATAATAACGCCAAATAAAACAATACTAATTATTAAAATAGCTGTCACCATAATAAGGGCGAGAATTGTTAATGCAAATGTATAACCGACCAATCTTTCTGATGATCGTAAGGGAGTAGCATATAATCGTTCTTCTGTACCACCTAAAGATTCTCGCTTTATCGTGAGTAATGAGATTAATAATATAAGAAAACTAATTACAAAAGCTATTACTGAAGGAATACTGGTATCCAATCCAGTAAATTCAACTCCTCCAAAAGCAAATTCTTCATCAATTATTATTCCTTTACCACCAAGAGCTGATTGCAT
>JBHLLG010000065.1:7578-14948 GCA_048885925.1 Candidatus Hermodarchaeota archaeon
AATCCAGTAAATTCAACTCCTCCAAAAGCAAATTCTTCATCAATTATTATTCCTTTACCACCAAGAGCTGATTGCATAGCATCTTGTAAAGCAACAAGAATTGTAGCTTTTATTGAGGGCTTAGTAGCGTCAATATAAAGAAAGAGAGTAACATTAATTTGATCTCCTTGAGTTCTATTATAAATACTCTCTGAAAAATTAGATGGAATATAAATTGCAGCATAATATTGACCATCATCTACATTCTTTTTATTACTAAGAAAATTTCCTGCATGATAATGTACTCTATCATCTTCTTGTAGAGCGTTCGTTATGTTTTCACCAAATGAAAAAGTTTCATTAACGCCAGGAGCAATCATACCTGTATAACCTATATCTTCATTGTCAACTAAAATTGGAATATTCTTTATATCTCCTCCAAGTGCAAAACCAAAAATTAGCATTACTATAATGGGCATTATAATAATCATTCCAAAAGTTCGACGATCACGACTAATTTGTCGTAATACACGGCGCGTTATCAAAAAAACCCTTTTAAAAGAGAAATGCGATGACTTAAACTGTTCCCTTGGTTTTTTATTTTTAATGTTTTCTTCAGTCATCTTTAATCATTTCATCACTTAATTTTAAAAATACTTCCTCAATTGTATTAACATGATGTTTCTCTTTCAATAACTTAGGTGTTCCTTCGTCAATAAGTTTGCCAGCGCGTATTAACCCAATCCTATCTGCTCTTTCTGCCTCATCCATGACATGTGAAGTAATAATAAGGGTCAATCCTTCTTTCTTAAGTTTATTAAAATACTCCCAGAAAAATTTACGGAGAATTGGATCAATTCCAACTGTTGCTTCGTCAAAAAATACAATATGAGGGGAGTGTATTAATGCACAAGCTATACTAACTCTACGTTTCATCCCTCCCGAAAGATTAGAAATTAAAGTATCTTTATTGTCTTCAAGACGTAAAATTTGGATTAAATGGTTCATTTTTGCTTTCGATGTACGCCTATTCATTCCGTACAACCCTGCAAAAAATTTGATATTTTCTATAACTGTAAGATCGTTGTATAAAGAATAATCTTGGGGAGCTATCCCGATATTACGAGCTATTATTTTTCTATTTTTTGAAAGACTTAAACCGAAAATACTAATCGATCCAGAAGTAGGATCTAGAACACCTGTTAACATTTTTATTGCCGTAGTTTTACCAGATCCATTCGCTCCTATGAATGCATAGATTTCTCCTTTGCGAATGTTTAAATTCAAACCATCTACGGCCTTTACATTGCCTTGCTTGTAAATTTTAACTAAATTTTGAGCTTCTATCACCAGATCTATTTTGGACATTTTAACACGACTAAAATTAACGATATAAATTTTTATTATAATTTATTGACTTAAAACTTATTGATATTTATAGAATTAGTCGTTCTTCTAACAAAAAAAAGTAATTTAAACACGATTAATATAAAATAAGAGTTATACAGATTTTATGAAAAATTATTGAAAAATGATAAAATTGAAATCGCTCATTTTTTAATTGATTTATTATTTCTTTTTAAAGTTTAATTGATAAATAAACCAATTACCAAATTGTTCATCCAATTCAAATCCAGCCTGTTTAGCCCATCTTTTTTCCGTTTTTCTTCTCGGGTAATCAGGATCAGGAAGCATTTCACTTAAAGATATCAACCCATTTGGTTTTAGAACTCGTTTAACTTCCTTAAGAGCTCTAATTGGATCAGGAATTTCAGGAAGACAAGCGATCATTAGAACGCGATCAACACTTTCATCATCGAATGATAGATTATACACATCATCGATTTTAGGGATTATATTCTTGATATTCTCTTTTTCAATTCTTTTTTTCAAACGATTAATTATAGATTCTTGAATATCTATCGTGTATACCTTTCCATCAGGTAGAATATCATGAGCTAGTGCTTTAGTATAACTCCCTTTTCCGGGTCCTATTTCAATAACAATCATTCCAGGTTCGAGTCTGATCCGTTTAGCAACAGTTTTAGGTTTTTGAATTATTTTCCTCCTAATTGGATTATCAATTAAGCGTGTCATAAAGCTAGGAATAGGAAATTTATGATATTTACGAATTATTCTTAATAAAACAAATACAATGAAAAAAAATATTCCAAAAATTATCAGAATTATGAGGAAAATAAATCTTATGATTAACCAAAAATCCATCGGTGAAAAACTCTCAAATATAATTTTTATTTAAACTTTCCCATTCAGTCTCATCGAAAAACTTTTAAGGAAAGTTAATGCTTTGGGAGTGTCTGCTTGAGGCATAGCATATGATAAAAGCAATCCGCCTTGAAATGGAGCGAATAATATATGTCCCATCCCATTTGCGCTTGTTCCAACAATCCCTTCAGTCGTAGTTTCATCAACGGAATATTCTACATTGCTTAAAACAAATGATTTTTCTCCTTTAATAACATTTAAAATAGTTTTTGTTTGATTAGTTAGATCCCAATTTTCTGTCTGGAAAACTAATTTTCCTGAATCAGACACTACAGCAACTGCAGCTATTTTTACATTAGTCTCTAACGCAGCAATTCCCAATTCATCAATAATGTTTTTTATTTCATCCATATTAAGAATACTAAATCTATTATTTTTAAATATTCTTTTCATTTTTACTCCAAAATTAAGTACATGGAATAAAAGAATAATCCTTTTAAAGTTCTTTAAATAATAAATAAACCATGGATCTTAGCACTGGAAAGCCAATTGAAATAACAGATAAAAGTCTATTTGATGAATTTTTCAGCAAATATCCACCAGAAAATTCTGAATTTACATTTACTAACCTCTTCATGTGGAGGAATTACTATAATTTCTTACTCTTGGAGTTTAAAGAACACTTAATTTTATTTTCTTATGATTACTTGAAAAATAGAAGAGAACCAATTAAAAAAGACTCTAAGGATTATATTTACTTCTTTCCTCCAAT
Organism: Candidatus Hermodarchaeota archaeon; assembly: GCA_048885925.1. Taxonomy (GTDB): domain Archaea; phylum Asgardarchaeota; class Lokiarchaeia; order Sigyniarchaeales; family SOKP01; genus Loki-b32. The sequence continues at coordinate 10,556 of JBHLLG010000065.1, forward strand.
TGGTCCCCATCCAGATAAAATTATTATTGAGTTATTTGAAGATCTCGAGAATATTGAAGTCCATAGAGTTCCAGAGGAAATCTGTGTTAACTTAAAAGAAAATAAGGAATTTTCTAAATTAAATTTAGATTACCTTGAAGATCGGAATAATTGGGACTATGTTTATAATAAAGAAGAGATTCTTAACTTAGCGGGAAACAAGTATAGGCAAAATAGAAGATGGTTACAAAAATTCTTAGATAAGTATAATTATGATTTCAAATTATTAACCGAGAATCTTGTTGAAAAATGTAAAGAGCTCCAGTTAGAATGGTGCATAATGAGAGCTTGCACTGAAGATGAGAGTTTAGAAGCGGAACAGAAAGCAATATATGAAGCTTTAAATAACTTCGAGAAACTTAATTTTAGTGGTGGATTACTTTGTGTGAATGAGAAATGCGCTGCTTATACTTTTGGTGAAATGTTAAATGAAAGAACTTTAGTGATTCATATTGAGAAAGCACATATGGAATATGAAGGGTCTTATCAAGTAATCAATAATTTCTTCTTAAAAAGCTGCTGTGTAGACTCTATATTTGTTAATAGAGAACAAGATTTGGGAATAGAAGGATTAAGACGAGCAAAAGAGTCCTATAAACCAATTAGAATGGTTAAAAAAAATATAATTTATCGAAAAAGATAATTTTAAAATTACTGAAAATATGGAAAATATTAAATTAGAAGACATCGAATTCTCTATATAATATTTACTTAATGTGAAATTATGAATCTTTATGAGTTTATCACCTTTAGATATCCTTAATGGGATCCTTGGGCTCTTAGTAGTAATTGTTTCATTTATTTTGGGATTAATCGTCTTGTCAAAGTATTTTAAGAACAAAAATAAAAATTTCATTCTTTTAGGGGTAAATCTTATCTTTTTAGCATCTGGATGGTATGGAACAAGTACTTCATTTTTTATAGCACTTATTAGAGGTAATGAGGGATTAGCTCTTGAGATGATATTGCTTCTTAATTTTATTCCACTTCCGATTGGTTTAATTTGTTGGTGTGGTTTCTATACCAATATTTTAATGAAAGAAAAACAAAAACTCTTCTTACTCATCATGGTTGTCATAACTGTATTTTTTTATAGTGTTTTCCTTTTTGTTGTATTTACAGACGTGAGTCAAGCAGCAATAAAGATCTCTCCTGTGGACACCACCGCAGGAGGAAACCGATTTTTATCTATCTATATTATTATATTTATAATTGTACTATTAATTACAGGAATACATTTTTCTCTACGGACAATGAAATACGAGGATATTGAGATGAAAACTAAAGGTAAATTCTTATTATTTGCCTTTCCTTCTTTTGCTATTGGTGGACTTCTTGATAGTACTTTACCATCGAATGAAATTACTTTGATATTATTCAGGCTTTTATTGATTTCAAGCATTATTGGCTTTTATATTGGGTATTTATTGCCGAATTGGATAAAGAAAAGGATAATTAAGGACATATGAAGAGGTATAACTTTGGTTAAAGCCATTCAAGATTTATGGATTCAAAGGTCTGATGGAATCGTCATATTCAGCAGAGTTTTTCATCAAATGGTTGAAGATCAGCTGTTTGGCGCGCTAATGAGTGCGCTTAATTCATTTGCTCAAGAGATTGCTAATGGAGGGTTAAACAATTTTGAGATTAAAAATATTCGATTCACAATTATAAAAAAGAAAAACCTTATTTTTATAGCGAATTCCTCAAAAAAACATAAGGAAAAAAAAATTTTAGCAGAATTAGAACAAATAGCTGAGAAATTCATAGAAGAATATCCTGAGACGAGTAACGATAACTGGGATGGATGTATTGATGATTATCAAACTTTTGAGAGCAAAATTACCGATAAGTTAGAAGATCCAGTTAAAAAATTCTGGAATGATTTTTAATAGATAAACTTATCAAAATAGTAAAGAATAATGTAATTTATCAAAGAAAGTTAATAGATATGATTTATTGCTTCGAATAAAAGGTTAATATTTTTATTTTTTATCTTTAAGTTTTTTTAAATCCAATTCTTCAAATAGAATTTTAACAGGTATGCCCATATGAAACCAATAAATATATTTTTTTTGATTAGGGTTTTCCTTTTGCTCCTTGCGACACTGTTCGTCAAATTCTATAGCTAATTCAAAAAGTATTTTTTGCCATCTCTTCCATTGATTCTCAGTAAAAAAGAAAGTACCCCCAAAAAAGTGACTAATATCGAGTTTTGTATAATCAACCGTTTTATAAATTCCTTTTCTAATTTCTACTATATCATCAGAATCAGTTTCTTCTAAATATGCTAAGAATTTGATATATTTATCCAAAAGCCTTCTATGATAAATAATTATAGATTTTCCTGATTTAGCAGTCTTTTGAACATATTCCTTATTATAACCTTTTGAAAGATCATCAGCGGGTATTAAAGTTATTTCATTAGCATCAGAAGTTAAAGAATAATAATGGGCTTCTATATTGGCCCTAATATGTTCTCTTTTAGAAATTTCAACAATTCCAAGCTCGATTAATTTTTGCAAATGAGGATGTATTGTAGATTTTGACTTTCTTAATTTTTTTGCTAACTCAGTAAAGCTTAATTCAGGATATACATTTAATAGACCCCATATTCGTAATCGTATTCCTGTTAAAACTGACATATCAATTGTTGGTTTTATTTGATTTTCTTCCATATCAGCCACCTTTAAGACAATTTAATGAATGTTAAAAAACAAATTTTTATTACTTACTACTCCTTTTTTTTCTCTTTATTTGTATTAATAGAATCAATTCAAGTTTATAAGTATTATTAATAATACGAATAATGAAAGATCGATTATATTAATAATCTTATTACTTATATATTTTTGTATTGAATTATTTCGAATCGATTCATATAACTTTATGTTTTTATTTTAAATTTATTAAAGCTATTTTTAAAATTTTGATTTTTATTATTCGATTAATACCGAAATATTTAAATATGAATGTAATCTAATTTATAAATGACACCGAATAATAAAGAATTCGATATTTTTTAGTATATAATAATTTTTTTAAAATATACTAAAGTTCAACGAATCGATTCGGAGAATCTAACAAAAATCAAATAAAGAAATCCAATGTTAAATTACAATAAAAGGAGTTAAAAAGAATTATGGGTTTTTTTGAAAAATTTAATGGAGCATATTTTGCTTTTTTAGCAGTTATAGCTACAGGAGCAGGTTTGTTAATAGGATTGATGCTTTATTTACCGTTTAATTCTTCTTATAGCATTTTTACGAATTATTCATGCGATTTACAGGCTGGACCAATTGGAGCTCAAATTGCATATTCCACAGGCCTTGTTTTATTCGCAATCTTCTTGATTTTTCTTATGCTGTATATAACAAGAGATTTAAAGAAAAATGGTATTGATGATAAATTGACCTTTATATATATAATTACAGGAGTTATAGGTCAAATCTGGCTAATAATAATAGGAATTTTCCCTTTAAATCCAGCAATTACCCTCGCATATGAAATTCACAGAATATCAATGTGCTTTTTCTTTAGTTTTATGGCTTTTAATTTCATTTGGCTTGGATATTTACAATATACTAACACTAAATACTCTAAATTAATAGCAATCATTGCAATTTTAGTAGGAATTTTTTCAGGTCTATCTTTTGGGGGTGTTATAATTCAAGAATATACACCGGTGGCACGTAATGCGTTAGGTTATCTTTCTGTCTGGACATTTTATTTATTTATAATACTTTGGTCAATAGGGCAAGGAATTTATTTCTGGAAAAAGAGATAATTATTATTACTAAATTTTTTTTTTTAATTACTGTGTGTGGTTTTCATGTCAGATAAGGAATCGTTTTAAGTCTTTTTTTATAGCAATAATATGTTTTTTCAATTTTGGTAAATCCCTTTCAATGACTTCCCATGTAAGATTTAGGTCTATACCAAAATATTGATGAATTAAAATATCTCGCATCCCAATAATTTGTTCCCTAGAAATTTTAGGGTGAGCTTCTTTAAATTCATCTGGTATATTCTTTACTGCTTCATCAATAATTTCGATCCGTTTTATAACAGAATCCTGTAAAATCGCTTTCGCTAGTCATCTTTCCTCTCACAATTGAACCAAAAAGTGAAGCTTGTTTCACTTCGTACTTTTTTAATATATCCAACACTAGATCCTTAAATTCATGAATTTGATATATCATTTTGTTTTACTATAACCCTTTTTTCATATCTCTACTAATCAATAATCTTAATAAACTTTTGTTATAAATTTGTATTAAATCCAATATTAGATTAACCTTAAAAACTTTAAAGATTAATATTCGCTTAGATTTATATTTTTAAAATTTCTAAG
>JBHLLG010000066.1:0-14947 GCA_048885925.1 Candidatus Hermodarchaeota archaeon
GCGACAAATGTAACTCTTTCTATATTCATGTTTCTATCCTCTTCTGTAAAGCCAAGATCCCTTGTTAAACTTTTACGGACAATATCCCCATCAAGTCTTTCTACTTTCATGCCTTTTGACTTTAATTCTTCTGCAACAACATCTGCAAGTTCTGATTTACCTGAACAAGGTAATCCTGTAAACCATAATGTAAATCCTTTATGTTCCATTTTTACTTTTTTACTCCTTTTTTAAAAATGTATTACATTTCCTTCCATATCAATAGGAATATCCACTCCTAAAATTTTTAAAGAAGTTGGGGCTATATCAAGTATATTTTTAATTCCTAAATTTTTCCCTGATTTTTTCATTGGATCATAGATAATATATATACCAAACCAATCATGAACTGCATCATCAGGCCCAGTATCATTTTCATCCAAGTACATTGAATCATATCCAACTGATCCTGCAGATCTCCAATTTAAATCATCAAAATAAATCATCAAATCTGGTGCATCTCCATTTATAACTTCAAAAATTTCTTCAGGTTTATAAATAATATTGTTCATATAATTACCCTTATCATCCTTAATGGATTTCAACTTTTCAATTACTTTCTCCCTCATCTCGTCAAAATTTTCACTTTTTATAATACCCTGGGGTTCTCTTCCTTTAACATTTAAAAAGATTCTTGCGTAATAACCTCCCCATCCCCAAGCGTAAGTGTTTTCCCAATCAATAGCAGCATCATTTAATCGAGTTCCTGGTTCTGGTTTAGATTTAAACTTTAACAACCCTAAACTTTCAAGAGCCATATTAATGCAAATTAATCCTTTCATTGCTTTTGCACCATGATCAGATACAATCATTATTATAGTATCTTTATCAACTAAATCTAATATTTCTCCAATTTCTCGATCTAAATATTGATAATAATTCCTCATTTCTGCTTCAAATTTATTGCTTGGTTCATATTTTTTGTGACTTTTATCATAATACTTCCAAAACCCATGGTGCAATCTATCCAATCCTATAATTACGAATTTAAAGTAATCCCACCTCTTGTTTCTTATTAAATATTTAACGGTTTTGAACTGAACTTTCGTCATTTCATAAATTTCTTTCAATAAAATATTTTTATCTTCAACTCTAAAGTTAACATCAAACTTATATTCACCAATATGAACTTTAATCTCATCTTTCAATTCTGGAGGATATGTATAATTTGAGTTTATACCTGGTGTAATAAAACCAGAAACGAGATAACCATTTATTGGATTAACTGGATAAGTTGGCGGAATTCCTAAGATACATGATTTTAATCCCTTTTCAGCTATTATCTCCCATATTTTTGGTTCTTTTATTTTATATGAGTTTGTGATCCAAAAATCATCATAAGAATTGTTCTTTCTATGCCTAAATCCATATAATCCTAATTTTCCAGCCTTTTTTCCCGTAGACATAACCATCCAAGCAGGAATAGTAATTGGAGGATGGCAGCTTCTTAATTTTCCATAAACACCATGTTTTATCATTCTTTTTATGTTAGGACAATGCTCTAAGAAATCCTCAAATATAGCTTTAGGTGTAGCACAGTCTAATCCTATGACAATTAGTCTCTTTTTATTTCCCATAATAACTATAATCAATTATTTTGACAAAATTAGCTGATAAATTTAAGATACAAATGGATTTTTGTATTGTAAAATTATTTTTGCGACTTCAGGTCTCATAACTTCTGGATCAGGTAATTTTCCTGATTTTATTGCATCTCTAATGTCCGTTCCCGCAAAGTAATTTTGCATCTCTGGAGGATGTGGACATATCTTATCATTGACCACAGAACCACATTTGCTACATTTCGAAAATGATCTGAACTTAATAGGTTTTATACCCAAATCAGGAAAATTATCAAAAATTTTATGAGCATCATAAGGACCATAATAATTACCTAATCCAGCATGATCACGGCCAATAATTATATGATCACACCCAAAATTTTTCCTTGTTATTGCATGAAAAATTGCTTCTTTAGGCCCTGCATATCTCATCTCAGTTTCAAATGTACTTAGAACAACTCTATCTTGTGGATAATATTCATTTATTAGTGCTTGATAACTCTTTATAATAACCTCATCTAAAAAATCACCAGACTTTTTCTTCCCTATTACTGGATTAATGAATAAACCATCCACATATGTTAATCCTGCTTTTTGAACATACTCATGACCCATATGAGGAGGATTTCTAGTCTGAAAAGCTACAACACTGTCCCACTTTTTTTCTTTAAATAACACCCGAGTTTCTACTGGTTTGAGATCTAAATCAGGAAATGTTGCCATTGGTTCATTTATCAAATAAATTTCCCCTCCAATCATTTTTTTTTTATAATTAATAACACTCTCTACTCCGGGATGATTTTCATCTATAGTTCCATAGATTTTCTTAGCATATTCCATTTTGTCATAATCATATATATCTTCTATATTCATAAGAGCAATATTTGTATAATTATGATCTATCAAAATTATATGATCATCTACTTTAAGATCCTTTAATTTTTCTTCAGATACATCTAAAGTAATCGGAATAGGCCAAGCAACATTATTTTCTAAATACTGATGTTCTAGAACAAATCGGTAGTTATTTTCATTCATAAATCCTTCTAATGGGCTAAATACTCCAAAAGATATGTTTTTAACAACTCTAATTGTTTCGGGATTTAATATTATTTTTTCAAATTCACTGGCTTCATCCAAAATTCGCTCCTTTTCAAACTTTGGTAATACTTTATTAACTAGTGTCCCCCCATGTGGCTTAATCATATAGATCCTCGTTTTTTATAAATCAATCAATATATCCTAAATCTCTTAGACGTTGTTTTACCTTTTCTTCTTCTTCCTTTGTAAAAGCTTGTTTCTCCCTTTCTTCTTGTTCAATTGAAGAAAGTACTTGTCTTAAAACGTAAGTTACATAAGCACTAACTGAAGCAAAACCAGTTCCCTTCATTCTATCTTTTATTTTTTCAGCTAATGGCTTTGGGATTGAAACTGTTGTATAATCAACCTTATATTCGTCATTTTCGGACATAATTATGTAATGATATATAATTACATTTAATTACATTTAATTATACTTTATTTAAAAATGATTTTATTATGGTTTTTTCTACTTTTCAGGTTTAAGAATATAGCTATAAATTAATGTTCTTTAGTTGGAAATTAGGTAGAAAGACATAATTTCGTTTGTTTATTTAAATTCTTTTTTAATTATATCCACTATTCTTTTTGCTGTTTGGCCGTCCCATTTTTCTATTTCATGGCCTTCTTTATAAGAATTTGATAAAATTTTATTAACATACATTTTAATCTTCTCGAGATCTTTGTCTACAATAGTATTGGTTCCTTTTTCAACTGTTATAGGTCTTTCTGTATTTTCACGTATAGTTAAAACAGGTATTTTAAGATATGATGCTTCTTCTTGTATGCCTCCTGAATCTGTTAAAATAAATTTGGAATTATGCATTAAATTTAAAAATTCCAAGAAGCCAATTGGTTCATTAATAATAATATTTGATTTTTTAATATCAGACATTAAATTAAATTTTTCTAAATTTTTTTTGGTTCTAGGATGAATAGGAAAAAATATTTTTACTTTTTCTTGAATAAAATTCAAAATTTCAACAATATTTTCTAAATCTTCTTTACTATCTACATTTGAAGGTCTATGACACGTTATTAAAGCATAATCTTTAGGTAGTAATTCAAAGTTTTTTAAAATTTCAAGATTCTTTGCTTTTTCTAAATTCATCAATAAATTATCAATCATTATATTCCCTACAAAATATATTTTTTCGGGAGGGATCCCTTCTTTTCTCAAGTTTATCTCAGCATCTCTTTCGCTTGTAAATAAATAATCTGACAATTGATCTGTTAAAATTCTATTAATTTCTTCAGGCATTCTAAAATCGAAGCTTCTCAATCCTGCTTCTACATGAGCAACTTTAATAAAAAGTTTTTTAGCAACCAATGCACAAGCAATTGTAGAATTAACATCTCCGACTACTATAACTAACATTGGTGGTTTATTTAATATAACTTTTTCAAATTCAATCATTATTTTTGCGGTTTGAATAGCATGGGATGCGGAGCCAACATTTAAATGAATCTCAGGTTCTGGGATTCCTAATTTATCGAAAAAAACTTTTGACATATTATAATCATAATGTTGTCCTGTGTGGACAATTTCAAAATTAATCTTTTCTTTAAGAAATTCCCTAATTAAAGGAGCAATTTTCATAAAGTTCGGTCTTGCACCAGCAACTAGATAAATTAAATTACTCATATTTTTATCAATTTTCTAAAAATTATTTTTTAAATAAAAGAAAATTAAAATTAATTAAAATTTAATCATCTAAATTAATTTAAAATTAGAAGAAATATTTTTTATATAAAATTATTGAGATTTTTCTTAATAGAGAATTAGCTCATGAGTTCTTTTCATACTTTACGATTTTTTAAGATTTCTAATTATGTTGGAAGAGTAAAGAATATAATTCTCAAATTACTTTATGCTAAATTTTTTAAAAAAAGACGAGAAGTTATAAGAAATCCCTATGCTATTGAAAAGTTGATTAGAAAAGTGCTAAAGGCTTTAAATATAGAAGATATTCGTAATAAATTCTTCAAAAATAATATTTTTGCTTATTCAAAGATTAGTGAAAGAGAAAATTTAATCGAATATATTAAAAATAAGTGCCCTGTGGAATTAGAAAAATATTTAAAATATGCTGAAGAAATTATTGAAGGAAAATTTAGAATATTTGAAAGAATTGTTAATTTCAAAGAAAAAATTAATTGGCACTATAGTTTTTTTGATAATTATAATTGGGATTTAGTAAAAGCAGAAAAAGTGAATAAGCACCCTAAAAATAAAAATATTGATATAAAATACGTATGGGAATTAAATAAACATCAATTTCTCCCTTACTTAGGATTTGCTTATTTTTATACAGGTAATAAGAAATATGCAATAATATTTAAGAATATCATAAATGATTGGATACAAAAAAATCCTCCATTATATGGAGTAAATTGGCATTCAGGATTAGAAATATCTATTCGATTGATTTCATGGATATATGCCCTCATGTTTTTCAATTCTTCAAAAGAAATTAACAATAATGCCTTTTTCAAGAAAATTTTTAAATCTATGTTTCTTCACGCATACTTTTTGAGATATTTTTATAGCAAAAAATCATATAACCATACTATCGGTGATATTTTTGGAGTATATATATTTTCAAGAGCTTTCGATAAGATTAATATCTTCAAGAAATGGGAAAAGAAGTTCTTTAAGTTATTTACTAGCCAAATTCATAGACAAACAAGACCTGATGGGACGCATATAGAACAATCAGTTAATTACCATAGATTCGTTCTCGAATTCTTTGCTTTATTTCTTATATTAAATCGGAAAATGAATATCAGCAAAACAAGTCTCCTTATTGAGAAAATGTTTGATTATTTATTAATGCTTATGAAACCTAATGGCACTTTTCCTTTAATAGGTGATAGCGATGACGCAACTGTTCTTCTATTAAATAATTATAATAATACTCAATTTAATAATTTATTAAATTTAGGAGTGATTCTATTTAAAAGAGGAGATTTAAAATATATCTCAAAAGCAATATCACCTATTTCAATTCTATTATTAGGTTCAAAAGGATATGAAACTTTCGAAAATACTGCAATAAGAGAGCCTAATAAGACGATGCAATATTTTCAAAATGCAGGATATTTTGTAAAAAAACAAAATTGGTCTAATGAGGCAAATTACATATTTGTCGATTTCGGTGAATTTGGACCAAATTATGCTTCTCATTGTCATAGTGATATTACAAATATTATATTTTGCTATAAAGGGAAAAATATTTTAATTGATTCCGGTACATATAGCTACAATAAATCTTGGAAAGAAAGAAATTTATTTCGTAGTAGCAAATCACATAATATTTTAACTGTCAATAATAAAAATCAAGCAGATATCATAGATTGGTTTGCATGGGAAAATAAACCAAAAGTTAAACGTTCATTCAAAAAGATTAATGATAAACTAGAAATAATTTGTTCTCATAATAGTTTTAAAGGATTTTTAGTAGAAAGAAAACTGATCTTTAATAATATTATCTCTAATTTATTCATTGAGGATAAAGTAATTCCGTTGAATCATGGAAAAAATAAGAATTTTAATATTAGTATTTATTTCCATTTTGACAATAAGACAACAATTAGGAAAAAAAATAGTAATATTATTATTGATGATGAATTAGGAATTGAGATATCATCTAAAAACAAATTTAATATAACTATTGAAAAATTCCATTATTCACCTTCTTATGGAGTTCTAGAGGATTCTTGTATGTTAAATATTCAGTTAAAAAAGGAAATAAATAATAAAGATTGGATTAAGATAATAACAAATATATATCCTTTTGATCATTCTATTTCTTAATAAATCCAATTATTTGAAAAACATCATTATTTTTTCAGTTATATTTTAAAGAAGATTATTAACTCTTGAATATCGATTTTATTTTTGAATTTAATAATAATAAAACAAACAAAATCAGACTAGTAATTAAATTAATCAGTCATTAAACGACGTGATATTTTCAATAATTTGAATTATTTAATTTTAGGAATTTTCATAGAAGCAAGACCTACACTTCTTAAATCACGTTTATGACCTCCTAAATAAGCTGTCCATAATTTATTTTCTGAAGTGATCCAACAATTAGGTCCATAAAAAATTTCAGAATCCCATTCATCCTTTCCTCCTGAATTTAATATTGGTTCTGAAAGTTTATGCCATGATTTACCCCCATCATCTGAAAAAACAATGTATGTAGTTTCTTTATTATTAGGACTTTTCACCCTTAATCCTGTTATAATTATTCCATTTATGATAATACCTGCTTGTAATCTTGAAATTATCTTTCTTTTTCCTAACATTTCATCAGTAGTAATTTGTCCCCATTTATAGAATTTTTCTTCATAATCGTTTGATTGAATAGCTAATCCCGTATCATAATCAAAATGGCCAATTCCTTTAGCACCATATAACATATGAAACCGATTATTCCATAAATAAACTTCAGGACAGTGGACATATTCCCGATCCCATTGACTTTTTTTACCTAAATCTAAAATAATTGTTGTTTTACCTTCGCTTTTATATTTTTTCCAATTTAAGCCATCTGAAGAATATGCCTTTCCAATTCTAGTTGTATTACCATCATGCATATCAAACCACATATGGTATTTATCCTTATGATAAAGGACGCATGGATCAGCAACATATTGTTTATCAAAATCACCAACTTGTGAAGTGTATTTTAGAATGGGGTTACCTTCATACTTTCTCCAAGGACCTGTGATTTTATTAGCTGTAGCAACACCTATTTGCCAATCCAAATGTTTACTATAAGTACGCGATTCATAATAAAGTAAATATTTACTACCATTAAATATGATAAATGGTTCATAAATTCCGGCTTCATCCCATTCACGTGGATCTCCTCCTTTTAAAATAGGATTATTATCATATTTTTTTAGAGGTAATGCATTTTTGAAAGGAATAATTACATTTTTGTGGTTTGCTAAGTGTTTATTTAATAAAAGTTCTAATGAGAGTTCGTTTCGTAGACTATAAACTTTATAGAACTTCTGTAATTTGAAATTAAACGAATTTAGGTAAAAAAAAAATTTCTGAAAATAAAATCGAAAATTTACCATTATAAATCAAACCAAATATTTTATATTAATAAGAGAGAAATTATTCTTTTTCTAATTTAGTTATTTATTTTCTATAGATTCGATATTCTAGATTTTTAAACAATGAAAAAGGGATATAATTGGTTAGCTTAACAATTCCTAATAATAATTTAAATGGGATCTTGAAATTCCTATAAAACTTAAGATCGATGTGAGAAACCAATGATTTTTTTTCGATTAAGGTTAAATTTAACCTTTTTGTAGTTTTTGATAATTCATTCCTTACATCTTCTAAAGTTAATGGGTGTAGTAAATCTATTTTTTTTTTATATTTTAATTGATTTTTTTGAAAAGAGGCTTTAAGAATTAGTGATAGTAATAGAGGATCAATAGATTTTTTATGAATCACTAAATAGATATAACCTTTTGTTTTTAAAATCCGGTATGCTTCTTCCAAAAACTTTTCAGGATTTAAAACATGTTCAATCGTAGCGATTATTTGAACGTAATCAAAATAATTATCCTCATAAGGAAGTTTTTCTCCTGGTGATATTGTATATTTAGCTTTTGGGAAGTATCTTTTTGCTATATTTATTATTATTTCGGAAATATCTGATCCATTATATTCAATACTTCCCTTAAAATTCTGATATAATCGTTTTAAGAAATATCCTTTACCACATCCAATATCTAAAACTGTATCTCTTGGTTTAATATACCTTTGAAATACAGAATTTTCTATCTTTTGTCTTTTCTTATTCAAGTATCTCCAGTTGGAATACATTACATCTTCTATATTTTTTGCATTATAAGTCGCCCATAAATCAATTGCTTCGGGAAATTTTGGTTCTTTATATAGATCATTCATTAATTTTTGGTGATTTTCAAGGTTAGGGCTCATTTTTTGAAAAGATTAAGGAATTTTCTAACTTATTTTCTATAAAATTATTTTAAATTGATAAAAATTATGATACTTAATTATAATTCTTTAATTCAAAAAAAATGAAAGCCTACTTAATTTTTATTTACAATTATTGAAATGTAATTTTATTGAAAACTTAAGAATTTTTTAACAAATCATCACTCCACGCAATCAAATTAGTATCAAAAAATGCTCTTTGGGGTCCAAATTTTCTTATTATGAAACAATAATTTTGATTCAATTCTTCTATATAATTTTTAATTTCAAAAAATTCTTCTCCATTATGGTATATTGAAATTAGCAATATAGGTTTAAATTTTTTAATTGTCTCTCTTGCTCCTTCTAAAGCTTTCAGACTATAACCCTCAATATCCAATTTTATTAATCCGACATTAAGATTCTTATCCTTTACATAAGAATCAATAGTGGTTGATTCAATTTCTATATCACCATCCATGTCAACAGCAGAAGTCATACCATCATTAGTTATTTTAACCCTTTCTTTCTTATTTCCTAGTGCTAATTTAACAGGAATAACTTTTTTTAAATTATTTAATTTTATTGCCTTTTTTAAAAGTTCTAAATTCTGACTATGAGGTTCGAATGAATATATAAGATTAGGTTGATAAAATCTTTCAAACATTAATGCTGAATCTCCATTATAAGCTCCACCATCAATAAAATCTTTATTTTTTAAAAAATTGATTATATTAGTAGGCACATAAATTAATCCGTGTTGATAGTAAAATACAGCCATATCAATATGATTCAATTTTACTTTTTCTCTTTTTTTAAATTCTTCCATATATTTTTTTACTATTCCAAACTCAGATATCTCATTATCAGTAAGTAGTTTTTTTCTTTCAATAAGATTATGTGTATAAATATAATCAACTCTCTCAAGGATCCTATCTATTAAATCTTTGCTTTCAGAGTCTAAATTACTTTTAAGCTGAATTATCTTTTCAGGATATTTAATACTATATAAATAAATATCTTTTGCCATAGAATAATAATATTTATCTCTAATTATCTTTCCTTTGCCCTCAATTTTAAGATAGATCTCATAATTATTTAACAGTCTATTCTGAATATAGGTCATTCTAAACTGTAAAAAATTCAAAATTTTATTTAAGTACTTTAGCATCATTTTTATCCTTATAACTGATGATTAAATGGGTATATAATAAAATTCAAGATTTTATATATTTATTCTTGAATTCTGTCTGCATTATTGATTTATCAAAAAAAAATTCAATCCAATGTTTAAAATTTTTTAAAATTATTTTTATCGATAAATATAATCGTGATTTTTTTTTACCATCCTAAATTTAATATTATTAATTTATTATTCAAGAAAGTTAAATAATGGTTTATGTCAGAAATACTCTTAAGTATATGTATCCCCACTTATAAAAGAGAGCATATATTAATAAAGACTTTAAGAGAAAATTTATTAGAATGCCCAGAAAAAGAAATACAATTTGTTATCTGTGCTGATGGTCCAACTAATAAGATAGAATCAAAATTAAATCAATGGAAAGATGAGAGAATAATCTTAATAAAAAGTGATACTCGCCTTGGTATTGACGCAAGTATTATAAAATCAATACAAGTAGCTGTGGGAAAATATATTATGCTTATGAGTGATGAGGATTATATTAAATGGGATTCAATAAAATGGGTTCTTAATATTATAAGTTCACATTATGAATATACACAAATACTTGGTGGGATAAATTATAATGATAAGGGAATAATTAAACCCTACTATACTTTTAAAGATAAAATATGGCAAGCTGGAAATGAATCCTTAATATATTTTTTTTACAAGTATAAATATCTAACGGGTTTAATTTTGAAGAAATCTGCTTTAAATCTAAAAAAAGCTAAAAAGTACATTGGTAGTGCTTATATGTGTAGTGTTCTATCAGCAATGGCAATGGTAAATGGTGATACTATTAGCACTTCTAAAGTTTTTTGTATGATGGGAGAACCAGATCCGAATATTACTTATATTACCATGACTCAGAAGGATGATACTGTCAAAAATAAATCGGTTTATATCCCATTAAGTCGTTATTTTCAGATGCATTACAGAAAACATTTAATCTATGAATTAACAGAAAATTTTCCAAAGGCAAGAAAAATTCTTTTAAAAAGGGAAAGAGCAATTGCTGCTGGTTTATTAGTCGCCTCTTTTTGTAAATCAATTTATTCTTTTTTGAAAGTACTTCCTTATATCTTAAGAACAAAAGAATATTCATTATCATTAAATTTTTGGATAAGTATTCCTAAATACATCTTTATATATACAAGAAACATGTTAAAAAATAAAGAAGACTTAAGGTTTTTTATAAGACAATTAATAAATCCCAATGAATCTTTAATTATACTTGAATGGCCAAAAGTTTAAAATATAAAATATTATTATTAATTGTTTCAAATGTTCTCTTTTGAAATATTTGATTATTTATACGGATAACTAATAAGTAAACAGAATGAATTATGAATATCATTTTTACTCATACCAATAAAATATCTTCTTTTATATTAAAGAAATTGAATGTTAATAGAATTATCAATATCCTCAAATTCAAAACCAAGGATGCTGTATATTTAAAAATTAAAAATAAAAAATTTATTATCAACATAAATGATGTTAAATTCTTCAATTTTGAAATTAGAGAGATAAAGTCTCAAATAATAAATCATTATTATTTTAATAAAATTAAAATAAACCATGTTCTTAAGGAGCATTTATTCAATTTTTTATTGAATGAACTTCAGGATTTTAATAGAAAAGCATCTTTAATTAAATACTTAAACGATCATAGTTATTCCGTTCAAACTGTAAAATCTCCTTTTCTATCTAAAGATGATCGATTTCTTTTTTCTAAATCTAAGATAAATATACCAGAAATCAAATTAAATCTTCATTTTTTAAATAAATTTCTTGGTTTATTCAAAATTTTATTTTTCATTCTTATTCAGAGAATGAATTTTTATAAGTTAAGAAAAAAATATCCTGAAAAAAATTCAAAATATGAATTAAATCTTAGTTATACAACCATTTTAAAAGCTTTTGGATTACATGCTGAATTAATATATTTAAATAAATTAAATAAATCTCTAGAAAATACAATAATCTATGTAAAGCCTTATTTAAAGGGTAAAGGTTTAATAAGGCAGATTGAATACATAAACCACTTAAAATCAAATAATAGGTTTTATTTTTTTTATGTTCCAAAATTCAACTTGAAAAATGCCATGATTATGTCCTTTAAAGTCTTCTTAATGGCATTTCCTCATGAATTAAAACTTCCATTAATTCAAATTTTAATTAAAGAAAATGAAATTGATAATTTTATACACTATATATTGGGTAAATTTCAACAGTTCAAGGAATTTTATACTTCAGAAGAATTTGAGACTGAATCAATATATCTAACTAAAAAGCTGCAAGATAATAATATAAAAGTAATAAATTTTGCTCATGGACTTGGTGATTACGGAAATTTTATTCGATATGATAAGTTTTACATAATCTCCAAAATTCAAAGAGAACAATATTTAGGCACATCTAATTTTCAGATTTATAGTTCTCAAGAAGCTTTTAAAATGAAGTCTTTTGATAAAAATAAAAAGTTAGCCTTATTTTTTATAGGGCAAACTTTTCTCTCAGATTATAATTCTCGAACTTTTAAATCTTACTATAAAAAAGCAATAAGTTTTATTGAACAAATAATATCTGATTCAAATATCCCCATTTATGCTAAATATCATCCAGAATCTACAAAAGAAGATAAAATTTTATCCGAAAGAATTAAAATAGTTGAAAATCTTGCAGATTTACCATCAGATTTTAACTATATAAGTTTAACTTTAGGATCTACTTATGTTATTGAATTATTAAACATTATGCCTTTTTTAATAATTAATCCCTCAAATAAAATTGATTTAAAAAATTATTCACTTCCAAATAATCACTATTTCTTCGTAAAAGATTACCAAGAATTCAAACGAATGATAGCGAAATTAAGTCAAAATTCTAAATATTATTTTGAATATTGGAAGGAACTTTGCAATATTCTTAATAATATAATGAATTAATTTACTTCAAATATCTAAATTCATAACAGCTTTTTATATTTTAAATCAAAAATATTATTCTTTCTTTATATTCTAATTTAAATAGAAAAAATTTCTAGAAATAAATTTAAAAAACTAATATCATAGAAACTCACTTAAAATGCATTTTTTGAAATCAACCTGTATTAATTTTAGACTTTTGCATCAAAAACTCTGCAATCATAAAATCAAATTCATTGTCTATATCTATACCCCGTTCTAAAGGCATAATATAAGGGATTGCATTTTTAGAGTAAAACGTTTTACTTTTATAAAGTTCATTTGGATTTGAAATAAATATTGCTCCATTTGGGCTATAAATTTTTTCAAAATCTTGACCTCTCATTTTTAAATACTTTTTATTGAATAAAGGTTTCAAAAATCCTTTTTTAATTTTAAAACACCAATATGGAGGGTGCTTAACTTCAGATACACTTATTAGAGTATTATTTTTACTTTTTAAAGATAATTCAATAGCCTTATCAATATCTTCTATATTTCTTAACGGTGATGTTGGCTGAATCAGAATTATCAATGTTGGTTCATAGTTTTCTTTTTTCAAAACATTTAGAACATGAAAAATAACATCAATCGTTGGTGAATCATCTTTAGCTAACTCATTTGGTCTTTCAATTATTTCGCTCCCAAAATTTTTTGAAATATCTTTTATTTCCTCATCATTAGTTGATACAATTACTTTGTCGATATATTTAGAATGTCGTGCAGAATTTATTGAATAATAAATTAATGGTTTTCCACATAACTCTTTAATATTTTTTTTAAAAATTCTTTTCGATCCTCCACGTGCCGGTATAATTGCTAAAATTTTTTGATTTATCATTGTTTTATATGTCTAATTTTTTAAATCTGAGATAGTTAATATTTATTAAATTTAAAAGGTTTTATTTTATGAAAAAAGTTATGTTAATAACCAATTAAATGAATTTTTCTGACAGATATTCGATAATATGAAAGAAATAAATATTAATGGCAAAAAAATTGGAAGTAATTATCCTATTTTTTTAATAGCAGAAGTAGGAGTAAACCATAATGGTAAATTATCGCTAGCTAAAAAGTTAATTGACAAAGCATTTGTAGCAAAAGTTGATGCGGTTAAATTTCAAACATTTATTACGGAGGATCTATTATTAAAAACTACTCCTAAAGCAGAATATCAGAAGTCTTTATCAAACAATAATGAAAGTTCCTTTAAAATGATTAAAAAGTATGAATTTTCTTTAGATCAATTTAACATTTTAAAAAATTATTGTGAGCAAAAAGGATTAACATTTTTATCAACCCCTTTTGATAAGAAGTCAGTTGAGTGGCTTGAACAATTAAAAATTCCTGCCTATAAAGTAAGTTCGGGTGATATGAATAATTTTCCATTATTGAGATTAATTTGTTCAAAGAAGAAACCTATTTTATTATCAACAGGTATGGCTACTTTAGATGAGGTGAAAACTTCTGTTGAATTTATTAAATCTAATAAAGTGAAAGATATAATATTGTTTCAATGTACTTCTAATTATCCAGCTCCTTATGAAGAAATTAATCTCAATGTAATAGATACATATAGAAAAAATTTCCCCAATCTATTGTTTGGTTTCTCTGATCATTCTTTAGGAGCTGAATGTTCGATTGGTGCTGTGGTAAAAGGAGTAAAAATAATTGAAAAACACTTTACTTTAGATAAGCAACTAGATGGACCAGATCACAAAGCATCTATGAATCCTGAAGAATTAAATTTATGGGTTAACTCTATTAGGAAATTAGAGAAAGCTTTGGGATCTTCTGATAAGTTTCCATCTGAAGCGGAAAAAGAGATTTTAAAAATAGCACGAAAAAGTATTGTATCTACAAGGTTCCTAAAAAAAGGCAATATTTTAAAAAGCGAAGATATTTCAATCAAAAGACCTGCTTATGGGATTCCTCCTATAGAATATGAAAAAGTTATTGGTAAAAAGGTTAAGAAAGATATACTCGAAGATTCAATAATATATTGGGAGGATTTAGAGTAAATGAATAAAAAAAAGATTTGTGTAGTAACTGGAGCACGTTCCGAATATGGAATTTTACGAACAATAATAAAAAAAATTTTAGAATCAAAATCTTTAGAACTTTCACTTTTTGT
>JBHLLG010000067.1:0-14850 GCA_048885925.1 Candidatus Hermodarchaeota archaeon
TACTTTTGAACCTTTAATAAAAATATTAAATCCAATATTAAATAGTATATGGGAAAATGCCTATCCAGATACATATCTTACTACTCAAGTTACTGTTGAAAAGACCCCTAGAACACTTACTTCTGTTAAACCCATAGTTAAAGCAAAAGTTCAATCTGCAAAATTAGTACAAAAGCCACCTCAAGAAATAGAGATAGAAAAAACAAAACCGAAAGTTACAGTACCTCCCCAAATTCAGGAAATTCCTAAGGTTGATAAAAGATATATTAAAAATGTAAAGATAGAAACTACGATTCCCTCCAGTATTAAACCTCAAAATACAGGTTTAAAACAAAAATTACGAGAAAAAATAAATTTTGTATCAGCAGTTAAGCCTAAAGCTGGTGATGATGCAGCAGTAGAAATAAAATCTGCGTTCGATAATTTAATTCAAAGATTAGACAGTCTTAAAGGAGATCAGTTTGGTAATGAACTACAGAATATCGCTGATCTAATTTTAGAGAAAAAAGGATTCTCAATTACCCTACATAAAATAAGAAGTATTATTAATAAATTTAAAGAAAAACTTAGCTTATTGGATCAGAATGATAAGAAAGAAATCATAGAAGAAATTGAAAGTTGGAAACAAAAATTATTTTAAATGAATTGCTTTTCGGTTATTCCTATTTAGTCTATTAATTAAGATTGATTTTTTATCCTTCTTCTAATGAAGTGAAGAAAAAAACCTCTAATAATAATTATGAACCCCAAAATAAATGAACCTAAAAAGAAGATAGATACTATAATAGAAACTAAAAAATTTGGATTCAATATACCAATAATACCGAGAATAGGGCATAATGGGGCTAAAGTGAATAAAAGAACATAAAAGCTTTTATCCTTCTCTTTTAAGTGAATATACGTAGTAATATTAAACCATGCAAATAAGATCATAAATATGGGAATTAACAATGAAGAAATCTCCAGAAAAGGATAGTTGAGATCGCCCATACCAAAAGCATAAAAATAATTAGTATAAAAATAAGTAATGAGAAGTAATGCCGTAACTGGAGTTGGAACTCCCGTGTATCCTGAATCTTTTGCTACATTAAAGCGTGCTAACCTTAACATTGCCCCTATCGCAAAACAAATTGCACCAACTATAATAAATAGATCTAAAATATCTCCTGTTTTAAAAGATTGGTATGTCAATATCGCAGGTGCTATACCAAAAGTTAAACAATCGCTTAAAGAATCTAATTCTCGGCCCATTTCATTTATAGTTTTAGTCTTTCGAGCAATATAGCCATCTATCGCATCTGTACCTAATGAGACAGATATCAAGAAAAAACCTAATGATAAATACGCACGACTTCCAATACTTGCACAGACTAAAGCTATAATCCCAAGAGTTGTTCCTATAAGAGTAATATAATCTTTATGTTTTAATAATTTTGGAATGCTCCTACTTGACATTCTGCGTTTTTATTTGTTTTATATTAATAATTATTAAACCGTATTCAATTAAAACATTTTCATGAGAAGAAAATTATTACAATATCTACCCGAAAGTTAATAAGACTATCCTATCTATTAAACATTGTTAAATAGATAGCAAAATATAACAAAAATATAAAAAAATAAGGTGGAAATAATGCCATATTGTGCAAGTTGTGGGGCTGAAATAAAAGATTTAACTCAAAATTTTTGCGAACAATGCGGATCTCCAATTCCAGATAGCGTGAGACAAGCTCAACCCGCTTCTACTCCAGTAAGGACAACACCAACTATGCCTTCAGGTATTGAGTCTTATCATCGTGCGGGAGGATTATTTGATCTTAACCGGAACTACTACATTTTAAAGGAAAAATACTGGGATTGGGGCTCCGGTGATATACTTGATGAAAAAAATCAACCCATTGGACGGATGAAAAGAGTTATATTAAGCATTAGGCGTAGAGTAGAATTACAAGAAATTGATGGTACAATTTCAGCAACAATTCACTCCAAAATCATATCTGCTCGCGGAGCTCAAGATTTAAAAGATCCTCAAGGAAACTTAATAGCCCGTATCAAGAAAAAAATCTTATCATTCTTTAGACCTGTATTTTATCTCGAGGATCCTAATGGAAATCAATGGTTCCGTGCTCAAGGTAAGTTCATGGGGTTCTCGTTCAAGGTCTATGATGTGACAACTGGTAATGTCGTGGCAGAGATAGAAAAAGCCGATAAATGGAGAGATTTATTCCTTGGTGGATTGTTTGATTTTAAGGATACATATGCTCTAAGAATACTTGATAACGAAACTGATCGAAGAATTCTTTTGGGATTTGTACTTTCAATAGATAACGTTCTACACGATTCTTAAATAATATTAATAAAATCAAATTTCTCTTTTTTAATTATATTTGTTTGAAATAAATAATACATATTTTACTTAAGGATAGATATAAATTTTCAAACACTACTAATTATAATAAATTTAAATTAATAATAAGTAATTTTAAATTTTAAGTAACAAATTGCAAAAATTAATCAATAAATCAAATCATCATAGAGTTATTTCCTTATTGAACTAAAATGACAGAATATGAACATTTTATGGTTTATGAACTGGATGATTCAGGCGAGAGGTTAAAGTTAAATATAGACGAAGCACAACTAGAGGAAAGTTTACATCCAGAGCAAGTTTTAGTAATAGTTAAAGAAGATTTACGTAGGATTTTTATTTGGAAGGGTGGAAAATCCTCTGTACGAAAACGTTTTATTAGTTCAAGAGTAGCCCAAACGCTTCAAGAAGAATTAATGAAAGATTCGAGATATCATCGATGTAAAATTGTATCTGTGGATGCGGGCGATGAGCCATCAGAGTTCTTAAATGCATTTGGATTAGAATCAATGGTAGTAACTGAACGTTTAGCTGATATGCGTTATATAAGGAATATTGAACGAGAAAGAATGGAACAGGCAGCGATTTCTGATATTTCTCCAAAAGTAACAACATCACAATCTACAGATGAATATTTCTCGCCTGCATTACAAGATACGAGCAATGAGGTTGTAGTTTCATCATATGCAAGAACTCCTCCTTCACCAAAAGCGGGAACTCATAAACAACCTATGGTACAATTATCAGCGGTAGGTAAAGCAACTGGTTTATCAGATGAACAAAAACAAATAATTAAAAACAGAATTTTAAAAACTGATGTTTCTAATGGTTATAAACGCCTAAATCTTATTTTAGGCCATTCTCTTTACGCTGCAGTTTCAAAATCCGCTAAAGTGTTTGGAAAAGAAGTTGAAGAAACCGATTGGGAACCTGTTAAAAAAGTTCCTAAAGACATGTTAGAATTGGATCATCATATATTAAGAGTATATTTCGATGAAAAAAAGGGTATTGTAGAAGCTATAGAAGTATTAGAAAAAGAAGTCACTCCAAAAAGTAAGGAAATTGCAAAAGAAACAGAATCTTCCAAGGAAAAAGTCGATTTTAATTCTATGACTGTAAAAGATTTAAAGGCTTATGCTGAAGAAAAAAAAATTGATTTACCCAGTAATGCAAAAAAAGCAGAAATAATTGAGATTTTAGAGCAAGCTAATCAAAAAAATCCAAACAGTCGAAGACAATTACCAAAAATCCCTAGTAATGACGATTAATATTTAAATTATCTAAAAATGCAATCCATTCTAATATAATATTTTATCCTGCTAAAATAAATAAATTGAAAAAAATCAAATATCCTTAAGATATCATATTATCATTATCTTCTGAAATATCTTCTTTTTTAGGTTTATCGCTTTCTTTTTCCCTACCCTCTGGTTTTCCCTCGTCAAATTCTTTTGGTTTAACCTTTTTTTTAATCTTTTTCAACCCTTCGATCGCTTCTTTTCGTACTAGAGCGCTCTCATCTTTAAGTGCTTTTGTTAATGCGTTCAAACTATAAGGATGATGTAAGTCGCCTAATTCATCTGCTGCTTCTTTTCTAACATTTTCATCTGGATCATTTAAGAGAACATAAGTTAAAACACCTAATACTTTTGTATCTCCAAAATCTCCTAATGTATCAATAGCTTCTTTTCTAACCTCTGGATCTGGATCTATGATAGCAGTCACTGCTAATTCTTTCGATATCTCATCTCTACCAATTGGTTCGATTTCACTTAAATCAACTCCGCAATATTTACAAAAATTATGTAAAATTTTAATGTCTCGACCGCACGCTGGACATATTCTACGAGTATTAAAATCAATAGCCACTCTTGTAGGTTGAGGAGGTGCCTGTTTTACCCTGTATGGATTAAAAGTTGGATCTGGTCTAATTCTTCTATCTTTTCCCATAATAATCCTATGAAAAAATTAATTCATTACTATGAATAATGTTATTCATATTTTTAATTTTAATTTAATTAAAATAATAGAAAAAAAAAGGAAAAAAAATTCTTAAGCAATTGTGATATCCTTATTTAAATAAACATCTTGAACAGTATTTAAAATTTTTATTCCTTCCGGTGTGGGTCTTTTAAAAGCTTTACGTCCCAAAATTAAACCCATCCCACCAGATCGCTTGTTTATAACAGCAGCTCTTACTGCATCTTGAAGATCACTCCCACCAGATTCACCACCAGAATTAATAAGACCTGCTCGTCCCATATAGCAATTGGCAACTTGATATCTATTCCAATCAATGTCATTATCTGGAGCAAGTTTTTCATAAACAAGTTTATCAGTTTTACCAAATTTAAGGTCTAAAAATCCTCTACTGAGAGTAGATAGTTTTTGCTTTATAATATCTGCTTCAATTGTAACTCCCAGATAATTAGCTTGGCTTTCTAAATCATTAGCAGTGTGATAGTCTTTTCCCTCTTTAATGAATTCCTCTTTATTTCTTAAATAGCACCAGAGTACACATACTAAACCTAACTCATGAGCATATCTAAAGGATTCACTAATTTCTTGAATTT
Source organism: Candidatus Hermodarchaeota archaeon (assembly GCA_048885925.1). GTDB lineage: Archaea > Asgardarchaeota > Lokiarchaeia > Sigyniarchaeales > SOKP01 > Loki-b32. The sequence continues at coordinate 4,942 of JBHLLG010000067.1, forward strand.
GGCGTCGTGATTCAATAGAGCCGAAATATATCGTAGCACCTACAGCTGCTGCACCCATATCCCATGCTTGATCAACATTCGCAAATAATGTTTGATCAGAAAGTTCTGGTTTTGTTAAGAGTTCATTATGATTAATCTTCACAATGAAAGGGATTTTATGAGCATATCTTCTTGCAACTGAACCTAAAACGCCAAGAGTAGATGCAACTGCATTGCATCCCCCATTAATTGCTAGTTTAACAATATTTTCTGGATCAAAATATGAAGGATTTACAGCAAAACTTGCTGAAGCAGTGTGCTCAATACCCTGGTCAACTGGTAAAACTGAGAGATACCCTGTTCCTGCTAATCTTCCGGTTTGATTGAATAATCGTTCCATATTATTCAAGACAAGATTATTTCTATCTGAATGTTCTACAACTCGTTCAATAAAGTCTGGTCCAGGATGATGTATCATTTCCCTAGGAATTCCTTTGCACGTATGATTCAATAAATTGTCTGCATCGGGTCCAATTAAATTTTTAATTTCTGATAAATTCATGTTTCTTCACTAAATTTACATTTGAATTAAAATTAATGAAAAAGTAAGAGTCCTTAAAATAAAATATTTTTCTTTTAAATCTTTTTTAAATAATTCATGTGTAGAGAAGAATTAGGTAAGAAATATCCAAAAAAGTTATTCAAAATTATTACTTCCATTAAAAAATTCTTTTAATAATTGAGATATGAGATTATAATTACTAGAATGAACTTTAGGAGTCCCACTTTCCATTTTCAATAATATTTTTCGCTTCTCTTTTCCTTTAGATTCTAATTTTATTGTTAATTTTTTGGATTCATATTTAGTATTTCTATCTTTTGATAACCTTTCTCCCCATAAACTATCAATTTTATCTGCTATTTCCTGCTTATTATTAAATGATTTTGTTTTAGAAGGATTTAATAATTTTTGGGTCTCCATTTTCTTTTCACTTAGCCTAATGATTTTGACACAGTTATATTAAATACTCTAACTACAATTATTTAAAGTCCCATTATATCATCAAATTAAATTTTTTATTAATAAAAAAAAATTTTTCTTTTAACCTTTCTTTTACTAATTCATGCCAGATGAATTTGATTTCAAGAAGTTCAAAACAATGGAGGAATTTAGTAAAACAGTTGAGGGAACAAGATATCTACATGAGCTTTATCTAAGAGCTGTAAATAATCCTGTTCGAAGAGAAATCTTAGAAATAGTTAATAAATCAAAAAAAATATCAAAAAAGGATTTATACAAGAAGTTGTTGGAAAATAAAACGATATTAGATGAAAATATGTTTAATTATAATATAGATTTTTTAACTAAAGCTTTTTGTATTAAATCTAACGAAGATGAAGAAAATAAGGAAATTTTTTATGAAATTACTCAAAGTGGAAAGGTAATTGAATACTTAGAGTAATTGAGATTGAAATAACGTAATTATTCTGTCATGTTTTTAAAACAATTGCAACAAGGAACTCCCAAATGCAAATTTAATTTTAATAGTCTACTCCTTTTTAAGGTCATTAATCGAATTAATTCTTCTATTAACGATTTTTTATTATCATCAAAATAGAGCTGTTTTAAATTAAAATAATGGTTGAAATTACCACAAATTGGGCAAGTTGAATAGAATTTTGTAAATTTTTTGAATATTTTTTTTTCTGAATCAGACAACTTCTTCAATTTTAAATCAGGATTACTTTCAATGATGTTTTTCAGGTTATTTAATTCGTTCAACATGGAATCTCTTAATAGATTAGAAGCATTTCTATGTAAATGTTCATTTTGATGTATTATTATCTCTGAATTATCGAATTTATCGATATATTCAGCTGCTTCATTGAAAAACCGTAATTCCTTTTTAATTATTTTATCTTGCATTCAGAAAAACAAAAGAGATTTTTTTAAATGTCTAAAAATAAAATTAGATAAGCATTCTAAAAAAATTTTATTAGAGTAATTTGAAATATTTTTCTCTTCGGTTGAATATATCATTTTTAATTTGTGCTGTTTGTCTTCTGAAAGTAATAATTCTAGAAGGAGCAAAATATTCAAAATCAAATTCAACATTTTCACCTTCCTTTTTACCTGGTATTGGCATAAGTCGAGCAGTTAATGGTTTATGTAGAGTTATAGAAATAGTGCAAATATCCAATAAGATATAAAACAACTCTTTTTCTGAAATATCACCAGGTAAAGGTACTACATCAAGACCCGCTCCGCACATAGTAGAGTATAATAAAAGTGAATCTAAATTATATCTATTTTCAGATAACCTTTTAGATAAAATAAAATCTTCTAATACTGGTTGCATGAAACCTGAAAATCCTATTACTTTCTCTTTATTAGCTGGAATTGCATTTTTTAATAAAGCTATTCCGGTTAATGTTCCATTGGCTCCAAAATACTCAATTCCTAATTTTTCTATAGCAGTTCCAATACTTTTATCAATTGTGGGGTATGGAGCAGGTGTAAAATCGATTCCTTTAAATTCTATATCAAAATTTCTCGCAACTGTTTCAGATATTTTAGTTAAGTTATCATAGATCTCATTAAATTTAGCTAACAGATTTAGTTGTGCGTCTTTCAATGATTTGCTTTTTTCGAATACATTTATAACTTCATCTGCCATTTCTAAAGCTAAAGAAAAGCCAGGTTTTTCTGAAAAGTGATAAGCTGCTGGAAAGAAAGGTATATTAGGTTTAATATTAGCAGATACACAAAATTGTAAATTCTTAAACGGATCAGGTTCTGATAATTCTTTTATTATTTTAGCACTTGATTTAAGGGCATCAAGATTTATTCCATGTTTAGTAGATGCAACTGGTAAAGATGTGAAAAAATTATTATAATTTGTAATAAACTGGGGAACCTCGTCTAATAAAAGTTTCTCGAAAATTCCCAATTCTTGCATTTCGTTTGCTAACATCATGCAACAAGCAAAATATTTAATTCCATAATCTTTAAATATATCTTGTAAAAAACCTAATTGATTATTAATGGCTACTAACGTTTCTTTTAAGTTTTTTTCATAAAATAGTTTATTTTCATAACTAAATAGAGGTTGTGAAGCAAATCTTTTAGTGTCAACAGTAATACCGATTTCTTCTAACTTACTAATTAACTCGTCATAAAATGAAGAAAAGTTTGATAATTTCGCTTGTAAAAATGATAAAATAGCTTCATTCTTATATAAAAAAGGGATAATTTGTCCTATAGTAATAGCTCTTACTCTCATAATCAGATCATAAAATTATTTATTTGAAATTAAAATTCTCGACCTATAATATAATAAAAAATATCTATTAATAAGATCTATAAGAGAGACACTAAAAAATATTTAATTTTATTTTAAGTAATTTATCATTAATTTAAATTAAATTCAAGAATCCTAAATTTCATCCAATTTAGCTTTATCTTTTAATTCTTCTTTAAAGGAAGGTGGTTTTAGATATTCATCTGGGTGTATTGGACCTAGTTTATCCAATTCCTCCTTAAATTCTTTAATTACTTTTGCGTATTTTTCTCCTTCTCCAGCGGATATACTAACAATTTTAATACGATTCTCATTAATATTTGCCTGATTCAACATCTCACGAATGCTTTCATATCTTGTTTTGGCTTTGTTAAAACCAGTGTCATAATGACAATCTTGGGGATAACATCCAGCAATTAAAACGCCATCAGCACCTTGAAAAAAACTTTCGAATACTAGGGATGGATTTAACATTGCCGTACACATGACATGAATAGGTCTCACATTTGTAGGATAAGTAATTTTACTTGTTCCGGCGAGATCTGCACCCACATAAGAACACCAATTACATAAAAACGCTATAATTAATGGGCTTTCTCTTTTTTCGCTTAAGACTGTTTTAATTTGAGTAGAAATTTGCTCTCGCTTAAATCCTGGAATATAAAGAGCATCATAAGGACACATTGCAACACAAGCTCCACAGCCCGAACAATTCGCATTTATTATTTTTAATTGATTATTTTCAATTTTCAAAGCATTATAACCACAAATATTCTCACATAATCTACAGAGATCACAATTTTCTTTAATTAAATAAACGATATGAGGATCTAACTCTACTTTTCCTTTTGAAATTAAAGCAATAGCTTTGCTAGCAGCACTTTCTGCTTGGGCAATACTGTTTGGTATGTCTTTTGGACCTTGAATTGCTCCTGCTAAATATATCCCACTTACAAGTGTCTCAGAGGGTTTAATTTTTAAATGCTTTTCTAATAAAAAGCCATATGGATCTTGAGAAATGTTTAATATATTACTTAACTTATCAGTTCCATCTGCAGGTTCAATACCCACCGCTAAAACTACTAAATCTGTCTTATTTTCAAATAGAGAGTCTTCAATAATATCTTCACCACGCACTATTAATTCATTTGATGTATCACTCTTTAAAATGGCTGAAATATTGCTTTTGATGAAGCGTACACCAAATACTTCACGTGCTCTATTATAAAATTCTTCGCAATTTTTACCCACAGCTCTTATATCTGTGTAATAGATATTAATTTCAATATTGGGATATTCTTGTTTTAATAGAATAGCTTGCTTTATGGCTTCATTGCAACAAACTTGACTGCAATATTCATGGTGAATTTTTTTATTTCGAGAACCAACACATAAAACAAATGAAACTTTTTTAGGAGCTTTACCATTAGAAGCTCTCACAACTTTACCATGAGTTGGACCATCATTATTAAGCATTCTCTCCATTTCCATTGTAGTAATTACATCTGTGTATTTTTCATATCCATATTCTCCTAATAATGATGGATCAAAAGGTTTTAGACCAGTTGCTACAATAATTGAACCTACTTTAATATTGAGAATTTTTGGTTTTTGATCAAAATCAATAGCATCCCTTTCACCACATGCTTGAGCACATGCTTTACAACCAATACAATAATCTTCCAATATGTTTGGAAATAAAGGTATTGCTTGAGGATACGGAACATCTATTGCTTTTCTTGGAAAAAATGTATCTTCTACATCAATAGGGCATACCTCTCGGCAAATATCAAAACAACCAACACAATTTTCCTCTTTTATAAATCGAGGATTCTTTTTTATAGTAATATCAAAATTTCCAATATATCCTTCCACTTTTTCAACTTCAGAATAAGTTAGGAGCTCGATATTTAGATTATCATTTACTTCAGACATCATAGGGCCTAAAATACAAATTGAACAATCCAAAGTGGGAAAAGTTTTATCAAAGAGGGCCATATGACCTCCGATTGTCGCATGTCTTTCAACTAAATATACTTTATTACCTGCATTAGCAATTGTTAAAGCGGCACTTATACCTGCGATTCCACCACCAATAACTAAAACAGAAGGTTCTATATCTGAATATTGAACTTCTAGGGGTTCAAGAAGCTTTACTCTTTCTATTGCCATGTTTATTTGATCTATTGCTTTTCTTGTTGCTTTTTTAGGAGTATCATAGTGAACCCATGAATTTTGCTCACGTATATTGGCAAATGATATTAAGAATCGATTTATTCCTGCCTTTTCAATGGTTTTTCTAAAAAGAGGGCCATGCAATTTAAATGAACAAGCTGCTATAACAATACGATCTATTTCATTTTCTTTAATATCGTTAGTTATTTTACTTAATCCTGCTTCTGAACATAAATACTGGTCGTCAAAGACTACAATTTCGGGGAAATTATTTTTATAAAATTCTTTTAAATGTGGAATATTTAACGTGCTTGATATATTTTTCCCACATCCACAAATAAATAATCCAATCTTTTCCGTCATGACATTTATAAAAATAAAAGGGTATCCTATTTACATTGAATTATTCAATATTTAATAGAATTAAGAATATAAATTATAAATTTTGTTAATAATGAGAATATAGAAAAAAAAATATTAATTTAACATTTAAATAACGATATTCAGATAAGAGAATATTGAATATTAAAATATTTGAACCTCAAATTTTCTATAATTAAATTCTACTTAATTAAATTAGATTATAACATTCATAATTTTAAATATAATTGCTATATCTAATCTATTCTTTAGGTTTTAAGGTGAAATGCTATTAAGCATCTAATAAAAAATATGTAAAATTTTTTAAACAGGGTAAGATAAAATAAACTCAATTTTAATTTGAAAAAAATTAAAATTTCACTATATTTTAAAATATTTTTAAAAAAAAAAGTGATCTTATATGGGTGAAACTGTAAGTAGTGGAACGTTTAGAAAAGAAACTACTGCATCAAAAGTAGTAGCTTTTATCGCATTTTTGTTCATGATGATGGAAGCAATTACCTTATTTTATGCTGTTGATGCTGGCGCTGACGATATAATTATTCTTTATGGGGTATTAATAATAATACTTGCCGCAGTCCTTTTTATTTCATTAGATTTTATTGATTTAAAGAAGTTTAAAATTCCCTATACATGGTGGATTCTTCTAGTTATTGGCATTCTTCTAGTCATTTTTGCGATTTTAGCAGAATCAACTAACTATCTTCCAGCTGCATTAGTTTTATTGGCTTTTCTCTTAGAATTCTTACTCAAAAAGAAAGAATACCAAGCTTCAAAATTAGTAGCTCTTCTCGGTGGTGCTATGGGTATATATGATTGCATTATTATCTTCATGTCAGGTGACTTTATTGAACTTTTTGGAATGGAGTATTTATATGTAAACGCGGTTTTTGGTATAATTTTTGCAGTCATTTTAATATTAACAACGCAAACTAAAATTAATATCAGAATACCATTTATTTGGTGGATTGTTGCGTTTGTAGGATTTTTCTTTTTTGCATGGATCTGGTTAGATGCATGGACATTTGCTCAACTTTTAGACCCCCAAATGGCACTTGGTGGAGATTCTTGGTTTGTGTTAGCTGTAGCATTTATATTACTGGTAATGGGCTTCTAAATTAAATAATAATTATTCTATTTTTTTTTTTAATTTTTAGACCAATCTTATCATTATTTTTACTAATTGTATTGAGGAAAAAGTATTGTTGGGATTTGGAAAATAAATAATATTAATAAATTTTATCGTTAAAAATCGTTCTCTTCGAGCATTTTTTTTGTTAGAAAGGGATATACTTTTAAAATATCAAAATTATGTTTCTTCATCTCTAAAAAGTAATTCTTCTCTATTTCGTATTCTTTTTTTGCCCAATTTAATATCTCATCCCGAGAATAATATTTACCCTTTAAAACTTGTAATCCCTTGCATTTTTTTGTATAATCATCAAAATTTTTTTTACTCGATACCATCATTTGCCAAAATGGAAAGGATCTGCATTGAAATGGTCGATATATATGAACAGTACATATGTTTTCTTTAAGGAAATGACAATGCTCATCTTCCCCTGTAAATTTAAATCCAAGCGCTTTAAAACGATATGTTTTTCCTCTCTGTTCTTCTTTGTCTTTCCAGTAAAAAGAATCATCAATAACTTTAAGATATTTCTCAGCGAAATCTCTTAAACCTTTTTTCCCTTTTAATCCTAAAAATTTAGCTAATCTAAAAATATCATCTTTATATAGATAGACTTCTCCTTCATTCAATCCCGTACAGCATTTACCGCACATTTGGCAAGAAAATTTAATTCCATTTTCTAGATTTTTAGAAACTTTAATCTCCGTTGATGTCAATCCAAACAAAAACTTTCAATTTATAGATGTATAATTTTAATTAATAATTAATATACAAATATTTAATTAATATTTACTTGTTAATTCACTGATTATGCCCAGCTATAAATAAAAAGAACTTCAAATTTTTGGTGATAAGATTAAATTTGAAAGAAAAATCAGAGTTAAATTTTCAATATATTAATGAAAACCTAAAAATTTTAGAAAATATTTTGATAAAAACTGATTTTATCACCGAAAAACATTTTAAAGAATGGCAAAAAGATTTTGAGGATATTTATGGTACAAAACAAACTAATTTAAGGTTATATATTGTTCTTTGTTTAATTTACTTGACAGGACATGTTTTTGTATCGAAATTTATTCTGGACACCCATAATTTATTATTAAAACATGAAATATCTTTTACATGTTTTAAAAAGATCGAAGAGAATACCAAATCAAAATATAATCACATTGATATCTTTAAAATTAACTATTTTGATCCAATATTTTCTCTTTCTGAAAAAGAAGATTTAAATTTTTTTTGTCAATTGGTTTTAACTGTTTCAAATCATGTTTTTAAATTAGATATACCCTCTGAATATTTCTTTGATTATCTTATTCAAAAGATTATATCTCCTATAATAAGACATGCGTCAGGTGAGTATTATACTCCACCATTTCTAATAAAACAAATGATAAAAGAATCATACTCATTTGGTGACACTATTCTTGATCCTAGTTGTGGTTCAGGGAATTTTTTAACAGAAATAACCAAATTTATTCTTTCTCAAAATAAATCTAAAGAAGAAAAAATTTCAGCAATTAACCAAGTTTATGGTTATGACATAAATCCAATTTCAATTTATATATCTAAAATTAACTTATTATATATATTAAAAGATTTTAGCTCTGAAACCAAATTGAATGTATACATTTTCGATTCATTATTTCAAAAGTACGGAAATCTTAATAGAAAATTTGATTTGATAATAGGAAATCCTCCTTGGTATACCTATCGCGATATTCAGTCTATTGATTATCAAAATAAAGCTAAAGGTTTAGCAGAGCAATTGGAAATAAAACCACTTCCAAAGAACCTATTGAATTTAGAAATATCAACACTATTTTTTTATAAAGCAAGAGATTCCTATATGAAAGAAGGAGCAAAGATATTTTTTGTTATAACTAAAGGTGTTATTACAGGGTCTCATGCCTCTAAATTCCGTAATTTCAAAGGATTTACAGATATAAAAATTTGGACTTTTGATAAAAAAATTGAAAATCTATTTAATGTTGATTTTATTTGCTTATTTGGGAAGAGATCAAGCAAAGAATCAGAAGAATCGATTAAAGAGATACCTTCTTACCATTTTTCTCTAAAAAGCAAAAATGAGAATGTCGATTATTTTGATAATGTAGAACTCTATTTAGAAAAAGAATTAGTTTTATTACCCTATTCAATTGAAGAAAAAGGAGGTAAATTATATACAAAGAAATTTATCTCAAAAGAAAAGAGTAAAAGACTATTGCCTATCCATGAAAGTTATTATAAAAAACTCTTTCATAAAGGAGCTGATTTAAATCCAAGAAATCTAATATTCATTCGATTTGATAATATTAATGATGTCTTGGTAAAAATAAATCCAGATGAGAGAATTTTTAAAAGGGCTAAATCACCCTGGAACAAAAAAGAGTTCAATGATGATATCATTGAGGAAAAATATTTGTTTAAAGTGATTAAAAGTACAGAATTAGTCAAATTTCATGCATATAGTCATTATAATGTCTTTTTACCACTTAAGAAATCTAATTTAAATTTTAATTACGATGATCTAGCTAGCCACGCTAAAGTATTTTATGATAAAATAAATAATGTGTATAATAGATATAAAAAAACTACAACCAAACATAAATCTTTGATGGATAACTTAAATCGATGGTCAAAATTAATAAATGAAAGACAAATATCAAAAATAAAGGTTGTATATAACAATTCAGGTTCGATCGTGTATTCGGCAGTACTGCAGGGAAATTTCTTAATTACCGGAGATTTAAGTTTTTATAATACAAATAATCTTGAAGAAGCTCATTACTTATCAGCTATTTTGAACTCTAACATAATTACAGAACAAATAAGAATAATAAAGAGCTCAAGGCATATCTTTAAACTTCCTTTGGATTTTCCTATTAAAAAATTTAATTCTCATGATCCTAACCATAAAAAGCTAGCGGAATTGGG
>JBHLLG010000068.1:0-14380 GCA_048885925.1 Candidatus Hermodarchaeota archaeon
TGAACTTTATTAATCCATTGTTCACCAATAGATCCGTAGCTTCTAACGGTTGTCAATATAACGGGTATACAGAAGCATCAGCCGCGGGTAGAAACCCACTTCTCCTCAACGATAACGTCCAGCTTTTAATGGAGACAGCTTTATCAACACCTGACGGACCTGCAAGAGAAGCAATGTATGATAGAATTCAAGAGCTTTTACTTGAAGATATGCCCTGGTGTTTTGCTTATTCCGCTCAAGGACCAGCCTGGGCTCACGTTTCAAACCTAAAGGGGATCTCATATAATGCTATAGGCAATTACGACTTTTTCCCTGTATATTTTGAGTAAATTCTTTCATTGAAAAAATAAATAATTAACTCCTATTTTTTTTAATATTTCTTTACTTTTTTCTCATTCTAATTTTTTGATAAATTAATGTATTTTTAAGTGAAATATCAGTTTTATTGCGGAGATTGACAAGGAGAAGATTAAAAAAGAAATAGAAGAAGTTAAGATTTTATTACATTTTAATTATGTTACTTCTTTCCCGCTTCTGGTTATTAGCAAAAGTAACACAAATAGTACTACTGAAAAGAGAAAGGTTAATACACCCATCACATCCGGAACCCAGATATAACTAAGATACAAGAAAGGGATAATAAATAGAATGACAAATATTATTATGACAGGCAAAGGCGCTTCTTCGTCTTTAACATCAAGAATTAATGGAATAATAATTAAAAATACTAAACCTGTAGCTGAGATTTTGAAAGCTGTGGCTATTGATTGTTCAAAAATTGCAGAATGAACATTTGGTAACCAAAAATATAACAATTGTTCTGTTGTGAGTTGTAAATCTGAATTAACTTCTGGCATAATGGCGCTAATTATTAATTGGATTATAATTGCCAAAAATAGATACAAAAGTATTTCATTTATCTCTTTGCCTTTTTTGCGATACATTCCTATCGTATCCCGGATTATTGTAATCATCCATAAGATAAATAGAAGGGTATAAGCAACCAGTGGGTCTCCACCTACACCCCAAAAATAATTAATTGGTATTACAGCGACAATGTAAGCTAGATAACCATATTTCTCATTCCGACCAAATAAATCATATACTAAAAATATCCCAAAGATAATAAATAAAGTCACCAAAATGATTATTGCACTAATATCTACAGCCATAATTTAATCAACACTTTTTTTTCTAATTCTAAAGTTACAATTATATTATTATATAATTAGTCCTTTTTTTTTTAAATTTTTAATTCATAATATAAAAATATCTACTTTTTCAAAAATTAAATTAGGAATCATGGGAGAATAATCCACTTTCATTTCATAGTTTTGTTATAATTTTTTCCAATTCTCCTATCATTTCTTGAGCTTTATCTTTTTCTTCAGATTCCGCAGATAAAAGAATTGCATTTCTATATAATGCTACCTTAATAATTGTACTTGCATCATCATTAATTATCTTTAATTCATTTATGATGTCTTGGAATTTATAACCATTTTCTTCAACCATTTCTCTCAATCGATTATGTATATTATCAATTAATTCTTGTGAAACTGGTATAGTTTTATTAATTTTTGTTCCTTTTGGAAAACCTCTTGTTAATGAACTAAGTAAATCATTTTGTGAAGTCATAATGTCAAGAATTTTAAGTAAAATAAAATTACCATCGCTAAAGGGTGCATATTCGCTAAAATAAAATTTCAATGTATCTGCTGCGGCAAAACATGCTCGTTCCTCTCTTATTTGTCTTGAAATCTCACCAGGGAAATTTTCCACCTTCTTAGTAGGAAAACCAGCATCTTCTATGAAATTTCTTACTATAGGAGAAACTGATGGTGTTGTAATAATTGTATTACCTTTTGATTTTTGAATTCTTTTATCAAATGTTATAAAAAGCATTAATAAATCTTCAAAACTGATTTCTAATCCATTTTCATCTATTACAAGAATCCTAGACCCATCTACATCAAAACATACTCCAACATGACTATTTGATGCTTTAACGATATCTGCTGTATTTCGTATCGTGTTTATACTAGGAACTGGACTTGCAGATCTTTCACGATAGTGAGTATTTAAAGCAATAACTTCAACTCCTATATCATTAATTAACAGAGGTGTTATTTTTCCTGTAGGTCCATAAGAGCAATCTACAACGATCTTTAAGTCTGCTTGCTTAATTTTTTTTTTATCTACAAACTGTTGTAGCGATTTGATATAGATATCTGCTGTTTGGGGTATTGCAGTTATTTGGCCTATTTGATTCGGATCAACTCTCCTTATTTCTCGAGGATAAGAGTTATAAGAATCAATGATTTTTTGAATTTCAAATTTAGATAATTCTATTCCTCCAGCATCTAAAAATCTTATACCAACATCTTCACTATATAAATGACCTCCAGAAAAATAAACTCCTCCACTTGCTCCAAACCTTCTAATGGTGAACTGCAATAGTGGAAAAGTACAATCTGATAAATTTAAGAGATTTATACCCGTAGACATCATACCCGAAGTATAAGCACGTTTTAACATTCTACTATCATTATGATAATCTCTCCCCATCACAACTGATTCATTTTGCTTAAACAAACTACCATGAATGGACCCTATAGAACTTGATATCTCGGGGGTGAATACATAATTAGCTCTACCTATGATTCTTCCGTTTTTATTTAAATCATTAAGATTTTTTATTGGAACGTAAGCCATCTGATAATACTTTTTTGAATTTACACTTAATTTTTGATTGGAAAATATATATGATAAAAAGCTAAATAAAGATATATAACTTTAACGATTTTCAAATATTTATGGATTCTTTTGATTATTTAAGATATGAAGAATTATAAAAAAATAGCAAATTTTGTAAAAAATAATTTGATAAATAAAATATGAAAGAATTATGACTGATATATTAGGATCTTTTAATTTAGTTTTACATTCACATCTCCCTTGGGTTCTAGGTCATGGAATATGGCCTCATGGAATGGACTGGGTAAATGAGGCAGCTGCAGAAACATATATTCCGCTTCTAATAGAATTATATAAATTAGTTGATGATGGATATCATCCAAAACTTACTATTGGTCTCACTCCGGTTTTGTGTGAAATGCTTCGCAATCCTAAATTTACAGAAGGATTTTTAGGTTATTTAGAAGAAAAACATAATGCTGCTTTACATGATTTTGAAGAATTTACAAGGAATAGATATGAAGAAGGAAGAATAAAATTAACAAAATGGTGGCAAGAATTCTATGAACGTGTGAGAGATAACTTTATTCATAGGTATAATAGAGATGTTGTAGGTGCATTTAAAAATCTTCAAGATATGGGGCTTATTGATATTATAACTTGTGGAGCAACTCATGGATATGCCCCCTTACTTTCCAAAGATACTTCAATTGATGCTCAATTTAAAACTGCTGTTGATAACTATAAAAGACATTTTGGAAGAGCTCCAACGGGTGCGTGGCTTCCAGAATGTGCTTATCGACCGGGATATCGATGGAAAAACCCCATAACTGGTGAAGAATATAATCGTCCTGGTGTAGAATATTTTCTTGCGAAAAATGGATTGAAATATTTTTTTATTGATACTGCTTTACTTCTAGGAGGAAAGTCTCAAGGAGTCTATGCTGCTCGATTTCCGTTGCTTGCTGAACTCTGGAAGCAATTTGAATCCCAATATGAAGAAATCCCAACTTCATTTGAGAAATCTCAATATGAATCGTATTTAGTATCTACTGATCCCTCAACTCCTGGACCTGTTGGATTTTTTACTCGAGATGAGAAAACAGGAATTGTGGTATGGAGCGGAGAACATGGCTATCCTGGATGTGCGGAATATTTAGATTTTCATAAAAAACATTATCCTGGTGGTTTACGATACTGGAAAGTTACAGAAGCGAAATTAGATCTCGGCAAAAAGATGCTCTATTGGCCAGATGACGTACCCGGTAAATTAGATGAAAACGCAAGCCATTATGTAAATCTTATTAAAGATATTCTCAGAGATTTTCAAAATAGGAATGGAAGAAATGGCATTGTTGTAGCCCCTTATGACGCAGAATTATTTGGACATTGGTGGTTTGAGGGAAATTGGTGGTTGGCAAGAGTTTTTCGTTGGATAGAGGATGATCCAGAGGTAGAATTGACGAATTCAAGGCTATATGTTGAAGAAAATCCTCCAAATAAGGTTGTAAGTGTGATTGAAGGCTCATGGGGTCAAGCAAGTTCTCACTGGGTGTGGTTTAACGAATGGACGACATGGGTATGGGAGAGAATATACGAATGCGAAGCGAAAAGTGAAAGCATCATTACGAAATACAATGATTCGCGCGATCTAAACATTATAAAGATTTTAAAGCAGATGGCACGAGAACTTTTGCTGTTAGAAAGCTCTGATTGGCCATTCTTGATGACAACATGGTCCGCACGTGATTACGCTGAAAACCGTGTCGCCTTACACTATGAGAACTTTAATAGATTATACAATATGGCTTCGAGATACGGATCCGGTCAAAATATTGAAGAAGGGGAATGGCACTTTTTAGGAACGATTGAGTCTGTAGATGATATATTTGAGGCGATAGACCTTGCACCTTTCGCTAAAAAGTAATTATTATTTTTATTCAAAGAAAGTTCTTTTTTATTGAATTTGAAATTCAATAATTGCTAATATTTATTCTAATTTCTTTTGTACTATTTAATTAGCGTAACAATTTTCCAAAAGTATAAATTTAAATTAAATTTGTGTTATAAATTATTTAATTACACAAAAAAATTATGAAAGGTGAATAACTATTTTTTTTGAAACATATATAATGTCCAATGAAACAATTTTCTTGATGATAGCAGTTATCCTTCCAACTATATTTATAGCTTTTCAAAGGAAATTCAAATTAAAAAAAACCTCCATAAGTTTTAAAATTTTATTGCATATTTTATTGTCCACGTCAATTACAATTGCCTGTACTGCATTTGCCTATAGAATATTTAATGATTCGATTCCTAGAGTTATACTTATTCTGAGTGCGTTTAGTTATGTTGTGTTTACTATTTATTATCTGCTTAATTTATTCCAAAAACAAGAATTGAAAATATCCAATATTTTAAAGGACAGTTCAGAAGCATCTGTAAATGTTTCAAATATAGCTACTGAATTAGCGGTAAGTGCGAGTGAAGTGAACGCTGCCTCAGAAGAGATTGCAAGCTCTACTCAACTTATAACGCAAGAAGTACAAGAGGCTATAAATGCCACTAATGATATAAGAAAAGTTATTGGAGTAATTACTAATATTGCAGATCAAACTAATTTATTAGCTTTAAATGCCAGTATTGAGGCAGGTAGAGCAGGTGAACATGGTAGAGGTTTTGCTGTTGTCGCAGATGAGGTTCGAAAGTTAGCAGAAGAATCAAAAACAGCTGTTCTTGATACTAATAAAGATATCGTTGATGTAGTTAATAAAATTAATTCTGCATTCAATTCTATAGAAGGAATAAGCACGTCCGCGGAACAGCAAACAGCTTCCATGGAAGAAATTTCTGCGACAGCTAATCGACTCGGTAATTTAGCTGACGACCTAAAAAATAAATTAACAAGGACTACCATGGAAAAAGATCTTCAAAAGAAAAGTGCTAAAAAAAAGATCTTTAAGTAATTTATAGTCCATCCTTATTTACTAGTTATTCTGATTTTGGTTTTATTATGAAGGTTGTATTTTTACTTTAATCTATTTTTTTTTAAATTTATAGAATATCTATAGATAGTTTCACATGAACTCTAAATCTCAACATTATATCTGAAAGGATAAAATTTCTTAAGTAATTAAAATACAAATTCATGAATAGAAAGATTATAATTTTGCCCCATTACAATTTTCACGGTCTTTTTTTGCATATTATATACTGCAGACCATTGAGTGATGCTTTGAGATACAGTTTCTAAAAGATTTATAGCTTCTGTCTCAGTAATATTGCCATCTTTGGCACTCAAAAAAGTTTCACAGGTAAGATATCTCAGACAATTTTGACGTTCAATTTTAGTGGTATTATAAATAATAAAATTAGTTGATACTTGCCATAAACCTTCATTTCTGATCATTTTCATCTCTCCATCAATCCATTCAACTATAGCAGATTTTCCATTTGAATCTGCAATTAAGTAATGTAAATCTGGGCCTGGAGAAAACTGTACATTAAATTGATTCCATAAATCAAAAACCTCTTCTATATTCATCGAGTAATCTAACGCAATTCTTATTAACTCTAAACTGCCTAAAGTAGGTTTTTCTAAATCGAATACATTTTCTGCATTAGGGATAGCCATACAAGCAATACTCAAACCATATTCATTTATTCCATCTAAAGGAAAAAATGGCGCACTAAGAAGTATATTTGGATTTTGCGATATTTCTAAAGCATTGTTTAAACCAAGCAATCCTAAATCAACCATAGAAATACTTCTATAGCCGTTAGGAGGATTAGTGTATAAGAGAACAGCAGGATTATGAGACCAATCAAAATTTCTTCCAAATAAGATATCAGTTTGAGTATTGAGGGTTGCAAAGCAAGTACAAGCCCAATCCATGTTTAAAAGATTTCGAGAAAATCTCCTTAAGTTAAAATTTAATAAATTTTCAGACTCATAATTTGCATAATATTTCATTATATACAATGGATGATCATCGACTCTCTCTAAGTCAAATAATGTACTTTCTTGACTATTTTGCGTATTAGGAGATTTAGGTAATAGAAATACAACTAATAAAGGAGTTAACACAATTAAAGCAATTATACTAATTAAAACGATAGCCTTTTTTGTAGGTGAAAGCTCTTTCAATTTAAGATCTCATTTAAATTAAAACAATTCAAAAATTTAAAATTAGAAAATTAAATTCTTTATTTATAAATTTTTAACCTTAAATGATTTCTACAAAATTTCTTGACAAGTAATTTTATAAAAACAATTTTTTAATATGTCTTTCATACAGATTTTCAATCACTTTAGGTGTAATGAATTCTTCGTATTTTTTTAGAGCTTTGATATATTGTGAGTTCATTTCTGCTGCAATTTTATAACTTACATGGAGTAATTGTCTAAAATGGGGATTATAATCTATACATGATTCATCATGATTTAAAGCTCTTATGTATTGATCTGCTGTCCAATTCTTAACAATTTTAGGTGAAGGTAATTTTTCTTGATCTATATTAACCACTGATTTATACGGTGCACATAATTCATCAAATCGATAATAGGCTTTATTATAGATCTCTTTGATAATTTCTAATCCCTCGTATCCTGATGCTGCTAGACCATTTAATTCTGCTAACCATGTAGTTCCAGAAGTTTTTAAATGGATTCCTATATCATATTTTTTGATAATTTCATTAACACTCTTATAAATGGAGAATTTATCACTTCCAGAATGAATACTAAGCTTCAAATCATCTGGTAAAGAGAATTGCTGTTTAGCAAGCTGAATGATAAGATTAAGATTCTCAAATTCTTTAGTAAACTGCGCAATATTTCCCTTGTAATCGATTGCTTTATAAAATTTCCCGCAAAATTTTGGAGCAAAAGTATTGATGGGTATACCTTCATTAACTATAGCTGCAAGTATAAAAAATACCTCAGTTGGAGTCTGAGGTTCTTTTGATTCATCCATAGAGATTTCTACTAAGAAATGTTCATCCTCTTTCTTCTCTCTAATCTTATGATAAATTCTACTAGCTTCTCTTATTGCAAATAGATATTTCTCAGCAATATTTTTTAATTGGATTTTATTGACTATAAGAAGTTCTTTAGAATCTGGAAAAAATAAGCTTTCGGTATGCTTTTTGTATTTCGCGATAAATTTATTAATATTTGCAACAGAATCCTTTTTTCCCATAAATTCTGCTACATCTAATGTGAAAAAGTTACACGTATCAATATAAGAATCGACATTGGAAAGATTGATATGATCAGCATCAATATAATAATTACCTTTCCATTTTAACTCTTCAACTGCATTTTGAGCTTCATACAATACATCTGAGGGGTTTGTTTTGGTGATTGAATGTTCTCTGTGCGATTTATTCCATACAATTGCTAGATTTAAACCATCTTTCTGGGCTTTTATAACTGCTTTTAATTGAGCTTTTCCTTGACAACCAAATCTATCCCCTGTACCTATAGAATATTTTTCTAGTTTCATTCCGTTATTCAATAGAACCTATAATTCTGTTCCAAGCTTTATAGTTTTATCCCTAATTTGAGAATCAGAGCTAATTTTGCAATTAGGTGCAATAATTGCTTTTTCTAGCACTACATTATCTCCAATTTCACAATTATTACATATTATACTTTCTGTTATAATACACCCAGCGCCAATCTTGATCTCATCCCATATTACACTTTTTTCAACTATTGTATCTTCTCCAATAGTAACATGGTTCCCGATTGAGGTTAATTCCTTAATTTTTACTCGATTTCCAAGCACAACGTATTCTCCAAAACACGTTGGTTTTTCAATTATAATATTTTGACCTGAATTTATAACTCCCATTACAAAAATTTCATCATATTCAACACCACTAGGTAAAATTGGCCATGCATATTTACGCAACAAATCCCAATTCGCCCATAAATAGGTAGTTGAATTTCCTGCATCCATCCAATAATAGTTTTCAACAAATCCATATAGATCATATTTGTTTTCAAGAAGATATGGAAATACTTCTCCTCCAAAATCCATTAATCCAGATTCATGGAGTACATTTCCAATTTTATTATTAAAACAATAAATCCCTGTGTTAATGATATTAGTATGTAGGAATAGATCTTCTCTTTGAGCCATACTACTCAAATACAATTCCATTGGAGCAGGTTTTTCTAAGAAAAGGTAAATTTTTCGATTTTTATCCAATAAAACTACTCCATATTGGGAAGTATGGCTTTCAACAGTCTTCATTGAGATTGTTACTAGTCCTTCTTTATTAGAATGGAATTCCATAAATCGTTTCATCGGTAGATTAGTAACAATATCGGCCATTGAAACAACAACATTGTTTGAATCTATTTGTTCAGTTAGAAGCCTATAAGCATCAGCAGTACCCTTACTCTCTTGAATATAACATTCTAATTCTACATCACCCAATTTGTCAGGCGTCCATGTCTTTTTAATGTAATCTTTTAATTCCTTTCCCATATATGCTAAAGCAAGAATTATATATTTTATGTCTGCGAATACTAAATGTGCTATAGCATAGTCAATCATAGGGACATTAGTGACTTTTACAAGTGGTTTCGGGATTATTGAAGTTAAAGGCATTAACCTTTCTCCCTTACCTCCAGCTAAGATTATCGCAGACCATTCTCTCAATATATTATCCTCTAAAGAATTTTCATGTATATAACATATTTAATAGATATAAATCTAATTCAATTTGAATTATAAAGGTTATCCCTATAGAAGGATAATTCTTTATTTAAGATATTTCTCTAATGAATTTCTTATCTCTTTAGCAGCAATATGAGGCAATTTACGTGCAACCCGCATATCCTCTGCCATTTCTGCTCCTCCGATCGTTTCATGGGGAATAATATCAGCAAACATGTGAAAATCAGCATCATATCCATATGGACACCCATTTAGTAAGATATTACGATTTTTATCGATTCCCAAGTCATCTAATGCTTGAAAAATGATCTTTAATGATTTCGCCAGATCTTCAATTTGATTAACTTTTAATTGAGCAAATCTTCGCAGGTGTTCAGTTGGATGAAATCTTACATGATAATTCCTTACAGGACTACCTGTATTATAGAATGTCCAATATTTAGTTTCTAATATAATGCGATCTGTTCCGCCATGAGTTGTTTGACATAAATGACAATCATCTCCCATTTCTTTGAAAGCTTCAAGATATCCTTCCAATCGGCTTCCATGACCATCCATGTTTAAATCAATATATACTTGACTATGTAATCTAGGTTGGGAACCACCAACTTTAGTACCGATATTAAAAAATGGCATAACAGGTATATCATAATAATCTTGATTAATAGATTCTTCAATGCAATAGAGAATTGCTGCTCGCATTGAAAGAAATATTCCTGCTAATACTTCTTCTGGAATCAAATTAAAGCATAATGATGGATAAAAATTGCGCGAAACTGTTACTAAATTAATACCCTTTGATAATTTCAAATGTATTGGGAGTTTTTTTTTGATATCTTCTTCAATTTCTTTATCTACAACCCTTGCCATAGAAGGATATCTATTTATTAAAGTTACTGCTTTACATGTATCAGGAATTTTATCTATTCGGTGTATAGTTTCTGAAAAAGGATTATCTCGTCTTATTTCATCTTGAGTGATGATTATAGTATTTCCATCTCCTATTGGCATTCCCCAATCATCATGAACTACTTTTCCTTCAATAACTGATGAAAAAACATCACGATATTTTGCCATAACTTTCTTTGAACAATCATAGAATTGTTTTTCCTCTTCATCGCTTTTAAACCCTTTTGGTCTCGTTCCTCTAATTGGAGATATATACGAATAATGACCGTAAAATCTCGTTCGTTCTTTACGAAGACCAAAAGATTCTGACTTTATTTTCACTGTGGATAAAGGATCCCACCTTTTTAATGGAATTTCATAAATATCTTTAAAATTTTCCTTGTTTATGATTCCGAACTCCATAAAGTGAGGTTTATATTGATCTTGATTTCTTGGTTTATCAGAAATAAAAATTACCTCTTACTTTTCTCATATAGATTTTATAAATATTATTTTGTTGGTATTTATTTTTTACTCAATTGATAAAATCCAATAAAATCCTAAATAAAAAAAAAAGAAAAGAAAGAAAGAAAATTTGAAATGGTATAGAAAAATCAGTATTCCAGACGCTTGATAATCTTGTAAGTTTTAAACTCTCTCACCGGTTCCCCCTCTCTATCCAAGCGTTCTATAGGAACTCTAACAAAGTGGTCATCATCAAAATCTTGAGTTTCGCTTTCTTTATATTTGGCTATATTATCAGCCATTTTTAGTTCTCGAAGTAAGAAGTCTCTTACTGCTACTCTAATTAATTCAGATCGAGATGGATAAAGCCCATTCTCCCCCACCAATTTTTCTATACTGTCGAGATAAGATTCAGGTATATTAACAGTAACTATTTTCATAAAATCACTTCTTTGGTTTTCTTGAATATGCCAAATTAAAAATTCGGCAAGTGAACTAAGCCAATTTTTAAAATGGTCGCCTTAAACCACAATTTTTCTTATAAGATATTTTATTACACATTACTATATAAATATTTTTTTTTAACACGTTAATACATTTAAAGTAATACTATTTTGTCATTCATTTCCACTTCCAAAATGTATATAAATATATTAATTTTTAAAATATTTCTATACTCCTCAAATTTAAAGTCAGTTTTGGATTTCATTTGAGTATATAAATGTGGTTAAAAAATCTTTATTATAATTCAAATTTAGATTAAAATAATTTAACAAAATTTAGAAATTACATAAAACTTTTTTATTTATTTATATATTCTTAAACAAATTTTCAATTTAAATAATCAAATACTTAAGTAAAAATTAAATTAAATAAATCTCTCTGCTTTCAATTTAATATGAAGAAAAAAGGTTTATTAATTATAATAATAATTATTGTGGTTATTGGTGCATCGGGATTTATCATTATTCCTCAATTATTAGAGAATCCACTATGGGAGGAAGATTTTTTTGATCCTGGAGATAGATATGAATGGAATCGTTTAGATTATATGGATATTATTTTTGAGAATGAATCAGATATTTACGCGCTGAATGGTGCTTGGTCAAGTACAAATAGTTGTCCTTTTGTTAGAGCTCATTTAGGTTTTGATTTCTCTTTAATTAACGATTCAAAAGTTCTTGCTGCAGCTCCAGGACAAGTTAGTCATATTCGATTAATGGATTGGGGAAATGAGACAGAAAATAGATACATGATTGGAGTAAGTATAAGATTTAATCATACTGTTTATGTTAATTACGGATTTGAACCATGGACTACCGATATTAATGACCACGAGCACCAACAAAGATTAATAAATATTAATATAGGAGATTGGATAGAAATAGGTCAGGAAATTGGAAGATTCTTACAAATAGGACCTGGAGCTCATATTCATTTCGATGTCATTGAAAATGATATACGAACACGGCTTGATAGGTATTATTCTCAAGCTGCTTACGATAGAATGATGGGTTTAGTGCATATTTGGCATCCTGAATGGCCATATTTATGTTATGATGAAAGCACACCATTAGATTATGTAAATACAACTTTTAGTTCAAAACTTGATATTCAAAAAGTGGAAAAAGCCTATTCTAATACAACTGAATGTCCATGGGGATCAGTGCATTTGGGATTTGACTTTTATTTTGAAAATAATAAAAGGATATATTCTGCTGCACCAGGTTTAGTAAAGTCAATAATTATTATTGATCGCGGAAGTGGATCAAATCAATATGCTATAAATATAACAGTACAATTTAATGAAAAAATTCAATGTGAATATATATTCGAGCTATGGTCAAATGATTTTAATGATGTAAATATACAAATGTCTACGATCTTAATAAATGAAGGGGAATGGATAATGTTAGGATGGAATCTCGCTGATTTTCACTATGTTAATACAGATTCCCATCTACACTTTGCTATTAGAGAAAATGGAGAATATCCTTTACTTACAAACTATTTCTCTGGTACGGCATCTAATATTATGTTGGATTTAGTGCAGACTCATAATTCTTCTTGGAATTATTGGTGTTATTATGGTCAATCTTGACTATAAAATTATTATCCATTTTTTTAATATTCTTCCTCTAAATTTACAACATTAAGAAAATCTTGTCTTCCTTGAGACATTCGAGTTATATTTTCAATAATTTCATCCCATCTCAATAAATCATTGAAAGGAGAATATCCCCTGTGAGGTGAAAGTACAATATTATCTAAAAAATGGAAAGGGAAGTTAAATGGAAATTTTTTTCCCTCCTCGTTCTCTTCTGGAGTATAATTATACCAGACATCAATCGCAGCACCTTGAATAATTTTTTCTTTCAATGCTATGAATAAACTTTCTTCCTCAATGATTTCTCCTCTACTAACATTTACTAATAATCCTTTGGATCCTAATAGATCCAATTCATCTTTACCAATAATATTTTTAGTTAATGAAGTTATAGGTACAGCAATTATGAGTATATCAATATTTTTAAGAAATTGATGTAATTGGGAGAATTCATACCTTGTCACATTTGTAGAAAATGATTCTTTTTGCTTTTTCCAATCTTTTCTTAAAATGCAAAATTCAATATCAAAACCACTCAAAAAGCGATGAACTTTTCGATTTATTGCTCCATATCCAAACAATCCAACTTTTTTATATCTTAACGGAATTGAAACAGCATCATCATCTCCAGTTCGCCATCTTCCTTCTCGCATCCATTCATGATGGGGAATAATTTTATTCATAAGCGCTAGTAATAGTGCTATAGTGTGTTGAGCGACGAAATAGGAATTTCCATGGCCATTAATAAGATAAACCTTTCTCATCTTATTGATTTCCCTGAAAAGGTCTATGAGATGATGAATCCCTGCTCCTGGATTAATAAATAATTTTAGATTTGTAGCTTTTAATAATAAACTCTTTGATGGGCGCCATCCTATCAATATATCTGCCTTAGGAATAATTTTGAAAAAATTTTCTTCTTTTGTTTCTTCCTTAAAATTAAGTTCAATATTATCGAAACTCTTTAATTTTCCAATAATATATTCCTTTGCGTTCTCAGGAATGTTAGAAATAAAACATACTCTAACAATTCTAACTGAATCGCTTACTAACTCATTTGAATCATTCATCGGTTTAAATATTTCTAATTTTTTTAATAAAAAAGTTTATGCGTTTATCCTTATTTCTAATAAATTATATTTTATTCAAATAAATTTTTATATCCAATCTGTTTGTATAATTATAAATATCTTTTATTCAAAATAATTAAGAATAAAAAGGTAAAAGAATTGTCAGAACAGAAGCTTTTTGATGTTTTTATAAATACGATTGAATTTGATCCCTCTGATTTTTTAGTCTCTAGTGAAGAACAGCAACTTACTGAGTTTCAGAAAAAAACTATTGAAAGTGCAACTTCTATAATGAAGGATAATATTGTTGGAGATATAAAATCATTTGGAGGTAATCTTAAAATAAATGAAGAAAAATTCAAAAAACTAGAAAATCAGATAACTGAAGAATTAAAAAATGAACAATATGAAGATATTAAAAAAGAATTAAAAAATTTTACTAAAAAACTACGTGAATT
>JBHLLG010000069.1:0-14371 GCA_048885925.1 Candidatus Hermodarchaeota archaeon
AAATCTCTACTCTTCTAAAATAATATGGAAGAAGATCAGAATTCCAACGATAACCCCTTTTTCGAAGAAATAGTAAAAAAAACTAAAACAGGTGTTACATTTCCAAAAGAATTGAGAGAATCCCTATTTGAAGAGGATTCTGAAATATATTTTAGAATACTTGTCCCAAAAGAGAAAGATAAAATAATTTTAGAATTTTTACCTGAGAATCAAGTTAAAGAATTATCTGAAAAGCTAAAAGAGAAAAAAACTACAAAAACTAAAACTCTACAAGAAAAAAAAAAAGATGAAGGAAAAAGACATGTCGGTATTAGCCCTGCTTGGGGAGAGTATTTTGTTTATAATTTTGATGCTCAAGATAAAGTACAACCAATTTTAGAATCTGCGTTCTATAAATTTTCAGAAAAGCCACTGAATTTAGAAGATGCTATGGGGCGAGTTAAATATGCTTTAGTATCATTTCTATCTTCAACAAAAACAGAAAACGCAAAATTATATTTTGCTGTAGAAAAATTTTTGATAGATATTATTGAGAAATTCGATCAACCGAATTTACTTGATTGGATTTTTGAAAAAATTATTCCTAATATTGAAAGTAAATTTCTCTATGAGCTAGCACTATTAGAGTTAGTTGAAGCCAGTTTAAAGTTTAAAAGATGGGAAAAGGCAGAGATATATATCTTTTATGTTCTAAAGAATATTGATAGTTATGCGAAATCTGAAATGTATAATATCATGAATTCTTTTAAAATGCTTGTGAAGGCGGTTAAATATGTTGAAAGATCAGACAAAATCGACATTTTACTTAAAGAGAAATTATTAGAATATGGTAAAAATTTAGAGGACCCTGATTATCAAATACAAATTGTTGAATTTCTAGAAGATTTACAATACATTGAGCTCGCTTACGATCTCGCGAAAAATATACAGCTAAGTTTGCCTCCAGAGAGTATGAAATTAGAAGAAGTAAGAAAATTAGTTAGAAGATTACATATTACACCTATAAGTGAGAATAAACCTAAATCTAGCACTGCATTTGAAGAAGATGAAGGTGATGAGGAGGCTCAAGAGGATGAAATGGATGAGAAAAACAATTTTAACGGGTAATTAAATTAATCTCTCTTTTCTATATCATCTTGATTTTTGACTTCCTTTAGCGTTTCTTCAATCCTTTTCTGTTCTTCTTCTTTAATTTTCTTTTCTTTTTCTTCAATAGATTTTTGTTTTAGTTCAAGTTCCACCTGTGATAACGCTTTTTCTTGCTCCATTAGCTTTTCCTTTAATTTTAAAGCCTTTTCTCGTTCTAAAATCTCTTTTTCTTCTAATTCTTTTTCCTTTTCTTCTAACTCTAACTTTTTTTTCTTAATTTCCAAATCTTTTTTCTTTAGTTCAAGTTCCTTGTCAATTATTTTTTCTTCTTTTTTCTTAAGCTTCTTAGGAATTTTTTTTTCAATATCTTCCCCTATATCACTTTCTTTTTCTAAGATTTCTTCTTTAAGTTTTAATACTTCTTCTTTCTTCTGAATTACTTTTTCTTCAATTTGTTTTTCTTTTTCTTTTAATTCCAACTTTTTCTTCTTTATCTCTAATTCTTTTTTCTTTAACTCAAATTCTTTATCTAATATTTCACTCTCTTCTTTTGACATTATTTTAGATGGTTCAACTTCTCGTTCAGGAAATTCTTTTTTCACAGTTTCTTCTTCAACAATCTCTTCTATTTTATCAACAGAAACAATAGATTTTAAAATTTGATCGATATAATCTATGATTCCTTCCTTTTCAGGGATTTCTGAAACTTCTTTAGCATAATCAGTCAATATTTTTGTGACTAACTTTGGAGTTTTTTCTCCAATTGTTTTTAAAGCTTGAATTGCTTTTTCAATAACAAAATCCTTTTCATCAGATAGTTTCATTATTATAACTTTTATTAAAGCTTCATCATCAATAATAGCTTCTCCACTAACCATGTAGATTATTATCTGTAATGCAGCTTCTCGAACATTGGGATCTTCTGAATTCAACAAATCTTCGCTATAGGGAAGGAATAAATCACATTCCTTTTCACAAATAGTTTTTATTAATAATAAAAATGTATATCGTAATACAGAATCTTTTTTTGATAAATTTTCTAATAATGATGGTAGATCAATTATTAGATTTTCCATTAAGAAGCGTATCACAGTACGACCACCATGTAAAGTTAATAGAGTTTCAATTACATTTTCCAGTCTATCTAAATAATCTTTTTCATCAGCATCTCCTATATAAAGCCCTATTGTTTGGACGGCATCATCAAATCTCCCATCATTTACAAAATCCTTTATTTGAGTTATCTCTATAGCTTCTCTTTCAACATCATTCATCAAAATATCACCTTTTTTTAATTATTACTTCTATACCCAAATGATATAAAATTCATTATAAATTCGAGTTATAAAATTGAAAATTAGTTTTAGATCTCTAAATCTTAACTTTAATTTATCGCCTTCTTCATCATAGGTATTAGTTAAAAGACCTATATTCAAAATAATTTCTAAATTTTGATTTTTATCTATATTTAAATTAATCTGTTCACAATATTGAGTTAAGGCATTAAGATCTTCCCAAAAAGTATTCCAAAAATATTGATCAGCTTTAGAATTATCAATATTTATTGGTTCTTTTGAAATTCTGGTTAAAACATCATATGGAACTTTAAGTGTAATTTCCATATGTTTAGAGGGAATATATGTTAAATCTACCTCAGGAAAATATATAGAGGCATAAAGTTTACAAATACCATGTAATAATTCTAGGCTTGCAATATTTTCACGATTAGCATTACAAATAACACAATTTTCATTTAAAAAGACAACATGAAGACGATCTTCAAATTTGAAAATTATATAGTTGTCTACCATTAAATAATTAAATTTTTCATTTCTGTTATGAATTCTATCATCAAAAATCTTGAATATATCTTCCCATTTCTTAAAAGAAATGAATTTATTTAATTTACGATAATCGCCATGGAAAAAGATATCTAAAAAGTCAATTATATATAAATATGCATCAAAAGGCCTATAAATTACAGTTTTATTTCTAAAAAACCTTTCAACCACGCCTTTATGGACACTATAACAAAATTTTGGTAAATCATCTAAACTTAATCCACTTTTAATACGCATTTTGATCAAAAACCTACGTGTACAAAGTGGTGTCAATGTACAGAGAATTCTGTCAATTTGGCACTCTTCAAAACATAATTTATCTATTCTCTTCCTTAATAAATCTAGTAATTCTG
Organism: Candidatus Hermodarchaeota archaeon; assembly: GCA_048885925.1. Classification (GTDB taxonomy): domain Archaea; phylum Asgardarchaeota; class Lokiarchaeia; order Sigyniarchaeales; family SOKP01; genus Loki-b32. The sequence continues at coordinate 3,284 of JBHLLG010000069.1, forward strand.
ATTTAGCTTTACTATCTGCTTCATTGTCCAAAAATTTTAAAATATGACTTGGTTGTAGTGGCATCTTCGAAATTCAAATTTAATGTTTTTATTCTCTCATTCTAATTTAACAAAAAAAATAGGAATTTAATATTCTTTATTATTTTACTAAATAAAAATTTAAAATGATTAAAATTTGTATTCAATTAATCATAAAGAATTATTAATTAGTTTTTCTTTTTTACTAATAAATATAAACACTTCCTACTTAATCAACTAGGTCTATAGAATATGATAAGACAAATACATATCTTTTTAGAATCAGAACTCTTGTTTGTTAAAGATTATGCAAGAGCTCTTGGAACAGAAGAATTAACTAATGTTAAGAAAATAATACAAAAATACATAGATATGCCTATGCCAGGGAAAACATTTCAACGTGCTGTTTCAAATTTTCAAATTTTTCATAGAGCCTCAGGTAATTTATATTTTCTCTTTATAACTGATTTAGTTGATTCACTTCAATACATTGAATCGATAATAATAAAAATTATCGAAAAGGTTAAAGAATTATTTCCTAATCCCAAGGATATAAATGGATCTGGCCCAGCTAATAATGAATTTAATGAATTGTTGGATCAGATTCAAAGAGAGCTCCATTCAAAAATTACCATAATTGGACCAGTTAATTCAGGCAAAACAACGCTTTATAAATTGTTAAAAAATGGTGAAGATAAAACTATTATGGATTTTGCTAGAACATCAACTTTTGAAATAGATGGGCTCTATTTTGACATATGGGATTTCCAGATCAGAGATAATTTTTCTCCATTATGGTCAAAATTTGTAAGCGGTTCTGACTTAATAATCGTATTATTTAACCTAGCGAATTATAACTTAAAAATAATCAATTATTTTTTAGATATACAAAAATTAAATAGTAATTATTCAAAATTATTGATAGTTGGAAATAAAAGAGATTTAGTTGAGGAACATGATATTAAAAGAATAAAAAATGAATTAAATCTTTCTGATTTTAAAGAGCTTTCCTTAAATTCTTTTGATGCTAAATCTCAAGTTCTCCAATCTATTAGGGAGGCTCTAGATTTAAAGAAAAACTTGCCTTCTAACTTTGAGTCATTAGTAAAAGAAGCTGATAATTTGGTTTTAGAAGGAAAAAAAGTTCAAGCATTAGCAAAGTATAAAGAATTAATTTTTATAAGTGAGTCTTATCAAAATATTATCTATACCAAGAATTTAGAGAAAAAGATTCAAGATGTAAGCAAAAAAATTCAAAAAGAAAGTGAAAAAAGAAAAGAAATTGATAAAGAAAAAGATTTCGAAATGGCAAAACCATTATTATTTAAAAGAAGGATTACTGTTAAACCACTTCCCAGTTTAGAATCCTCGGATCAACCTCAAGAACAAGCAGAAGTTATGGAAGAAATATCACCTGTCCCTCAAAAACCTGCCCAAAAATTAGTTTCATTTCAAAAATTAGAAAAAGAAATAGAGATCAAGCTCCCCAAAATACCTAAGCCTCCTTTAAAAATCATTAAAACTATATCAGCTCCTAAAGATGAAAGTAAAAAGGTTGAGCCTACAAAAACTATAGAACAAAAACCAAAAGCGAAAATGCCAATGGAACTTTTTGGTACACATAAAGATCTGAAGAAAGATATAGATAAGTCAATGGTAATTGATTATACTAAAGAATTACAAAGGATTATAACTCAAAAGGGTAGTTCTTTAAGCTTAAAGCTGTGCCATAATCTAATAAATGAATTAGAAAGTTCACTAGGAAGACCATTAACAATTGAGGATGTTGAGCTAGCTGCTGAATTCTTCGTTAAGCAAGAAAAGGAAACCTAAATATAAGAATCAATAATTTCGTGTTATTAGTTCAATAAAAGTTCATAACCTACTTCTATTAAAATTATTTAATATTAAAATTAATCATATAAAAATCATTTAATAATTAAAATACAAATTGATGATCTTAAAATGAATGTAATGAAAGAACTTAGAGATTACTTTAGCGAAATTATCAGATTAAATTATATACTTGCACTATTGGGATGGGATCAACAAGTTAATATGATGGCTTATAAAAATATTGAAGGGAGATCAGAACAAATGGCACTTATAACAAAGCTTGTTCACAATAGATTAGTCTCAGAAAAGGCAGGAAAAATAATCGACCAAGCAACAAAACTTAAAGATCTTGATGATATTGATACTGCTATGGTACGAGAAGCAAAAAGAGCCTATGATCAAGAAACCAAGTTACCAGAAGATTTAGTTGTTGAAATCCAAAAAACTGCCGCATTAGCACAACAAACTTGGCAAAAAGCTAGAAAAAATAATGATTTCAAATCATTTATTCCTTTATTAGAAAAAACCTTAGAATTACAAAAAGAAAAAGCAGCAAAACTTGAAACGCACCCAGATCTATATTCTACTTTAATTGATTTGTATGAACCTGGTGCCACTTATGAATGGATTGCGAATATTTTTAACCCCATAAAACCAAAATTAATCAACTTTGTCAAAAAACTAGATTCTGCTCCTAATAAACCAAATAATGCGATATTTGATAAACAATTTGATCCAAATAAACAATATGAATTAAGTTATGAAATTCTTAAAAAATTAAATTATAATTTTGAAGGCGGGCGACAAGATAGATCTACACACCCTTTTACTACATCATTGGGAGCATTAGATGTAAGAGTAACTACCAGAACTACAGAACCCTTTCCAGCGTGTATCACAGGAACTATACATGAATGTGGCCATGCTCTTTATGAAATGGGAATAATGAAAGAATTACATGATACAATTTTATGTACTGGTACTTCAATGGGGATACATGAATCTCAATCAAGAATGTGGGAAAATGTCGTGGGAAGAAGTAAAGAATTTTGGATATATTGGTATCCAACTTTTCAAAAATATTTTCCTGAACATTTAAAAGATTATCCTATGGAAGATTTTCATAGAGCTATTAATTTTATTCACCCCTCATTTATAAGAGTAGAAGCAGATGAGGTAACTTATGGTTTACATATTATTTTGAGATTTGAAATTGAGAAAGATCTCATTGATGGCAAGATTAGTGTAAGTGAACTACCTGAAATATGGAATTCTCGATTTGAAAAGCTCTTAGGAATTATTCCTCCAAATGATACATTAGGAGTATTGCAAGATACTCATTGGGGAAGTGGATACATTGGATACTTTCCTACCTATTTTCTGGGCAATCTTTATTGTGCTCAGATATATAATAGAGCTTTAAAAAAGATGCCACATTTACCTGAGGATTATAAAAAAGGTGAATTTTCAAATTTATTAAATTATCTTCGGGAAAATATTCACCAATATGGAGCTATTTACAGAGCTAATGACTTAATAAATAGAGTTACAGGTGAAGATTTGAATCCAGAATACTTTATGAAATATCTTGAGAATAAATATTACCCTATTTATAGCTTATAAATTTCTAATTTTCTTTTACTTCCTAAAATTCTTTTTTTTATTATTCTTCTTTAAAAAATGATATTATTATTAATATTAAAACCAAAATTATTTGTAAAATGTTGTCTAAAATTTTCAAAATATATTTAGAACATTCATAGAAAATGGATTAAATTATGAATGCTATGAAAGAACTTTGGACTTATTTTAACGAAATAATGAAATTAAATTACATTAAAGCTCTTTTAAGTTGGGATCAACAAGTTAGTATGCCTAAAGGGTCGGTTAAACGAAGGGCTGAACAATTAGCATTAATGCAAAATTTAATTCACACAAGAATAAAATCAAATAAAACTGGTGAATTAATTAGGAACGCTGAAATAATAAGTAATCTCAATGAAACCGATTTAGCTTTGATAAGAGAAGCAAAACGAGAATATGAACAAGCAATCAGAATCCCTGATGATTTAATAACTGAAGTCACTAAAACAGCATCTTTAGGTTATATTGAATGGGAAAAAGCAAGAAAGAAGAGTGATTTTTCAATTTTTCAGCCTTATCTGGAAAAAATGATAAAATTACAGATAGAATATGCCGAGAAATTAGATACTGGACCAACTTTATATTCAAATCTAATTGATTTGTATGAGCCAGGAGCAACTTATGAGTGGATCTCAAAAATCTTTAAAGATCTTAAACCTAAATTAATTAAAATCGTTGATAAGCTAAGTAAATCGTCTAACAAACCGGATCAATCAATCTTAAAGAAACATTTTGATCCTGAAAAACAATGGCAATTAAGTCTTGACATAATTAAAAAGTTAAATTTTGATTTTAATACTGGACGTCAAGATAAATCAACTCATCCTTTTACAATTTCTTTATCATCAATTGATACTAGAATAACAACAAGAATACGAGAAAATTTTCTAATAGATTGTCTATTTTCAACAATTCATGAATGTGGTCATGCTCTTTATTATATGGGATTCAAAGAAGAGATTCATGATTCTCTCTTGGCAGGATCATGTTCATATGGAATTGGTGAGTCTCAATCAAGAACATGGGAAAATTTAATTGGACGTAGTAAAGAATTTTGGATGTATTGGTATCCAATTTTTCAAAATGCTTTTCCAGAAAACTTAAAAAACTATCCAATGGAAGAATTTTATAGATCAATAAATGTTGTTCAACCTTCATTTATTAGAGTCGATGCAGATGAAGTTACTTATGGATTACATGTTATATTACGATTTGAAATTGAGAAAATGATTATTGAAGAAAACCTCCAAGTAAATGAGTTACCTGCAGTGTGGAATGAAGAAATGGAGGGGTTACTGGGGATTAATCCTCCAATTGATGCTTTGGGAGTATTACAGGATGCTCATTGGTCTAGTGGCGGATTTGGGTATTTTCCTACTTATGTACTTGGAAATCTCTATGCCACTCAGATTTATAACAAAGCTCTAAAAATTTATCCATCTCTTTTAGAAGATTATAAAAAAGGTGAATTTTCGAATATTTTAAATTATCTAAGAAAAGAAATTTATCAGTACGGAAAGATATTTAGGGCACGTGATTTAATTAAAAGAATTACTGGAGAAGATTTAAATCCAGACTATTTTATTAAATACATTGAGGATAAATTTTATCCCATCTATGGTTTTTAAATAATTCTTTTTTTTCTTATTAAAGGATGTGGTAAAACTTTAGTTATATATCATCTTAAATTTAAAAAAAGAATAATAAAAGGAGTATTTAGAGTGAGAATTTTATGTTATTACAAATAAAACGATTTTCTGAAAAATTATTGCTTCCTATAGCGAGAAAGCTAGTAAAAATATCTGCAAATTATTTTACGCTTTTTGGTTTAATATCTGCGATTATTACGTTTTTTGGGTTTATATTTCACTTTCTAATAATAATAATAGTATTTCTATTTATTACGGAATTTTTTGATCAATTAGATGGAGTAGTTGCTCGTCTCCAAGGTCCTACTAAAATAGGGGCATTTCTAGATTCTACTTTAGATAGAATTGGAGATTTTTTTCTTTTTTCTGGTGTTATATTGGGAGGATACACATCTATAGAAATTGGGCTGATCGTAATCATTGGAGCATTCTTAACATCTTATTCAAGAGCTAAAATTGAAGCTTTAGGAGTGGATAATCTTTATGGAATAGGAATAATTGAACGTACAGATCGAGTCCCCATTTTATTTATTGGAGCTATTCTACAAATATGGTTTCCCGTTGCTATGTGTTGGACAATGATTTTTTTAGCAATTGGAACTAATATTACGGTTCTTCAAAGAATATTCTTTGCTTATCGTAATTTTTCTAATAAAAGTAAAAAGCAAGATATAGAATAAGTGTTAAGTGTTAAAAAAAAATGAAAAAGAAAATTTTACTTTAAAATTGCTTACGACTAAATAAAATAATATTTATAAGCATCATTGTCGTGGTAACGGATATTCCCAAGATTATTGCTAATATTTGAGGATCTAAACCAGGAATTAAAAATGTGGGTAAAATAAGAAGAGAAGATAGTTGACTTCCTAAATATACAGATAAAATTGCAGCTACGGGAACTGAGGATACTAATACTCCAAAAAATATTCCTATTGAACAAGTAATAGCCATTGAAGACATACTAATTACAAGTGAATCAAATATTAGACCTAATAAGTGTTCTGGAAGTTCTATAGTAATAGCATCGATGATTAATCCTACAATTAAAGAGATAACAACTGCTATAGTCAAACATAAAAAGACAGCGAAAAATTTTACGAGAAGTAAATTATAACGTTTGACAGGTCTGATTAAAAATAAATCATAGACATGACGATTCTTTTCACTAACTATTGAAGTACTAAGCATAATACCTGAAAGAGTCCCACCAATACTGGAAACAACTATAGCGACTAAGTATGAAATTGGTAAATCTTCTTGAGACGGAAAAAAGTGAATTAACATTGATAATAAAGGTAATCCAAACCATAAAACAATCATTACCTTAGATTTTGCATATCCTTTTAATTCATCCAAAAAAAGTAGTACGAAGCTCATTCACTTTCACCTCCCACATATTTCAAATAAACTTCTTCCAAACTTGGTTTTATTAAATTGAAATTTCGAACTTTACATTTTTGTTCATTTAACATAGCCATAATCTGATGAATTGTTAAATCAATATCAGCCTCAGATTTCAAGTGCACTAATTGTTTATATGATTTTACTTTTTCAAAATAATCAACACCACTTATATTTTCTAATTCCGTACACATTGGAGTATTTTCAACTACTGCAATTTCCAATATGTTCCCTACGTGAAAACTATTTTGAAGCTCTTCAGGAGTACCAATTTTCATTATTTTCCCTCTATTCAAAATACCAATTTTATCTGCAATATCCTGTACATCACTTAGTATATGTGATGAGAATAGAATTGTTTTTCCGCTCTTCGCAAGTCCTTTAATTATTTTTTTAAATTGAATTCTGGTACCTGGGTCCAATCCAGTTAAAGGTTCATCTAATACCAAGATTTCTGGTTCATGTAGTAGAGCCTGTACTAATCTTAACTTTTGAAACATACCCCCAGATAAATGAATAATTTTCTTATTTCGAACATCATTAAGATTCAGTAACCGTAGACCCTCCTGAATACGATTCTCAAGGTTTTCTGAAGTAAGTCCAGATAATCGACCAAACGTTTTAAGACTATGATCAATTGTACGCCATTCTTGGAACCCTGCTTCCTGTGGATGGTATCCTATTAACTTATGTAGTTCTTCCCAATTGTTATAGACATTTTTTCCATTAACATATACATCTCCAGAATAATCCTTAATTAGGCTAACAAGAATTTTAATTGTCGTAGTTTTTCCTGCACCATTTGGTCCAATATAACCAAAGACTTCTCCTTTTTGTATTTTAAAAGAAATATTATCTAATGCTAAAAATCCTTTATATTTTTTGGATACATTATGAAATTCTATCAAGGTTTCCCTATCCAATGAATTGTCATCTGGGATCTCTTTAAAATTGTGATTCCTCTCAATTAATGTTACGCATAATCACCTAATTTCGTTTTAATTTGGCTGAATTAAGTTATGTATCATCGACATTTAACTTTTCCATTCCAAAAAAAATGTATAATAAAGGCCCAATTAAATTTAAAATTAGGACGATTATCGTCCAACCTACCTTAGCTCCACTACTTTTGGTATTACTTTTAAATAAATTATGTAAACTATATATTGCAAGTGAAAAATGGATTAATATTAGTGGTATAGTGAAAATTAATATTTCAAATGACACACACATTATCTTTTAACACCTAGTTGTTATACTTTTATTATAATAGTCACTTCGACTTTAATAGAATAATATAATTTAATAAATATAAATGTTACTATATTAATAGAGGCATTTATTAAAGTCGAAATATATATTTCTGATAGAAATAACTTAATTATATTAAAATTATGGAAAAAATATGGCAATAAAATCAAACCTCGGACCTTTAGAATTAACAATAATGAAATTGATGTGGGAAAATGGTTTATCTACAGTAAGGGCGATTTATGAAGTATTATCAAAAGAAAGGAAGATTGCTCTTACTACAGTTAGTACAACAATGAATAGACTATTTAAGAAAGGACTATTAACTCGAGATATTCAAACAGGTAAAGGAGGTCTTTTTTATAACTATAAAGTAAAAGAGACGAAAAAAGGTTTTGAAAATAAATCATCTAGAAATTTAGCAAAACAAATAATTGATTCTTACGGTAATACAGCGTCAATGAAGATAATTCAAGAAATTTCAAAAAATTATAATGAAGAAGAATTAGATGAACTATTGGAAGAATTGGAAAAACTTAGAAAACTAAAAGATGGTGAACATAATTCAGATTAATCAAATAATGAAATATTTTATAATTATTGGTTATCTAGTTATAACAATTGTAATTCCCTTAATATATACAGCCTTTAATGCTATACTTATAATAATCTCATTTTATTCATCATTATTTATTTTAGGAATTATATGGTATTGGAGAGGAGGAAATTCCATTCTAAAAAAAAATGAAATTAACTTTTTAGAGGGGGAAAATTGTGAGGACTTACAAAACATTATTCTCGATTTAAAAAATAAAATTGGAATAAAAGCTAATATTAGAATTGGTATTCTTGATGAAGCTCTTCCTAATGCGTTTACATTATTTTTAAGCCCACGGAATTATTCTATTATTTTATCAGTGGGTATCTTTGAAAACTTAGATACCAATGAAATAAACTCTGTTATTGCTCATGAATTATTTCATATAAAAAATAGAGATGTCTGGATAAAAGCTCTTTTTATTATTGGTAGATTTGTATCATTTCCATTAGGACCCCTTATTGAAGCATATGTCTCTCGTTCAAGAGAAATTCATGCTGATTTAGAAAGCTCTAAATTTACGAAAGATCCTTTATCACTTGCAACGGCTTTATTGAGAATGGGAAAATGTTACTACTTAAATCCAGAAATAGATTTCAATATTACTAATGTTTCAAAAAGCTTTTGGATTGTAAACAATTCTAATAAAAAACAAACTAATATAATAAGAAAATTGATATCAAGACATCCCTTAATAGAACATAGAATAAAAAAATTAATGTCCCTTAAAATCTGAGAATAAGGAACTTAGAATCATATATTTTACTAAATTTTGATTTATGAAATTCTTATAAAAAGATCTTTTCAATTTCTTAATCTTGGAACAGCTTCATATACTTTTCTCATACCTTCTAACAGTGAAATAGCACCTTCTGGACAAAAATGGGCGCATATACCACATCCAATACAACGTGTTTTATTTATTTCAGCTTTGATATCATTATTCAGATTAATTGCATCTACTGGACATTTCTTTATACATGTTTCACATCCAGTACATAGACCTTCATCTACACGTGCTAAAAAGTTTGTCCAATTAATAAGAGCAGTTACTCCCATCCTCCACCATTCAAGAGTTCCACAGCAACATTTGCAACAATTACAAAATGAACTTTCCTCTCTTGCTAAGTCTGAATTAGGATGAAAAATTTTATGAACTAAGCCATCTTTTTCTGAATCTTTTAAAATTTTCAAAGCTTCTTCTCTTGAAATTTTTCTGGCAAATCCTTGTTCTACACAATAACGAGCAGATTTTCCTAAAGTAAAACAATTTTCTCTTAATTCAGTCGTTTTACAAGAATTTCCTAATAAATCTTTATGATGTCGACAGAAGCAATGCCCAACAGCGATATCATCAGATTTTTTTAGAATCTCTTCTATTTTTTGAGTGGGGATTAGCTTTTCTTCAGGTACATTAATTTCTTCATTAATAGATATTTCTATCTCTTTACCAGAAACACTATTATCCAATATGGGAATTGTTCGATCATATGCTGGTAAATTATCAAAAATAGGAGCTATTGTATTATAGTGTGCCTGAATAAAATCACTTAACTCTTTAAATAATTGAGTAAAAAGTTCAGCAAGTTTTTTTTCATTTTCATTAAATTCTAATTTTTTCATAAATGCATATTCAAACACTCCAACCATTAGTAAAGGCATTAATCTATAGACCATAATCCCTTCTGAATTTGGTTGATTAAATATAATTCCTTTTCCAGCAAGCGATTTCGCATGTTTTTGAATTTGTTCTTCTGACAATTTACTACTTTGCTTAAGTTGTTCCATATTTTGGGATGATTTTCGGCTAAAAGCCATAATAAATTCTAGTTCCTCTTCATTAATTAACAACTTTAAAATTTCAATCATTGTATCATTAATAGGAAAAGGAAATACTCCAGCTTTTACAATACTCCTCGCAGCTTTTTTATATTTTTCGTCTAACATTTCTTAACTTTTTCAAATTATTTTTAAATATAATCAAATCTAAGAATATTTAATAATATTTTATTATGGAAAAAATTTAACATAATGATTTTTTACATAATTTTATGCAATAAATCTATAAAATTTGAATAAAAATGGAGAAAGATAAGGAATATAGAACCTACCCAGAATTTAGTACTCACTACCCCCTACTCCTCACGACTTTTATGAAAAGGCCTGTTAAAATTTATCCAAATCAGATTGGCGTAGTTTATCGAAACCATATCACTGGTGAGTATCAGCGTTTTACATGGATTGAGTGGTATAAACGTACTTGCCGTTTAGCTAATACCTTGAATTCTCTTGAAGTGAAGCATGGAAAACCTGGTGAACCAGGCGAAAGAGTTGCTACAATGGCACTAAATACCCATAGGCATCTAGAGCTTTATTATGCTGTGCCCTGCAGTGGGGCAGTACTCCATCCTATTAATGTAAGACTCGCGTTGGATCATATAATATATACTATAAATCATGCGGAAGATAGAGTGATATTCTTTGATGATTTATTTCTTCCACTGGTTGAAAGCATCTATGATAGAATAAAAAACACTGTAAAGGCATTTATCTATATGTCAGATAAACCAGGATTGCCGAATACAAAGATAGAGAATCTTTTTGAGTATGAAGAGCTGCTTAAACAGGAATCTGAAGAATTCGAATGGCCTTATTTGAGTGAGGATAACTATGCCACTCTTTGTTATACTA
>JBHLLG010000070.1:0-14202 GCA_048885925.1 Candidatus Hermodarchaeota archaeon
CAATAATTTATAAGGGAAAAGAAGATTTAGTACTGAAAAAAGCAAAAGAAGTATATGAAATTTTGAAAGATAAATATTCGGTTAAAATTGATTATTCAGATGAATCTGTTGGAAATAAATTTTATTTTTGGGAATTAAAGGGTGTGCCTATTAGAATTGAAGTTGGACCAAAAGAGATTGAGAACCACAAAATAAAAATTGTAAAAAGACATGATGGTAAAAACTTTGAGATAAAAGAAGAACTTTTAGAAAAAAAAATTGATGAAATTTCCCAAAATTATACGAAAGAAATCAAAAAAAAATCATTAATCGATTTTGAATCTCAAATTGAGTGTGTTTATGAAAAAGATGCGGCAATTGAAGCAATTAATAATGGAAAAATTGTGTGCTGTGGCTTTTGTTCAATTGATATGGACGCTTATCGATGTGCAGAAGTGGTTGAAAAAGAAATTGGAGGTTTTGTTCGTGGAAAAAGAGTTGAAGAGGAAAAGCATGAATTCGCAACTTGTTTAATATGTGGTAAACCTGCTGGATGTACGGTATATATAGCAAAAAGTTATTAGTTCATAATAAGATAAATATATATTTTTATTTGGATTTTTTTAAGAATTAAAAAAATAAATATTTTAACATATAATTCATATAATTTAGCTGTGATAAATTATGGCAGCAAAAGATAAAGTTTTAGAGGTATTTAAAAGTACAAGCAAACCTTTACGCCCTGGTGAAATAGCTGAACAAACAGGTATCGAATCCAAAGATGTTTCTAAAATAATAAAAGAATTACGTGAAGAAGGGAAAGTTTTTTCACCTAAACGTTGTTATTATGCCTTAAAATAACCCTAGATAGCAGTAATTTGTTTAATTTTAAATATACTCTCTAATTAATTAGTTGATTATTTAGGTTTAATACTTTCATAGCTATTTAAATAATATAGGAAAAAAATAAAAATATAGAACCTTCAATGAATGTAATGAACTGATGGAGACTTTTGTTTATGTTCTTTTATAAATTTGGATTCATTACTCATAAATCCGCAATTTAAACATTTTACAGTTTTTGGGGGTAAATAATTCATAACTTTTGGTATTTTCATTGAAGTGCAATTAGGACAATAATAATACATTTTTAATACTCCTTCGAGATAAATTATTATTATCTTAACATTTTATTTTCAAGTGTAATTAAAAAGTACCCTTATTTTATTAGAAAATAAAAGTATTAGCTTTTATTCTTGTTTGAGTAATTTTGTATTAAAACGACCGTATTTTATTAATTGAACTTTAAGTTTTTAAGTTTTTGATAAGAACAATTCCAAAAATTTAAGATTTTTAAAGCTTTAATTTTCTCATATCATAAAAAGGAAGTTAGGAATGAATAATATTTTAAAGTCTATTTCAGATGAGTTTAATAAAATTTATTATATAGAAGGAGCTAGAGAAGGAAAATACCCCTATTCAAATTCTTTACTTATTGAAAATTATTTGATTGATACTGGTATTTCTAGTGCAATTTTAAGAAAGCTTAAAAGAGGTCGTCAGATAAATTATGTTTTATTATCTCATTGGCATGAAGATCATACTTCAGGAAATAGATTATTACCTAATGTTAAATTTTCTATTCATTTAAAAGACAAATATTTGATAGAGAACGTTGATAAATTCAATGAGTATTATGGGACGTTGAATTCTCCTGCAGAAAAAGAATTTGAATGGCTTATGGAGAGTTTGAAATTAATAAATATAAAAATTGATAAAACGATAGAAGATAATGAAGTTATTAATGTTGGAAATGATTATAATATAAAAGTAATTCATACTCCCGGGCATACAGCAGGTCATTGCGCTTTTTTAGAATTAAATTCTCAAATAGCGTTTTTAGCAGATATAGATTTAACTAATTTTGTCTTTTATGCGGGTATTGACTCAAATTTAACCGATTTTGAAGAATCAATAGAAAAAATGCTGAAATTTAATATTAAATTTGCTGTTACAGGGCATAGAGGAATAATTGAAGGTGAAAAAAAAATAAAAGAAGAGCTTATTAAATATAAATCTATAATCTTTAAACGAGATGAACGAATTTTATCCCATTTTTCTGAAACTAATCCAATTAGAATAATTGATTTTAAAAATAAAAATCTTATTTATAAATATTATAGTCAATTTAAGGAATATGAGTTAATTGCTGAAATGATTATGATCCAAAAACATTTTGATAAATTTATTAAAAATGGTCTAATAGAACAAAAAGGAAATGGTTATATCTTAAGATAGAATATGGAAAGAATTGAACCACTTTTATTCAAAATATATCCCCATTTGAAGAAAAAAGTACCCTGGATATCTTTAATTACTAATTTACCTACTCCTATAGATAGATTATATAAATTAGAAAAATATCTTAACTTAGAAAAAGGTCAAATCTATATTAAAAGAGATGACAAGAATCATAAAATTTATGGAGGAAATAAACTAAGAAAGCTTGAGTTTATTTTAGGAAACACAATTTTAAACAAAAAGAAAAAAGCGATTGTTACTTATGGTGGCATTGGTTCAAATCATGGTTTAGCATGCGCTATTATATGTAAAATGTTAAATACTCCTATACAATGTGACCTGTTTCTTTATCATCAACCATTAACTTGGTATGTGCAGCGTTCATTATTGTTAAGTTATTATTTCGGATCAAGGTTACATCTTGGGAAAAATGATATTAGCACATTCATTAAAGCTTTATTTTTTTGGATTTTTCATTATAAAAATGATTTTATACTTCCAGGAGGAAGCCTTATATTTGGAAGAGGAACCCCTTTAGGAATGTTGGGATTTATTGATGCAATTCTTGAATTAAATGAACAAATTAAAGAGAGAGTGATCCCTGAACCCGATGTGATCTATTTAGCATGTGGTACTACTGGAACCGCTGCAGGATTAGTGGTGGGATGTAAATTATTAGGATTAAAAACAAAAGTCCATGCTGTAGCTGTGTATAAGGATTTTCTAGCTAACGCTTCTAATTTAGCCAGAAATGCAAATAAAGCAATTAAATATTTACGGAAAAGAGATAAGAGTTTTCCAAAAATTAAAATTACCAAGAATAATTTTGAATTAATAAAAGGTTATCTAGGGTCTGGATATGGTGCTAAAACAATGAAGGGGCAAAATGCAGTTGATATAGTATTTGATTTAGAAGGAAAGGAAAAAGGATTTATCCTAGACACAACTTATACCGGAAAAGCAATGGCTGGAATGTTCGATTTTCTTAAAAAGGATGAAAATAAGGATAAAATTGTATTATTCTGGAACACATATAATTCAAATAATTTAGATAACTATATCAAGGAGACTAAGTTTGATTATAAGAAATTACCAAGAAAATTTCATAAATTTTTTGAAACCACTGATTTTCAATGTTGGCGAATCGCAGATTGTCCAAAAGGGATAAGAGAAAACTGCGTTGCTTATTTAAATTCTGAATATAGATATTGGAAAATTACTAAATGCAAACTTGATAATAAAAAACAAAAAGAAATTTTTGAAAAATTAGAAAAGGTAATAACATTAGAAGATACTTAATTAATTAATTCCAAAATTTTAAATTATATAATTTTCAGTCGCTGAAATAATCCAGTTATCAAAAAAGGCAAAGCAATTGTTGCATCACACCATACACTTACATGTTTTGATTCTAATGAGTATTTCCCCCATGATCTTGCTTCTGAAAATGTACTCCCTGAAAGACCTCCATCATATTCCATTGCAGTATGAATACGAACTGAATAATTATATCCCATATTCGTTATTTTATCAAACTGGTCTAACATTGGAAAAATCTGTTGAGCCCAATTTCGTGGAACGCCACCACCTATTATTATAGTACCATATTCTTTATAACCTCTTACAATATCCCCAAATTTCTTAACATCTCCCAATACATCAAATTGAAAATCATAATCCTCATAAAAAGTATATTTTATAAGCTTCAATGCCAATTCTGAATCAGAGAAAGCTGGTACAAACAAGGGAATATCATTTTTAGCTGCTACTGATAATATACAATCTGATGATAATTTGCTTCCTATTCTTTTTAAAAATTCTGAAGGAGTTATATGAATTTTTTTATCTTCAAATGATGATTGAATAATTCTTAATAATTCTTTATCTGCTTTTATATAATTATCCTCTGGAAGGAAAACATCATATATTCTATTTATTCTATATTTAAATAAATCATTATCATCTACATTATGACTTCCTAAGTAATGACCTACATTACTAGCAGCATCTACTAAATCATGTGTTATATTTGCCCCTGTACTGATTAAAACATCAATTAATTTATATTCCATGAGCACTGAAATTAATTTACCCATTCCAGCAGGAACCATCGCACCACTCAATGTTAAAACGGTTAAACAGTTTTTATTAGAAACCATTTTTTCCAAAATATCAAGAGCTAAGCCGAGATTTCTACCTTGGAATCCACATTCTTTGAGGGATTTTAAAATTTCATCTACATTTTTTGCCTTTTTAACATCGAAAGGGTGAACTTTTTTTATTAAATAATCTTCTTTTTGATGAGTTTTCATAAGTAAAATTAAATTATTTAAACATTTTAAATTGATCTATTTCACTTTTTTTAGAGAGTCTTAAAAATGGATTACTTTAACATGATAAGAGTCACAAATTATATACATTTAATATAAATCTTCTTATAATTTCTTAAACAATTAAGTTGAACAATTAGTTTTATTCCTCTTTATAATAAAAGGAAAACAAAGGCATAGAATAATAAATTAGGTAAAATTATGGCAATATAATCATCAAAAATATTATTATATCATTAATATTTCAAATAAATTTAAATAAAAGCTATTATATTAAATTCTTAATCAAATAATATCAAAGATTTATGAATAAATGACATCTTCGGTCCCAGAGAAAGTATTCTTTGTTAAGGGTAAGGGTTTTCATAAATCTAAGCTGGCAGCCTTTGAAGAAGCCCTTAGAGACGCTGGAATTGAAAAGTACAATTTGGTAAATGTTTCCTCTATTTTACCACCTTATTGTATTGAAGTTAATAAAGAAGAAGGCTTGAATGAATTAGTTCCGGGTCAAGTTGTTTTTGCAGTTATAGCAAAAGCCAACTCTAATGAATATAATCGATTAATTTGTTCCTCTATTGGTGTTGCTAAACCAGCTGACAAGGGACAATATGGATATTTGAGTGAACATCATTCTTTTGGCATAAAGCCCGAAAATGTTGGTGAATTTGCAGAAGATTTAGCAGCAGAAATGTTAGCTACTACTCTTGGTATTCCTTTTGACCCAGATGCTAATTATGATGAAAAAAAGGAAGTATTTAAAATGGGTGGAAAAATTGTTGAAACCAAAAATGTCACTTCATATGCCACAGTAAGAGAAGAGAATGAATGGGCTGCTGTAGTGGCAGCAGCTATTTTTATCTTATAATTTTTTTAAAATAATTTATATTAATATCTTGAAAACAAGAATCTATTGATTCGATTTCTTCTAACTCTCTAACAGCTAGCCGATTTAGATCATTAAAATCCTTAGCTGCCCATATTAACTTATTAAATCTCTGGTGATGATGATGAAATCGTTGATTGGCATAATTTTTAGCTTGTTTAGTGTAAAGAAGAAATGGCCAATCACTACCCTCCATTAATAATAATTCTCGAGCCGTCTGTTGAAGGATCCTTTCTTCACTTTCAATAGGATTTGGATTTGATTTTAATACAGTTTCGAATTCTTTCATTGATCCATTAATATAGGGCCAAATCCATCCGTGTTCTGGATTTTTCCAAACTCTAAAATCACCACCTTCTCCCCAACTACTTTCTTTCATTCTAATTAAAGAAAAATTATCTTTATATTGAGATATAAAATCAGAAATTTTTATCATTTGAATTAGAGATTGTTGATTAATTATTTCAAAAATAATTTTTAACCAATTTACACCTTCCATCCACCAATGACCGTACAATTCAAAATCATAAGGAGAAATAATAATTCCCTTTGTTTTGAATCGTTCTGAAAATTGATCTAATTCTTCAGAAACTATTGAAACAAAGTGATTAGCATGGGAACTAATTATTTCTTTTGCTTTTTCAACATCATATAATTCTTTTTCACTTTTTCCAAATTCTTTGCTGGTAATTCTCCAATAATGCAAACCTGATTCATGATCTTTTTTATGAAATTCTCTGTAATATTCATTTCCGGGGTATCCTATCGTTGAATCCCAGACTTGTCTACTGGTTCTTTTATTTCTACCAAATACTGAAATCCCTGTTTCTAACCTATATCCAAAATTTGTATTTAATCCAATATTGTTCTTTTGTTCAATCAATTCTGCATCTAAAATTCCATGAGAATCTACAATAAAGTATTTTATACCTGAATTATTTAACCAATAATCAAGAGGTTCTCTAACTTTGCCATCTTTAAATTCTTTAGGCCTATAAGCACATTCAGGAAGCCAAATACCTTTAGGTAAACTGTGAAAATATCTTTTATGGGTGTCAATAGCAACCTGAATTTGAGAATGTATTCCAGAATCACTCTCCATTAGAGGTAGGAAACCATGTGTTGCTGCACACGTTATAATTTCTATCATTCCTTCATTTTGAAGCCATCTAAAACTACCAAGAATATCTCTATAAAAATAATGATAAAATGTTTCTAGTACATGCTCAAAATTTTTTAAATGGAACTCTGCAATTTTTTTTCTTTGAGGATGATTTTCGAACTTTTTAATATCCTTTTTTGATCGTGAAATCCATTCTTCCATATATTCCGTAAACTTTTGTTTCATATATTCATCTGCTAATTGTTCAGCTAATATTGGTGTAATATTTATAGTAATAGCAGTTTTTAATCCATTTTCTTTTAATTCTCTTAAAACGTTGAGAATGGGAATATATGTCTCGCTCATAGCTTCCATGAGCCATTCCTCACCTGCAGGCCAAGTTCCCGACTTTTTACACCATGGAATATGTCCATGTAGAACCAAACCAAAATATCCTATAACCATTTCTAAAAAAAATAATGTTTTATTTATTAATTAGTCTTATATGATTATATTATTCTAATTAAGTATTGATATTTAATATGAGTATGAAGCTAAAAGCCATTAAAAGTCCACCAAATCGCGATGAATTATCTAATCGTCTTAAAAAAGTAAGATTATTAATGAGAGAACAAAATTTGGATTATTATGTATCATTTAACCCAATAAATATCTATTATTTAACCAATTTTGCTTTTTATCTTCACGAACGTCCTTTCATACTTATAATAGAAAAAGAAGAGCTACCAAAAATGTTGATCCCTCAATTAGAAAAGGGTCATTTTGAATCTCGAGCTAAAATAGAGCTTGATTTTGTTATTTATTATGAATTTCCAGCCCGAAGTGGTGAAAATTGGTATGATAAATATAAAAAACTTATTAAATCAAATTCTAATGTAGGAATAGAATCAGAAATGCCAATTGGAATTGCTAACAAAACTCCTGGCAACAAAATAGTAAGTGATATTATCGATGAAATCCGGATTAGTAAGAGTGACTATGAAATTGGGAGAATATATCATGCATGCAGAATAGTAAATAAAGGACATAAAATTTTGTTAAAAAAATGTCGTCCAAAAGTCCTTGAGTTTGCTTTATATAAAGAAGTTACCGATGCTATGACATCTAAAATAGTACAAGATATCCCTAATGCTAATTTCAGAGCTATACAGACTACAGGAGTTGTTTGGCCGCCATCTATTTCACATGATCCTCACCTCATACCACACATTTTTGCTGAAATGGAAGAGGGTGGACCACACGTTTCGATAGTATCTGCTCAAGTAGACGGTTATGGAGTAGAACTAGAAAGAACATTTTTTCTAGGGTATGTACCAGAGAAAGCAGTAAAACCTTTTGAAGTAATGTTTGGAGCCAGAGAGCTAGCATATAATATGTTAAAACCAAACACAATTATGAGTGAAATAGATAAAAAGGTAAGAAACTATATAATTGAAAAGGGATATGAGGAATATATTATACATCGTACTGGACATGGTCTTGGTATTACTGGACATGAAGCTCCATTTTTAGCAGAAGGGTATGATAAACCATTAGAAAAAAATATGGTCATAAGTGTCGAGCCAGGTATTTACATTCCCGGGATAGGTGGATTTCGTCATTCTGATACAGTTTTAATAACAGATAGGGGATATCAAAAGTTAACTAAAGCACCTGAAACACTTGAAGAAGTTACTATTTCGTTGTAATTACATGAATCAAAATGTTTTTACTATTTCATTTAAAGGTTTTCTTGGTTTAGGTTCTGGAATTGTTCCTTTAATATAACCAAATGGTAAAACTGTAAGAAGATAATCATTTTCTCCTAATTGTAGAATTAATTTTACTTTTTCTCTGTTCATAGCTCCAATCCAGCAAGTTCCAATTCCTAAAGACCAAGCCATTAAGATCATACTCATTGAAACTAAGGATGTATCAATCAAATGCCATTTAGGACTAGTTTTAGTTTTAGCAACAATTGCAATTGCAATTGGAGCTTCTTTAATGAATTTACCATAAAATGCATTTCTTGAGATATTCTCTAAAATTTTTTTATTTCTAATAACAATAAATTCCCATGGTTGTCGGTGCGAAGCACTAGGAGTCCATCTTCCTGCCTCTAAGATCATTTCAATTTCTTTTTCTGATATCGATTTATCTTGAAAAGTTCTAATACTTCTTCTTTCTTTAAGAAAATTCAAAAAGTCTTCTGGATCTATCATTTCTTATCAACTTTAATAATCATTCATATAGCTTTATAATTGAAAAATTTAAAAACTTACTATATTTTGGATATTACATAAATACTTTTTTTTAAATTAAAAAACCATCAATGAATAAAAAATTATGAGGGTTCTACATAAAAAGATTTCTTTTATTATAATTTTAACAATTACCTTAATTTCTACTACATATATTGAATTAAAACGAAAAAGAATAATCAATACCTAAATGAAAATTTAATTTTATTTATCTTAATATTTTATTTTATTCCGCTTGATTGAAGTAATCTGCTTCAAGATTCGGAAAAATTTTCTTCTTTCTTCCGTCTTTTTTAAATTTAATGAGTCCCAATTCATTCAATTTATCTAAATGATATTGTATTGTCTTGTGATCCACTTTATATTTTTTAGTAATCAAGTTATTCCATATACCGGGATTTTTTTCAATTATTTCTAAAATCTCTAAAGTTAATTTACTTTTTTGTAACTTTAAATCTATGTTAGATACTGGATTTTTTTGATAATATGGAAAGTAAGCAATAAAATTACCTATTCGTTTTTTTCCAATAACTTTGTAGGTTAGTAAAATATCAAGATGCCAAACTAAATTACCTGCTGCTAACCCTGTTTTACGTAGTAGCTCATTAAAGTGTATTCCTGGCTCATTCAAGATTAAATCAATTATTTTATTCCTATTCTCATTTTCTAAAACCTCATCTAAGCTTAAACGGTGTGCTCCTTTCTCAATTGGCACAGTTCTTTTTCTTAAGTATTGGAAGTAATCCTTTTTGGAAATTAAAATTACTAGAGCAACGATTGCAATTGCAATTACAGTGATTGTAACAATTAACCATGTCCAATCTTCTTGAATAACCTGGATTTCAAAAATTGTGATATAATAATCTGTGTCTGGCTGAATACTAGTAAGTGTACTTTCTAAATGTTCTTCAGTGGTAGTTTCATTGAATCTTACAGTAGTATCAATTAATTGCCATTCTTCTTCATTAGATTTCAATATGCCGATAGAATATGAACGTTCTGGATCTAATCCAAATTGCTCATTTTCTTTAAATCTTATAGTCAATTCTTCGATTGATGTATTTGAATTTATCCTAAAAATACACTCATATCTATATTTTAGACTATAATTACTTTTTTGTGGCTGTCTTGGAGATTGTGATACACCAAAATTCTGTAAATTTGATTTTGTCGAAATATTCAATGAAAGGGGTTCACTATTGCTGAGGATAAAAAGAGTCTGACGGTATGTAATTGTATTTTCATATTCAATAAAAAGATCAATTGGAGTGTCAGTAGCAATTTCAAATGTAATATTATTTAAAAAGTTATAAGAGACTCTTTCATTTGTGTTAACTTTATCTTGAGTTGAAAATCCAGGAATAGTTTCTTTTCTCGCATTAATATTACCGAATAATAAATTGATCTCAAGGAAAATTATTAATAGAAATAGAACTACAATGTACTTATAATTTTTACTATTGGTTATGTTAATATTCTTCAACTAATTTCCTTCAAATATACTTAATTATTATATAAATATTAAAAAAAAAAAATTTTTGAATACATTTACTTTCTTTTCTTAAGATATATTACTAATACAACAGCTACAACTACAGATCCAATAAAAACTGCTTCAATACCTACAAAACCCCAGATTGCATCATCAGTTTCAGGTATAAGTATTGTCCAAGTGGAGAAGTGGTTAGTCTCGCAAATTAAATATCCATTCTGTTCCATTGTTGTAACCGCTTCCCATTGTTCTGCTGTTTCATTATAAAAAGCCCACGTTCCCTCACGATTTCTATTATTCGCTTGGATTTTAAGTTGTGCATGAATTTGATTTTGAATTGATGCATTAGTCTGAATTCTAATACAAAATCCTTCTTGATATAGTAAATTGCGATTTCGATTTCTTACTGTATATCTATTTCCTAGTAATAATCCTAATTCTTCTTGTTCTTCTGTACAAGTCATATTCATTTGGAGATCATATTGCGCTTCTATCTCAATTTCAAAATGCTTATCTCCGATTTTTGGAGCTTCACTACAATTTATATATCCTTGAATAGATATATTTGTTTGTACCGTTAATCTTGTCTGTAATTGAAATCGCCACGTTAAGCTATAATTAGCTTGCACCTGATATTGATATAATTCGGTACTATTAACAGGAATAGGCGTTTCTGGAGTAGCTAATACTGTATTTATGTTAATCACTGTGAATAACATAGCGAAAGTAAATATGCCTATTAAAATTTTATTTATTTTATTCATTCTTTTTTAACACCTAAATTGGTCTAAGTTAATAAACGTGGGTGATATAAAAAGGATTGAGGAATAAATATTCCCAATTAATTTGACATACAATTATGGAAGTTCAACTCTGTAAAAAATAGTCGTATTACAAAAAATTTTGAAATTTACTCACTTTAAAATCAGTTTTGGTATTAGTAATTCCCTCCTAGCTTAACTTTTAATATAATGATTTTGAAAATATTATTAAAGATTTTCAAATTAAAATATTTATATGAAATTCATCTTAAATTTATTTTAAGATAGAAGATCAAATTTTATGTTATTTATGGAGATAAATTTATGTCATTAAAAGATTTTACTAAAGAAATATTCACTCGATATGGGTTCACGGAAGAACATATCAATATCTATTTAGTATATTTAAGAATCCCCCGTGCGACAACATCTGAAGTTTATATGACTTTAGTTGATGAAAATGAATCTCTACAATATGAGACTGTGATAGAAATAACGAATTGGCTAGTAGAGAAAGGATTCCTTAAAAGAGTTGAGGGTATTATAGATAGATATATTCCACTTCAACCATATTTTGAATTGTTTATTAATGAATCAGAAAATTTTAGGAATGAAATTGCAAAAATTAAAGATAAAATTTTAGCAGATCAATCTGATCGGTTCGAGAAACTTGAAGCAATTCAAGATAAAAGTATCGGTGAAGTTGAAAAAGCAGTTGATACCCAAATTAAAGTTTTCTTTGAAGATTCTGATTCAAAAAATACAACTAAAAAAAATCGAATTGATAACGCTACTAAACGTTTCACTGAAACTTCTAAGACTTTAGAAAGTAATCTTCATTCTATTATGGACAATTTGAATTCAAAATTAAAAAGTATATCAGAAGCAATTGTCAATAAAAATGAAAGTGAAGTTGCTAAATTTAGAGATAACCTCACAGAGATAATCTCAAAATTATTGGAAGATTTTTCTACTAGGGTCGATAATTTAGAAAAAGAGCTGAAAATGGAATTGGATGAACATGTTGAAAGGCATAAAAGCACAGCAAACCAACTTAAACCAAAGATGGAGCAAATTTTAGAGAAATACTTGGAACGTATGGATAAGGTTATTGCTGATTTGAAAGCAAAAATTTCTAATCTATTAAAAGAACATATAATTCACGTTAAGAATACTACTGATACACTCCAGACAAATTTGAAAGCCAGTGTTGATGAGAGGCACAGAATTTTAACAGATCAAACAAATAACTTTAAAAGTATGACACTTACTTTAATCGATAATTTACTTGAACATGCAAATAGGTTTACTGATTTTTCTGAAGATATGGCTAAAAAAGGATTCTTCTGGATGGGAAAAAAGAAAAAATACAAAGCTAGGCATCAAACGACTATTGAAAATGTATTAAAATATTCTGAGCCAATGAAACCTGATTTTATTAAAACATGTGATGATTATATTGTAAATACCCGAAAAACAACCGATCAGATAAAAACTGATGTTACAGATATAATGGTTAAAGAAAATGAAGGCATAGAAACTGAAACTACAGATCTTGACTATAAAGCTCAAGAAACAGTAGATGCACAGTTACAAAACCTCGCAACGGATTTAGCTGGAGAAGTTGATGATACATTACAAACAGGTGTAAAAGATTGTTCTGATACAAGAATTAAACTAAAAGATTCCTTAGAAAACTCATTTAAGACGCATCATCGCCAATATGATGACGCTTTAAATACTCATAAAGAGAATTCTTTAAAGCATTATACTGGTTTTGATACTGAAATTAAAAGAACAAGTGCCGATTGGACTCGAGATGTTGATACTAATTTTGCGAATGGTAAAAGAGAAAGTTCAGAAAAAATTGATGGTGAGATTAGATTATGGGATGCTGAAGCAAAAGATATGAATAATAATTTATCAGATATGCTTGCAGATCACAAATCCAAATATCAGCAAAACGCAAAAACACTACAAAGTAGTCTATCAAATACTACAAGAGATACAATTCAAAATGTTAAAGATGCAATCGCGGATTTCACATTACAATTCATGAACTCTATTGATGATGGTACAGAACTTGCTGAAAGTAATGAAAGTAAACTAGGTGACATTCATAATGCTTCTAGCGCAATTCCTGAAATATCTAAAGTTACGACTTGGCCAATAGTTGGAAAAGATGCTTTAGTTGCTGCTGTGAAGGATGCTGTATATCGCACAAAATCTTCAATTATTATTGTAACTCCATATGTTGTGCCTGAAATCTTACAAATTGTATCTGAATACGCATTTCAGAAAAAAGCAGCGAGATTTATGCTTACATCGTTTTGGGATTTAAATCAGTATGGAGGAATAATAAATAAGATGAAACAACTTGGAAATATCCAGTTTCGCCAATTACAAACAGCTGGAGAGTTTTTCGCAGTTACACGAGATGCTGAAGAAGTTATTCTGGCACCTGCTACTGAAAAGGAGGCAGAAATGATTGCTGTGGTTTCAGATCAAGAGGGTTATGCAAAACTATATTCTCAGTTTATCGGGCCCATATTCCAAGCGCAGAGCCGTCCAATTCAATGATTTTGAGAGATTGGAACAATTAAATACCGAAACTGGTAGAATAGTTTAAAGTAAATAATAAATTTTTTTATATATATTCTTTTTTAATATCATCTAGACATATATTAACTTGAATTCTTTCTGAGTAAATTTCAAATATTTTTATTATGTTAAACCACTGAACTTAAATCCTGGTTTACGGTTAATTATGTTTTTTCTAAAATCATCCAAAAAAAACTTTCTCTGTTCAATACGATCTTTAGACCATCCTTGTCGCTTGTCAAACCTTAGAGGGGCAAATATGCACAATTAAAGGAACACAATATATAATCAAGTTCTTCGAAGATAGATCCCTATATTTTCTTCAGGTTTATTCTTCTATAATAAAAGAAAACCACATATTTCGCAATTTTTCTTATCACCACTATTGATATTATTACAAATGGGGCAAATATTGACTGTTACAATCTCGTCTTTTCGAATACTTTCTGAATTACTCTTTTTTGACTCAATTATAGTTCTAACTTCTGTAAC
>JBHLLG010000071.1:0-14014 GCA_048885925.1 Candidatus Hermodarchaeota archaeon
GCCAAAGAAAGAAGAGATCTGATTATGAAAAAAGATATTGTTAAAGAAGAAAAATTTGAGATTGAACATGAAGTTAATATCGATGAAGATGAATAAGATTTTGCTTAAAAGTTCTTAATATATTTTATTTATTTCCAAATTTAATTGCTTCTTTAAAAACACCCTTAAGTTTTGACATGTAATTTTAAAATCTTGGTTATTTTGATAAAACAGATTAGTTCTAGGGCAATCTTCATCAAGTTTGCATCTTTTTTCATTTATATCGTAAATTAATGGGTAAAATCTACATCCTTGAGGTCGAAACAGATAAATCGTGCAATTTTTAGAAGTATTATCGAAAAATACACAATAACCTCTCTTATTTTTCAGTTGGAATTGATCATTTTCATTTTTTAATACAAAATCGTAACTATTTATAATATTAGAATATTTATTTTTTATTAATTCAATATCATTTTCGGATAAAATCATTTCTGTTTCCACACAGCATTTTCCGCAATTCTCACATGGATTTTTCATATTAAGTCCTTATTTTTGCTTAATACTCATAAATTTAAAAGGAAAAAAAATTTATCTATTAAATTAATATAGAGATGAATTAAGTTTTAATTGAGCAAGAATTTAAAAATATCAAATTTAACAATATTTTTGTATTATAGTAAAGAAAAATAACAAAAAAATGAGCACTGAACAGAAAGAAACAGAACATCCTAATACGGGAGAAACAGATAATGAAGTAGTAAAAGAGGAACAAAGTCTTCAGTTTCATTTGTATATTATACTTTTCGCTATTATTTATTATATATCATGGGTTATACCAGGAATGGTATTTTGGTTATACTTTTTTTATCCTTTTCGAATTTACTTTTTAGAAAATCTTGGGTTTATATCAATTTTTACAGAACTAAGCTCATTGATAACACTTTTATTAATGCCACTTGTAATTATTTGTTGCTATTTACTACATTTAGTATTAATCGGATTGACGACGCGACTTTTATGGAGAATCACGGAAAGAATCTCTCCATCAAGATCTGGCGTTATACCAAGGAATATAAGGAGTAGAGCTGCAAATTATTACCATATCAGGAGTTTTATGATAAAGTATGGCAAGAATACTTTTGCTAAAGGAATTTTTCCTTGGTTATCTAATTGGTTTTTCAATACAGTTGGTTCAGACAAAATTGGTAAAAATACAACGTTAGAAGAATCAGTGGGAAATGATAAATTTATAAATGTTGGTAAGAACTGCTATATTGGAGTAAATTCTACTCTAGCTAGTCATTTAATTCAAGGAATTTTTGGTAATATTTCCTACTTTGAAATTAAGCTTGGGGATAATGTTACAGCTGCTGGAATGAATCAAATTGGACCAGGAAGTGAGCTTCATGATAATTGCTTTTTGTTACCATTAGCTTCTACTAGTAAGCATAGTGTTGCGAAAGGTGCATATTATTTTGGAATTCCATTTCGAAAAATTTTTAGAAAAAAACTTATAAATTATCTTGGAGTAACTGTAAAAAATTTAGAAATGAATGAGAATATCGAAGGTTATAAAGATAAAAAACTATTGAAGCGTATCAAAGAGAAGCAAAAACTAAATGAACAAAAAGCTGAAATTGTTGAAAATGGCATAATATTGGGTGATCTAGAAGAAAATGAAACTGATTTAAATAATTTAACAAAAGATGAATTAGCAATTGATTTTAGTACTAGCTCAGCTATAAGTAGAGTTAATATAAAATTCCTAGCAGTATATTTACCTATTTTTTGGATTTCTGGTTTAATAATTACTATAATATGGTATTGGTACTCTGAAGATTTTATGAGTACTATGAAATTTAAATTAGGATTTTTTTTATTTTTCCCCTTAATGTTGTTTGGATTAATATATCTCTTTATTTTAGCATGCATTCTCTTCAGTAAATTGCTATTAATATTAGTAAATTTAATCCATCGCCCAAAAGAGGGTGTTTTTAAAGCAGAAATAAGAGATACAGATTTTGAGTTTTGGATGTTAAGAACCGAATTAAAGAAAATAGCCTTATGGTTCATGCGAAATTCTCCATTACCATGGACAGATGTAGTGTCTTTGAAACTATTTGGAGTTAATATGGATTTCTCTAGTCATCTAAATGACGCATGGTGCGATGCTGAATTCATAAAATTTGGTAGAAAAAATTTAATTGGGCAAGGTGCAACTATTAGTTCGAGTATGGTTATTGGAAAGTATTTATTAATTAAAAGTATAATTTTTGATGATTACGTAATGGTTGGAGGGCACGCATCAATATCTCCTGGAACAATAATGGGTAAGGAGACTGTGATTGGAGCCCTCAGTTCATCGACTTATAATCAGGTTTTAGAGCCAGGATGGGTTTATTTTGGATTCCCAGCAATAAAACTGAAGGAAAACAAGTATGCTGAAGAAAAAAGAGATGTTATAATTAAACGGGATGTGGATAAAGCTAAAAAGTTTAAACAGATACATGAAGTCAATATTGATGAAGATAAAAAAAAATTAATTAAAACTGACAAAGAGATGAGAGAAACGTGAGTGTACCAAATACAATGAGGGTGGGTCCTTTTACGCCCACAGTGTTGGTAAAAAAAAGATATTTAATTTTTTACATTCTGCTTATTTGGATAAGTATTATTCCTATACTTTTAGAGTTTTGGGTTTATTGGCGTTTCTTATGGAGTTATAGTCGACCAGTACATTTTTATACATTTCTTCCCCTTTTGGTATTTTTAATGTACGTAACACTTGTTTTTTCTGGTATTATTTTCGCTAAAATCTTATTAGTAATTGTTAATGCTATCAGAAAGCCCAGAGAAGGAATATTTTTACGAATTCCAGAAGATAAGGACTACCGGTACTGGAGCTTACGAAACACGATAAAAAGATGGCCTATTTGGCTTGCTCACAGATTTCCATTTCCAGGGATTTTAGATAATATTTGCTTTAAAATGTTTGGGGTTAAAACCAAAATCTCGAATTCATTATTTGAAGGCTGGGTAGACACAGAATTTATAGAATTCGGTAAGGATGTGGTAGTTGGACAAGGCGCAATTGTACAGTCGGCTGTAATTATAGGTAATCTTTTAATAATACGAAAAACTGTTATTGAGGATGAAGTTAGAATAGGTTCACATGCCATTGTTATGCCTGGTACTCACATTGGGCAGCAAAGTATTCTCGCTGCTAATTCAGTTACAACAGTAGGCCAAGTTTTAGAAAGAGGGTATATATATGTAGGAATTCCTGCAAAAAAATTCAAGAGAAACTATTTTTTTGAAGATGGTTTAGAAGATAAAATAGGACATGTTGAAGATGTCGAGGCATTGCGAGAAAAATATGAAGAGATCTATACAAAACGATACGATCAGCTCACACTTAAAGAACGTCGTGAGTTAAGGAAAGAAAAGAAAGAAGAAGAGAAAAAAAGGTTTGATCTTGAGGCCGAAGAATGGGAAGAATTTGATGATGGTTTTAATATCTAATGAGTTTAATATATTAAAATAGAGATTTTTTATAAAATTACTTTCTTTCAAGAATATAGTGTAATTAAAAAAAAAGAGATTTTTTTAATAATTTATTTGTTGATTTTTTGTTTTCTTATTAGTATAATAAAGACACTAGCGATAATGCCTATCAATAAGGGATAACTATAGCCAGGAATCTCTGTCTCTCCAGAATTTCCTGTATCTTCTGGAGGATCAAAAGCATTAGTCTCAATAAATTCAAATGTTTGCCAATTTGTGTTATCTATCCTTGTACCATTTACAAGAAATCCTTTTGTCTTCTCAAACCAAAGTACACTTCCGTAATCATCTTCTAATACCCAAACTGCCATAGAGTCATAAGTTGATTCACCTGTAATATTATATATCGTATCATCGTTCTTAAAAAAATCAAATAATGCAAATTGATCATCCAATGAAACATTTGCATATATCCAACAAAAATCATGGTAACCACTATCTGGTCCAAAGTCTTGCATATTTGATACAACTCTGGATGTAATATTTACATCCCAAGAACCTGTATCATGTACAGAGCCTCCTAATTCCCATTCTACATGAAAAATATCCTCTGATGTTTTAGTCCATGTGAAAGTTGAAGGAAATTCTTCTGTGGTCATTGAAATACCATAAGTATGTTTAACATATATATTATTGAAAATTCCCACATCATTAGAATTAGCAATCGGGAGAAAGCCCGAAATTAATATTGAGATTGTAATTAATATCAATAAGGATTTCATTAGATTCGACTTTTTCATTTTTATTTATCATCCTTTATTAAAATTTTTATTAAGTAATATCTATTTCATAAATGTATTTATAGATTTAACTTCGGAATATTCAAAAAATTTCAAAGTTCATTGATTTTTGAATTTAATAATAAAAAATAAACCAGTCCAAAATTGAAATTTAGGTATATTATTCCTAGAAGATTGATTGAATTTCTCCAGACATATAATAACTCCAACTTTTTTAATTTTTAAAAAAAAATAGTCAAAATTTTTAAAAGAAAAGAAGATAAAATTCTGATTATATTCCTAAAAGGAGAATAAAAAATAAAAATTGATTTAAATTTTATTTTTTGATTTTTGGTTTTTTATTAGAATAATAGAGACACTAGCGATAATACTTATCAATAAGAGATAACTATATCCAGGGATTGCTGCACCATCAGTATCCTCTGGAGGTTCAAAAGCATTTGTTGATACAAATTCATATGAATTCCAATCTGTAAGATGATTAATTGTCCCATTCACTAGAAATCCTTTTGTCTTCTCAAACCAAAGTACACTTCCATAATCATCTTCTAATACCCAAACTGCCATAGAACCATGCATCGCTTCACCAGTAACATTAAATAAAACATCACCGTCAAAACCATGGACGCATCTCCAGATGTTACACATTGGAAATTGATCATTAATGGAGATATCCGTGTAAATCCAAAAGACCGAATGATTGCCATTAAAAGGACCGAAATTCACCACATTTGATATAATTCTCGTGGTAATATTTACATCCCACGAACCATCATCATTAATAGGATCTTTCAATTCATTTTCAATACGAAACGTATCCTCAGATATCTTTAAAAACGTTAGTGTCATAGGTATTTCCGTCCCTGGCATTGGAGAAAGAGTATAAGTATGATTTACATACATACCATCGAAT
This sequence comes from Candidatus Hermodarchaeota archaeon, assembly GCA_048885925.1. GTDB lineage: Archaea > Asgardarchaeota > Lokiarchaeia > Sigyniarchaeales > SOKP01 > Loki-b32. Next base: position 5,200 of record JBHLLG010000071.1, read on the forward strand.
ATTCCAATTTCATTAGAATAAGCAACCGAAAGAAAGCACGAAAGTAATATCGAGGAAGTAATTAATCCCAGTAATGATTTCATTAATGTCGATTTTTTAATTTTAATAAAACCTCATTATTTTAAATACTGTTAATAAATATTTAAATCACCAATTTATTTTTAGATTGAGCTTCGGAAGAGTTTAGAAAGTTCGAAGTCTATTGAATTTCGAATTTTACCGATAGTTGTAAGATGATTTGAAATTTAAACATGGAATCTTTATCATTAAAACGGACAATTTACGAAAATTGTTGAAAATTTTCTATATTTGAGAAGAAAAATTATTAGAAGTTCCTTTATACAACAATTGCTGTCTAATACTTACTTCTCACAATTATTTAAGAATTAGTTTGGCAATTTTGCGCAAATAAATAATTTGCGAAGATCATTAATACTAACTAATCGAGTATTAATAAATTTTAAAAAAAAATAAATAGAATAGGAGGAATAGTTGTTTACTAATCCTCTATTTTCTATCATTTATTTTAGATATATGGAAATGAAAGTTTAGCTCGTTAAAATTTAGGGAAAGATTGAACAAATTCTCTCTTCCGCTCCATCGCTTCTTGGATTTCTGGACCTGGGGGATTACCTTGCATATTATTCATTCCAACTATGAGATTGTTGTCACCACCAAAATTTAACACATTCGTCTTTGTAGACCCTCCAACAACTATACAATTGAAGGAGTAAGCCAATACAATAGGAGCTGCCTGAGCATCAACATTTTGAACATTATTACCAAGCAGTAAGTTATTATAAGCAGAAGCACAAAAAATACCATAAGATCCTGTACCGCGAATGATATTGTTAGAAAAAAATGCATCTTGCAGACCCTGTGTCCAAATTGCGCCCCAGTTTGCATCATCTAAAATAATTTTATTATTTAAGACAACTGCTTCGAGTGATTTGGGCGAAAAATCCATTAAAGATATACCATCGGAGTCAAGAGATAATACTTTTATAGTGTTATGAGTTATAAGCCATTGGGAGGGAGATTCCCTGGGAGGAGGCTGCATTACCCAAATACCACCAAAAAAAGTTGTTTCAATATAATTTCGAGAAATCTCCAATTTTGAATTGTCAACTTCAGCATTAATTATTCCAATAGCACCTTCTTTAATCGAATTTGACTTAATTGTAAATTCACAATTCATTAATCCGTATGCTGTAATTCCTAACCATAGGGAGCTAAAATCACATTTAGTAACAATATGTCTTCCTGTTGTTGGTAAACCACCTCCATATTCAACTCCTACTCTAACATTAAAGCTTTTTACCGAAAAAAGAGGATGCCAAGGATCATAAAGTATTGTTCCTTCATGACCAGTAAATTTAACATCTTCAATTCGGGAATTTATGTCTCCTGCTATTAGGATAGGCGCTAACAAATCGTCCCACCCTGGTCCCCATGGTTCAGCGGGCGAATAAGGCGTAATTTCAAAGCATAAATCCGAAATATAGGTATCTCCACCTATAAACGTAAATAAATGAGGTCCATAAGGACTAGATACTCCCGGTGCTCCAGAATCTAATCCTCTGAGGACATCAATTTTAGTAAGACCCATACCCGCCCCCATAAATGTACCATAGAAATTTTCAGCAATAATTGCATTTGTATAAAATTGACCTGGAGTTAATAGAACAATGCTTCCTGGACCTGCAGCAATGGCATCATCAAATGCGGCTTGGATGTTTGCAGTATCGTCTCCCCCTGATGGAGTCACCGTAAAAGTAGGTGAATCAGCACGAACTATTCCGATTACTAAAGTAAAAGTTCCAAATATCATTACTAATGTAAAAATTCCGGTTAATAGACTTGATTTTGTTTTCGTTTTCATATTTATTCACTCCATTTTTCTAATTTTTGTTTTATTTCACTTTTTATCGAAAAAAATGATTAAATTTTATTTTTCGACCTCTTTTTATTAAATTTTGGTTATTGATATCTTTCCTATAATTTTATTTTTAGATTTGGCTTCGGAATATTGTATGAAGGTCGAAGTTTAACGAATTTCGATTTGAAATATAAAATAGATTTGAAATAAGCTTTTTTTTTAAAAAAAGAATATAAGTACATCTAGCATATTTTTAAATGAATATTTTAAGATAAGTTAATAACATGAGTAAAGTAATATGATAAATTAAAATAAGAGATCCATGGTGTTTTCATAAGATTTGTGCTAAAAAACTAAATTATCCTGCTCAAGAAATAATTACTCCCACAGGGATTGAGAAAAAAGATTTTGAATATATTATTTTATGGATGCTTAACAATAATGAAGAATGTAATTGGTCTGACTTTTTAGATAAACCTTTAGAATTTAGTCTTGCCACATTATCAAAATATATGAATCTATTAATGACAAATGGGTTTGTTGAAAAGAAAGAGAAGGGTCTATACTCGATTACATCTGAAGGAAAAAAAAGATATTTTGATTTAAGGTTTAAAGATTCATTTGATAGAAAGTTACGATATCCTCCCGAAATAATATTAAATAAGAGAAATTACGTCCACATTATTCTTTGGATGCTACATAATAATGAATATTGTAAATGGAAAGACTTTCTTGAGAAACCTCTTTCAATCAATAACAATTCTCTTTCAAAAAATATGAATCTTTTATTAAAAAAGAAATTTGTGAAAACCGAAAATATGGAATATCGAATTACGAAAGCTGGTGAATCTCAATATGCTAAAATGTTAGAAAAATACGAATTAGATTATCAATCAGTTTTACAAGAAGAAATTAAAAGAATCGAAGAAATCAAAGCAAAAATGAATAAATTCCTCGAAAAATATAGAATTGACGATGACGAGATTAAAATTGTATTTTTGGATTTAAATAACTATTTAGACTATTCTAAGATTGAAAAATTATTAGCATTTGAGGAAGATTATTACAAAATTTTATTATTTTTTTCTATGAATCATCCGATTAAATATCCAGAATATACATCACCTGAAACCTATTCTCTTAAATTTGAAATTGATATTACTACACTTAATTTTTTTATTCAAAAAATTGTGAAGGATAATTTATTTGACTTAAAGTTCTTCAATTTAAGATTTAAAGATTATGAAACTTATTATTTTCGAGTAGGCGAAAAATTTGAAGACATGATGCACTTAATTATAGATGAAAACATTGTCAAATTTAGTTATCTGAAAAAATTACAGCCAGATCTTCCAAATGAAGATAAAACTTTGCAAACAATAGATTTATTTGAAAATATTGTAGATGATATCTGTAATAAAATGTTCGATGACAAAATTAAGCCAGATATAATCCTATTTTTACAAGAATATATTAAATATTTGAACTTAAAATTCCAGAGAGGGGATGTTTCTGATGATGTAGTCCATACCTTCAAAGGCATGGCTTATCAAAACTTAACTAATTTAGATTTAAATGATTTTAAAAAAGTAACTGAGAATAAAAAAATAATCTCAATTATGGTGAAGAATTTTCCAAAATATACGATTTTAGATGAAATCAAAAAAAAATGGAAAGAATAAATTTAAGAATCTATTCGAACTTTGTAAAAAGTTACGAACCTAAATCTAAAAATGCTAATTAAATAGATATATTATAATTAACTCTTTAAATAGTATAATAATTAGTTATTAGGTAAGAATTAGGAAAAAAAAATAAAAAGTCATATGATACTCTCTGTAGAAGATACTAGAGCAGGAAAGATAATTAAATTAGATGTTAATGAAAAGCATTTAGTTGAGAGTATCATAAGTATTGTTGTTAAACATATGAATATAATTAGTTCAGAACAACGTTCTTTTGCTTTAATATATAAAGGAAAAGAATTACCTAATTCGATAACCATCGGAGATGTAGTCAAAGATTATGGTTTGAAAGAAAATGATAAACTGGAACTATGGGCTAAGGTAATCGGAGGCTACAGTAACAATTTATTCATGTATTTTTAAGATCATCTTTTAAAGTATCAAAATAAGATAATGTAGTTAAAATAATCCGTGCTTCTTTCTTTAATCCTCCTTTCTTGTATAATTCAGCAGCTCTTCTAATCATTGTTGTAATTTTTTGGTAATTTTCTATATTAATTTTGAATTGTTTCTCTTTTTCATAGTCTAAGATTAGTTTTAACGCATTACAAAAATCTGAATTTCCTAGTGCTAGGAATTTCAATTTTGCACCAGCAATACTTTCGCTAGCCTGTTTAAAGTGATTCGCTGCTTCTATAAAATTTTTTGCTTCGCCTTTTTCTTCAGCATAAGCCAAATATTCCCAAGCTTTACATAAATGATATAATGTATCAACTTCTTCTTTTTCTTGCTTAAGAACAGTTTCTAAATAAAGATTCTTAAATTGAGATGCTACACTTGCGAATATTTTAGCCGCTTTGGAACATTCTCCTCTTGTTACCAAAATTTTTGCTTCCTCGATTTCTAAAAATAGAGTATCATATTTAGAAGGTAATCGTTTTTCTTTTTCGATAATTGATTTCCTTAAAATTTCATTTATAATGGAGATCATTTCATCTTTAGAATCCTTCTGAACCGCTGAAAATCCAAATGTTTTTTCTCCAAAAATTTCTTCAATTTTTTCTATTTCTATGACTTTTCCTTTTCTATCTTGAAAATTAGCTATAATATAATAGTCTACATTTTGAATTTCTTGTTTTAATTTTAATAATAAATTTTGAGACTTTTCTACATTGGTTAAAGTTGAATTAGTAACAACACAAATTATATTAATAGATTGTAAGAGTTTTTTATAGGATTTCAAATTATTAATTAGTTCCTTTAATTCAATGACTTTTAAAATGAATTGCTCAATTTCTTTAAGTTCAATTATATCAATTGTTTTTTTTAAAATTTCATTTAAATCTAAGTCTATTTCTAATATATTTTCACCAGGGAATAGATTTAAAATTGTTAATTTTCCTACTCCTTCTTCTCCTGTTAACAAAATTTCAACCGTAACTATTTTTGTCCCTCCTTCATAATATTGAGAGATTTAATTGTCAAAATCCATTTATTCAAAACTATTTTTAATACTATTGATTACCTTTAATGAAGTTATAACTAGCTCTTTTGATAATAATAGCTTTTCCTTCTTATATTTATAATTAATTTTAATATAGGCTTTAATGGTAATTAAAGTGACTGCCTTGGTTAAATAGGGGATTAATTTACTATATTTTCTTTTTTCAGTAGGAAATTTACCTTAATTATTATTCTCTTGATCGTAGATAAATATATAATCCAAACAAAAAAGGAATTAACCAAATGATTAAAACCCATAAAAAGACATTCATATTTCTTTTTTTAGCATCTTGATATACCCATATTGATATTAATAACGAAGTGAGAAAAGTTGTTACTAAGAAAATAATTAAAATCAAAATTATAAATTCTATCATTAGCTTTATATTTCCTATATATTTCTTATTTAATTTTACTCAATTTCATTATTAGTTTTGCCTTTCATATGTTTTAGGATTAAACTTTGTAAAAGGTGTTTCACATCCCCAACAATTATTTTCTAACTCAGTTAAGGCTTCGCAACATTTTATGCAATACCAAGCTTCACATTTGGGACATACATAAGTTAACCCTGAAATTTTGTTTTTACACACCAAACAAAATCCTTTTTCTTTGCTATATTTGACGTCTTCAACACTGAATTTTAACGGTTTGGTAAAAATCCTTAAAGTTTCTTGCAATTCTTCTTTTTTAGTAGCAGATTCAGCTCTCCTTGTATAAAAATAAATTATATACCCTAAAATTAAAATTAGTGTAAAAATTGCCATCCAGATCATAATTAAAAATAAATGTACTAATTGAAGATTAAAGAATAATATTAAACCCACAAATATCGCAAGTATACTTATCATTATCAATACAAATAACTTGATAATTGCTTTAGAAAAAAACTCAAAATAACCTATTAATGGAGAAGTAGCAATAAGCACTCCTATAATAATAAACATTGAACCTAAAATAGGGGAAAATAGGTTTGAATTTTTTATTATTATTGCCTCAAAACTCCAACCAATCAAAAAAGTGGCAAATCCAAGGGTTATTATTGAAGAGATTGCTTGAAACTCACGCTTTGATTTAAATGTGGACCAAATAAACAAGATTATTATAATTATTGTGTTAATAAAAGTATAAGTATATAGATATAAGTAGAAATATAGAAAGAGATAACTTATAACGTTATAAGTCTGGATTATAACATTTAAATCTCCAATATAAGTTCCTTCTAGAAAATAATCGAGAACAAATAAGAATAGTCGTGTTAAAGCAATGTTAAGCCAAAATACTCCAAATCCGATCATTAAGATTTTTTCATTTTTATCATTTTTTCTGAATCCTCTAGAAAGATAAGAAATACCGCAGACGAATATTATAAAAATAGCCATACTTGACAAAAAGCGCTCTAAAGGTTCGGGAATCATAACATTTGCTAAGTTGAGTTTCTTAATAAATAACTATTAAGGATTTTCAGTATTAATAAATTATGATTTTTCTGCTGAATTATAACTAATATTGTTAAAGAAAGTTCTTTAGTTATTAATTTAAATATAAATCTATCTTATTTAATTACTTAAGGAAATCTTTCATCTTATAAGACTTCTAATATGAAGAGAAAATTTGAAGCTATAGTTACTATAAACCTTATTTTTGTATTTACTATAGTAAGTATTCCAAGTTTGGTAATTTTTGCGGAATTTGCTAACTTCAATAGAATTGATGAATCTCTTACATATACATATTCATCAACGACACCACCAATTAAAAAAGAATTGAATCTTAATGCTGATGTAGGTACAATCGACATAAGATATACTACTCAACCAGTCGATTATCTTGTAAGAGTAGATGTAAACATTGAAATGGCGGGTCCAAACCTAAATGGAAAATCTTATTTAGATTTTTTTAATATTGGGTGGGATAATTTTACTTCTCCAGTAAATTTCACTTTAGAATTTATATCAGATATGTTGGAGGATTTTTCAAATTTACATAAAGCTAATATAATAATCAACATTATGCTTCGAACTGATATCATTTTCGATATTAATACTTCCATTATTGAGGGTGCAATAGAATTAGCAAATCTTAGAAGTATTACTGTTAATAGTTTATTCTTAAGTGTAGATAAAGGAGACATTAATTGTGATTTCAATCATTGTACCATTGAAGGTAATATTACTGGAATTGTTAATTATGGAAATATAACTTTAAAATCTTATAATAATCAGTTTACACAGAATAGTAAATTAACTCTTATTAATGAATTGGGTAATACGTCAATTGATATTTATCAATATGAAGAATTCGGAGCTAATATCACTGGCACTGCATCTACAAAAACAGGAATAATTCATTTAATCTATAAAGATGATTCACCTAATATTGGAGCTCAATTTATATTGTATAATAAAACAACTCAGGGCGCTGAAGGAAAAAATACATGGGATGGATTCGAAAGGGATTATTTACCATTAAGTGCATTATGTGAAGGACAATATTATAATTCCACAGATTTTCCTGCTCAAAATAACTATTATTTCTCCTTATTTAAATGGGATGGTGGAGATTATCTATGGAATCTCTATAGTATCCCACTTTAAGTAATATTACTTGTCTAGATAAGCAAATTTTAGGATTAATCTTAAAGGGGCACCATCAATTGGAATCCCTTTTACATCTGAATCCCAGATATCATAGCTTATAGGAAACGCCAACCATAAAGCTGGATAAAGCTCTTCAATAAGACGCTGCTGAATATTAAAATATAATTGTTCTCTTGCAGTTTCATTGAATTCTTCAAGAGCATGGTCAATCCATAGTTGTACTTCTGTATCATTAAAATTAATAAAATTAGCAACACCATCTAATTTACTTGAGTATAATGGGTTGATAATATCAATAGGATCTACACTAGCAATACCCCATCCCAAAGTAAACATATCTAATTCTTTATCATACAATTTATATTCCATTTCTAAAGAACCCATTGTGTTAAGATTTACTTTCACACCAATCTGTTTAAGATATCCAATTGTTAGATTAGCTATGAATTCCATCCATGGCCAACAAGTTGAAAAATTATATTCACCAAGAGGTGTGATACTATTTGCTAAGGTTTCCCATTCATTTCCAGCGGAAATATTATTATTTGCTGTTAACCCGGTTGTACCAGACCAATTCGCATTTATCAAGATTTGCCTTGCTCTTGTAATATTATAATCTGGTACCTCAAAATTCCAGTTAGAATAACGCAACTTTCTTGGAAGAGGAGATCTTGCTCTTTCTGCGTGTATCCCCCAATTTCCTTCTATACAGTGAGTATAATTAAATGCATATGAGATTGCCTTTCTCATTGTAAGATTTATTTTATTATTATTCATACCAATATAAAAGAAAATTAATCTCGTTTTTGGCACTACTGTAATTCCGGGAGTATTTCTAAATATATCGAGTGTTTCATCATTACGAGATCCCATAGCATATGAAAGCTCCCCAGATAACATTCTCTCTTTTATTTCTATTTCACTTAAAGCTAGGAAGGTAACTTTATTAATTTTAGGAGCTCCACCCCAATAATCTGGATTAGCATGTATTTCTGTTTTCAAACTCTCGCCCTTATAATTTAACTCACAGGAATCAAAAATAAAGGGACCAGTTCCGACTAGCTTTCCAGTCCCAATATCGATGAAATCATCTTCAGGAGTAGAGGTCGGGGAAAGTATGTAAGAGTTCCAGAGGGCAAGTAAATCTT
>JBHLLG010000072.1:0-13885 GCA_048885925.1 Candidatus Hermodarchaeota archaeon
TTTTTACAACATCCTTTCCATGGAAATGTCTTGCTTCATCTAACATATAACCACGCCAGGAAAATCGAGGATAATCTTCTATTTTTACACAAGGAATCTCCCAATTAATGTTACTCACAATTGTATTACTCTCGATTTCAATAGGAAGGAGTTGCCTTAATGTTTGGATCCCATAAAAAACTCCAGCAGGGCTATTACCCTTTATCTCTATTTTTAAAGGCTTTATTTCCAGAATATAACCCTCTGATCCTAAATTATTTATCCCATCGAGTTGTATTAAATTGATTGAATTTTGGCTCAAGGTTCTACTGTTAAAATCAAAGATCGATAATTTGAATCCTGTAGAAGGGGAAAATATACTTTTTAAATATTCGCTTAAATCAATAAAATTCTGCTCTGAACATATAAAAGTTTCTCTTGTTAGCTTAAATTTCTCTGGAGAATAATCTAAGGATAGTGGTTTTGGGATGATGGCGAAATTTGTAATTGAACTCAAACTCTTCTTTCTTAATAAATCTTTTAAAAATAAAAAACAAAAATATTTATTAAAATTAATTAGAAATTGAAGTATAATAAATAACTATTTTTTTGATGAAAATGAAATTACAAATAAAAAATGAATGGTTTGTTGATGAACATGGACGAAGAGTTCTACTAAGGGGGGTAAATTTAGGAGGAAGTAGTAAAGTCCCTTACACACCTAATGGAGCAACTCACATTAAAACTGATTTCAAAGATCATAAAGATGTATCTTTTATTGGGCACCCCTTCCCTTTAGAAGAAGCTGATGAGCATTTCTTACGATTAAAACACTGGGGTTTTAATTGTCTTAGATTTTTAGTTACTTGGGAAGCTATTGAACATAAAGGACCAGGTCAATACGATACTGATTATTTGGATTATATAGAGGAATTATTAAAAATAGCTGAAAATTATGGATTTTATACATTCATTGATCCACATCAAGATGTTTGGAGTAGAATGTCAGGAGGAGATGGAGCTCCCGGTTGGACTTTTGAAAAAATTGGTCTAGATTTTACGAAATTTGATGAAGCAGAAGCAACTTTAGTCATGCAATATAGATATAATCCCAATATTCCTGATTCATATCCACATCTACATTGGATATCAAATTCATTGAGATTTGCCAATGGAACGATGTGGACTTTATTTTTTGGAGGAAATGATTTTGCTTCCTCATGTAAAATTGATGGAATTAATGCCCAAGATTATCTTCAGAATCATTATTTTGATGCCATAAAACAGGTGGCATTAAGAGTAAAAGATAATCCTTATATTCTTGGATTTGATTCTTTAAATGAGCCTTATCAAGGGTGGATTGGACGATTAGTCGATGGAAGTGATACTGAAGGATTCTCAGAAGTTTTAGGGTATGCTTTTAAACCAATTGATGCAATGCTTACTGGGTCAGGATATACGAGAACAATTCCATATAGAGAAATAAAAAGATTTGGAGTTAAAGTGACTAGAAAAGATGAGATGAATAAGAATAAAATATCTTGTTGGTTTAACGGTTTTGAGGACATTTGGAAGAAACAACGTATTTGGGGGCTAAATGGTGAAGGTGAACCAATAATTCTGAACAATAATTACTTTAAAATTAAAAATGATAAAGAAGTAGATTTCTATGATGATTATCTAACACCTTTTATAGCTAATTATACAAAAATAATTAGAACTATAATTCCCGAAGCTATAATCTTTTTTGAAGGTCCTTCAGAAGATTTAATGAAATTAGAAGAAATAGATTTTAACGTTCCGAAAAATGCCGTACAGGCGGGGCACTGGTATGATGGAGCTACTCTTGGAACAAAACGACCCATGATAAAAGCTAATTTTGATACATATACTAATAAACCAGTTATAGGAAAAAAGAATGTTAGAGAGATGTTTGCAAGACAATTAGCTATTATAAAGAATATTTCAAAAAAGATCCATGGAGGTATCCCTACTTTGATAGGGGAATTTGGTCTACCATTTGATCTTAATAATAAGGAGGCCTATCAAAAATTCAAAACAGAACCTGAAACAGCATGGAAAAACCATATAACTCTACTTACAATGTATTATAATGCCTTGGATGCAAATTTACTACATTCTACTCAATGGAATTATACTGCCGATAACAATAATAAATGGGGAGATCTATGGAATTTAGAGGATCTATCTATTTTTAGCCGAGATCAACAATTAGATCCTAATGATATTAATTCTGGTGGAAGAGCACTTGAAGGATTTTGTCGTCCACATTTTATTTACTGCTCTGGAATACCGCTAAAGATGGACTTTAATTTTAAAGAAAAAAGGTTTCATTTTGAGTTTGATGGAGATTCATCAATAGGAGAACCAACAATAATTTATGTTTCTAACATCCAATATCCAAAAGGATATCATATTCAAATTTCTGAGGGAGAAATTGAAAAGAAAGAAGATGAACAATTAGTTCTATTAAAAATAGAAAATAATGGAATCCATACAGTTGATATTTTCGACATCTCATCAACAGCTAAAGAATTTAAGTATCATAAAAATTGAATAACTATTTTTTTCAAAACATCTTTTTTTAAATTTTGATATAAATTTAAATAAAAAGCTTATATATTTCAAGATATCATTTAAAATTATTATTTATCACCCAAAGACTAATTACTTCAATGGGATTTAATCTGGAGAGTATATAATATGAAAGGAAAAGTAATCACTTTTGGAGAAATTATGCTTAGACTTTCACCACCTAATTTTCAACGTTTCAGCCAAGCTCGATTATTTGATGCTATCTATGGAGGTGGGGAAGCAAACGTGGCTGTTTCATTAGCAAACTTTGGAATTTCCATAGATTTTATTACAAGATTGCCTAAAAATGAAATTGCAGATGCTTGCATTCAATTTCTTAGGCAATATGGTGTTAATACAGAAAAAATAATAAGAGGAGGTAATAGAATAGGGATTTATTTCCTTGAAGTAGGAGCAGCAACCCGTCCAAGTAAAGTTATATATGATCGAGCTAACTCTGCAATTGCTACAGCAGAAAGAGGTATGTTTAATTGGGAGAGTATTTTTGAAGGCGCTTCTTGGTTTCATTTTACAGGTATAACACCCGCAATTTCTCAAAATTTAGCTGATTTATGTCTTGATGCTGTGAAAGTAGCGAAAAAGAAAGGTTTAACTGTGTCTTGTGACCTTAATTATAGGAGTAAATTATGGCAATACGGTAAACAATCTATAGAAGTTATGACTGAAATTGTCAAATTTTGTGATTTAATCATAGGCAATGAAGAAGATGCCGAGAAAGTATTTGGTATTAAAGCTCTAGATACGGATATTACTTCTGGTGATCTTGATCCTGAAAAATATAATTCTGTAGTTAAGGAATTTAAAATTAAATTTCCTAATTTAAAATATATAGCTATTACGCTAAGGGGGTCGATCTCGGCAAGTCATAATACATGGTCAGGAATCCTTTATGATGGTAAAAAGATGTATATTGGTCCTAAATATGATATTACTCACATTATTGATAGGGTAGGAGGTGGTGATTCATTTGCAGCAGGAATGATCTTTGGCTTTTTAACTTATAGAGCTGACATGCAAATGATATTGAATTTTGCTGTTGCTGCGTCATGTTTAAAACATTCAATATTAGGAGATTTTAATTTAGTTTCAGTAGATGAGGTACTTAAGTTAATGGATGGAGACACATCTGGACGTGTTTCAAGATAAATACTTTAAAAGGTTGATATAATAATGGATGAAAATCAAAAGTTAATAATTACTGCTACAACGGCTAATTCTTGGATATATCCCAACGTTAAAAACTGGGCACAAAATACTGATCAATTAATTGATGATGTTGTAAGTTGCTATGAAGCAGGTTCCGCAATTGCACATGTTCATCTTCCAAGAGGAGAGGAAGTTGAAATTGTCAAAAGAATACGAGAAAGGTGTGATATTATTATCCAAGCAGGTATGTCAAGTGAATCAATCCCTCAAAGAAAAGGAGATTTTGAATCAAAACCAGATATGATGGCGGTAATGTTAAATCATCATGCTGAACACTTTACTCAAGTGGTGGTAGATGTTTTACATCCTTTAAAAGAGTTAGAAGAATATTGTGTTAAATGTAAAGATTTTAATATTAAGCCAGAATGGGAGGTTTGGCAACACGGTTCCTATTGGAATTTAAATTATTTGATTGAAAAGGGATTATTAGAATGGGATAAACCTCATTTCCTGACATTATTCTTCAATTGGCCAGGAGGAACATGGAGTCCTGCCAATTTTGAGGAATATATGCATAGAAAAAGATATATACCACCTAATTGCGTTCATTCTGTAAGTGCAATGGGCGATGAACAAATGAAACTTTTAGTTTTTGTGTTTACCCATGGTGGAAATATTCGGGTAGGTACTGAAGATTATCCATTTATTAAGCAAGGAGTGCCTGCAAAAAACAACGCTGAAATTGTAAAAAATTATGTAAGTATTATTAAACATGTAGGTAAAGAAATTGCAGATCCAACTGAAGCAAGAAAAATTATAGGTTTAAGAAGATAAACTCATGAAATAACATAAATTGAACCAAATTGATTTACAAGATTCACTCTTAAATTTTAGAGAAATTTTGTAAAAACTTTATATACATTTATCTCAAAGATAATATTATCATTTCTTTCTCTTGTAGTAAATAAATTTAATAGTGTGTTAATAAAACATGAGTGGATCTTTTTATTTATTAGGTGTTTTTTTAGCTATATTATCTGGAAGTATAAATAATATTGGATTAGTTTTCCAAAAAAAAGTAGTTAATGAAGTAGCTCCCGAAGCAAAATTCTTTAGAAGTCTAGTGAAAAAGCCTCTATGGATAACAGGTTTATTAATGGAATTAGCTATAGGATCAATCTTTTTCATGATTGCTCAAATTTATATTGGTCCCGCTTTAATACCTGGTTTGATGGCATTCGGTTTAATTTTCCTCGCAATTGGATCTGTTAAAATTGTAGGTGAAACTTTAAAAAAGGAAGAAATTACAGGTATTATTGTAATGATTATGGCGATTTTTCTATTAGGTCTCTCTGAATTAAGTGTAGATATCGTTGCTATAGACATATTAGCTTTCGATCTTGTTTTAAATATGACAATTTTTACGATCATTCTATTTTTAGGCACATTTATATGTGAAATTTTACAAAAAAAAATCGAAAAATTAAAAGGAATTCTATTAGCAATATCCTCAGGATTTCAATTTTCACTAACTAATTTTTGGATTGCACCTTTGATGGCTGTAATTGCTCATGTATTTGGAGGAAATGCCTCTTTAGGCGAACTTATCCTATTTATAGCTTGTGCTGTAATTTTAATTGCCGCTAGTATATTAGGGATAATGAAAATTCAACAGTCATTTCAAGTAGCTAACGCAAGTCGAATGATTCCTATCCAGCAAGTACCTATACAAATTACACCAGTAATAGCATACTTTTTTGTTTTTATGCTAATACCTCCTACTATCTTTTCTATCATTTATGTGATTATTGGAGTTTCTTTAATTCTATTAAGCTCGTTTTTATTAGCAAAAAGGCAAGCACAATTAGATGCTATAAAATAAGGTTAGAAAAATGACGAAAATTGTATTTTTTCAACCACATCCAGACGACTTAGAGTTAAATTGTGGCCATATCATTCATTATCTTGCCACAAAAAGCGAAAAGAAACATATGATTAAGATTGCTTCAATCACTAAAGGTGAATATGGACTTCCTGGTGCTCAATATGATAAATTCAAGGGAGAGTTTCTTGCCAAAATTAGAACTCGAGAATTATACAATGCTCAAAGTCTTCATAGCATCCCTCCAGAAAATATACATTTTTTTGGTTATGTTGATGGATTAGTAGAATTTACAAAAGAATTTATCAATACCATTGCTGAATATTTGAAAAGGGAAAAACCTGATGTTATTTTCGCCCCAGAAGCAATTTATACTGCTTATTACCATAAAGATCATGTAAATACAGGGAAAGCGATCTATTATTGTATTTATAACAAATTAATCAACTTTACTCCAATTCTTTATTTTTACTCAACTTTAAGCCCTAATTATTTCTTTGGGTTTAATAAAGTTGATTTTAATTTAGTCAATCAGCTCCTTGCTTGTCATAAAACGCAATTTTGGTTGATTAATTATGCAAAATGGACTTATAAACCAAAAACAATATTAGCAGGAATGAAGTTAAGTGGTTGGAAATATGCCGAGAAATATCGTAGAGTATACTTTCAGAAAAATAATAAAAATAGAAATAAACCATCATTAGCTGTAAAAATTTTAAGTCATTGGTATTCAGGTATGCCTTTTTTTAAAGCTAAATATCCTCAAGATGTGTTAGCAGAGCTTAAAGAAAAAGGAAAAATTTAATTTTCTAAATAGAATCATTTTAATTTTACAACAAAAATATGTTTAATTTTACAGTAAAAATATGTGCAATAAAATTATATAAACAACAAAAACAAAATAATTTCTATAAATAGCAAAGAAAGTAATAAAAAAATTAATAAATTAATTACCAAAAGAAAAGAGGTGTATTTTATTGGCAACTCCAGAAGAAATTAAAGAAGCATTAAATAAATGGGTTAAAGTTCTTGATGATCCAGATGTTGCAGAGGAATTTGAAGGATTTAACAAGACTATGCAATTCGAATTTTCAGACATAGATTATAAAATAAAAATGATTTTTGAGAATAAAACTGCAAGGTTAGAGGAAGGTTTTGATGAAAATGCTGAAATGGGTTTAGAGATAGAATCTGATCTTTTTGTGGGTATTGCTACTGGTGATGTAGATCCAATGGAAGCTTTTATGGAAGGAGAACTTAAAACTAAGGGTGATATGAACTCATTACAAAAATTAGAAGTATTTATGGATATTGATTAACGAATTTTTATTAGGAATTAATTATTTTTTTCAAATTCTATAGTTATATTTGGTCAATATGAAAATTCAAAATGGTGAATGGGCGTAAATCTAAGGAAAATTGAAAATGAATATTTATATAAAGAATATTATAATATAAAAAATTGTTTTGGTTTGATGTGAAATGGAACCAATTGGTTTTAATAAAGATAGAGCTCGTATTGTTTTAGAAAAACATGATTTAGATATATTAATTGCTGCTACTCCAGTAAATGTGTTTTATTTAACTGGTTTACCAACATTACACGTAGCTTCAAATCCTATTTTGTATGTTTTATATAATCAATACCCAAGTTTATCTTTAGTTCGGAGAAATGGTGAAGAAAGTTTGATTACATGGATAACTTTTCGTAGTGTAGATAAATTTTCATGGGTAAGTGATGTTCATGGAATAGGGTCTCCCAAAGCTGCTATGGTATCAGTATCTGATAAGATTGAAGAATGGGATTTATCAAAGGGTAAGATAGGATATGAATCTCTTATGCCTTCTTATCAATCTGAATATTTGAAGACTAAGTTTCCAAATGCTATATTTACTAATGGGGATCAAGCTTTTTTAGATATGCGTTTGATTAAATCTGAAGAGGAGATAAAAAGAATAAAAAAGTCTACAGAAATTTCCGAGAAAGCTATATTGAATATGATTGAAGCTTCTTATGAAGGAATTACTGACAATGAATTATTACAAATTGCCCGGCGAACAATCGTTAATGAGGGTGCAGAAGGCTGGGATCATTTAACAATGAGTTTGGGATCATCTGATCCTGAAGCACCAGGAGTTGGAACAACCTTAAAAGCAGGAGACCTTAATAGATTTGATATAGGAACTATATGGAAGGGTTATGTTTCAGATGTTAGTCGAGAATTAGTAATAGGACAAATACCTGATGAAGCAGAAGAAATTATGAATAGGCTGATAAAAGTTCAAGAATTTTGTGAACAAAATATTCATCCTGGCTTAAATATGAAAGAATTATATGCCAATGCGAATAATTTTAGTAAATCCTTAACAAAGAAGGGGAGAGCATTTCTAACGGGTCATAGTATCGGTTTAGAATGTGAGGAAACTCATCTATTTAGCCCTATAAAAAAATTAGATCGTCCATTTGAAGAGAATATGGTCCTCGATATTGAGATTTGGCAGAATTTTAAAAATCAAGGGCTAATTGGAATTGAAGATTGTTACAGAATAACAAGTAAGGGATGCGAAAGGCTCTCTACGTTAGATAAAAAGATTTTTGTTAAATAAGTATAAAATACCAAATTAATGAAATTATTAAGTAATTAAGGAAAAATTATTGGAGGATAATCGAATGAGTGATTTTGTAAAGTTTGGAATAATCGGAGCAGGTTCTGCGGTCTGGCGTTACCATAAATTAGGCACAAAAAATAATCCGCAGATTAAATTTGTTTCTGGTTATGACATTGATGAGAAAAAATTAGCTAAGGCAGCTAAATATTCGAAATTGGAACCCTATTCGAACTTAGAGGCTTTCCTAAAAAGTGATATTGATGCAGTTTTGGTTTTAGTACCACACTATCTACACAAAGACATTGTTGTTGCAGTAGCTGAAGCTGGAAAACATGTCTTATGTGAAAAACCTATGGCGACCACTCTTGAAGAATGTGATGAGATGATTGAAGCGGCAAAAAAAGCTGATGTAAAATTCATGATTGCGGAAAATCATCGGTTCCTACCAGCTCATCAATTTATAAAAGATGCTTTAGAGCGTGGATTTATTGGAGATGTATTTCTTGGTCGAACTTATGAAGGTGCTTATGCTAGTTCTGAATTTTTTGACGATGGTTGGAATTTTACTTATACAAAAGGTGGTGGCGGAGTAGTTTCAGATCAAGGAGTTCATAAATTTACTATGTTAAATTGGTTTCTTGGTGAAGTAGATTCGGCTCAATGTTGGTTAAGTAAAAGTTTAAAGTCTCCCCCTCATAAAGGAGAAGATACAGCTATAATTCTATTACGTTATAAGTGTGGAGCTACAATAACTGTAGACATTTCTTCTAGTACAGTACATCCTCTTACAAATAAAACAGAACTACATGGAACAAAAGGTACAATCTTTGAAGATCACGACTGGGAAAGACCTGTTAAAATATTTTCATCTCATCCTGAAGCTGAAGTAAAAGGAGAATATTATAGTCCAGAAATTGAACATGGTCCTTTTCCCGATTATTATAAAATATCTATGCGGCATGAAGATGCATATTTTGCTAAATGTATTTTAGAGGATAGAATGCCGGAATTTACACCAGAAGAAGCACGACAAGGTGTTGCGGTTGTCCTCTTAGCATATCTCTCTGCCAAAAATGGAAGATTGACTTCGATGGATGAGTTGATGAAAATTTACAAAAATGAAGGGACGAGAAGTATTTTAGAAGGACTTGGAGATGTAACACAAATAAATTATAATAATTTGAAGTGGGATTAAAGGATATATTAATTATTTAAGAAAAATTTAAAATTTCGTTATTTTTTATGTATAGGATTCACTTTCTTTATGAGATAAAAATCAAATTTTATTTAACTTTAAAAATTCTTATACTACAGCTTTTCAAAATTTAAATCAGTATGACTAAAAAATGAAATTAGACGGGAAGATCGCTGTTATCACAGGAGCTGGAGCGGGTATTGGTGAAGCAACGGCTCTCCTATTTGCAAAAGAAGGGGCAAAATTGTGTTGCAATTCCTTATCCGAGTCAGCTAAGAAAGTTGTAGGGAAAATTAAATCCTCTGGGGGAGATGCAATTTTTGTTCAAGCAGACGTTTCTCTGGAGGAAGAAGCGAAACGAATAGTTGAAAGAACTATTGAAACTTATGATAAGATAGATATTTTGTTTAATAACGCTGGAATTGTACTTGGAGGTCTAATTGATACAATGTCCACAGAAGATTGGGATAGAACTATGGCTGTTAATGTACGTGGTATATACTTAGTAACAAAATATGCTATTCCATATTTAAGAAAAACTCAAGGAGTAATTATAAATAATTCCTCGTCTGTTGCATTTAAAGGTGTAAAAGATCGAACTGCTTACACAGCGTCTAAAGGAGCAGTTCTATCAATGACTAGAGCTATGGCTATGGATTATCTTGAAGATAAAATTCGAGTAAATGCCATTTGTCCCGGAACTACAGACACCCCATCATTGACAGAAAGGATTAAAAGCAACGGAGGAAATTTTGAAAAAGTAAAGCAAGATTTTATTAGTCGCCAGAGATTAGGAAGGCTTGGGACACCCGAAGAGATAGCTGAAGGAGTACTCTTCCTTGTTTTGAATAAATTCTGCACAGGTGCAAGCCTCTTGGTTGATGGAGGTATGACTATGTAAAAATTAAACATGTTTAATAATTTAAAAGTTAAAAGTGATAATTATGGTTAAACATATTGGAATTGTTGCTTGTACTGCAGAAGGAGCTGCGCTTTGTTATAAAACAATATGTATAGAAGCTCAGGATCATTTATTTAAATATAGACACCCCGAAATAACGATGCATACACCACCTTTTTCTGATTATATGCAACATATATGGAATAATAATTGGGAAGGTGTAGCTATGTTAATGCTTAATTCTGCAAAAATTGTGGCAAAAGCGGGGGCTAATTTCATCATTTGTCCAGACAATACTATACATCAAGCCTATTATTTGATGATATCTGAATCTCCAATCCCATGGTTACATATAGCAGAAGTAGTAGCAGAAGAGGCTAAGCAAAAAAAATTTAGACATTTAGGTATACTTGGTACAAAATATCTTATGAATTCTACAGTCTATCCTGACGCTCTTAAAAAATTAAGAATAACTTGTGAAATTCCAGAAGTTCCCGATCAAGATAAGATTGATAGAATTATTTTCGAAGAATTACTAAATGATGTTTTTTCAGAAGAGTCAAGAAAAGAGGTAAACAAAATAATACAAAAATTAGCTAAAAACAATTGCGATGCTATTGTTCTTGGATGTACAGAGTTACCTTTACTTGTAAACACTAATGATTGTACTGTACCAACTTTAGATTCTACTAGATTATTAGCAAGAGCAGCTATTAAAAAGGCTTTAGAATAACATCTGAAGAATAAAAAAATAGCTTTATAGTTTTATTGGGTGGTCCAACCACCATCAATCCTTAGATCAGCTCCAGTTATATAAGAGGATTCTTCAGTTGCTAAAAAGAGAATTCCTGAAGCAATTTCTTCTGGTGTAGCCCACCTTCCCATTACACCTTCTTGTTCAAACTCTTTCTTAACCTCTTCATATGAGACTCCTCTATCTCTCGCTTGCTTTGCTACATCACCTTGTAGCATTGGTGTATCAGTAGCTCCGGGGCTCACACTATTTACTCTTACATTATAAGGTGCTAAATCTAAAGCTAAGGCTCTTGTATATCCTAAAACGCCTGCCTTAGTAGAGCAATAATTAGCATGAGCTACTTGGCCAATATGAGCAGCAACAGAAGCTAAAGTTATAATTGAACCCGATTTCTGTTTTTTAAAATATGGGACAGCATATTTACAAGTATAGTGAGTACCTTTTAAATTCACATCTATTAAAAGATCATAATCTTCATCTGGAAAGGTCTCTACGGGTCCTACTCGCACTACACCCGCATTAACTATTAAAATATCTAATCTTCCATACTTTTTTACTGTTGAATCTATCATCTTCTTAACTTCTTCTGGATTTCTAACATCCACTTTTATTATTGTTGTTCTTTCTTTACCTTCTCCAAGCATTTCAAAAGTTTCTTTTAAACCTTGTTCATCAATATCAGAAAGAATTTGTATTGCACCTTCTTTTTCAAATAATATAGCAGTTGATCTGCCAATTCCCGAAGCTGCTCCTGTTAATATAACGATCTTATCTTTTACTCTAATATTAATTCACCTCTATTTTACTAAAATCGTTTTTATAAATTAATTTTATTAAGAATTTTTCCCTTCTTTTATTACTTGTTTTATAATATCTGATTTGGTTGAAGAATCAACTTATTTATTTTTTTCTAATATTCATTTTAAATTCTAACAGTTTATCTTGGGGATATTTTGCTTTAGTCCAAGGAAGGCTTGAAAAGAAATGAGTAAAAATACGGACAAGTAAAGACTGTTTGTTTTTATAGAGACTTCCCTTATTGAAATATACACGACGATAAGGTTCAGCATATTTCCATCCATGGAGCTTTCTTCCTGCGAATCTGCTTAATGTTCGGTAAGGAAGCATAGTATATCTTAAAAGCCATTGTTGAGTTTTATGACAAGCAATCAATTTATAAGTTAAAGTTTTAATATCTTTTTTTGTAAAGCCAAAAAAGAAGTTGGGACACAAGGAAGTATAGAAATAAAGGATTGGTCTAAAATCAATTAATTTCTTATCTAAGATATAAAATAGTGCTCTTCCTGTATTTATATGATCCATATGATGATACCAAGAATAAATTGCTTCTGGTGCGATAATAATGTCTGGTTCCTCTTTTTTAAGATATTCTACTATTTTATTAACAAAATTTTTATTAAAAGGCACAAATCCATCAATATAACTAAAGAAGTCAATATTTTGAGCAGTTAAACCATGTATTTTTTCTGCTTTAAATAATTCTCTTGTTCTAATTTTAGCTAGAAATTCTCCTTTAAATTTATCAAATTGAGGTCCTGGAAGTCCAAATTCACCTTTAGTCATTGATGCAATTTTGATATCATATTTTTTTCTGCCCTTTGTAGCAAGATAATGCATTAAATGTCCACATTTATGTTCTAAATCATCGGGATGTGCTTGAAAAAAAATAATTTTTACCATATTGTCTCAAAGTCATATGTATCTATTTTATATCTTCCATTTTTGCAGATCTTTTCCCTAATAAAAAAGTACTTATCATAATTATAATAATACCGATTATTAGTAGAATAACTGAAATAATTGTAGGAGGAACCATAAGAAAAACAGAAAAATATATAAAAATTGGTATTATAAGTGTAGGCACCTGCTGAATTGGAATCATATTACTTGCTTGCCCTACTCTAAAAGCTTGTTGTATTGCTGCTAACCCAAAGATATTTGTCATGATTAGAAAGATAATAGAAATGACAAAGATAATCACTTCAGGTAAAATGAAATTTCCACCTAATACATCCACCGCTACAGCCATGAATTGACTCACCCAGAAATTAGAGAGTGAAAACATGAATCCTGATAATATTGCTAATATAATTCCTTTAAATCTTTCAAATTTCTTTTGAAAAATTTGACAAGATAAAGAGAGAACAATTATTACAGCTGTAAAGATGAATGTTCGAATAGCAAAATCAAATTCCAAAAGATTATTTTCAGTGATATCAATAGAAAGTCCACTTATACTTAAAAAAAAAGTTCCTAATATCATTAGTAAAATCCCTATTATTTCTTCTATTTTTAATTTTTCTCCAACAATTTTAATAGAACCCAAAGCTAAAACAATAAGACCAAAAGCCATTAACCCCGGAATTAATGCGGGGCCAATAAATATTTGAGCGGTTAAATAAAAAATTGAACTAATTCCAAAACTTAAAATCACTCCTAAAATCCAAATTGGTTTCCTCACTAAACTTCTCATAAATTCTTGTTCTCCTGATACTTCATTTACACCTTTTTTCTGTAAAACAGCTCCAGATTGAGTAGTTGATCCTGCCAATAACGCTAAAAATACACCTAGCCAATATAAATTATCAGCCATTTTATTTACACTACTATTCTAATCAAAAATCAATTTGAATATTTTATTCTATGTTTTTAATGTTTAAATAATTATAAGTTTTAAATTCTCTTTTGAAAAAGGTATAATTTAATATACAATGCGATGATGGTTTAGATTATGACTTTAGATAACATAAAAATTCAGGTTGTTTTTATTGGTAAACC
>JBHLLG010000073.1:0-13839 GCA_048885925.1 Candidatus Hermodarchaeota archaeon
CCATTTGGCAGCTAAATCAATTTTTTCTTCTAATTCCATAAAAAACATAAAAATAATAGACTTTAAAAAGGTTTTTGCAAGAATATTTTCACTAAAAGTGAAATTATTATCGATATTGCCTTTGAAAAAGCATTTAAATATTACCTTGATTAGTTAAGTAAAATTTCTATTTGACTGTACCTAAATTTTTTTTCTAAATATTTAATTTACTTATCAGATTTTCAAAATTTCTCTCAAGATTATAATATTTTATCATATCGAGAGGTTCTTCGACATTATTTAAATTCTTAAGATTATGAGAATCGCACCCAATTCCAACTGGAATTTCATATTCTTTTAACATTTTAAAAAATCTTTCATATTTTGGAGAATAAAAAGTAGCATAACTAGGGTTAAATTCAAAATAAATATTATATTCTTTAAGAAATTTCATTAAAGGATCAAGGTTTTCTAAGATGAAATGTGAAGGATCAAAATGAGCTAATCCTAAGATTGGTAAATTAGTAAAATTAATTTTAGTATTTTTCCAGTGATTAATTATATTTTTGACAAAAGCAATTGTTTCATAACTTTGAAGATATTCAAATAAAATTAAATTAAATTCATCAATTTGTATATACTTACTTATAAATTGCTCAGAACTAGAAAGATCTATTTCTATTCCCTTTAGAAGTTTTAAATTTTTATTGTAAGTACTTAAATATTTTTGACAAATTGAAATTTCTTCTAAATAACTCGTAATTGTTTCATAATTATTGAGAGTAGAAACCCATGATTTCCAAGAATCAGTAAAATGATCAGTTATAGCAATATAATCTAATTCTAACTTAATTGCTTTTTTTACAATTTGTTGGATAGTATTTTTTCCGTCTGAATAATTGGAATGAATATGCAGATTCATCTTTGGAAATAACATTTTTCGAAATGTTCCCTTTTTTTTCCATTACACTAAAAAGAAATTGCCTATCATATTAAATTCCTAATGTTCTAGTTTCCCTATTGATATAAAGGTTAAATAATCCACTGAATAATAAAATTGTACCAAGAAATACTAAAGCTGTAAAAAATAAGTATTCTCCTGTTGTTTGGGATATGACTGTACTTCCAAAAGTTATATTTTCTATCGAGATAATATCCAACATAAATAAAGTTATTAAAATAGAAATGAATATAAATGCAAAAATTTGAATAATTCCTATAATGATATTGATGTAATATATGAGTTTTACTTTACTTTTTTTCAGTTCAATTATTTGTCCTATACCAATATCTATAGCTACTTCCTTTTTGTTTATTTTTTTAATGAAAAAGTAAACCAATTCTTTAAGAGGTATAATATCAAAAAAGATTGTACCAATTGAGAATATACAGAAAAATATTAATATACGAAGTAATCCAAATGAAAATAAAGATGTAAATCCTTGGATTGAGGAACTAATAGTCCCTAAATTATTTATGATCCAAATAAATATCCCAACTAGTATAATTGCAAAAAATTTTAAACCTGCTATTGTCAAGATAATAGAATGGCGATCAGCTATCGTTAATAAATAATAAGTTACTCCAACAACGAAAATAATCAAACCGAGAAATACTGCATTAATATTAAGTACAAATGCTAGAATTAAGCAAGTAGACCCTACAATCACGGGTAGATAAGGAAAGAATGGTGCTTTGAACGGGCGGTCTAATTCTCTCCTCTTATATCTGAGACTAACTGCGGCAAAATTTATGAATGCTAATCCAAAAAAATAGATAAAAGTTGTTATATTAGCAATAAATTCAATATTTGCAAAAATTCTGGCTAGGATTGTAAAAAGGATGGCTACAAGTGTAGTTATGATTAAAACTAGAGTAGGGACTTTTGTTTTTTTATTGAGCTTTATGAAACTTTTAGATATATAGTTATCTCGTGCTAATGCATACATTACACTAACCGCAGAACCTAGAGCGGCATTCATAGCTATAAATGTTGAAATCGTTGCTGCAATTCCCATTAATAAATATCCAGGAAACCCCAAAATTTTATTCATTATTAATGCTAATAGGATTGGAGAATCTTCTAAACCTGTACCATTGGGGCCAATATTAATCATTACAACAATTGTTATAGAAATATAGATAAGTAATGTTATTAAAATTGCAAACATATTCGTTTTAGGAATATTTCTTGAGGGATTTTTTAAATCTGCATTTAAATAAGCTAGATTTGAAGTAATGCTTGTAAAGAAAATAAATAATGATGAAAACATAAATATAATAGCAAAAAAATTAGTCTCAGATTGTAAAAAACTTGGATCATATCCAGATATATTATTTATAGGAGCAATAAAAAATCCTGAAAAAATAAATATGCTAAATATTATCAATAATACAACGGTTAAAGATATAAGAGTTCTTAATGCAATTTTTTGAGTTCTAAAAACAACAATCGCAGTAAAAAGAATTGAAATTATAGCAATTACGAGAAATAAATTCTTAAGAATTTGAAATGGAAAAAAATTTTCTAATATAACAACAAAAACCTGAGCAGAAAATGAAAACGTAGCTATGTTTGCAATCCATAAAAAAAAACCAATTATAAAAGCTAAAAAACCCCCTAAAGCTTCCTTACTAAAATTGTATGCTCCACCAAATATAGGTAAGCTGGTTGATAATTCGCTATAATTTAGAGCTGTAATAAAAATTAAAATACCTCCTAGAATTAAGCTAATTAAAACACCAGATCTAGCTCTTTCAATTGCTGATCCTAATAGAATGAACATTGATCCCCCAATTCCACATCCAATTCCGTATATAATTCCTGATAATAATCCAACATTTCGAGATGGGGGTGATTTTACTTCTTCTTCAATCAAAATTATCGCACTAAATTTTTTCGAAAATGTAAATTTCTCTTATTAAAAATAAATTAAAGATATCATGATTTTTCTAAATGAAATATACCAGAAATAATTGATAATATAGCTCCAATTAAAATAAATAATCCCATTATAAAACTATTTACATTTCCTAAATCAATAAAATTATAAAATACACCTACCGCCCAGATTACAAAAAATATTCCAATACCGATTAAAATTCCACCAAAAAATTTTGAGGTTCTATAGATTGCGGATAAAACTTCTAATCTATGAATCCTACTTTCTTTATCTCTTATCTCTTTTTCTTGATTTTCTAATTCTAATTTCAATTTTTGAAGAATCAATCTTGAATCATTTGTACTACTTTCTATAGCTTCTTTTGCTTTTCTTAATTTCTCATGCTCAGCTTCCACATGCTTTAACTTTTCAGTAAGAGCTTCTAGCCTCTCTTCTCTCTCAAGATATTCCCTATTTGAAGTTTCAATATCTTTCTTCAAATCATTTATTCTTTTTTCATTAGCTTCAATTAAATTTTCTTTACCAATAATTTGCTCAATCAAAGAATTTGCATCCTCGTTTAACTCTTGTTTTCGAGATTCAATTTCTATCAGTTGTTGTTGCTTATCCGATAACTGTACTTTATATTTAGCAAGAAGTTCCTCATAAGTTTCTCTTTGTTTTTCCATTTCAGGAAATCCTTCTTTATATTCTTCAAGTCTAGCTTCAATCTCTTTAATCCTTTTTTCTTTTTTATCAATTTGGTCGGTTAAAAGACTTTTTTCTTCTTCCTTAGCTTCTATTTCAGAATTCGAATGTTCCAATTCAATCTTATTCTTACTAATTGATACCCTTAATGTCTCATTCTCAGCTCTTTGACTTCTTAATTTTTTTTCTAATGCCTCTGATTCTTCCTTTAATTTATTTAGATTATCTTCACTTTCTTGAATTTCTTGATTTATTTTTGAGATTTTCGTACGAAGTTCATCTTGATTGGAAATTTTCTCCTTAATTGAGTCTGTAAGTACAATTAAATCTACTTGTCGTGTCTCATATGTTTTTACTAATTGTTCATTATTTTTTAGAAGCTCCATATATTCTTCTTCTAAAGCTTCTTTACTTTCTTTAGTAATAGTTATTCGTTCCTCTAAATTGTTCATTTCTTCAGTTTTTTTATTATATTTCTCCTCAAGCTGTTTAACAGTCTCTTCTATTGCAGCAAGATATTCTTCCTTATCATCAATCTTTTTTATAATGTTATCGAGTCTACTTTGAGCTTCTTTTATTTCTCTGTCAATTTCTTCAATTTCTTTCTTCTCTATTTCTTTTTCCTCAGTATCCTCACCATTTGTTATGGTTTCTGAGATGTCTTCTATACTATTTTCAACTTTTCTCAACGATTTATTAATCATATCCCTTGAATTTTTAGCTTTTGATAAAAATTCCTTATCAACTCTATCTGTTTCTCTTTCCGATTTGTTTTCCTTTTCTTCTCCTTTAAACTCGTTTGACATTTTATTGTTTTTATGAATAATGGATTATTATTTTTTATGATTCATATAAGAATTAGAATTATAAATTTTAAAATTTAATTTTAATTATTGCAAAACTTTTTTTGATCAAATAAATATTGATATAAATAGAAATTTGTTTTGCATTTCATATTAGTTCTTATTTCATAAGATATTTATTCAGATATTTAAATTTTCATTTTTTCCTTTTTTTATTTACGAGATTAGATAATTTCAATGAATAAATTTAAATATTCCCGATACATAAATGATAATTTGGATTTTTTAATGTTATATATTACATAAAAATAGGATTATTGTATCTTTTGACTAGATTGAAAAATATTGGTAAAGTTTTACTTATGATTCACGTAAAAAGAGATATTTTAATTAAGCTTAAATTCGATAATTTCTACTAGCGTTTGCTTATCTTTGTTCTGTTCATTAAATCTAAAACTTCTTCATATGATGTATTAGGCATAGGTCCAAAGGAATTAACTTTTAATGCTCCAACTGCATTTGCAAATGTACCAATTTTATTAAAATTCCATCCCATTATATATCCTACTATAAAAGCCCCTCCAAATGAATCTCCTGCTCCAGTAGGATCTTTTTCTATCACTGTAAATGCCTTCACTTTCAATCCATTAAGATGGTCAGGAGTGAAGATTATACAACCATCCTTCCCTTGTTTTAATGCAATTATTTTTGGACCCATGTTGAGTAACCTTCGACAGGCTTCATTTGTCCCTTCTATATTTGCTAACATCTCAGCTTCTTCGCCACTTGGAAGTAAAATTGTTGTTGCCTCTAATACAGGTTTACAAATTTTTACAATTTTTTCTAATTCTAGCATTTCAGGTCTAAAATTTGGATCAAAAGAGATGATTACATTAGAATTGCATTCTTTAGCTAGTTTAATAGCTTTATAACAAGCATCTCTAGATTTTTCACTAATAGAGAGTGAACTCCCCATAATATGGAGATTTTTTATATTCTTGAAATATTCTTCTTTAATATCTTTAGGAGATGTTTCACCTGCTGCACCTTTTGCAAAAATAAATTTACGAGAGCCATCAGAATTATATTGATTGAATGCAATACCTGTAGTCAAAGAAGTATTTACTCTAATTTGAGATACATCAACATTATCTTTTTTTAATTTCTCAATTATGCAGTCGCCAAATTCATCCTTACCAATTACTCCAATGAATCCAGCGGTTAATTGAAATTTGCTCCCCATTCGAGCTGCGCTATCAATGAATATTGCTGGAGCACCACTTGGAAATGGTCCCATATAAGTTGCACCATATTCATTATGTGGAATATCAATTTCAGGACGCATAATTTCAACAAGTAGCTCACCAAGAGAAATAATATCAGGGCTCATTTTTATTATCTCAAATTTGTTTATTATGATTATAAAAAAGTTATCAAATCTTTAAAAACCAATTACGTTTTATTTAAAAGTAATTCTAAAATTAATCTTATTGAATATGAATAAGAATTATTTCACAAATTTTTGTCTAAATGATTCAATAGTGTGTGAAATCTCTTCAATATAAAGTTTTAAATCTTTTGGATGGAGGGCTTTTAACTTATCAATATTCTCAATAATATTTTTTAATTCATCAATCCATAAGTTTACTAGAATTTGTTTTTCTTTATTTTTGCAGGCTAGTTTAATTTCATCATTAATCAATTCTTTAGTACTTTCGAATATCTGTTTTTTTTGCACGTCAAGGGTTATTTTAACTAAATCTTGTTTACTTTTAATATCCTCTAAGATTGGTTTTAGATTATTCTGAAATTCTGAGTTCTCTTCATCGAATTTTTTAAACATATCTCTAAGAACCTCCTCTTTAGTATCAAATTCTTCCTTTAAATTCTTTAGTTTTAATGAAAAATCCTCATTACTTGTCTTGATTTTATCTATAAGAGACTTAATATCATGCTCAAGATTAACTACATTTGTGTTTAATTTCTGATTAATTTCGCTAAATTTCTCTTCCATATGAGTATTAAGTATTTGAAAATTCTCTTCTAACTTTCTATTAAGCGTAGAAAATTTTTCTTTTAATTCTTCTTCAAATGTATAGGCTAAATCTTTAATTTTTGTAGTAGTAGCATTTTGTTGACTTTCTAATTTTTGATCTACTTGCTTGAATTGATCTTTAAATTTCTGATCTAAATTATTAAATTGTTCAATTGATTTCGTTTCAAGGGTATTAATTTGATCAATAGCTTTGAGTTCTGATTTTTTAAGTTGTTCACTTAACTTCTGATCGAGTTTAGAAACTTGGTCCTTTAATTTTTGGAAGTCTTTTAAAGAAATCTCTTCAGAAATTTATTTCACCTTTTAATTTCTTTTTAAATTATTCCTTTTTAACTTTTTAAGCAATTATTTCATTCTTTTCAGTTTTTAATTGTTCTTTTTTAAAATCTGAAATAATTTTTACTAATTCAAATTCTTCTCGATTTAATTTTAATGCTAAATCTGAGATCTTCTCAAAGTCTTTCTTTGCTAATGTTAAAAGACCAGTTAAATTATTAATTGTTTCTTCTACTGATTTGGTCTTTTTTAAATGTTTAATCGATTTATCAAATTCGGTTAAATTAATTAAAAATTGATCCATAGCATTTGTAATTTGAATTTCATTGTTTTGTAACTCATTTTTAAGAAATTCATAATATTTTAAATCTTTATCTTCTTTCTTGTGATTTGCATCCTTTTTAACCTTTAATTTTGGCTTTAATTTTTGAAAATATGAATCTATGTTGGTTACATTTAATAATTTGCTTTTTATTGTTTTTTCATCTTTTCCAATTAATCTTAAAAAATCTGTAGCTGTATTATTTTGAACAAGATTAGGCATGATTATTTCTGCTTTTCGTAGAAATGTAAAAATTACTAACTCAAAGCATTCATTAATATTTTCACCGGTCTTCGCTGAGACTAAATAAAGATGGTCTATTTTGGTTAATAATTCTTTTATAGCAGTTATCGCAAGCTTTTTCTCTTCAAGTAAATCCAATTTATTTCCAATGAAAAGGACTAAAACATCTTCAGAAAATTGATTTATATTTTTTAAAAATTCATTTTTAATACTTTTTAAGGTTTCTTTTGGTTTTGTTAAATCAAAAACTAAAAGAGCAATATCCACATTGGAATAATGATTAGCATTAAATGGATTAAATGACTTTTGACCTCCTAAATCCCAAATGTTAATACCTATAATCGTTTGTTTCTTTTTTATTATATAATCTTTTCGATGAGTAATAGTTCCAATTGTTGGAATATATCTCTCTGGTATCTCTTTTCCTAAAAATCTATCTATAATTGAAGTTTTCCCTACTTCTCCATCTCCAAGAGAAACTAATTTTAAATTAATTTTTTTATCCAAGTTAAAAGTCGCCAAACAATGAAATTTCAAAGAATTAATATGTAAACTTTATAATAACTTTTAAAATGTTAACAAAATATGTTTTAATTTATTAATTCATAAAGAAACTAATATTTAAGTTCTCCTTAATAAAAAGTAGTTTTATCATATCTTTTTTTAGTTAAATCAATGTTTCTTTAAAGAATCAAATATCAAACTAATCATTTTTAAAGAGTATCAAACTTTATATTATTTTTTTATTTTTCACAATCAATATTATAATATTATTATAAATATTAAAACGAGTTAAAAGTGGTATAAGAAAATGGGTTTACAGACAGACATAACTGAAATGTTTGGAATTAAGCATCCAATTGTTGCTGCTCCTATGGGACCGTTTTATACAAAAGAATTAACTGTAGCAGTCTCTGAAGCAGGAGGATTAGGAGTTCTGAGTCATACTAATCTATTTGGAAAGAGTAGTTTGGAAGAAATGAAAAAAGATATGGAGTATGTGGTAGAATATACCGACAAACCTTTTGGATTTAATATAAGAACATCAAGATTACAATTAGATGCTCCTGGACTATGTCGTGGGATATCAAAATTTATTATGGATAATCCAAAAATAAAAGAACAGTGTGTTTATGCTGTTACAAGCGCTGGTTCGGCAAAAACTTTACCCAAGACTAAGACATACCAAAAATTAAAGGAAGGCGGTTCAAATATAAAACATTTCCATGTAGCGCCCGCACTATGGCTTGCAGATAAATGTGTATCAGCTGAAACTGATGGTATGGTCATAACCGGTTGGGAAGGAGGAGGGCATCAAAGTTATGAAAGAATTAGTACTTTAGTCTTATTACAGCAAGTTAAAAGAAAACATCCAAACACTCCAATAATAGCATGTGGTGGTTTTGCGAGTGGAGAAGGTTTAGCTTCCGCTTTAGCAATGGGAGCAGGTGGTATAGCAATGGGTTCAAGGTTCATTGCTTCAAAAGAAAGTGAATTTCATGAAAAATATAAAAATGTAATACCTCCCGCAAAAGCAAGCGATACTGAATATTGTTTAGGAGTGCTTGGTCCAATAAGGTTATGGCGTAATAAATATGCCCTTTCTCATAATCCTGTTACGAGTAAAGAAGAAAAGTTAGCTTTAGAGGCAAAAATAACGCCTCAAATGGCAATGGAAGACCAAAAGCATTATGAAATGACATATAAAGGTAATATAGATGAAGGGGCTGTACTTTTAGGTCAGAGTATTGGCCTAATTGATTCGATAGACAGTGTAAAAGATATTATAGAAGAAATTGTCATTGATGCTGAAAAAAGGCTAAAAGAAGTAAGTTCTTATATAATATAAATTATTTATATTTTCCTTAAATACATATATTTTTTTTCCTTTATTCAATTAGCTTTTAAATTAATCAGGTTTTGAGAAAATGAATTCTAGAAAGAAAATTGAATTAATTTCTGAAATTTTAGATCGATATGATGATGGAGTTTGCTTTTATTGTGCAAGCACCTTAAATGGTGATCTGGAAGATGATGATTTTGATAATGGTTATCCTGAAGATTGGTGCCCTGATTGTTGCGAAAGTATTGACCCTGATGATGATTGGGAGGATGCTTGTTTAAAAGCAATAGATAAAGTAATCCATGATGAAAAATTTCAACCATAATTAAAAGTTGAGGATAAGTGGTAGTTTTAACAACAAAAACTCTTCTTGAAGGATTAGGTTTTACAGAAAGCCCCCGTTGGCATAATGATAAACTTTGGTTTTCTGATATGGATGCACATAAAGTAATGACTGTAGATCTAAATGGAAACGTGGAAAAAATTTTAGAGATATCGAATCGAACTTCTGGATTGGGCTGGTTACCTGATGGAAGGTTATTAGTTGTTTCAATGGAAGATAGTAAAATACTTCGTCTTGATCCTGAAGGATTAACAGAACATGCAGACTTGAGTGGTCTTGCCGCTTTAAACTGCAATGATATGGTTGTTGATGATAAAGGGAGAGCTTATGTAGGAAATATGGGTTTTGATTTTTTTAGCCCCAAACCAAGTTTTACTCCCGCTGAAATTATTCTTGTAGACCCAGAAGGAGATGCTAAAATTGTTGCCGACAACTTAGCTTTCCCCAATGGGATGGTTATTACTCCAGATGGTAAAACTCTTATTGTTGGAGAAACTTTTGCTGTACGCCTTACAGCATTTAATATAAGAGAAGATGGTTCTCTCACAGATCGTAGACTATGGGCCAATCTTAAGACTATTGCTCCTGACGGAATATGTCTAGATGCAGAAGGTGCGATTTGGGTTTCTGCTCCAGGACGTCATAGAGTTGCGCGCATACTTGAAGGTGGTAAAATTACTCATAAAGTTAAAATTGAGACCGATGCTTATGCTTGTATGCTTGGTGGACCTAACCGAGACATCCTTTTTATAGCAACATCCACTCCTGAAAGGATAAATGGACGGATAGAATATGTAAAGGTAGATATACCTGGTGCTGGTTTACCTTAATATCTTAACAAAATGAATCACAAATAAAAAGTTATTAGAAATTTTTAATAAAAATGAGTGAAAACAGAAAAGAAATCGCACCATATGACTATATAGAATATTTCGAGAGAAATACAGCCTTAATGGTAACTATGGATAAAGGTGAAAAACTTAATGTTATGGCTCTAGATTGGAAGAAACTATTTGATTATAAAGGCAAACCAACAATTCGGGTTCAAGTAGCATATAGCCGATATACCTATACTTGTGTTACTGAAGGAGAAAAAGAATTTACAATAAATATTCCCTCTGATAAAATATCTGATGCTATTGATATTGCAGGATCATATTCAGGGAGAAGTAAAAACAAAATTAAAATGGCGGGTTTGGAAGTTATTCCAAGCAGAACTACTAAAGTTCCTACTCTAAAACATTGTCTTTTAAATTATGAATGCAAAATTATTTACAATGAAAAGTCAAACATGAGTAGTCATCACTATTTTTATGGAAATATCTTAGCTGCTTATGCTTCTAATGAAATTAAAAATTAAACTTTTAACTTATTTTAAATTTCTTTTTCACAGAAACACACTGAACTACTTAAAATCTTTTCACCACAAGGGCATTCTTCAGGATGATCATATTTTTCACAGATTTTATTTATTGTTTCACATGAAAAGAGTAAACTAAATTTATCACTTTCAATGTGAGCTATAGTTCGATCGAGTCCTAACTCGTAATGTAATAGAAGTTCCAGCAGCCTGCTATGCCGATTCAACTCTTTTGCCAATTCAATACCCTCTTTAGTTAAATTTACTTCATGATATGGCTCATAATTAACAAAATTGCGCTGTTGAAGTCGTTTAATACAACTACCAAGGGTGGAATGTGGTATATTTAACTCTTTTTTTATTTCACCAATTTTCATCGACTTATGTGATTTAAATAAAAATTTAATAACTTGGCAATCCAAATCTAACATTTTTTAAACTCCTCCATTGTTATTGAATGATTAATGTTCATGTCCTCCAAGTGTTAATATAGTTCCCATAATGATAATACCTAACATCACTAAAATCAATTGTTTTATGATTTCTTTCGTATCTGTCTTTTCATGTAATTTTGGTGTTAAATCCGATAATGCTATATAAATAAAACTGGCTGATGAGATTGCTAAAAATATTGGTGTGAGAAATTCAAAAATACCAATAATGTAATAGCTAATAATAGCAGCAGGTATTGTAGATAGACTGGATATTAAATTATAGATAAATGCTTTTTTTTTTATCATTCCACTGTGAATAAGTATGCCAAAATCGCCTATCTCCTGAGGAATTTCATGAATTATTATTGTTATGCCAATTGCAATACCGATATTAAAATCTGTAATAAAGGCAGTTGCAATAAGAATTCCATCTGTAAAATTGTGAAAAGCATCCCCTACAAGAATTATTGGTGCTGAAGCATAACTGTGAACATCACAACTGTTATTTTGGCAATTTCGCCAAATTACAAATTTCTCTAAGAAAAAGAAAAATAGAATACTTCCTAATACAAAATACATTAATGAATGAGGATCACCTGCCCAACTCTCGATCGCTTCAGGAATTAAACCTAAAAATGAAGCAGTAAGTAATACACCTGTAGCAAATGAAATTAAAGCAGAAACAATAACTTTTTGTATATTTTCATTAAAGCGAATGAATCCTGAAGCTGCAAGTATAGCCCCTACACTTCCTAAAACAGCAAATAAGATTATCCACAGAAAAATTTCTTATCACTTCCATTAAATCAAAAATTGTTCTTTTTAATCTAATTTCAAAAGATTCTTAAATTTTACGAATATTCGTAAAAAATCTTTTTCTTAAAAAAATTAGTTTGAAATTCAATTCCTATTCATTATTAGAATTTTTTTATTCGAAGATTATATATAATATTTAAAGTATTCTTCATAAATAGAATATAGAAAAGAGGGGTAGAAAAGGAAAGTGGTAAAAGTAAAATATGGAACTCAAGAGTTTGTGGATGCTTATCGTGATGCTCTTAATAAAAATGAAAATTATAAAGATGCTGCCGCTGATTGGGAAGGTGACTTTCTCTGGGTAGCTACTCCAAACGGACCATTAAAAGAAGAACAGAGAATGTGGATTGGACTCTATCATGGTAAATGTACAGGTTGTAAGGTATTAAATCCAAAAGATAAAGTAAAATTATTAAAACCAGGAGAAAAAAAGAGTGGAGAAGGTTATGAAGTTGAATATATATACACTACTGATTATGAAACATGGAAAAAAATCACTTTAGGAGAAGCTGATTCTATTAGAATGATATTAAGTGGTAAAGCAAAACTCGAAGGCAATATGGCAAAAGTTCTGAAATATACTAGAGCAGCTACAGAGCTGACAGTTTCTGCTCAAAAGCTTGATATAGAATGGCTCTAAATATTATTTATTTTCAAAATTTAATTTTTTAATAATCTTTCATGCAGTTCTTCCTTATATTTTCGAAATTTCTAATATCTCATATGAGCTCCAATTTTATTATTAAGGATCAAAGTAAATCTGACCCCATAAGTATTGTTAAAGGGTATTATGTAAGAGAAATACGAAAAACTGTATTTCTAAAACTTCTTAACGGAAAATTCATTTGCTTTCCAAAAACTACCATTAACACCGAATTTTCTCATAACAAAGATCAACTTCAAGAATTTATTATCGATGATTGAATTCTACGAAAACTTGGTTTAATTTAATAATTTGATAAATTTATAGTTAAAAAGACGGAGAAATCAAGTTTCGAGTATTCGTTTCAATTTATAATATCCCTAAAGAATAAATCTTGTTAAGAGACCTTAATAATGAGAAAAATCAATTAATGATTAAGGTAAAGTTATTATCTATATTAGAGGTTAATTCATCATTAAGAAACCGCTTATCTTAACTTGTATAAATTGTGAAAAAAAGTTTGAATTTACCTCTATTCAACATAAATGCCCCGATTGCGAAGGAGTATTATGGTTTGAATCTGATTTAGAGGTCGTTAAGGGGAAATTCCGAGAAATTAAAGATCCACAGAAGTTTTGGGACTATAAAATAACGTTTCCTCAAATAGAAGAGGATTTTATTATTTCCTTAGGAGAAGGGGGCACTCCATGTAGAAATTCGAAAAAATATGGAGAAAAAATAGGCTTAGAAAAGTTATTTTTTAAGGATGAAACTCAAAATCCAACTAATTCTTTTAAAGATCGTGCCGCAGCATTGTTAGTTTCTCACGCTAGGAGTTGGGATTTTGAAAAAATAGTCTGTGCTTCTAATGGGAATCAAGGTGCCTCAATCGCAGCTTATTCTTCTCTTGAAGGAATCGAATGTTCCAATATAATTCCTAAAGAGATTGATGTTGGGAAAAAAGCTCAAATGATAGCATACAATTCTGATTTAAAAATTATCGGAGAAACCGTTGATGATGCTATTGATTACGTTTTAAATAACAAAAATTTTGAAGATTATTACCAAGCTACTCCAGAATTAAATCCCCTTACATTAGAAGCACAAAAAACTATTGCTTTTGAAATTGTA
>JBHLLG010000074.1:0-13749 GCA_048885925.1 Candidatus Hermodarchaeota archaeon
AATATTCTAAAAACATTGCATATATGATAAACTATAGTAATATTCCGAACTTTATCAATATGATTACATGGGCAAAATCACCTCAGGAGTCTCAAGAGATTGAAGATGAACTAAATACCGAAGGATTCAAAAGAATTATTCATAGAGTTTTTATATCAACAGAGTGGTATGAATGTTGGATTGATCAGCTGCTTAGAACAAAATAACTTAAAGAATCTATTAGAATTTTGTTGCTTATTGAGTAAAATCCACACAAGAAAAAGTAAAGAAGTAAACGTGCGATTTATCGGGATTGATAAGCAATTGTAATGAAATATGTGCCGATTAGTGAAATAATTATTTCAAATTATTCCTAAATTTCAACCTATTAGTATAATTATTGATACTTAGTATATCCAATTTTCCTCCTTTAGGAAGAAATTTCCTAGAATTGAATGATTTAGTATGATTATTTATTTCTAAAAATTTCAACAAAAATTGTATTCTCCATTCTAAACTCTTATTTTTCATTTTTTCCAAGCAAGTGAACGTCCTCTTATTAGAGCCCAATTTGTATTAAAAATAATAAAATTAAAAAAAATTTTAAAAAAAAAAAGTGTGAATAAAAATGAATATAAACCAAATGGAATATCAACTGTATTTATTTCATGATATAATACCAAAAAGTCAATATAAATTATACTTTCTTTTGGAAGTGATAAAAACTAAAAGAAAATTAATAGAAAAAATGGTTCCTGCGATTTCGAGGGAAATTATTTTAACTATTGGAGGTATCTTAAAATGAGTGAAATAATTATTGAAACAAAAAATTTAACTAAAACTTATGATGATACGACCGCTCTACAATCTTTAAACATAAAAGTGCCTAAAAATTCAATTTTTGGATTTCTCGGTCCAAATGGTTCGGGAAAGACAACTACAATGAAAATGTTATTAGGCCAAATAGAACCTACGAGTGGAAGCGCAATGATTTTTGGACACGATATCAGGGAAAATGTAAAAATTCATAAAAGAATTGGATACCTTCCACAAGATATACGGTTCTACGAACATATGACTGCTCGTGAAATAATTAGTTTTTCAATGCGCTTCTTTTATGAAGGCCCAAAAGTTCTAATCGATAAGAGAGTAAATGATATGATAGAATTAGTTGGATTAGAGAATAAAGCTGATAGGGCAGTTAAAAGCTTTTCAGGTGGGGAACGGCAACGATTGGGGATTGCCCAAGCGGAAGTAAATCAGCCGGATTTACTTATTCTTGATGAACCTGCCTCGGCTTTAGATCCTCTTGGACGACGTGATGTTCTTGATCTTATGAATAGATTACGTAAGGATAGAACAATCTTCTATTCTACGCATATATTAGATGATGTACAAAGAGTAAGTGATACAGTTGCGATTTTAAATAAAGGAGTTTTAGTTACTCAAGGTCCAATTGAGGAGATTCTTAAAGGAGGAGAGGGTACTATTTACACGGTAAAATTGAAAGGAATTGAAGTGGAAGAGTTAAAAACTCGTTTACTCAATCAATCATGGGTTTCCGCTGTAAGTGTTGAGCAAGGAAATGTCGAATCATTATGGGATATAAGTATATCTGATGATAGTGCTGCAGAAGATAATCTTTTAGGATTACTTCAAGGGAATGGTGGTAAAATTGTTAATTACGGACAAAAAAAGGTTGATTTAGAACAGATTTTTATGAAATTAGTGGAGGGAGAAAGTTAAAATGGCAAGTAAAACCGAGATTCTAGATACTAAATATACTGGGCTTATACCCGTTAAAGAGGGTGGAAAATTCCAAGGATTAAAAAATTTAATGAGAACGGAAATAAGTCGATGGAAACGCACTGGTGGATGGTGGCTACAATTATTAGCAATTTTAGGAATGGCTAATGGTATAACTTTCTTGACAATCTTAGGAAGTGGAGACCCGGAAATTGGTCTAATGATCTTCCCTCTTATGGCGGGATTATATATCCCGTTAGTCGCAATGACTTCAGTTCAAGGAGCTATAGTGGCAGAAAGAACGGAAGGAACTGCTGCATGGGTGCTCTCAAAACCAGTTACGCGACACGCTTTTATTACCTCCAAATTTCTAACGAATATTATTAGTATAACTATATCAATGGTTCTTGCGCCCTTTCTATTGATCTACGTAGAATTTAATTTACTTGGGATTCCTGCAAGTTTTCTAGGGACAATGATTGCTGCGGGATTTTTCTGGATGTGGTGTATGTTTTGGCTCATTTTAGCTTTAATGTTAGGTACCATTCTGAAAACAAGAAAATCTGTGATGTATGTAATGCTAACAATTTATATGTTGTTTTTTGGAGTAGGAGATCAAATCCCCGCTATAATCAATCCGCTAATGTTCTGGCCAGAATCAGGATCCACTGGACTACTTTCAATGATGTCAGATCAAATCATGGGTACTCTTAATCTAAACTTAGCACCCGTAGTAATAATGGCATGCAGCATCCTATTTTTAGCGATTGCGATTAAGAAATTTCTAAAATTGGAATTATAAAACAAATTTTTTTTTTTTATTCAAAAAAAGATAAAAATTCGATCTAAAAAATTCTCTTTTTTTTCCGACGATATTAAAATCTAAGAATAGAAGTGATGTGGTTTTAAGTATTCGTTGTTCAATTGTAGAAATAAAACTGATGGATCTTGTTTCTATACTCCCGGGATCATCTAAGAATAAATCAAGTGGGATATCAACGAATTCTTCTGAGGAATCTAAATTGAGTAGATAATCAGTTTCAACCTCTCTTACTTTTTCTTGGAATGAATATGAATTTTCTTCCCTTTCCTCCTCAGGAAAATTTAAAGAATTTAGTTGATTATAATTATAGGTTACTCTCTTTATATCAACACAGTTATGCTCTTGAAACTTAACCTTTGTATAATGGACATATTTCTTAAAATGATAATAAATCTGTTCATAAGTACAAGGAATCTTGTTTATTTCTCCCATTTTTATAAAGAGTGTCTATTTTTTAATATTTCAAAAGAATCATAAAATAATTAATTTACATCCTAATTTCTTTATTCATTTTTATTCTTCAAAAATTAAATTTAATCAATCAGAAATTAAATAGATATGAGGTGAATTAAAATTAAAGAAATAATTTATAGCAAATATATTAATAACGTAAAACGTTGGGTTGATAAATTACTTAGAACAAAATAAGAAAAAGAAAAGACTCCTAAAATTAAACCAACTAGTGAAAAAATTAACATTTTAGGTTCCAAATCATATATCTTTCAGTATAAAAGTTAGGATTTCATAGAATTCTTTAGACTTTCTGCACTTGAGGAAAACATCAATCTCTCCCTTTAAGTGATTTTAACTTCCCATTATCAGGATTTTTCCGAGTATACGAACATGCTTTTATTAGGGCACCTACTAATATTAAAAATAACAAAATAATTATAAAAAAAATAAATAATTTAAAGGGATTTGATTTATATGAGTGAAGATACAAAAATAAGTAGTTTAGTTAGATTGATGTTTGTTCTATGGTTACTCACAATGGTGATGCTCTGGGTATTATTTGGTCTTATGACTCTCGAGTTTTTATTCTGGCTCGCCTTAGGTCTTACTGTTGGTGGACCTGTTCTAGCAATAACATATAAACTAAAAGAGCTAAATGCAGGTGCAGTAATTTTTGCTATTGTATTACTTTGGGTAGCATTTGGCGTCTACGGGGGTATTCTGCTTTTCGGTATTGCTTTGACTTTAACAATTTTGGGGCCTATTATTGTGATTATACTCTCTGTAATTAATCGAAAGAAAGGTCCAAAAAAAGAAATTAAACCGCTAGGAAAACTAGGGCCATTAAATCCACTTGCTTGGTTATGTAATCTAGGGTGGTTAGGAGCGTTAGGAACACTTTATACATCTCTTTTCTGGCTGTATTTATTGTTTTTCTTAATCCTTCTAGGAATTATTCCATATGATGCTGAAGTACCTGTGAAAAGAAAAAACCGATTATGGTTATTAGGATTTTTGGGATTTATTGGATTTCTTTTTGGAGCGTTGTTTTATTGGACATGGTCATTTACTAGCTTATTTACACTATTTATCCTAGGGATATTACCAAAAAAGACTAGAGAATGAAAATTTAAATACCAATCATTTTTTTTTAATCAACTTCTTCTGGGAAGCATTTATAATCTTCAAACTATTTAAAGAATTTATAATAAGGAACAGCTTTAATTTATCTAAGATTGAGATTAATCAAGAAAAATTACAAATGAAAATATAATATGTTTTATATCTCTTAGAACTAAATGAAATTATATCTATCCATTATTCCAAAATATCAACCAATTAGAATATTTTTTGGTACTTTCAATTCCAAAATTTATTCAATTAAGAGGAAAATATTGATTTTGAATGGTTTTCCAGAATTCTTTCTAAATTGTAGATGTATTAATTACATTAAAAAATAAATTTCTATTCAATAAGGTCTAAAGGTTCTTTTTTCTCTATTATAGTGAACATCCTCTTATTAGAACCCCAATCTCTATTATAATTACTAAAAAAAATTATATAAAATCTCTTGAATAGAATGAAATTATGGATTATATATAAGGAAAAAATTGTAATCTCTAAAACTATAGCTGAGATGATACAGGATCGCTTAGAGGATTATATAGAGGTTTCAGTAGGGACTGCAAATAAGACGGATCCTTTATCTTTGGTAGAAGAAAAGTTGGATTACTTGATTATTGGAGATATTTTTGGGGAAAAAATACCAAGTTTAGAGATTCAGAATTGGGTGTTGAAATACAGTGAAGATTCAATATTATGTAATAAAGAACTTCAAGCTTTATCGGGTTTTTATATCTCACTAACAGAGATGGAAAATGATTTAGTCTGGATAGAATTTCTTCGAAAATATATAAAAGCCAAACTAATATTTCCACCAATCCTTTGTTTAAAGTTAAAAAAATCAGAATTACCTGTAAAGATCGGAGCACTTGAAATAGTTAAGGATTATTCAAATGATTTTATTGAATATTTATTAAATAGGAATAATAAAAAATAGGAATAATCATAAAGAAATGAAGAAAATTGATGTGAATGCTTTGAAGAATTATTTTCTAAGAGGTAAAGTGAAAGTGTGGATAATGTTATTATTCATGTTCCTCATGACGTTAGGTTTGTGTTTATGGGGTCGAATAAAAGAGATGAGAGGTGATACAAATTACTCAACTCAATTTAATTGAACTAAATGATTATGAAAGAAAGTTTAAATCTTTCAATTGGTGTGAAGAATGCGGTGGAAATATAATATTTATTTCTGAAACTGGAGAATCAGTATGCCAAGAATGTGGATTGGTGGTTAATGAAAGAGCAATAGACTTATCGCATAGTGATAAAATAGTATATACAAATCAAGATATTATAAACAAAAAACATATTGGTTCTTTAATTACTCCTTTAACTCCTGGAGTAGCTTTACATACTATAATACCCACAAAAGAAATTAGAAATTCCGACTTAAAAAGAGCAGCAAAATGGAATACAAGGATCTCATGGAATAAGAAAAACATTCTCATTGCTACAAGGGAATTAAAAAGAATTAGCTCAAACTTGGATCTCCCGGATTATGTTAAAGTTTCAGCTATAAATGTGTATAAAAAAGCATTTAAAATGAACATTATTAAAGGTCGATCTATTAATACTATGGTTGCTGCGTGTATTTATTATGCATGTAGAAATCTTAAAATTAACAGGACATTACAAGAGATTCTCGAAGAATGTAATTCTAGTGAGAGAGAATTAAGAAGTCATTTCAAAGTTTTAGTTAAACTATTAAATTTAAAGATTCCAATGATAGATTTTATTTCATTAATTCCAAAATATATAGCAATTCTGAATTTAGATCGTGAAATAGAGAACTTGGTTATAAATTTATTAGAACCTATTAAAGATTCTATGTATATTAACGGAAAGGACCCTAGAGGATTAGTTGCTGGAGCATTATATCTTGTATGCAATTTAAAAAAGATACAACTTACTCAACAACAAATTTCCAAAGTGGTAGGTATAAGTGAACTTACAATTCGCTCAAGATATAAAGAGCTCTTAAAAAATAGAACTGCAATTAATCTAATGAATTCATTTGAAAGTAAAAATCTTATTGCAAGAGAAGCTCAGAAATAGATGAAAATTTAATGATTTATGAAAAAGAAGTAAACTTGTCCATTTTTAGAAACTCACCTGAAGATATCAGGATAATTGTGAAAACAAATATTCTTTAATTTAATTAATGTTAAAAATCATGGATTTACTTTCATTATTTCCTCTTTTATTGCTTCCATGAAGTATTGATTGGCGGAAATAGATTGATTCAAATATTCTAAGCATTTTTTTATTTGTTTATAACCATTTCTATGAGTAATTTCATTTTCTCTTCTTTTAAGTTCATCCATAGTTTTATTTATTATGGGATCCCATTTCTCTAAAATTTTAAGCTTTTTATATATCCTTAAAAAATTGGAGAATGCGATAGAATCCATTATATATAATTTCTCACGAACGCCCTTGATTTTTTTTCTTCTAATAAGACCTTCTTTAATTAAATAGTTAAGCCCTTGAGAAATCATCCCTGCTGAAAAACCAGTTAATTCCTTAATCTTTTGCTGAGTAAGTTCCTTCCTAAAGATTAAATATGCGATAATCTCTGAATATTGAGGATTAGATGCTGCAAACATGGGAGAATTTATTGTAAAATTGATAAGATCTTTTTCAATTTCTTCCATTTTTAATCTATACGGATATCTCTTGGATATATTATCATTTTCAACAACTTCAGATTCATTCTTACCAACTTCTTGAAATTTTTCTAGGCTTTTTCTATATTCTTCTATAGCAATGTATTCCTTTTTTTTCTCAATAGGAAATTTGGACATAGATTCTTTATGTCTTTCTAAGCGGTAATCTATATATTCAATCATCTCTCTTAATCTTTCAAGAAAAGTATTTTTTACGCTGTTCTTGTTTACATTTCTCACTCTAATCTCTTCCAAATTTCTCATTTTTTCTGTATAAAAATTTTTCGCTTTCCTCAATTCTTTATCTATGATTTCTGGAGAATGAAAACCTGGAATATTAAGGAATCTAGGATTTAGGAAGTATACATTGCTGAATTGCCATAGATAGAATTTACTTACGCTTCTTGGAGAAATAAGAACTTGGTTGGTTTTGATTTTTTTTTGTTTGACTACTGATAAATCAAGTAATTCATTTAGATATGAAGATATTGAACCCGATGAAAAACCCTCTTTTGATCCTTTTTTATAAAATATTTCGGATAAATCTTTAATCTCTTGCTGTGTAAGGGTGTCATGTATAAAAAGATAAGTAAGTATGTGTATTTGAATGTCTGATTTCCACTCGAATGGATAGTTTTCTATTGCAAATTCAATTATTAGATTCTCATATTTATATAATTCACTATCGACCAATGGTTTTATAGCAGGATTAAACATCATTCTCTAATGATTTTGTTTCTATAATAATAATAATCAAATAAATATTTAAGTTTTTGTGAAATTTCACAAAAAGTGAAAGATTTAAATATTCATGTTTTTTAAAAATAATTATATATATTTCAGGATTTGTGAATTTTCATTAATACTGAAAAAATAATAATAAAAGAGTGATTTGAAATGGATAAAATTGACCTCGTTATCATTAGAAATTTATTGGAAAACTGTCGCTTAACTTTTAGAGAATTAGC
This sequence comes from Candidatus Hermodarchaeota archaeon, assembly GCA_048885925.1. GTDB lineage: Archaea > Asgardarchaeota > Lokiarchaeia > Sigyniarchaeales > SOKP01 > Loki-b32. Next base: position 7,761 of record JBHLLG010000074.1, read on the forward strand.
GGATGCGAATTATATGTCCGTTAGTGCTATACATAAACGTATAAAAAAGCTTGAAGAAAATGGGATAATTACTGCATATACTGCAAGACCAAGCATAATTGCTTTAAAATGTTTAAAGATCTTGATTTATGGCACATCTCACGCAAAATCATTGGATACAATTAGTCAAGAACTTGGTCAACAGGAAAATACGAGATTTGTTGGAATCGCAGGTAATAAATTTCTAATTATTATCGCCTATTTAAGGGATATTTCAGAACTTCAAGATTATGGTAGTTTTATATCAAGAACGGCTCAAATAAGCAACCCAACCATAGGCATTATTGATATTCCTTATATTACAACCCCAGAACCACTTTCAACAATAGATTATAAGATTTTAAAATGTTTAAATCGAGACGCAAGAAAGTCTATAATGGATATTACTGATGATACTGGCCTCTCTGCTAAAACAATTAAAAAGCGACTAGAAAGAATGATGGAGAATAATTTAACTGAATTTACGATTGAATGGTTTCCTATGTATGAAAATTGTTTCCTTATGGGTTTTAATATAACTTTAAACCAAGGAACTGATTTAAGCTCCACCATTGGGATGATTTGTGAAAAATATTCTGATAGTTTTGCCTTATATTTCAGCTATAGTAATATTCCATTCTTTTTTACCCTTATTATATGTCCTAAAAGCGCTCAAAACGCTCATGAACTCCAAAAAGATTTAGAGAAGGAAGGTCTCAAGAACATTACTCCTTTTATTTTATTATCCGTAAAATGGTATGAATGTTGGATTGATCAACTTCTTAGAACTAAATAAAAGATTCATCAATAACAAATAAAGTTTGATTTTAAGAACTCGAAAACTTCATTTTGTCTTATGAATGTCTGCAAAGTGGTATGAGTGTTAGGTAGATCAATTAGTTCGGACTAAATAGGCTATTGATTTCTTAATCCTAAAATTTCAACTAATTGGAAAAAATTTTGGTACTTTCAATTCCAAAATTTATTCAATTTGGAAGAAAATTTTAAGTTTTTATAGTTTTTTTGGATTTATTTTAAATTTTAGAGATGTTATTACAATAGAAAATAGGTTTATATTCTACAAGGTCCAAATAGTTCTTTTTTCCAAGCTAGAGAACATCTTCTTATCAGAGGTCCAATCTCTATGATAATTACTAAAAAAAATTTGAATAAAATTGAGTGAATATCAAAAAATAAGAGATATAAGAAATAGTGGTAGAAAAATGAAAATTTTAATAATTTCTGATGGAAAATATGGTGATCGTGCAAAGGAAATAATAAAAGACGAATTTCCAAGCACCGAATATTTAATAATTAGAGAAGAAAACCCAACCATGTTTTTAGAAGAAATTTTTCTTGAGAAAGAAGTCGAAAATGCGATAGAGAATGCAGATCTGCTAATTTTATATGTTCGCCACCCCGATGTTGTATACGAAATATGTGCGCGTCAAAAACCTACTATCCTTCCAGTACATTTTGGAATTGGTTTTTTTGAACAGGTAAAGTCTTTAAATTCAAGAGTAGTACAACCTTCAAGCATGTGTAATGCTTTGCCAGATTATGGAATTAAGGAAATTGACGGATTTTTTACTAAATTTGGAAGACCTATTTATAAAATTCAGATAGAAAATATAAAAAATAATCACCCAATAATTAGAGAAGTTAATCTTATCGCTGAAAGCCCTTGTGGTTCTTCCAGAAATACTCTAATATTTTTAAAAAACAAACCATTAACTATTGAAACTTTAAATACTTTTGCTATGAGCATCAGACAAGAGTGTGTTGAACCTATGTCGGTTATCTTTAAGAGAGATTTTACCGAAACAACAGGTCCTATTCATCTTATTAAACTTTTTGATGCAATTGAAGGAGAGGATCCCTCTATTGTGTTAAACGATGACATTTTGAATAATTATATTAAAAATATCCGTAGAGGATTTCTTAAATGATGAGTGAGTAACAAGAAAAAAAAATATCTTTATTATTTCCTCTTATTTCTATTTTTTTTCCTTTGTAACGAACATGCTCTTATTAGAACCCCAATATTTTTTAAAATTAACAAAAAAAATTTTTAAAAACAGTGATAAAAAATTACTCAAACTCAAACATATCAGAATAGAAATGAAGATTTGTATGTTTTAGAAGATGAGCAATTAAGTCTTGCTAAAATAGCTGCTTTGAGTATAATTCCCGGCATCATAGCTTTAATTTTTGATATAATTGCAGCACCATTAGTATTACAAAGTGGATATCCACTACTTTTTACTCTTGTTCTTGCTAATATTATAGTCCTTATACCATCTGAGCTACTAATCCTAATATACTTAGGATATAAAAAGAATAAGAAGGTCTCAATTAAGGGAATTATTCCATATAGAAAATCGATGCCAACCAAGAAGTTAGTAATATGGATTATCATCCTATTTGCATACGGTTATGCTATCAATATGCTAATGTTCCCGATCACAGGAGTGCTTAAAAATCTATTTGCTTGGATGCCAGAAGTATTTTTCTCAGTAGAATCTGATGTGATTACGACAACCAACTTTCAATTATACTCATCTACAGCATTAATAACTGTTCTAATTGTCGCTTTGTTGGCAAATGCTATACTAATACCAATTATAGAAGAAATCTATTTTAGGGGTTTTCTTTTACCTCGTACATCTCGCTTTGGTAAAAATGCTGCAATTATAAATGTATCTCTATGGTCTATATATCATATATGGGCACCATGGACCATCATTGCTAATATAATTATATTTCTTCCAATAGCGTACTTGGTAATGAAAAAGCAGGATGTTAGACTGTCAATTTTGGGTCATATGCTTGCTAATTTTATGCTTGTAGTGATGATAGTACCTCTCCTGATTACGATATAAAGATATAATATCCAGATCTCAAAATAAAATAGAAAACAAGAGAAATTAAAACAAGATAGCAAAAAAAAGTGTGAAAAGAGATGAAAAAATCAATAATAATCATTGGAGCTGGTGTTGCAGGCTTATCTGCAGGGTGTTATGCGCGAATGAATGGATATAATACACAAATCTTCGAAATGCATAACATACCTGGAGGAGTTTGCACAACATGGGAACGTAAGGGATATAAGATTGATGGATGTATCCATTGGTTGACTGGTATTAAATCAAGAAATAGTTTTTACCCTATATTTAAAGAATTAGGGATATTACAAGGACGAGAGATGGTTGTTCATGAGGATTATGCACGAATTGAGGGGCAAAATGGTAAAATCTTTGTTGTACACACAGATATTGATCGCTTGGAGCAGCATATGAAAGAATTAGCTCCTGAAGACAAAGAGGCTATAGAAGATTTCACAAACGGGATTCGTAATTGTATTAATTTCCCCCTCCCTATTGAGAAACCAAATGATTTATTTAATTTTATTGATGTGATTAAATTAATACGTAAGATGCGTCCTTATTTTAAGGTTCTTAAGAAATGGGGTAATGTTACAATTCAAGATGCTTCCAAATATTTCCAAAACCCCTTCTTACGTGAAGTATTTCCTTTTATTTTCAATCTTCAAAATCCCCCAACATTTCCAATGTTAGCGATTCTTACAACTTTTGCTTGGATGCATCAAAAAGTGTGTGGTTATCCAATTGGGGGATCTCTGGAGCTTTCTAAATCAATAGAGAAACGTTATCTTTCATTAGGAGGGAAGATCCACTATAGATCGCGTGTCGTTAAAATTTTAGTTGAAAATGATAGGGCGGTTGGTGTACGGTTGGCTAATGGTGCTGAATATCACAGCGATATAATTATTTCAGCCGCTGATGGTCATACAACTATATTTAACATGTTAGATGGTAAATATATAAATAAAAAGATCAAGAATTATTACGATCATATGCCAACCTATAAACCATTGGTTTACATAGGACTAGGTGTGGCACGCTCGTTTGAAGAGATACCACCTACAGTAACCGGAACTGATTTTCCCCTAAATGAACCAATTACTATAGGAGGACAAGAACGGAACAGATTGAGTTTTCAGATATATAATTTTGATCCTACATTAGCACCTGCGGGAAAATCATTTATTAGAGTTCATTTCGCATCGGATTATGACTATTGGAAAAAATTAAGAATAGATTCTGAGCGATATAAAGATGAGAAGGAGAAAATTGCTAGTCAAGTAATTGCCTCACTAGATAAACGGTTCCCTGGTTTAGCAAACCAAGTAGAAATGTATGATGTGGCAACACCAATAACATTCGAACGTTATACTGGAAATTGGAAGGGGAGTTTCCAAGGTTGGGAGGAATCAGTAAAAACTTTAAGGTTGCAAATGAAAAAAACTCTACCAAGACTAAAAAATTTCTATATGACTGGGCATTGGGTTCAACCAGGTGGAAGCATCCCGTCCTCGGTTATGTCGGGTCGTCATGTAGCTCAAATTATCTGTAAGGTAGATAAGAATAAATTTAATTCTTATAATCCTTAAATACATTTTTTATAGAAAAAATAAAGAAAAAAAATAGTTATATTATTGAAGCTTATCCTTCATTTCCATGTAGAAGTCCAGCGATTCTGGGTTGCGAAGGGCACCACGATTGGTTATTTCCATCCCATGGATAATTTTATTTACAGCAATTTCAACTTTCTTGTTACTGAACGTGTAAGGGATGCCGTCTGGAGGTGTTTGGAAAATTAACCGTGGTACATGTCGCGGAGAGGTCTTTTCTCTTATTGTTTGAGTGATTTTAGTTCTTAATTCATCCGTAAGTTCATATCCTTCTTTTAAAAGTACAAACATTATGATCCTAATATCACCTTCATATTTCTGACCGATAACTAAGGAATCAGCGATTTCTGGGAGCTGTTCAACTACATTATAAATTTCAGCTGTACCGATCCTTACTCCAGATGGTTTTAACACAGCATCGGAGCGCCCCCAGAAAGTAATTCCTCCAGTATCACTATGAATTACGATATAATCACCATGTCTCCAAACATTTTTACCCTTATCTTTAAAGAAATCAAAATAAGCAGCATTATATCTTGTCATTTTATCATCATCATCCCAGAAATAGGTTGGCATTGAAGGAGCCGGTGCCTCACATACAAGTTCCGCTTGTTTATCTTCAACAGGATGGCCATTCTCATCATATGATTCTACTTTCATTGCCAATGCACGACCTTGTAATTCTCCAGAATAGACCGGTAAAATAGGTATAGCTCCAGCAAAACAACCATTAATATCAGTACCGCCACTTATTGAGTTAAAATATAAATCTTTTTTGATTTCACGATAAACATATTCAAATCCCTCCGGAGATAAAGTAGATGCTGTCTGCGAAATTTCCCTTAGAGCGCTTAGATCATATTTCTCAGCAGGTTTTGCATGAAGACCCATTAAATAATGAATATAGGATGCACTAGTACCAAATATAGAAATTTTGTGCTTTTCTATTAATTCAAAAAATCTGAGAGGATCAGGATAAAGGGGATTACCATCATATAAAAAGATAGTTGCACCTACTGCTAATGCACTAATTAACCAATTCCACATCATCCAACTTGGAGCAGTAATATAAGTTATAACATCACTTCTTTTGCAATCAGTTGATAGTATAAGCTCCTTTAAGTGATTAATAAGAACACCTCCAGCACTTTGAACCATACATTTTGGTTTTCCTGTTGTTCCAGAAGAGAACATTACATAAACAGGATGATCAAATGGTAATTGTTCAAAGGTAAGCTGAATTTCCTCTTCCTTAGAAATAAAATCTTCCCAATTAACCGCTTTAGGAATATTACTAATATCAGCTTTACCATCAGTGATATAAGATACAACTATGACCTTTTCTATTGAAGGAATGGCTTCTACAACAGTTTTAATATTATCACGTATATCAAAAACCTTATCACGATAATAATATCCATCAACTGTAAAGAGCACTCTCGGTTTAATTTGACCAAATCTGTCGATTACTGCACT
>JBHLLG010000075.1:0-13565 GCA_048885925.1 Candidatus Hermodarchaeota archaeon
CAATGATTTGACGAGAAAAATAAAATTTTTGGATATCCTTGATTGATATCATCATACATTTTCTATTCTTCTTTATATTTATCGTATAATTCTTTTATAATTGCCTGGAAAGCATTGAAAACACCACTCCCTGTTCTAGCTGATGTTTTGTAATAACCAAGAAAATTTTTTTCTTTTACGATTTTGTTTATTTCATCATCATTTAAATCTTTTTCGTCAACTAAGTCTGTTTTATTACCAAATAAAACAATTGGGAGATCTCCAGTATACTTTTTAATATCTTCATGCCAATTACTTATATGATTAAAACTATCTGCATCAGTATGGGAGAATACTATTATCGCTGCTTTACTACCCTTGTAAAACGTCGGGCGCATAAAGTTAAATTCATCCTGTCCTGCTATATCCCAAAAAAATAATTTACAATTATCTCCTTCAACTTCTTCATCGTATTTTGAAAATTGAGCTCCTAAAGTCTTGATATAGTCCTTTTGAAAACTTCCTTGAGTATATTTTTTGATTAGTGAAGTTTTTCCAACTGCTCCATCCCCAATAACAGTAATTTTAAAAACGAATCCTTTAGCAACATCATTCTTTCCCATTAAAATCACTTTGTGGTTTTTTTGTATAATTCTGTTTTTAATGCAATTTAATGAAATATTATTTTTTTTATTTGTTAATTTATATTAATAATAATAACACGTTTTAAATATTTATATTGGAACTTATGGTTCAAGATCCAAATGATATGTTGTTTTGTGAGGATTGTAGGATGAATGTATTTCCTACTAGACCTAAATTTAAAATAAAAATATTTGGAGTTTTAGCAATTTTTATGATCTGCGTATTCACGGCAATTACATTTATTTTTTCAATAATTTTTTCTGGAATATTTCTTTTTATTTATTTTATGTGGGGTTTTATGATAGTTAATCCATATCTCGTATATTATGGCTTACAGCCAAAACTATATTGTCCAATATGTTTTAAAAGGACAACTGAGAGAAATTTAGAATATAAACCATTTGGAGATAAGCAATCTGAAATATATAAAACTCTAACTCCTTCTAATAATATAGAAATGATTTGGTATTGCCCTTATTGTGGTAATGCAATTTCTAAAGAAGCAAAATTTTGTAAGTCCTGTGGAAAAAAATTTGAAATAAAAAGGTAAGTTAATTTTATGGAAATATTAGATAAAATCTCAAGGATAATAGAAACTTTTTCAGACAATAAAATACAATTTGCAGTTGCAGAATCGTGTACAGGAGGTTATATATCACATATGTTCACTAATATTTCTGGAGCGTCAAAGGTATTTGAAAGAGGAATTGTATGTTATAGTAATCAAGCAAAAATAGATCTATTAAATATTGATCCGGAAATTATCGAGACATATGGGGCAGTATCTGAAAATGTTGTTAAACAATTAGCTACTAATATAAGGATGATTTCAAATGTTGATATTGGAATAGGAATTAGTGGTATCGCAGGACCAACAGGAGGAACTCCAGAAAAACCAGTAGGACTTGTTTTCATCGGATTTTCTACAAAAGAAGAAGTTTCTGTACAGCAATATAATTTTGAAACAGATCGCATAACTTTTAAAAAAAAAGTTTTGGAAAAAGTAGTTCAAATATTAGAAGAGTTTAATCAAGGAAAAAATAAAAAATTTTAATTATCAATTAATCTTCCATTTTCCATTATTTTTTTTTTGGAACCATCAATATATTCTACTGTAATGTTAACCTTGGGTGTAGTTACAAAATCCCAATGCATTTGAGAAACTGATGTACCTCCAAAATGATTATTAGAACCAAATGCTACATGAACGCTCCCATTGATTTTCTCATCTGTAAGAATATATCCAATTGCTTTAGTTATTATAGGATTACATCCAATACCAAGTTCAGCAACATTATATGTTCTTAATTCAGGTAAATTCAATTCTTTATCAAGTTGTTCACGTTGTTTAAAACAGAAAATCAATTCTTCAACATCATTGTCTGAAGAGACTTTATCTATCAATAATTTACCGTCTTTAAATATAAGTTCTACATTTCTTATAATTTTCTGATTATAATATCTTTCCATTGTTAAAGGGCAAAATAACTTTCCTTCTCCTTGTAATTCATGCGTAGCGAAGAAAACTTCCCCTGCTGGTAAATTTCCTCCTAAATCCCCTAATGCAATCTGTTCATCTGAAATGATTCCATCGTCAAGAATTTTGGGTCGATTTTCAACAGAAACCCAAAAATCAGTGCCGAGATCGTCATTTATATGGACATTTTTAGCGTGTTCAAAATAGTTTCCTAAATTCAATGTAATGCTAGTTAATTTTTCTGAAGGAAAACTAATCCCATCAATAATAAATTTTTCAAATAAATCGTAATCAATATTATAATAATGTGCTGCTTTTTTCGAAGGCCATGCGGCGTAGATCCACTTTTTTCCAGGAGCGTATTCCTCCTTCATTCCATAAAGTATTTCTCTCCATGCGGTTCGTGATTTTTGATAAGCTTCTAGTTTTTCTTTGGGTACTCTATTACGAATAGAAGGATCTTCAAGAGGTTCTATAACAATATAAGCATCTATATGTTCAAACATTTTTGTAAAATGTAATGGTGTTGCTCCAAGCGTTTCAATCTTTATTTGATCATCGGTAAATCTTATTTGATCAAAATAATCACTATACGAGAATATATGAGGTATACCTCCTAATCTAAGAATACTTAATCCAATTTCTTCAAGTAGTTCATAACAATAAAAACCCCCATGTATAAGAATTAATTCACCCTCTTTCTTTATATTTATACTTTTAGCAATATTCTTTGCACATAATTTAATTTTTTCTTTAGTAATCATATCATTACAAAATATAAGATAAATAATATTTCTTATTAAATACTGTAAATAAAATTAAATGGGATAATAATCAAAGGATTTATTATAAAAAGTTATTATATTTAAATAATGAAATGAATATATTAAATGGAACAATATACTCAAAAATTCATCATATAATACGGATCAATAAACAATGGTCATTCGCGAAGCTGGGTTATTATTCAGAGGGTATACATTAGTCAAAAAAAGCTACCATAAAACTACAAAAGGAAAAATTGATAAAGATTTAAGAAGTGGGTTGTTAACCGCAATTTTAAATTTTGCTCAGTCTACTTTTTCAAAAGATCTAATTGAATATTTTGAGGGAAAGAAATATCTTATAGCATTTATTGAAGATTATATTAACTCTGAAGATAGTTTTGAACCTGAACTTTTAATTTCTTACGCTATTTTAGATAGAGAGAAAAAGGTGGAAAAATATATACATAAAGTTGTACAACCATTATTAAAACAAATGTCAAAGGAATTTAAGTCTTTAGGTTCGGGAAAAAATTTATCTCAAGTATCTCAATTTAAGGATTTCAAAAAAACTCTTGACAGGATTTTTGGATCTGATACTCAGACTGTTGATCAAAAATTAAAAGATATTTTTTAAAAAAATTTATGATACAGTTGAGTACTTCAATATCATTTTTTTGTTTCTTTTTGTTTTTTCTTTAAAAACCAGAATATTAATGGCAATGCAATAGTTGCATCAGAAATTATTGTAGAATATTTTGCGACTTCATTTATTTTACCCCATGAAATTGCCTCTCTTAAAGAAGCCCCACTTAATCCTCCCGGCTCGGATCTGTCCATAGTAATCTGTATAGCATACATAGCAGAATTAGGGGAAAATTGTAACGATTGCATTATAAAATTTTTGGGGACTCCACCTCCCACAATACATATTCCAGCAGTTTTTGCGTCCCATGCTAAATTAACCAATTCTAACATATCTGCAAAATGGTTAAAATTTAACTTTTGATGATGAAATCCTAACTGCATTGCTAAACCTGAATCTGTAAACGCAGGACAAAAAATTGGTACATTTTTTTCAGCACATATTCGAAGAATAGAACAAGAATTTTTTGGAAGTTGCTCTCCAAGAAATTTCAAAAATGAACTAACTGGCATTTGCATATCTGGTATATGTAATTTTGATATAAAATCTTCAATTTGTTCATATATTTTATTTGGCATAAAAACATCAAAAATTCTATTAATATCTTCTTTGTGTAGATACCTATCATTAACATCATTGGATTGAAGATCTCCTTGTAAGTGATGGAATCCTAAAGCTTCTGCGAGATCATGAGTTAAATTTGCCCCTGTAGTAACTAATATGTCAATAAAATCCTCATTAATGAAGTTATAGATAATTCTTTGCATTCCTACTGGAACCATAGCTCCTGCTAAACCAAAAAATTTAATGCAATTCGGATCATTAATCATATTATTATATATTTCACAGCCTAATGCTAATCTTTTTGCATTAAATCCTGTATCTTTTAATGAATTTATTAATTCAACTATATCCGTATCTTCAGTGATATCAAATTGATTTACTTTTCTCAATTTCTCTTTAATATCTTTTTCTGACATCCATCTCAAAATTTATTTTTATTTGAAATAAAAGATATGAATTCTACTATCAATTTTGCTGCCAAATTACATGTCATTCTATTGTCTAAATCTAAGTTGGGAGCCACCTCAACCAGATCAAAACCTATAATTTCAAAATTGTAAGAGATTTCCTTTAGAATTTTCCAAAGTTCCCTATAAGAAAATCCCCCTGGAATAGCAAAACCCGTACCAGGAGCAATAGAAGGATCTAGTACATCAATATCTATTGAAACATAAAGGTATTTTATATTAGATTTTTTAAAAAAACTTATTATTCGCTCTATATAATTATCTAATCCGTTTAATAATTCATAAGCCTTTAAATAATTAATATTCTCGGCATCTGCTATTTCCAATTCTGGAATATCGATATCTCTTGCTCCTACAATAAGCAAATTTTGATTATTAATATATTCTAAATCATAAATTCTATGAGATATGGTTGCATGTGAATACACACCCTTATCCCATTGCTGGTATAAATCTAAATGAGCATCAAATAATAATACTCCTAAATCCTTCTTTTGATCAAATAGATCTCCCACAGTCTTTATGACAGGATAAGAACAGAAATGATCCCCACCTATCATTATTGGAATTACACTTTTATTACTTTTATATATACTTTTAATAAAATCATTGATATTCTTGATATTTTTTTCCACATTACTAGATTCAATTACAACATCTCCAATATCAGCAACTTTAAACAGAGGTATATGGTTTCCTAATTCTGTAGTTAAACCAATATCATTTGTCACATTTCTAATCTTTTTAGGGGCAATTGATGAATCTGGTAAATCTATTGAGGTTAAATAATCCCAAGGTATGCCAAAAATTACAAATTGTGTATCTTCCTCAATATTTTTATCAAAGTCAAAAAACTTCATACATTTTACCGTTTTTAATTATTTTAACTCACATTTTATCAAGTGTTTCAATTCCTAAGATTTTTAATCCTATCTTTATTACTATTTGTACACATTGTATAAGTAATAATCTTGCTTTTTCTAAATCTTTATTATCAGATATAACTTGACACGAAGTGTAAAAAGAATTAAAAGCTTGACATAAAATTAATAAATATTGAGCAATTAAATGAACGTTATATGTCTGCTCAGCAGAACTCATTATTTCGGGGAAATAATTTAATTGTTTTATTAAGTTTATTTCATTCTCATGATTTAATATATCCCAGTTAATATCAGAACTTACAGATATCTCCGATTTTGATAAGATTGATGCAATCCTTGCATAACAATATTGAATATATGGGCCAGTTTCTCCTTCAAATGAGATGCTTTCATCTGGTTTAAAAGTAAATCCTTTTCCAGCAGTATATTTCAATATAAAGAATTTAAGTGCACCCAATCCTATAATTTCTGCCCTTCTTGATTTTTCTGAGGCAGAAATATTAGGATATCTTTTATTTACTTCAATAAATGCCAAATTTTCTATTTCTTCAATTATATCATCAGCATCAACAATAATTCCCTCCCGACTTTTCATTTTTCCCGTTGGTAGATCAATCATTCCATAAGATAAGTGATAATTATCTTCTTTGAATCCTAGCATCTCTAAAATTGCAAAAAGCCATTTGAAATGCTGGATTTGTTCGTCGCCAACAACATAAATCGATCTGTCATAATTGAAATCTTCTTTTTTCTTATAAGCCAGATAAATGTCTTGAGTAATATAAATTGAAGTACCATCATTCCTTATTAACACTTTATCTTCAAGATTATATTTCTCCTTTAATCTTGCAATGATCGCACCATCTTCAGTTTTTTCAAATATTCCGTTATTTAATCCTTCAATGATCTTCTCTTTTCCTTTTAGATATAAATCAGATTCATAATATTCCTTATCAAATGAAATTCCTAATTTATTAAATGTTATTCTAAAACCATCAATAGCCCATTTATTCATTAAATTCCATAAATCGAGAGTTTTTTTATTTCCTGCTTCCCATTGCCTTAAGATCTCATAAGCTTCTTCATTTAATTTTTCATCTTTTTGCGCCATTTCGCTAAATTTTACATAAAAGTCTCCCACGTAATGATCACTCTTTTTATTTGGTTTCTTATTATTTCCCCATTTTTTATATGCAAGCATACTTTTACAAATATGAATGCCACGATTATTATATAAATTTACCTGGAATACATCATATCCCTTGTATTCAAGTAAATTAGAGAGTGATTTGCCAAGCAGCATATTTCTAACATGACCAAAATGAAGCGGTTTATTAGTGTTTGGAGAAGGATATTCAATTACAACTCTTAATTTCTCTCTTTTTACTTTATCAACTAAAGCTCGAATCTTTCCGTAATTATTCTTAAAATTAAAAATATTCGTAAGGATATATCTTGATTTTATTTTAAAATTGAGATAAGGACCAATAGCTTTAACTTCATCTAAAAATTCAATTTGTTTAAATCTATTCTCTAAATCTTTAGCTATTAAATCTGGTGATTCCTTTTTAAATTTCGCTATCCTAAAACAAGGAAAAGCATATGTGTATTCAATTTCTGAAGGTGGTATTTCTATAAGGGCTTGAATCTCCTCTTCTTTAAGATCTGTAATATATCCACTTAAAAGTTCAGCGATTGTTTTCTTGTCAATGAATTGCATTTTTAAAAATAGAATATTCTCAAAAAATATAATTAATATAGAGTTTATTACTTTTTTCAGTTTTGATAAATATATCTAAAATAGCACATAAAATTTATGATATTGAAATTAGCGATAAATTAATAACTATATGTCATTTGAACAAGAAGCTAAAAAAAAATCATTATCAATTGCCTATTTTTAATTAAAAAGTTATAGAATTAAATGATAAGTAAATTTGAGGTTTAAATATATTATTGTGCTAAAATAAGGTTAAGTAATAATAATTTTATATTAATTTCAAAAAAAATTTACATTTTTACAAAGAATTTAAATTGATTTCTTCTAATGAAGAATTTACTTCAATTCTATTTCAATTTACTCCAAAATTCATCAGGAGTTAGAGACTTTGAAATTTTTGAAAATGGACAAACTGCAATACAATATCCACAATCACTGCTATTTTCCACCCAATACTCAAAACATTTTTCAGCGTCAATGTAATATTTTTTAACACCAGAATTATTAGATATATTTATACCTTTAAATCGGGGTTCTTTTTCCTTTGAGATGGCATGAGTCTCACAAGCATCAGCACATTTAAAACAATTCTTACAATAGTTACTCACTTTTTCAATGAATTTTGAATTCGGTTGATCTGAAATTAGAGGTAAATCTGTAAATACTTTACAAATTCTCACTCTTGGACCATATTCTGGAGTAATTAGTAATCCTAATCTTCCTAACGCTCCAAGACCAGCATCTACTGCTAAAGGTATACTAATTGCAGTATCATTACCACACTGAATAGCTCTATATCCTAAATTTCGTATAAAACTTCCAATACAAGATATCACAAAAGCCATTTTTGAGTAACCAATTGCTGCTGCACCTGCTGCTGGTTGAGCAGGGGCTGTTGAAATAGCACCCTCATCCATTTCTATTGCCATAACTATAACTTTATTAACTATTTCAGGTAAATTTATTGGTGTTTCAAGTATAGAGAAATCCATTTGAGTTCCATCTCTTAGAGCTCCTTTTGATGATTCTTCATCTGTAGATGCGGGACGCCTAAAACCTGTCTTGTAAAGCCATTTTTCATTTATATCTGCTATACCAACTAAAGAAGCTCCATAAAATTTTGCGATTCTCTTGATTCTTTTTGTTAAAATAAGTGGATCCTTAACTTCATATTTAGATTTTAACCATTCTTTTCCATAATCACCCATATATGGAGTCTCCTCTTCCCACGCAAATGCAAAAGGAAATTTTTCGTATACAGTCCAACCTGCTTTAACAAACGCAAAATCAAGTCGAGAATATCCTGCCTTTCCTGAGGTGATATGTTTCATTATATTATTATAAAACATCTTTCCATAGGTAGATAAAGATTTATCCCATAAGCGACGATAAATCATGTTTTTCTTTTCATCAAAACGATTATAAACTGTTTCATCTATTTCATACATTTCTACTAATACTTTTCAATAATTTATATTATAAGATTAACAATTCATTATGTATTTACTATAATTTAATAGAAAAAAATTCATTAATTAATGTTAACATGTAATCTCTATTGACAAATCTATAAAAGTAAATGACAAAAAATTTTAAACTAATATTTCAATCTCTTTAATATAAAACTTCAAATTATTTTATATATTATAGAAAAAAATATTTATTATAGAAATCTTAACAGATAACAAATCAAAAAAACAATAAATCCTTTTAAATGAGACTAAAATACTTAGATACCTTTAATATCAAATATTCGTTGAATAGAAAGAGGTAAATTAGAAAGATGTATGACGCGACATATAAAATAGTTATCTTTGGAGATGCTGGTTGTGGAAAAACAACATTAACTCAGAGATTTCTAACAAATTTATTTAAATCTGATTCAAAAATGACGATAGGCGTTGATTTTGAAGTTAAAAGCCTAGAAATCAACGGGAAAAAGATAAAACTTCAAATTTGGGATTTTGGAGGGGAGGAACGATTTAGATTTTTATTACCTACTTATGTGAGAGGATCTAATGGAGCTCTTTTTATGTATGATGTAACCAATTATAGTTCTTTAGCTCATATTGATGATTGGTTAATGGTAATAAGAAGAGAATTAAGAGCTGAGGATCAATTTCCCATAATTGTTGTAGGAGGAAAAGCAGATCTTGTTGATGAACGCGAGGTTACAGGTCAAGAGGGAATAAATATCGCAAAATCAAGGAGTGTTGATGGATTTATAGAGTGTAGCTCAAAAACAGGTGAAAACGTTGAAGAAACGTTTGAAGCTTTATCCCGATTGATGTTAACAAAATCTAATTTACTTTAAAATGTTAATGAATAGTAAATTAAATTCCAACTTGTTTTTAAGTATATAAAAAGTGAAAGTAAATCTTCAAATTATCATTCTATACTATCTTCTTCTAAAAGCTTTTTTTGCTTTAATCTTACATCTTTTCTCCTGGTTGCTACCATAATTTGAAAATCGATATCCTTTTTATAGATATCAGCACATCTTGTTATTTCAGTAGGGATAATTTCCTTATCATTTTCTCCATTTATTTGGATTCCATTAAATAGAGGCAACTCAGAAAGTTTATTTATTAACTTTTTCATTAATTCCTCGGGTAATACATCAGATCGGTCTTTAATAGCAATTTCAATCATTTCTTCTAATTTACTATAAACTTCTCTCTTACTAAATTGACATAGTACACATTTTGAACTTCTTTTGCGAAAAATATTTAATATTATTAACCCAGTTAAAAATTTGAAATTTCTTTTCAATATATTTTTATCTTCACACCCATATTGATTTATGTATTTTTGTATATATTTTTCGGAATCTCTATATAATTGAGAAAAATATAATGCTCTATCAAAATACGCTGGAACAATGCAAAAAATTCGAGTAAACCAAAAAGGGTTGATCTTTTCGGGAGGCTCCTCATAAAAGATATAATAAACTGTTCTTCCGTCTCTTTCTTTATATAATGTGAATTCTTTTTTTAGCATATTCAAATATGTTGATATTGTTGAACGAGCAATCTCTTTAAAATATCGTTTATATTCTTGTTCAACTTCCCCTGTTGTAATTTTAATTTTTCCTGCTAAATAAAACTTTAAAATAATTCCTAATATACGGTTTTCATGAAGACGTCCAGTCTTTATTTGCTGTTCTTCTGCTTCATCCTCTCGGAATTGATATATAAATGCGATTTCAGGGACATAATCTTGAATAACACTGTCTATAAGTTTAAGATCGGTATCTTTTATTTCCACACCTTCTAATTTCGTGCTTTCTAACAAATATTTTTCTATTTCAGGTTTTTCAGACAAATTCTAATAACTCACTGAATTGATTTCTATTTTATTTTTATCTATATTATTAAAAAAAACAATGTATCTTAATAAAAATTTACGTTCTACTTTACTAGAATTTATGTATTTATTACTGTTTCTATCAAATATTAAATTGTTTTGAGATATCCTCTATTTTTTGAAATATTTTGAAAAATCATATTTCTTGTTCAGTAAGACGGTTAGTGTTTAAATTTTCTCGGATAAGTTGATATAATAATTAAAAAAGTAAGAGCATGTCTCTACTTGAATTCAACAACACTTTAAATAGCTTTAGAAAGAATTTATTCATTTTCTCCATACTTTTCTTTCCACAGAGGATCAGATTCTTGTAATACTCTTCTCTGAACTTTTCCAAGTATTAAATTTTTAGGAAGTTCACCTATTATTGCCACACTATGGGGTACTTTATAATGTGCCATATTATTCTTCGCCCAATCTTTTATTTTTTGAGGTGAACAATCGCAGTCTTCTCTAATTGCAACCCACGCTTTAATTATTTCTCCAAATTTCTCATCTGGTAACCCACAAACAGCAGCTTCTACAACATCAGGGTGTTTCATTAATAATTCCTCAACTTCCTTAGGAAAAACGGAATACCCTTTACACTTTATAAGTTGCTTTTTCCTATCTCGTATTTCTATCGTCCCATCTTCATTCATAAAACCAATATCTCCTGTTAATAACCACATTTTACCTTTATAATCTTTAATAGTTTCTTCTGTTTCATCAGGTTTATCAAGATATTTTAACATTATTTGAGGACCACTGATACATATTTCCCCAGTGTGATCAATACCAAAATTTACATCATTAGGATTTCCTAAGCATATAGGGCCCTCCTCGAAATTATCAATGGGCCATATCCCCCATTCAGTTCCAGGAAAAGGCATTCCAATACTGCCAATAGGGCTTTCTCCAAATAAATTTCCCGCACTTACAGCTGGACTTGCCTCAGATAATCCATATCCCTCAACAATTCTCCCCCCTGTATTCTGAACAAAAGCATCCCGAACTTGTTTATGTAATGGACCTGCACTTGAGATACATAAAATTAATTTCCCCATAACATTTGGGAATCTTCTCTTAAGATTTTTGAGTTCTGCAAGACTATTAAATAATATTTCAGTACCCGCATAAATTAATCCTTCTTTGCACGGCAATCTTTCGATTTGTTGACATAATTCAACTTGTGAGGGAGGGGTTGGAAAAAGCATGATCCAACCACCAACAGTTAAAGTTGTATTCATTATAACTGTATGGGCAAAACTATGAAACAAAGGTAACACTCCTATATTTCCAATTCCGGGTTTTTCCCCACCTAACCATAATTTACATTGTTTTGCATTAGAAACTACATTAAAATGTGTTAAAACCGCAGCTTTTGGTAGACCTGTTGTTCCACCAGTCATAATATATGTGGCAGGATGTTCCTTTACATCAATATCAACTTTTGGAACTTCTGGTTTTGTTTTTAAGAGTTCATTAAATTTTAATGCCCCAGGAAAATCAACTTTACCAGTTGGAATCTTTTTTACAAAAATTCCAATTGCTCTTTTTACTCCTTTAATTTCAGCTAAATCTGTAAGATTCGTAAAAACAACTATCTTTATTGTTGAATCTTGAATTATTGGTTTTATAAAAGGTTCATATAAGGCATCTAATACTATAAGCATTTTTGGCTTAATTATATCAAGTTGATGGAGAATTTCCACAGGTTGGTATGTTGGATTAATTCCACTTACTATGGCGCCAATTGCAGTAGCAGCAAAATATGTCACAATGTATTGAGGACAATTAGGTAAATGCAAAGCTATAACATCACCTTTTTTAATTCCTAACTTTGCGATTGCTGTAGCAAAAGATTTTACATAATCCTGAAACCGCTTATAGGTAATCCATGAATCTAAAAACCAAATAAAATTGTCATTGCTATATTTTTCCACTTGTTCCTCCAATAATTCATTCAAGGTTTTTTCTTCGAATTCAGTATTAAAAGGAACATTTTCTGGCCACCACTTCTTAAACCAACGCTTATTTTCATCAACATGGAAAACCTTTTGCATTTTTAATGTCATTTTTTATTCACAAAAATGAAAATAATTTTTGTTTCTTGATATCACTTTGATTAATCAAAATTTAAAACTTTGTAAGAATTAGTAACTGAAAAACCTTATTTTTATACAAAACTCATTAAATTTGAGATAAAAAATTGACAAATTCGAAAAAATTTAAAAAAAAAGAAAAAAAATAATTAAAAAATAATTAATTTAGAATCTTCTATCCTTTCTCCTCTTGATTAAAATGGTAGCAACTCCTACTAATCCAACTCCAGCAATCAAAACAATTAACGCCCAGAATGCTTCTCCTTCGAAAACCATATAAACTGAGAAAGTAGGATCATGCCAGACACCCTGACCAGTTCCATCAAATTCAGGATAACAAACAGCATAGACCATTACATTGAATTCAGTTGTAACTCTAATATCCGAAGCGAAAGTTTGCGAAGTTGTCTCATCTCCTAAGGTGAACGTATCATGTCTGTCCATTTCCCATTGCCATAATACAAGTGGTAGAATATTGGTACTTGCATTATATTTAGGTGCTGTTATTTTATCATTACCCATTTCATAAAATTTTCCTGCAATGTCAACAAAATTTAACTTTTCGGCAGCTCTTCCACCAATGTAATTTCCTACTTTCAACTCATGAGTAGATGCTATATAATCCTCTTCAGGATCTAAAAATTCTTCTGGCTCATCTGGTACTTCATTAAGCGCTACATTTAAATGGAAATGCAATACCGTAGACACATAAATAATTGCTAAATCTAATCCCGGTACATCAAGATTATTAGGTCCAGATCCACCATTCCAAGGAGCAAAGTTTTGATCTAATTTTACAAGTCCTTTAGCAGAACCAACTTCTGAATCTGTAATAGGCTCAAAGGTGAAACCAAAGTAAATATAAGCTAAATTCTCCTCAGGTGCTTTTAAATATGAATCTAAATCAACAAAGATTGGAACTGCGGAAATATTTGCATTTTCTAAAGTTAATCCCCAGGAGATGCTTTT
>JBHLLG010000076.1:0-13532 GCA_048885925.1 Candidatus Hermodarchaeota archaeon
TTGTTCATTATTATTCTCTAAAGATTTCTCGATTCGAAAAGTAAGATCATTTATATTTTCAATTTTAATCCAATGGAGTTTATTAAAGAATTGTAATATTTTACTAGGAAAATCTTCCTTTTTACCAAATGCTCGTAAATCAGCCTCAATAGTGTTAAGCCATTTATTAAACGTTTTTTTACTCTTAAAACTTACAAATAAATCATTATCCTCTGCTAAATTCATCCATAAATATTTATCTTTATCATTTAACATCCTATTATAGTTTATGATGAAATTTACATTTTCTTGTAGAAGTTTTATTCTTTCTTTTTTAGCTAATTCTTCTCGAAATACAAGAGGAGTCTCAATTAAATCAAGTCTGCAATAAAAATCTTTAGAGGAATAGTGAAAATCAGTGACCTTTACACCTAACATACCACATATCCCAGCAAAAAATTTGCAATTTTCGAAATGTATATTTCTCTGCTTACCAATAAATTCCAAGTAAGCAGTTCCATACTTTTTATCTTTACTAGGAAAAATATCAAGCCTCAGTTCTTTTAAAACATTTGAAGGATATACTCGATTTTTGAAACGCTCAAATAATAATTGCCATCCTTCGGTATTTTTTTGCTTTAAATAAATACCCCTATAAAAATGATAAACAGCTAAGATAAAACGTGTGATAAAATCAAAAGATATTGGAACATATCTATTACTCTCTGCTATCATATCATAAAGAGGAATCGTGGCTTTAAATGTAAATTTATCAAAAAAATCTTTATAAACTTGATCTTCTACTCGCTTAAAATCTTCAATTGTTTTTCCTTCTCGAAAAAGTATCATTATGTTATCCAAAATATAAGTAATAAACGAACTTACACTCTTAAATCGCTCATCATTAGGCTCTTCGTTGTGCTTTACATTTACATATCTTTTTATCCAATCTTTAAGAGCGGGTGATATAGAAATCGTTTGTTGGGCTGTTTTCTTATTTGAGAGATACTTTTTACTAGTCATATTTAGTCTAAATTTTATCTAATTCTTAAATTTATGTTATATGGAAAATTTGAAAATTCAAAACTTAATCTATTATTAATGAATCTAAGCAATTGAATAAATCTTTACAAAATACATTTCTTTTCAATAATAATTTAAGCTCCAAAACTTTAATTTTTACATGTTTGGGAGTCTTTATTAAAATAATTAATAGAAGAGATAGTTAATATTAACCTTTAAATACACTCTTGAAAAATTATATTTGGGCAATTTATAGCAATAAAAATCAAGGGAACGACAGGAGAACCTTGCCATAAAGGTAAAAAGGGGAGAAAATTGTAGGGTTAAGGAGGACGAGATCCCCCTTTTTTTTATTTTCTTTTAGGATCGATAAGCAATCTTGTCTAATTTAGATTTCCCAAATAATATTTTCCATTTTCATGTAATAATTTTGAGCTTTTCGAGAGAATCTTCTTTAAATACTCTTTTTCATTTGAGTGTTTCAAATCGGATAATCTTATACTAAATAAAAGATCATCCTCATTTTCAATATCGATCCAATGCAATTTTTCAAAAAACTTTAACAATTTTAATCTATTATCATCTTTATCTGAGAACTTTTTTAGTTCATTTTTGATTAAAGTTATCCACTTATCTTGAGTCTCATCATTATTAAAACAGACTATAGCATTCTTATCTTGGGCCATTTTCATCCATAAATAATAATCTTTGTCATCGATAATTTTACAGTAATTAATAAAGTGAGAAATATTTTCATTCATTAAGCTAATTCTCTGACTTTTTGCAAGATCTTCGCGAAAAAACAAATCTGTTGCTTTTAAATCAAATCTATAATAAATATCTTTTTCTGAATATACAATATTATCTATTTTTACTCCTAATATTCCAAAAAATGCTGAAGTGTATTTACAAGTGTCATAACTTAAATTTTTATAAAGACCTGCGAATTCAAAGATACCCGATAAATCTGTACGACTCTTTCCTGTAAAGAGATCTATCTTAAATTCTTTTGTTATATTATTTGATACTAGATAATTTTTTATTCGACTAACAGTATTTTGAATGCTTGAGATATCACGTGTTTCCATCATTTTCATGTAAAATCGTCTAATTGTTAAAAAGAAAGAGGGAATTTTCTCTAGCGTAGGATTTACATATTTATTTGTTTTAATTGCTTCTTCATAATAGGGAATTGTTGCTTTAAAAGAGATTCTGTCAAAAAAGTTTTTGAATTCACTATCCACATAATTTTCAAAATCATCTAAATTCTTTCCCTTATCGAAGCAATCCATTGTTTTGTCTAAAACATAATTATAAAATGCGGATACGCTTTTGAACCTCTTATCATTAGGATTTTTCTCTTGAGTTTCTCTCACATAATTTTCGATTCGTTCTTTAAGGTCTGGTGTAATTGAAATTGTTTGTTGTGTTGTTTTCTTTTTTGATAAAGGTTTTTGTGAGGGCATTTATACTCAAACTCATTAATTTTGGTCATATATATAATACAATATTTTATATAAAAAGATATTAAAAAGTAAAAGTTTTTCGAATAAAAGAAAGGTTTTGTAAGAAGCCATTTTATAGAGGATACGGTTGTACCAAGAATAGAGATATATTAAATTCTTAATTAGAATTTTAAGCAGTTTTTAAAGGATTTTAGAAACATATACCCCATCTGGCTTATACCCCATTTCATAGAAATATGGTTTTGCTCCAATACCACTTATAACAGCAAGTTTTTTCGCATCATACTCTTCTTGAGTAATTTTTTCTGCGTTGCTCATTAGTAGTTTTCCGTAACCTCTATGTTGAATTTGAGTAAAAAAGTTTGGTTTTAAATCTTTTGGGACGAGTTCACCAACCACTTTTATTTCTCTTACTACCATTGTTTTTCCATCATTTAGTTCGGGTCTATGGGCAAATTCAGAAGGTTTTCTTAGGCGTAAATATCCTATTAAATAATTTTCTTTTTTATTCTCATAGGATAAGAATATCTCTTTCCCTTGAGAAGCATCATAATCTAAGCGATATAGCTTTATTTTGTCGAATGATTTTTCATCGATAATATTTTTACTTTTGATAATACCATATTCTCTACATCTTATGCATTTACAACTTTCATTTATTTCTCTCAATCTCTCTTGTACTAACTGCCTTAAATTGCTATTT
The DNA here is from genome assembly GCA_048885925.1 of Candidatus Hermodarchaeota archaeon. Taxonomy (GTDB): domain Archaea; phylum Asgardarchaeota; class Lokiarchaeia; order Sigyniarchaeales; family SOKP01; genus Loki-b32. The sequence continues at coordinate 3,172 of JBHLLG010000076.1, forward strand.
TTGCATCCTGCTTCAATTAAGGTGGCAGGGATATCTCTCATAATTCTTTGAATTCTAACATATGATGGAAGATTTGCTTTAGCTTTTGCAATTAAATCTATTAGCTTAGCATCCGAATATGGCGAATATTTTCCTTCTTTCCACCAGTTATATAATTCGGTACCATTAATAACTAGTGTTGGATAAATTTTTAACATATCTGGACGATACATTGAATTAGAAAATAATTCATTAAATAGTTCAATATCTTGAGAATAATTAGAACCAGGCAGATTGGGCATGATATGAGCATTTATTTTTAACCCTGCATCCTTAGCAATTCTTATTGCCTCCATACTATCTTTTGTGGTGTGGGCCCTCTTAACTAAATTATATATGTAATCATATACAGTCTGGATTCCTAATTCAACTCGAGTTGTTCCATAATTTAACATTCGATCAACATCTTTTTCTTTACAATAATCTGGTCTAGTCTCTATCGTTATTCCGATAACCCTTCTTTTTGATGTTTCAGCAAATTTTTTAGCTTCTACTAAATTATTTACTCTCTGCTCAATTATTCCTTCTAATGCACCCTTTATGAATTCTTCTTGATAATAACGATCAGTCGCCAAAAATGTACCTCCCATGATGATTAATTCGATTTTATCGACATTATGACCAATTGCTTCTAAATCTTGAATTCTACTTTGAACTTGTAAATATGGATCATAATTATTATGAATAGATCTCATAGCAGCAGGTTCTTGACCTGTATAAGATTGAGCAACTTTTTCTCCAGGTTGAGACTTTTGGCCAGGACAATAAACACAATTTCCTGGACATGGAAGAGGTTTAGTCATAATAGCTATAACAGAAACTCCAGATAAAGTTCTTGTTTTTCTTCTTTTGAGGATTTGAGTTATAATTTCTTTTTCTTCTAATGTCGCGTAATCTAAGATAACTGCATTTTTTATAACTTTATCACATTTGTATTTTTTTCCAATTCTTCCTTTAATATTTGTTAGTTTTTTATGTGGGGTGTTGGGATTTTTAATTATATATTCAATTATCTCTCTTGAAATTAATTTAAGTTTCTCTTTATTACTAATCTCTAAAGAACACATTATGTTATAAATTAGGAAAATTTGTTATTTTCTCAATATGTGTTTTCTTAATCAAATAATATATTTCAACATTAAGTTAAAATTTTGTGATATAAATACTCTAACCCAATTTTGAACTAATTAATATTAGTTTTTTTACCAGTTAAATCTCTTTGGTATCTGCCAAAATCTTGAAGTTTTTTGAGAGTTTCTAAATTAAAAATTGGTCCATCTTTACAAACCAGTAAGCCTAATGGATCTAAAGCGCATAATCCACATAGACCACATCCACACCTCATTATTCTTTCAAGACTAGCATAAAACTCAATTTTATATTCTTGGCATATTTGAAATAATTTATACAACATTATTTCAGGACCACATGAATAAACTACTAACTTTGATAGCTCGTTTTTATTAAATTTATTTAGCATTTCTTTAAAAACGTCAGAAGCAACTCCTTTTATTCCATAGCTTCCATCATCAGTACAATAATAGATTTCAGAGTTATCTTTTATAGCTTCTTGAAAATAGTCTTTAAACATAAGGTTATCCTCATATTTTACTCCATCAATGATTGTGTGTTTTATTTTCATATTTGTAAGCTCATTAGAGAGAAATTTTAGAGGAGCCATACCTATTCCGCCACCAATTAAGAAGATTGTTTTTGAGGTTTGATTTGAAAGATCAAAATGATTGCCTAAAGGTCCTCTCACTCCAATAAAATCTCCAATGTTTAAATTGCACATGGCATTTGTACATTCTCCAACATTTTTTACTGTAATTGACCAATTTCCATTATTTTCACAACCAGATAAAGACATTGGAACTTCATCAATACCAGGGACCCATATCATAACAAATTGTCCTGGTTTAGGAATAATATGACTTTGAGCTTTGTTAATTTCCATATTAAAAACAATTGTTTTAACATCTTTACACTCATCAATAATGTTTTTAACTTTCACTGTTTTAATAGTATTTTCAGTCAAAATCGGGAACCTCTTGAGTTTTAAAATGGTGAGCTAATCCTTTTAATTCATTAATAGACATAAATTGATGATCTTTTAGATATTGTGTTATTCCAAAATTAATTTCACTAATAATTTCAATTTTTTTATATAATGCTGTTCCAACTTGTACTGCTGATGCTCCTGCAAGAAAGAATTCTATTACATCCTGCCAAGAATCTATCCCTCCACATCCGATTATAGGAATATTAAGAACTTTATATAAATCATATATCTTTTTTATCGTTATAGGTTGAATTGCTTTTCCAGAAAGCCCTCCACTTCCATGAGATAAGATTGGTCTTTTAGTATTCACATCAATTTTCATGGCTGATAAAGTATTTATAGCAACTACTCCATCGGCACCACCTTTCTCAGCTGCTAAAGCAATTTCTACTATATCAGTTACATTGGGATTCAATTTCACAAAAAGAGGGACTCTAAGTTTCTCTTTAAGGAATTGAACAATCTTAAAGGTTAAATTTTTATCAATACCTATAGAAGATATTTCAGCATGAGGACAAGAGATATTAATTTCAATAGCATCTGCCCCTGCATTTTCAGCTTTAGTTGCCACATCTATATATTCCTGATTAGTATTTCCAAAGACGCTTACTATTAATGGAATGTTGAATTTTTTTATTTCTTTTATTTCTGAGATAAATTCATCAATTCCAGGATTAGCTAAACCAACACTATTCATAAAAGTGCCAGGATATATCTCTATTATAGATGGATTTTTATAACCTTTTCTTGGTTTTGGTCCGATAGATTTTGTGGTAACAGCACCAGCTCCAGCATCTATTACTCTTTTCATGGAAGAAAATGAAACTCCTAAAATTCCTGAGGCTAAAATAATAGGAGATTTTAATTTTAAACTAGATAGATTTACTTCTAGCATTTTTTAAAAGACAATAATAATTATAGTTTTAAAATTATTATATTTATAAGTATTTGAATAGATTAAAATCTAATCAAAATAACATTGAAAGCTATTACTATAAAGAATTAAATGGTTTATCTGATGGTGCTATTTTAAATCATCTAATCACGATTGGGAATTTATTTGAAAATGATCAACAAAGAATTGAGAGTTGCAGAAAAAAAAATAAAGATTTTAGCTTAGAACATAACAATATAAGTATATTCACTGAACAGGATATGAAAGATTTTCTTAATTGTGAATGGTGGAATAATCCTTCAAGTAGTACAAAGAATATGCACCTTAATAGAATTAAAAACTATCTCAGATTTTCTGACAGACAAGATTTAATAAGCTTACTTCCTAAAAAGATAAATGGAAAAGCCAAAAAACTTAGTAAAAATGATTTAATATTAAGAGTAGATTTAACTCAGATTCTTAAAAATTGCAATCTCAAATATAGAACATTAATTATGTTAATATATGTAGCAGCATTAAGAATTAATGAAGCTGTTAATATTAAAAGACAAGATATTAGGTTCAATATGGGTTTTATTATTTTAAAGGTATCGGAATCAAAAACTTATAGTAGAGATGTGCCTTTAATTGAATCCATTCCATATTTAAAAGAATATCTAGAATCCAATGATTTTGATCCAGAAGATCTGCTTTTTGAATTTAAAAATAAAACCATGTGAACAACTAGTTAATCTTTATATCAAAAAAATTAGCTAAAAAATATCTTAAACAATGGAAAGGAAGAAAGCTTAATCCTCACCTATTTAGGCATTCAAGATTAACCAAATTGGCAAGAACTAATTTAAATGAAGCTCAAATCAGGCAATTTGCTTACTGATCTGCTGATTCTACTATGGCAAAAGTCTATTTTCACCTAAATGATGAAGATGTAATTAACATTTTAACTAATAAAGCTGTTGAAATTCCAAAACCTGAGCCAAAAAAACCTAAAATATGTCAAATTTGGAATGAACAAAATAATGAAGAGAATTTATTTTGCTGGAAATGTGGAAATATATTTAGCCATAATAATAAAAGTCAAGTTGCTGTTGAAATTGTAAGCCAACCACATGAAATTCAAAAGCTAAGGAAAGAAAATGTAGAATTAAAGCAAGAATTAGTTTCAATGAAACAATTATATAAAGAAGAAATTAAAGAACATAGAAATGAACTAAAATCTATATTTGAAGATCTTTATTATCGCAAAGAAACTGAGGAGAGGATCAAAAGAGGAGAAATTACTGAAGAAGAAGCAAGAATTGAACACTCTGGTCTTAATAAAGATTTAAATTAAAATTAAAATAATTTATTTTTTATCTATACTTTTTATCAACTTTAAAATAAAACTTCCAATTCTTTCAAAAAGTTTTTTCAGAAATTGCCAGAAATCAATTTCTATTTCATTATCTGGCAAATTTAAAATGAAAATTTAATTGATCTGAAGAGATCCATCTCTTATAGAAGAAAAAGTATGGTTAAAAGGAAAAAAAGAGTGAACTTTTATTCTTTCAACCTTAAATTTAAGGATAAAAACCTTTTTTCAAAAATTTGTATACATATTTAGTTTAAAAATAATTTATTTTAAAAGTATTAACTAAATAATATTGAAAAATTAATTTAAAGAAAGATTATATGATATAACATAAGTACTTTCATTAACAATTATAAAATAAGGAAGTTATTTAAATAGTTTATAAAAATTAAAATGGTAAAAAAGAACGTTTTTCAAAAAGGGATATAAAAATTTAAATTTAGACATTTTCATTACATTTTTGTAGATCACATTTTTGTATATTGAAAATCTAATAACAAAAGGGGAATATAATGAAAAAAAATCATTTAAATAATTTTCATGCTCTTTTAAAAAAAGGTGAGAATTATAAGAAAGTTAAAAAATAAAAAAAAAATTCTTGGAGTACTATTATTCATTCTAATTTTGCCAACAATAATTAACACACCTTTATTTACGATTTTTAATGGAATAAAAAAATACACAAATCAAGAAAATATTGGAAAGGAGAATATCACAGATTCGCTACTGTCTACCTCTTCAAATGGGCTTCCTAATGCAAATTATTTTAGTTATTATAAAGTCATAACAATTGATCATACAAAGGTTAATGGAACAGGGGACCTTATTAATTTTCCTGTGTTAATTTCTATTATTGATTCAGACTTACAGGACAAGGCTCAGTCTGATGGTGATGATATCGCATTTGCCAATAATACTGCTTGGCTAGATCATGAAATAGAACTATATGATCCAAGTTATAGTTATACTTATGCTCAACTAATAACGTGGGTTCGGATTCCTTTGTTATCAACTTCTACTGATACTATTATATTCATGTTCTATGGAAATTCCACCCTAGGGCCCCAAGAAAATCCAACGGGAGTTTGGAATTCTGACTATAAGGGTGTATGGCATTTAAAGGAAGATCCTGGTCCTGGAGATCCCGGAGACATTAAAGATTCAACTTCTAATAGTAATCATGGAACTGCTGATGATTCAATGAGATCGTATGATCAGATATCAGGACAGATTGATGGTAGTTTAGATTTTGATGGATACGATGATCATGTAATTGTGGGTAATGTCGGAACAGGAATAAAAACTATTGATTTTTGGATGAACCCTCATTCACTTCAAGGCTATAATTATAGTGATACTGGTTATAGGAGTCCAACTGCGACTGGAGAAACCTATAATAATTGGACCAACCCAACTGGCGCTTATACCAGCGATAATAATAGAGCATCAGCACCTACAGAAGGACTAGATCAAGATTGGTACAACTTTGGTTTTAACATACCAAATTATACTATTGAAGGAATTGAGGTATCCCTTGAGGGGAACGCTGATGATGATGATGGAGTTCGAATTAGACTCTCTTGGAACGGCGGAATTGATTATACTAGCTATAGATCAATTACTTGGGACAGTTCTTATGATTCATATAAGTCGACAGGTGGTCCAACAACAGACTGGGGTAGGGAATGGAGCCCTTCTGAGTTTAGCGATCCTAACTTCAGAATTTGGTTAGAAAAGAGAGGATCCGACGATCCGACAAACATTGATCATATTCGGGTTAAGGTCTATTACTCTCAACCCGCAAATGTGTCATTAATTGATATAGACGGCACAGATCAAATAATAATTGATAGCGTTAGTGGTGAAATAAAAACTATTGGTTTTCCCGGCACACTAGTGATTTATATTAATGGAATAATAGGATCTATCGTATCCACAGGAGCATGGTACCATATAGTAATTATTGATACAAGTGGAGTTAGTGCTGATGCAATGGACATTGGTAGAGCTTCATCAGTCTCCTTTAATGGAATTATTGATGAAGTTCGGGTTTCCAACGTGACTCATACAGCAGATTGGATTGCCACTGAATATAATAACCACCAGGATCCCGCTAGTTTTTACTCTGTAGGAGGGGAACGGATTTCAGTTACCGATCTTCAAGTTAATGCGATTGATTTATACGGCAATTTAATACCAAACGTAAATATTTCTATGTATGAAAATAATAATTTAATTAGAAGTGGTATTACACTCGCTAATGGAACTATTATGTTTGAAGATATAGTGTCAATAGAATATGAATATAACTTCACAGTATCCATGACATCAAATCTTCCTCCATATTATACAATAACAATTAATAAAACATCTGAAGCAATTCTAATAGAAGGAGCAACTCAAATTATTAATTTAATTTGCAATATCAGCAGAAACATCTTTAATGTCGTAGATGTAGATGGAATTACCGTAGATTCTGGATGGATAATAGTTAGTAATAGTTCAGGTTCAATTCAGAATTGTACGATTGGCAATACAGGACAAGCAACATTTCGATGGTTAAATACTACTCCTTATCAATATAACTATTCGGTATGGTATCGAGATATTAATTACAATGCGACCGAAATTATTGTAGCATCAGGGGATATACTCGCACCAAATTCTGTTGTCAATGTAACTACACTCTTAACAACAGTCAATTTTACCGTTCTTACATCTGATACATCTCAGGTTGTTAGTGGAGCAAAATTAATATTAAAACATTCTGTCTTAGATTATTATATAGTCAATTTAACCACGGATTTGGATGGAAAAGCAACTTTTAGATGGGCAAATTCCTCTGTAATAAATTCAAATTATTCTTTAAGTATTGATTTTTATGGAGGATTGGTGTTTTTTGAAATAATTAATCTTACAGTTGGAAATTATAGTCAGGTTGATTTTAATATCAAAGCGAAAATCGCTTATACTATTAAGATTGATATTACACAAACTCAACTAGAAGAATTTAAAACAGAAATCGTGTCCTTAAATCCGTCAAATAATATCATTATTGAAACGGGTTCGAGTTTAAAAATAAGAACTTTATTCAATGTTACTAAATCAGTGTATGAAAATTTATTAGGTCCAGCCTATGCAGATTCAATGTCATATGAAATATTAAAAGGAACAATACCCGTTCGTTCAGGAACATTGCAACAAGAAAATGATTATATCGGAAGACATCAAGCAGTTATTGAAACCGATGAGTTAGAAACTGAGATAATTTATACAATTAAAATACAAGCCTACAAATCTGGATATGTTCTACCTTTGGATTTAATAATGTCATTATTCCTATTAAAAAATGAGTTAATGTTAAACCAGTCGCAAAATGATGATTCACCTCAATCGAAATATTGGCAAGAAAGCGTCAATATGTCAGTAAAACCTTACGGGAAAATTTCTGAAGATTTTACTACAGAATATAATATTTATAATAGTATAGACAATACATTTAAGGTTTCGATTCCAGATATCTCAAACGATTGGATTTTATCGCAGATTAGCTTTAATATTTATAATATTATGTGGAACGTTGCCGAATCTGACATAAACATTACTATTGTGGATCCTTATGGTTCCTTTAAGATGTTTCATTATAATAATCATAGTGGACATAATTATACTCTTGGCACCTGGACAGGACTAAAGCTTAACCTAGAGAAAACTAGTCCCACAAGTGATAACAATTTTGAGTTTACTATTGGAGGTTCATTTGATGGCAATATAGATATTAATGCTGATGTCTCTTTTATTAGAGAAAAAATTAATGTTCAATATTCAAGATTTAACATTACAGAGATGCTCTCTCTTTTAACGGCAGTTGAGGGATGGGCAATTAAAAACATAACTTTTGAGATTTATAATTGCTATAATAGATCCACATGGAGTAAAGTAGATTTAACATCCTTAAAAAATTTAAATATAACTACTAATGAGGGTTATGAATATTCATTGAATTATGGAGACATAAATGGAAATGGAATCCTAACCATAGATGATAGAATTATTTATCCTTTAAATAACCAATTCTTATTCACCATAGAAAGTACCACGAATATTATGTTTGATGTTATAATTAAAGTCGAATACATCCAAGAATTTTACCAAAATCAATATCTAGAAGTAATTAATTTCTCTATAGCTAGACAAGATTTTAGCAAAGGAGGAATTTTTCAAGTCAGTGTTGTCGAGAAAGGATGGTTTGAGGATTATGCAACATTATTAATTACTGGAATATCCAATGGTGTCGAGGATTTACTTCCATCAGAATTAGCAATGACTATTACAGTAGGAGGGCAAATATATAATATTTCAGATATTGTTTCCGGACAAGGAGAATTTTCATTAGAAAACCTTGATAAAGATACTATATACACAGGAGTTATAGAAACAAATCAATCCGTTACATTTAATCTTTCTTTCATAATAAAACATTCAAGAATAGTAGCTTATGAAACAAAAGGAACAGTTACTTATTCTATAATAGGTAAACCGGAAATATCTGGAACAGTCCAATATTATGAGGAATTGGAGTATTATCTACAGACAATAAATACATCCTTACTAGATGCTGATGATTATATTATAAGCTTTACTGTTATAAAAGAGCATTACATACCAGCAACAAAGAATTTGGATTTGATTGTATTAAATCGTCTAACAATGATTAATGGTTCATCGGAATTCTTTAAACAAATTGAAACCATTTATATACAAGATGCTGTTAATTTTACATTCTTATATACTGATGCGATAAAAGGCACAAAAATTACTAATTTAGGTAGTCAATATTATATATGGGAGCAATACGACAGTGTAGGGAATGTAATTGCTAGTGGTCAAGGAACTTTAATCCCTACTGTTGATAATTTATATATCTTAGATTTCAATACTGAAACTTTAACAATCGGAGAATATTTACTAATTATTACACTCGGTAAAAATAATTATGATCATAAAAATGCCATAATTTCTTTAAGTATCAATAAAAGAATAATTGATTATCTTCTCAATGACGGAATTAATCAAATAAATGTTAAAAAAGGAGAAACGGTTACTTTACGATTAGAATTAACAGATCCTACGAAAGGAAATATTCCTTTAATGAATGCAGCTGTTTTAATGACAATAGGGGGAGTTGAATATGAGTTTGAGGAGTTAGCAAATGGTACTTATATATATAATTTTCCTACGGGAAATATAGATGCTTTCTTTACTTCAAAAACTCTTACGGGCAAAATTAATATTACTAGAGAGGATTACATCTCCGAGGAATTTAGGATTACCATTGTGGTTGAGATTGAAGAGATTTTCCCCGGAATGCCAACTTTTTATTTCATATTAATTATTTCTGCCATAATTGCCGTTGTGGGTAGTATTGCTACATATAGAATTTATAAAAGTGCGACTACTCCAACATTTGTTAAAAAAGCGAGAAGGATGCAAAAAGCAATTAAGGGAGGTAATGTAATATCAGAGTCTCTTCTATATCGATCAAAAGAGGCTTTTGTTGGAGAGATAGTAAGAGATAAATGGGTTAAACTTGGACTTTCATTAGGGGATATTTTAGGAATTGAAATTGAGAAGAGAAGAAAATCACCCAAAATTATAGGAAAAATATCTAGAACAGAAAGAGCCGATGATATCAAACCAAAAGGATTCCTATTGATGAAATGGGATGAAAGAATAGGAACAGAGCTTTTAGTAAGATATCCTGAAGATATTAGTATTTCGAACAAAACATTGATGCAAGTATATAGTACTCATGAGTATACCGGAGAGATAGGAGTAATTACACTAACATTTGGTTTTATGAATATTTTATCTTATTACACAGGACCAGAATCAGGATATTATATCATTTTACTTTTAAATTTAGATGATGATCCAGATGCATATGAAGGAGCACTAGCTAATGTTGCTCAAATTATTTTACAAAATGTTAAGGATGATTCCTATTTAGAAAT
>JBHLLG010000077.1:0-13193 GCA_048885925.1 Candidatus Hermodarchaeota archaeon
TTAATATACAATGCGATGATGGTTTAGATTATGACTTTAGATAACATAAAAATTCAGGTTGTTTTTATTGGTAAACCGCAATGGGAAGCGGGTTGGCCCTATTTAGGTTATGACAATTTAAAACTAATAAATGAGATTAAGGAACATCTAATTAAGAGCTTTCCAAAAGTAACTTTTAATTTGGGAAATATGATTACTTCCTATGATCAACTTTTAGTTGATGATATTAAAGAAAATATAGTAAAAGCCGATGGATTAATTATTTTTACAATCGGGCATTATGGCGATCCTGGAATTATCCAAGCTGGGATTGAATTTATAGAAATTAATAAACCAGTAATACTTGCTAATTTAATTTATGGAGGAGATCATACATTTACTAAAATATATTCAACAATTAAAGATAAAGGTTTCCAAATATTTCCAATATCTTCACAGAAGATTGAAGATTTTGTAAAATCAATTGAAGCATTAAGCAAGTTATTGCAGTTAAGGGGAAAGAGAGTTCTAGTTTATGCAAGTGATGTAATAAGAATGAACTGGGATGTAATATTAGGATTAATCGATCCAGAACGTAAAAAAATATTAAAAAATCATCCAGAATTTCTTGAACAAATTGGAAAAATGAGTGGTGATCAGGAGTTTGAATTCTATATAGACACTGTCGGCAAAGACCAAGCGCATCAATGGAGGATAGATGAAACAAAATATAGAGAAAACTTGAAAGATATCTTTGGTATAGACATGATAAGAGGAGATCCAAATGAGATTCTACAATATTATAGAAAAATTAATGAAGAGGAAGCTAAGAAGGTTGCTGATAAATGGATTAAAAAAGCATTGAAAGTAGAGCCATCTGAAAAAACTATCCTGAATTCCGCAAAATTATATCTTGCTTTTAAAGAAATCTTAGAAGATAGAGATATTGATATTTTTACTCCAGATTGTGGGACATTCTTATTGACAGGAATTTTACCTGCTTATCCTTGTATGGCTTACTTTGAATTAAGTAATGAAGGGAAATATGGTATATGTGAATCTGATATGGATTCAACAGCGAGTTTCCTATTTGGATTATATTTAACTGGTCGACCGGGATTTGTATCTAACCATACTCTTGATATTATTAATGAGCAAATTACATATATGCACTGTGTAGCTCCAAATAAACTTTATGGACTTGATGGACCATCAGTTCCTTATGAAATAGTTTTTCATGGTGAAACTCATTATTTAGGTGCTTCTCCTTGTGTTAAATTCCCTGTTGGTGAAATTGTAACAACCATAAAAATAAGTGTTTTTAAAAAAAAAATATCAATTAGACAAGGGACAATTATAGATAATGTAGTTAATGAGAAAGGTTGTGTATCAAAGATGCTTGTGAAAAATGATGTCGAAAAAATTATGAGAAATTACGATTGGGAAACATTCGGATGGCATAGAGTTACATTTGTTGGTGATTGGAAGGAAATTTTCATAATTGGAGCCAAGATTTTAGGACTAGAGATTATTGAAGAAGATTTATAATTAATTTTTCGAAAAAACTTAGTATTATTAATTAGTAGACCTAATTAATATCATCAAATAAATCTTAAAATAATATTAAAATTTATTAATAATCTAAAATCATAATCGTATTACGTAAAATGAAGGAAAACCATAAAGATAAAGTACATTCACTTCGAGGGCGTTTTTTATACTCCCTTGGTGCTGTACCTTCAGCACTTCCATATAACATGATTTCTGCTTCATTTGTATTTTTTTATGTTACAGCTGAATATGGACCGCATCTTGATTTAGCTCTTTCTGGTTGGGTTTGGTTAATTTATGGGATTTGGAATGCAATAAATGATCCTTTACTTGGATTTTATATGGATAAAAAGATAACTAGATGGGGGCGTCGCATTCCCTATATAGTGCTTGGAACGATTCCTTTCACAATTGGGTTTATATTTCTCTGGTGGGTACCTTATTCAAGCTCAGAACAAATTTTTATATTTTTCCATGCACTCCTTATGTTATTTATATTCGATCTTGGATTTACGCTTTGTATGGTAGGATGGTCAGCTTTATACACTGAAATGTATGAAGAAGAAGGAGAAAGAGCTACTGTTGTTGCTATAAAAGATTCAATTGCGTTTATATCGTCATTTACTGGAATAATAATTCCACCTATCATTGCAGATGCTATTGGATGGGAATTTGCAGGACTTATAATAGGAATTTTTATCCCTATTACAATGTTACTTTCCCTTCTTGGTTCAAAAGAAAAAAAAGAATATCAAATTGATAAACCATTACCAGTATTTACGGCAATTAAAGAGACTCTTAAAAATAAACCATTTATAAATATAACATTGACATATACTTTGCTTGACTTTTGTTTTGGATTAACCATAATGGTTCTTCCTTTATATGCTAAATTTATTCTTGGTGTAGATGAAAGTTTAGTAGGTGTTTCTGCTGCTGGAGTAGCAATAGGAATTATCATAAGCGTACCTTTTTGGAGATATATCTATTCTAAAAGAGGACCAAAATACGGATTGCTTCTTGCGATGGTCATTTTTTCTTTAGGAATATGGCCACTATTCCTTGTAAATGACTTTCTCATATTATTACTAATTACAATTTTTCCTGGGTTGGGAGCTGCTGGTATGCTTATGACTGAACCTGCTATAAGTGCCGCGATTGATTATGATGAATTAAGGACCAATAAAAGGCGAGAAGCTTCATACAATGGTATTTTAGCTCTCTTCGCAAGATTATCTCTAGTTTTCTCTGGATTAACTTTAATCATTGTTGGAATTTTAACTGGGTTTGATGCTGATGCTGATACGCAAACTACAACAGCACTCATTGGCCTTAAATTATTAATAGGATTTGTACCTCTTCTTGGTGGGATTCTAGGAATTTTAGTGTTTAAATTCTTTCCTATTAATTATGACACATTTATGCAACAACAACAACAATTAAAAATCGTACATGAAGAAAGAATAGAGAGATTAGAAATGGAAAAATAATTTACAATTTTTTCATTTTTTAACAATATATTTATTTCCTATTATATAGATTTAGCAATAGAATACAAATATTGCTAAATATCAGGATTTTATGAATTTCATTATTTATATAATAAAAATTAAAAAGAGCATATTACATTTATTTTGTTTAATTTTTTATTTCTAATTTATAACTTAAAACACTCAATATCATTTATGAAAATTCTAAGAATAAAAATCAGTTTGATGATTTCATATGGAATGTAAGCTTAAAAATACAACAATCTATTATGAAGAGTTTGGTAAAGGATATCCTATTCTAAATATTCATGGTTTTATGCCTGACCATCGTTTAATGAAAGGATGTATGGAGCCAATTTTTAAAAATAAAGGAGGTTACAAACGTATTTATTTTGATCTACCTGGAATGGGTAAAACTATTGGACCAAAATGGTTAACAACATCAGATCAGATGCTCGATATTGTTTTAGAATTTATAGATAAGGTTATTCCTAATGAAAAGTTTATAATTGCCAGTGAGTCTTATGGATGCTATTTAGCAAGAGGAGTTATTTTGAAGAGGTCTAAGTTTGTAGATGGAGTCTTATATATTTGTCCTCTTATAATACCTCAAACTGAAAAGCGAGATTTACCTAAAGATTTTAAAATTTTAATAAAAGACACTGAATTTATATCGAGTTTAAGCCCTTCAGAAGCTAAGGAAGTCGAAGAATCATTAATTATTCAAAATAAAGATGTATGGGAAAGATTTAGAGACGAAGTTTTACCTGGATTGAAAATTGCTGATCAAAATTTTTTGAACTCAATCTTTCCAACTAATTATGAGTTTTCTTTCGAGGTTGATCAGCTTATAGATTTGTATAATAAACCAACCTTATTTCTTTTAGGGAGACAAGATATTTCAGTAGGATATCGTGATGCTTGGAACATAATTGAAAATTACCCTAGTGCTACCTTCGCTATTCTTGACCAAGCAGGTCATAATTTACAAATTGAAAAAGCAAATCTGTTTAATCCTTTAGTTAATGATTGGTTAAGTAGGGTTGAATACAATAATTCTTCTGTGAATAAAAATTAAAGATTTAGTTTTTCCTTGAAATTAAGCTATTTCTTTCGGTTCTTCCCTTGGTAATCTTTCTTCCACTGCTAAAATTTGTTTAAATTTTTTATGAGGTTCTGTCTGATACCAATATGCAGTAGACGACCAATCATCTGAACGTTGATTCGCATGGCCATGTTCAATTTTAACCTTTATGTTCTTATGAAAATAAATAGGATCTTCAATATGATATCGATAGTAGGAAATTTTTCCACTCCAATTCTTTCCACCTGGTAATATTATTCCAAAATATGGGGAACAATAATATTGATTTGGACACCAAGCTCCTCCGATGTAATCTTCAGTTCCAGTTCCATGAAGAATTACTTCTCCATCATCAATTTCAATGTAATCATCCCCTTCACCTGGCCAATTTTCTGTATCTGTTTTAAACAAATTATGAATATCCAAATGACATCCAATATAATGACCCTCACCTTCTGCTTCTAATATTAAATAATCATCTTCGTGCGTAAGGTTTTCTTTACTAAACATTTCGGACTTCCAACCCCTTTCATTTAGTTTTTTGTAATCTTGACCTTTACAAGGGTTTTCTCGTGTCCAAAAAGTGTGAAATCTCCCTAAAGATTGATGGATTTCTTGATATTCCTCGTAATCAATATAATAATAAAGGATAAGTTGTTCTTGAGATTCATTCTCAACTTCAATCTTAACATTTTTAGAAAATGGCATCGGAAACCAGCAATTAAATCCTTTACCATCATTAGGACCCATAGAGAGTGGCAAACTCCAAAAGTTTACGGTTTTTGCATGACCAACTCCAAAAAAATCACCAATTGGACAAACAACTGAAGGATGCTCTTCATCATCCCACCACATTCGAATTACAGCTTTCCTTAAATAGTAAGGATCTTCAGAAGCAAGTGTCATCCAAATATGTTTTATAATACCCGAACAAGTTAAATCACATAGTTTAAATTTTTCTGTTTTTTCAATAATTTTAAAATCGGCATTGGCACCAGTTTTATCATAACTCGAGACTCGCCTTCTCTTAACCTCTCTTTTAACTTTTATTAAGTTCATTAAAGAACCAAATCCAAACTCCATATAAATCCCTTAATTTGTATTGTTAGAAATTTAATAATTAGAATAGAATTAAATAGTATATAATTTAAATTTTAACTACTATAAATTATTTACATGATAGTATTCAGTTAATTTTTATCTAATTTAGAGTTATTTAAGGCTTTACAATTAATGATATATTTATTCTCCATGAACTTGTACATATACTTTTCGATTTCGCGGTCCATCATATTCCACAAACATTATTCCTTGCCATGTACCTAACATTAACCTGTTTTCATGTATTATTATATCCACAGAATGTCCTGTTAAAGTACATTTGATATGAGCATCAGAATTACCTTCACCATGTCTATAAGAATATCCCAATCCTCCACCTCTAGGAATTAATTTATTTAAATAATTACTAATATCTCTAATAACAGAAGGATCTGCATTCTCATTGATAGTAATTCCCGCAGTGGTATGAGGGACGAAGATTCGACATACTCCTTCTTCAATAGTAGTATTTCTGACAATTTTATTAATCTCATTTGTTATATCCACTAAAATCTCTCTTTCTGGAGTCTTAATTCTTAATTCATTAAATTCTATCATTTTATCACCAAGAAATATTTAATTTGCAAGTATTAATAATGATTACCAATCATTAAAAGAACCATGTTTTCCCATCCCTTGTAAAAAAGATTTACTTCCTTCTAGATATTCTCCACTTTCTAAGGATTTTAAACCAAATTCGAACTCTTTTCTCATAGCTTCTTCTAAATCTAATCCAAACTGATTGTATATAGAAAAACGATCATTTCTTAAGCATATTTGAGGAAATGACGCGATAATTCTTGCTATTTTTAGGGTTTCCTGTTTTGATTGTCCAATGTCAACTATTCTATTTATTAATCCCCAATCATATGCTTCTTGAGCATTAACAGGACGTCCTGTAAGAATCATATCTAAAGCTCGACTTAATCCAATTAATCTCGGAAGTCGTATAGTACATCCATCGATAAGAGGAACACCAAATCGACGATTAAACACTCCAAAAATAGCATCTTTTTCAGCAATGCGTAAATCACACCATAAAGCGAGTTCAAGTCCTCCTGCAACTGCATATCCTGATATTGCTGCAATCACTGGTTTGGATAGCAACATTCTCGTCGGTCCCATAGGTCCATCTCCCTCTTTCTCAATTCTATTCCCTTTCCCTTCAGAAATTGCTTTTAAATTTGCCCCAGAACAAAATGTACCATTTGCTCCTTCTAGTATACCTACTAGAGCTTTTTCATCTTTTTCGAAATCACGGAATGCATTAGCAAGACTATTCGCAGTAGGACCATCTACAGCGTTTTTTACTTCAGGATTGTCAATAGTTATTATATAAATTGGATATTTTTTTTCAATTAAAATAGGCATAAAGAATAAAAAAAATTAGAGAAAAAAAAATTTATCAGTATTAAAAAATGAAAAGAATTATTTTTGGTTCTTCAAATATTCATTCATCTCGACAAAACTGCTTGTCCTAATTAGTGCTGCTTTCAAAAATTGAAAGCCAATATCATATGTAGAGCCGTCACCTCCTATATGAATGACCCATGGAACTTCTTTTTCATAAAGATTTTTTGCTTTCATAATCTTTTTCGCAGTTGAGATAGCTTCAGCAACAGTTGCACCAGATTCAAATAAATGGTGAACCCAAGGAACATTCCAAGAAGTTACATTATCTTTTGAAGTGGAAACCTCCGAACAACTTGTGTTATTTACATAAATAATATTCTTATCAGCAACAGCTGTTGCTGCTGTTGCCATTTGGTTCAATACCATTCCAGCACCACATCCAGGACATAGGCCATGACCTGGTTGTATATGAGTTTGAGGTCTCAATTTCTTCCTATTGACTCTATAAACATCAATAGATTTTTCTGCTCCGAATTTATCAATAAGAGCTTTCAATTTATTATTTCTTTGTTCTGTTAAATAAATAATCTCGTCAATTTCTTTTTCCATAAATTTGGGTTTGAAAAGATGTCTAAATTTTCCCATCGATTTGAGATATTCTACAAACTTCTCTTTATCAATATCTAATCCACGAAAATATGAAAATATCGGGACTCCATCTTCAACACGAACAGTGTAAAGAGGCCAATATCCGCAATCTGTTGCTAGTTTTGATATTTTTAAAGCATCTGCAGCTTCATGTCTCCAGCCTCTCATGCAGTCTGAATAAGCTTGAATAAAAGCGGAACCATTTGATTTGAGCGCATCGGCAATTTTTCCCATAAAATCATTTGGATATGCTGGATTTACCGTAGCTAAAAAAAGCTTTTTAGTTCCATAGAAAGCAAATGGAGTGACTAAATCTTGTTTAACACCTATTTTACCAGGAATCTTTTCTCCTGCTGGACCTGTTGTTGTAGAAGCATAAGGTGGAGTTCCTCCGCTTTCTTGAATTCCTGTATTCATAAAGGCTTCATTATCGTAATTGAAAAATAGTACATTACTTTTTTGATTTCTGGTTAAAATATCTTCAAAATTAATAATATTTCTCTCTGATTTTGACATTTTAGCGATCCACCCCAAATATTTTTTCTTTAGTTTCTCTAACTCCCAGATATTGATATAATTGTCCTTTCATATTATTTACAGATAACATTTTCCTTTTTACAATGTCAAATTCATCTCGAGTTACATCTCTCCCTCCCAAGCCAACAATAAAACTTCTAAAAATTGTGCTTAATGGATATAAAGCCGAAGCAACTGACATAGAAAATGGAGGTAACATCCCATTTAATGAATCACTTTTTTCTAAGAGAATCAGTTTTTCAATATTATGTTCTTCTATAATTTTTCTTAGTTCTTCATACGGGAATGGTCGATAAGCTCTTATTTTAATTAAACCTACATCCTTATTTTTTGTCATCCAACTTATGATATTACCACACATTGATCCCATTGTACAAAAAGCAGTTTTGGAAGAGTTATCTAAATTATAAGTTTCAATAAGTTTGTACTCTCTGCCTGTTTCTATTTCAAATTTATTGAAAACATTAATCATTTTACTTAAAACAGGCTTTTTAGCTTCCTCTAAATTTGCTCTTCCTTCCATAAAGTAAGAAGGAGTGACTATACCACCCCAAGTACCTGGTTTTGAAGGATCTATAGTGTGTCTTGGCTTCTTTGGTGTCATTTTTCTAACTGATTCATCAGGAATTAGAGTCAACTTTTGTACAGAATGAGATATAATAAATCCATCATGAACAAAGATAGTAGGAAAAAGTGAATCTTCTGAAATCATAACTGAAAGGATAGCTGCATCATAAGTCTCTTGAACGTTCTCAGAGACAATTATATTCCAACCTATTTCAGAATTTACTTGTGTGAATTCCCAAGAATTCCAAATGGATAAATTTGGTGAATTAAAAGCTCTGGCAGAAATCATCATAGTTAAAGGCAATCTCCACCCTACTGCCATCGGGAGGGCTTCAGTCATTAATAAATATCCTTGACTTGCTGTTGCAGTAAATGATCTTGCTCCTGCTGCACAAGCAGCAGTTGAATAACTTATTGCGGCTAATTCTGATTCTACATTTACAAAAGCTGCTTTTAATCTTCCATGATGAACAACATCAGATAATCCTTCAACTGATTGGGTTTGTGGTGTGATGGGAAAAGCACATATTACATCTGGATCTGTTTGAGTGACTCCTCCAGCAACAGCATAATTTCCAATCATTGTAGTTTCTATAGGTTCTTTTATTTCTTTGAAAAATATTCTCATTGGTTCTATTGACATTATTTTCACCTCAATTATTCTGGAGCGGCACAAGCTGCCGGACCTTGTTTCAATTTTTTACTAATAGCCTCTACTGGGCAAATTTCAAGACAATTTTGGCATGATTTACAATGGGATTGGTCAATACCTTTCATATGCCATAATCCATCTTCTCCTTGTTCTCTAATAATAGCAAAATCTGGGCAAATATACCAGCATTGAGCACAATCAGTACATTTTTCTTCATCCCATATCATATCCCATTCACCCCAAGAACCAGTATTTACTTGTTTGCTCCCAATTTCTATAACATCTTCATCGCAATACCATACTCCTGCTTCATCAACTTCCTTATAACCTGGCAAACCGGGATATACCTGTTGCCAAGGAACTTTTGTATCAATGGTGAAATCAAGATTAGGAGCATTTGAACTTTCATATACACAGGTTTCTTCATAAGCTCTTTTTATAGCAGCTACATTTTTTCCAGCAATTTCCCCTTTAAATCGAAGCATTATTGCATCTGCTAGCGCATCAATAGAGAATATTGGAATAACTCGTATTAGGGCTCCTAGAATAATGGTGTTTGTAATATTTCTCCCAAGTATCTCCATTGCAATATTTAATGCATCTATAGTTGCAATATTTATGTCTGTTCTTCCAATAATTCCTTGAATAGTAACTTGATCCAGTGTAGTATTTACAATAAGCCACCCTCCAGGCGCAAGTCCTGCCGTCACATCAATTTCTCCAAGGAGAGAAGGATCCAGTACAGAAACTGCATGTGGAGCATAAACTTGTTCATTAGTTCTCACCAATTCTTCATTTACACTAAGCCTAACATAACTTTCAGTGGGAGATCCCATACGTTCTGCTCCAAAGAGAGGTTGACATACTCCATAACCATAAAAAGCTTCCACACATAAATTAGAAGCAGTAACTCCACCTTGTCCACCACGAGCGTGAAACCTAAGATTAATTACATTTTCCTTTAAAATTTCTTTCATCTTTTCTGGAGTTAACATTTATAAAAAACTCTTATTTTTTCTTTAAAAAATCAAATTCTATTAAATAAATTTAAGGGTAAAAATTAAGTTATGTTTAATCTTTCTTAAAACTTACTTATCTTTTCTTTATAAAAAATAATCCTTATCATTCAAAAGAAGAAAAACTAATTAAATTCATTATTCAATTTATTTGCTACGTCCACACATAAGAGAAGAGTATATTTTATTCCTTTTTTGGAAACTAAATGCATATCATCTTTCTTGGTATGTACATATTTTAATCCTGGTTGAGAACCGAGCCAACAAGCCTCGAATCCCGCTTGAACAATTGGCATATAGTCAGACCAAGCTCCTGTAGGCAAATAAATATCTTTTATCTTAATATTCAATTCATTAGCACTGTCTAAAAATAACTTCGTTAATTTCTTGGAAGATGATCTACGAGGAATTCCATATGAAGTTATTAATCTAATAAAATCCTGACCTCCAATAGGATCGAGATTAATAAAGTATGTAGAATTTTTTTCTAATTCATTCTTATGTTTTTGAATAAAATTTGTTGCCCCTCCTAAATTCAATTCTTCAGAACTCGTACATAAGAACAGGAAATCAATATTATCTAAGGAATTGTTTCTAAAGTATTTACTTAGTTCAACAATGACTCCTACTGCTGCTGCATTATCATACGCTCCAGGAGATTTGTTTCCTGTCTTATTAAAATAATTTAGATTGCTAAGTATAATAATTACAACACTTATATATAACATAGAATAATTTAATATTTGGTTATTAAAAGGAAATATTAATTGAATGATAGACAAAATAAAATATAATAACAGCATGATTGTAAAACTAAAAAGGGTTATCATAAATAGAATTATTCTTATAGACGAAGGGAAAGTTTGTGATTTTGAGTCCCAATGCCCCATAAAGATAACTTTTGCCCTGGAATTTTTACTTTTAAATTCAATATAAATGTTTTCAGTTGGAAAATTCTTTTCTTCGTTTTTCAATAATTTAATTTCACTTGATGTTGCTAATCCAAGGATTCTAACACCAATAAAAAGACTAACTAAAACTAATACTAGAGAGAACCAGTAGTTCATAAAAAACGATACTGCTAACGAGAGTAAACAAATCCCTAACGGTATAAAAGCATATCTTAAGACTATCCAAATATAAAAAGAAGTTTTAAAACTTTCTCGATATACTGAATTAAAACCAACTTTTTTAAATTCATCTATAACAATTTCTTTAGCTTTTTTCTCTCCCTCTGTACCAATCAAACGAGGGAAGGCAAGTCTTTCTGCTATTCGATACGCATTATCTACATTAGGAATTTTTTCGGAAGACTTCTTATCTATTGCTATATGATTAGATTTTTTGACACTCATTTTAGATTTTAATGTCATATCTCTTTGTTATTTAAAAAATATTTAAACCACTCGATTGGAAGTACTTTTTTTACCTTTTCCAAAAATTCTTTTATCGTTAATATCCCTAATTCAGATATAATTCCGGAAATATATTCGGGTGGGGTAATATCAAAATAAAAATTATGAACCTCCAAAAACTTATTTATTATCTCTTTATCATAAACTTCTCTTATTGGTTTTTCCTTAATTAGTACACTATAACCATAATGACTTTTTAAGTTGTATTTATACGAGTCGCAGACTGCGTAAACTTTTACCTTACTGGTGCTAGCTAATACAGCCAAGGTAAATGTGCCCACCTTATTGATAATCGAACCATCTTTTAATATACTGTCAACTCCTATTAAAACTACATCTATCTCATCAATAAAATTTCCCATGGCACTATCTATAATTAGATGTGTTTTAAAACGTGAAGATAAAATTTCAGCAACGTGTTGTCCCTCAAGGAGAGGTCTTGATTCCAGTACATAAATTTCAAATTCATATTCTTTATTTTTCAATAATAAGTTGATAATCGTTGAGCTATAAGATATTAACATTATTTTCAATGGAATTTTTTTATTCTCTTTTAAAAATGTTTGAAAGGCAAATTCTAAGGATTTCATTATTTTTTCTCTGTAAATCTTAAACTGATTCAACTTTTCCTCTATAGCATTTTTATTTATTTTTTCTAAATCGTGAATCAGATATCCCATGGTATTGATAAGGGGAGCCATACTTGGATGGGTATCAATTATTTGTTTTAACAAATATATAAGATCTTCTTTTATGTCTTTGTACGGATCAATAACCTGTTCAAGTTGAATTTTAATTATTTCAAGAGCTTTATCAATAAATTCACTAGCTCCAGAGGAGTTATCCTCTCTTAATTCTCTAATAATATCTTGAGTATTCTGGATTTTCAAACTATTTTGCCTTTAATCCGCTTTTTAATTTTTATTAATTATATTTGCTTAAATCAAATATTTTTTTAAAGTAGAAACGATTAATAAAATTTTTTAAAAATACGGCAGACTGCCAATGCAATCCATAGATGAAGATCTTCATCTTTAGTCCTTAATAATTTTAAATCCCATAATCCATTTCCTAATTGTCTATTTCTTAATATATTAAGTGCTAACTCAATTTGAGGGTGAGAAATAGTGAATCTTAAGTTAACAAGGGTGTCAAGTGAAGATATAATATCAGTAAACCAAAAAGGGAATGATACTCTGAACCAATAATCCACTGCCTTACGATCAGGGTATTTATCTGGTTTAAAAAACCTTGAAGCTAAAAGTTCTCCTGCTAATTTTATATCTTGTAAATTTCGATATTTAGAGTGAGCAGAAAAAGCCCTTAACACTACACCTGTTACCATATGAGAAAAGGGTTTTACTCTGTTTGGTTCTAATGGTTCAAGATCATTCAATACATCTGACCATTTTGTATTATTTGTTCTTATTGGTATAGCCCATCCTCCATCATCTTGTCTTACTGATAATAGCCATTTAAATCCTTTTTCTATTCGTGGATCATCCTGATATCCCGCTTTAATTAAAAGTTCCATAATACCAGCAGTGTAATTCGGGGAGTATTGATTACCGTATATCCCTCTAAAATCGCCTTATTTTGTTTGAAATGAAAATAAGAATTCTGCTGCTTTTTGAATAGCTTGATGTTGATTATTAAGACCATTTTTTTCAATAAGGAAGCCTAATTGCCTGTATGTTTCTATTTGATTGTAATTTTCTTGTGTCCTTAAATCATTTTTGCTCATAGGATATTGCCATGAACCATCCTCATGTTGCTTATTAATAATCCTTAATACTGAAG
>JBHLLG010000078.1:0-12844 GCA_048885925.1 Candidatus Hermodarchaeota archaeon
TTTAAAGGTATTGGAATATTATAGATCATGGTTCTTATAGTTAAGGGATTTAAAAATAGGTTAAGAAAATGAAATTGCAGTAAACAATTAAAATATCAATTTTATCACTTTTTCATTGTTATTCTAATCCAAAAATAAAAGATATAAAATTGTAATTTTCTTATTAATTTTTATTAAAATATAATTCAAATTATAGTTATACTAAATGCAATTAAAAGGTTTGAATTCAAAAGAATTAGAAGAGATTAAATCAATTAATATAGGTAAATGGGACATAATCTCTGAATATCATCGAATTGACTGGCTTAAAGCTGGACATAATGAAGAAGAAGCAAAGATTCATGGTATTGTGATTGCTATCGTCGGATATCAAGCCCGCTTAGGAAAAGAACCTCAGAAATATAAATTAGAACAAAAAGGAAAGGAAAAAGGTGTATCCATAACCCATAGAAAGCAAGAAAAATGGATAACAACTAAGGAATTCGATAAAATTATTAAAAAAGTTGGTGAAAAATATTATGAAAGTGTTTTCTCTCCCGCAATAGAGAATCTCTATAATAAAGGTTACTCTTATGATGATGTAAAGAAAGCAGTTGAAATCCCATCAAAAATAGGAGCCAAAATAACTTTAGATAAATTTTTACCCTTTCTATAACACCTCATGTGCTATTAATAAAGCGATATTCCTAAAATTGATTTAGGGATATAATTGAATAAATGACGTAATAGGAAAGAAAACTATACCTAAACATATAATAAGAATATTTTTGAAAATTAGTATAATTAAGGAAAAAATAAAAGATTCTCCAAGTTCCTTTTTATATACAATCTTGAGTATGAATGTCGCCAAAATACAGTCTATAATTATGATTATAACATTAGCTATCAAAATATAATTCTCGAAGTCAACTAAGAGAATATCATTTAATATATATGTAGGTAATTCAATAATTAACAAAAGTAAAGAATAATAAATTAAACTCCAAATAGACACAAAAATATAAGCATTTTTATATGAGTTATCCCATCCCTTCCTTTCAGCCAGATATTTTACAATTATCGTATCAATTATTAATAAAATTATATTGAATTCAAGATAGTTAAATATTAGAAATGGTAAATTTGACATTTTTATTTTAAGTCTAATTTTTTAATTAAAAAAAAACAATTTCTGCATTTAAATGATATACTGATGATTATTGTAATTTTACTCGAATTTTTTGTAAAGAATTACAAAGTTGATGAAATATTATTTAAATATGAATTATTCCATTCTCAATCATAAAATATTTTAGATAGTTTTGTAAAAATAATCTTATAATGACAATTTCCGTTCATGATTTCATTAATAAATACCAATTGGATAATTTTAACGAAATTCTTTTGTTAGAAGGAGAAAAAAAAGTTGAATTTTACAATGATTTTGATAGAATTTTGAGATCAGTCTGTAATATATTTGAAAAAATATCAAATTTAATGTCTCTACGAGGAGGGCAAGTTTTATTGGGTCTCGCTAAATTAAAAAATTCAGATACTATTATTAATAAATCAGATGTTCAGAAGTGTTTAAACATAGATAGATTTGAAAAGTTATTACATGCTTTTGAATATCTTGAAGACCAGAATTATATAAGGGTTCAAAGAAAGAATCCAAAATTTCATGTTGTAGAGTTAAATGAGAAGGATAACCCTGACTTAAAAATCTTCAAAGAAATAATCCAAAACTTTTGGATTTCTCCTCAAGAGCAAAAAATAAAATTCCAAAATTGGAGAGGAAAAAAAGATTCATGAATAATAAAACTCTAAAATCCAGATTAAGTTTTGAAAGTCATACAGATATAATAAAGTCTTTACGTATAATAAAAAAAGAATATATCAGGAATTCAATAAAAGTTTATTTTTCTTTAATTTTCATAGCTGGAGCATATTTCATCTATTTTATATTCCTTCTACAATTTTTTCCCGATATCTCAAATACTTTTATGATCGATCAAATCACAGCATGGAGTTTTTTAATTCTATATCTTCTATTTCGTTTTTTCATTTTAAGTTATATAAGGTTTTCTCCAAGCTTGATTCAATATTTGAAAGATGAGATAAATAACTTAGGTTTTGATTTAAAGAAGAAATACAAGATTAATTTGAGCTTCTTTTTATTTAATAGTTTTTCTATACTTTTTTTTTTGATTTCTTATCTGCTTATAACTTTTATAGACGATTTTAATCTCAAGATTTTAATAATAAGAATTTTAATAATTTATTTCTTTATCAGTTTATCATATCCAATTATTAGAGGTCTTATGCATGATAAATTCATTGTAAAATTAAAAAATGGTTATTATATTCAATTTCATTTACAGTTCAGAATTATTAAACCTAAAGGTTTGGAACCTCAATCAATTAAAATTTTTTTGTCTTCGAATCGTTTGGGTTATAAATTTAATAATGAAAAAAAGATAATATATAACAATATTACGGAAACAAGGTGGCTTCCCAAGAATGGAAGGAAAACTTTTCCAATTTTCTCGCTTAACCCATGCTTATATTTTCATGAATTTGCTATTCCAATTAATTTTCAAACTCAATTCTTTAATTTGGTTGAATCAATTAGAGATTGGGATCTTAAATATAAAAAATAATAAAGTTAGTATTTCTAAAAGAGATTCAACAATACAACCTCTAAATATAAGAACTACAGTAGAAAAGAACTTAACATAAAATTATATAAATCAAATATCATAACTTTAATATTGCAGCTTGGAAATCTTTAGGTTCTCTCTACTATGAAAATAAAAAATTCAAAAATGCTAGAAAGGCATATAAGCATGCTATTAAGCTCGATTTCGAAGATTTCGAAGTGTGATACGAAATGGCATATATTTTTTATGAACAAGGAAATTTGAGTAAAGCCATTAAAACAAATGCTCGAAGCTTAAGAATTAACCCTCAATTTGAACCAGCCTTAAAACTACATGAAAAATTATTATCTTCTAAATAACACTCCTATTAGGATTGAAATATAAAAGTCAAATCTAATCACTTTTCTTCTCAAATATTATATGAACTTACCAAAAAACATCCTTGGGTAAAAATCTTATAAAAGAAATAGAAATTAATTAAATAAAATTACAATATACTTTTAATTTTTTTTGCTAATTCCTGAGCATCTGCCTCGGAACTCTCAAGAATCTTGAATAATTCTTCAGGGGCAACTATCAGAGCCGCATCGATGAGCTTTTGGAGCCCAATAACCGTACTAATACGCTCATTCTTCTGAAGATGGAAAATAACTGCTCCTAACTGATTTTTGAGCTTTCCTTTCTCCGAATTTAATGCCAAGCGTAATAGTGCGGGACACACCTCCTCCAACGTCTCATGGCTTATCCTCCTCGCATGCTCATAAATCTCATTCCTTTGTACATCCGTTAGTTGTTTTACTTTCTCTTCTAGTTTCGATAATTGTTCCATTTTTTGTTATCAACTCCTATAATTTTTGATTTTTTTATGTCTATTTTTAATATTTTTTGACTAATTACAATATTATCACTCTTATATTTAAATGTTTTCGATCATAAAAGAGATTGCTTTTCGCGAAATCTGTCAAAATTAAATTTTTAATACTTTTTTTTCTAGCGAAATGATGAAAAAATGAAAATAGGTCCGGATGGGATCTTTTTTTGTCCTATCTATTAACTCATAATCTCCCATGATTTTAAGAGTACTCTTGATATAACCAAGTTGACCGAAAAATGAGGGAATGCATGGGGAAAGTAACTTTTCCGGAACAACACTACGAAAAAATGATCGATATTCGACACTCAAAATTAATCCAATAATGAAAGTAATCACAATCACCGTTTTTCGTAACTGAAAATCACTATTATTATCAATTATAAATTTTTGAAACTAGTAAAATTGATGTAATAAATCATCAATTTCTATCAGAATTATATATTATGTTGATCGTTATATCGCAACAAGATGATCGAAAACCGACACATTTATATATTATTTTTTATTATTATATCTTAGAAACAAAAAAAATGATTGAGGGAACAAGATGGGTCAAATAAATACTGGTAAAAAATTGGATGAAGTGATGGCACGTTATAAAAACATTCGTGAATGCTTAACTGGGTTGGCTGATATTGTAAGCATTAATTTTAATGAGAAGGATTTTTATCATGCAGCTGCGCTTGATAATTTGAAGGCTTTACATGATAATATTATTGAAATGTTAAAAGCTTCTTTTACTCCTCGTGAAATTCGAATTAAATTACGGGAGCTGGAATTTGACGAGAAAGAAGCTGAGAAAGTTTTTCCTTTATAATTTTTTATAATTTTATTTTTCACTTATTTTTAGATTTTATTCCATTTTCTGAGGTTTTTTCTATTTCCCAATTGATATCTTCTTCTGCTTCGTAATACTCTTGGCAGTTCTAGCAACATTCATTTTTAATTATTTGCTTGAATCAATTCTAACAATAAATTATTGTATATTTATATTACTACTAAATGTAAGTCCCTTTGCTAATTATGATTTTAATTCCTTAAATATTTCTATTCCTTTTTCAATTCCCAGATGTAATGCTTTGATATTCATATCAGGATCTCGAAGCCATTCTTTAATTACTTCTTCATAATGTTCAATCTCGATAAATGGAATTTTTCCTGTAGGAATAGCAAAGCCTAACATGATGAGATTTACATATTGATTAGAATTGAAATAATCAAGAGATAAGTTGGTAGCATTCATAAAAAAAACTTGATTAGAGTATCCATGGAGGATTTCATTGATTTTTTTTAAAGGAGGATATTCTTCTAAATTAGCAGTAATCATAATTCCTGGAATGGTTCTTGAATTTAAAACGAAAGTTGTTTTATTTGAAGCGAAAATTCCTCTCCTCAGTGCTTCTACGGGCTCAAAACAAATATACAGATCAGCATCCCCATAACAAATTAAAGATGAATGCAAATTTTTACGCTCATCTTCAAAAATCTCCTTTTGATACCTGGTATGACTCGTGATAGCTCCTTCTCGTTGAGCAAGCCCGTGCATTAAGTGTAAAAACTTGATTTAAGTTCTATATTTCACTTCCAAAAGCCCGCTTTATTCCCGCTTTTTGAGCTGCAAATTCAATTAACCTCTTTAAAGTAATAACTCCCTGTCCTGCAGTTCCAGCTATTACTATATTTATAATATCCGTTTCTTTAAACAATTCTATAACCTCCTATTTTTATAACTTTAATTTCAATTTCATTAAATCTCGCGGAAAGGCACTTCCTCTGCAAATAAATTTATAGTAGATTTACGTATTGCGCCATTTGGGCAAATTTCATAACAAACTCCACATCTTATGCACCGATCTTGATCAATTTGCATTTCTTCTATCCCGTTTGTCTCAATTCTTCTAATAGCAGGGCAGCTTAAAACCCGTGCACATTCATAGCACATTTGGCACCCTCCAATGAAATATGATACATCTTGTACTTTTTTTCCTTCTCTTTCTAATGCCCGAATTTGTTCCATACGCCATCTGTGAGCTTGAAGACCACATTCTCTTTTTACAATGATAACTTTAAACCCCTCTGTTTCTAATGCTTCTCCAATAGATTTCACAAGTTTTTTAGGATTATATGAATCTTCCACTCTTAGCCAAGAAACACCAATAGATTTGCAAATTTCTTCGATAGAGAATCCTTTATTTAATAAATACCGAAGAACATCATTTTGATGCCCCGTCATCGCAGTCCAAGAATTTTCAAATATCATTAATAACATATTTGAGTTATATCCTACTGCTTCGGCAAGAGGAGACAATCCGGTATGGAAAAAAGTGGAGTCTCCAATCATAGCAATTATTTTCTTATCAGTTTTTGTAGACATCCCTATAGCCGCGCTTATTCCTCCAGACATACAAATCACCAAATCACTGCATTGTTGTGGAGGAAAGAAAGACATCACATAACATCCTATATCTCCACTGATTATGGTATTTTCTAGATGATTAGTAGCCTTTAAAATTGCATAAAGCGTGGCTCTTTCGGGACATCCTGTACAGAAAGTAGGAAATCTGCTTGGGATAATCTCTTTATACGAATTAAAATTATCAATAGCCTTATTTATTTGTTGATTAGGAGGTTTATTGAAAATCTGTGCTAAGCTTGTAACAACCAATCCCGTAGAGAATTCATTATATTTAGGAAAATATTTTTCCCCAATGATTTCTACACTAATATTATGATTATGGGCAATTTCCGCAATTTTCATCTCCAAAAAAGGTTCTAATTCTTCGATTATGATGACTCTTTCAAGCTTCTTGATAAAACTAGTGATTTCTGCATAATTTAGGGGATAAATCATTCCCAGTTTTAAAACTGACACATCACTTAGGTTCAACTGATTGAGAGCTTCCATTGTATAACCAAAAGGCATTCCACTGGTAATAATTCCAACTTTATTATTACCCTCGAACACTTTATTAATCCTGAGTTCAGGAATTGCCTCACGCAATTTCTCAATACGCTCATACAATCTAATATGGTTATTAATTGCATGTGGTGGTAATGAATTATATTTAGGGATATTTCGAATAAATTCACCTTTCTTTTTTCCCTTTGATAAAGGTTTTAAATCAACAAATCCTCTAGAATGAGCAGTTCTTGTTGAAGTACGAACATTAATAATCAAATCATACCTTTCTGAAAGATCAAAAGCAATTTTAACCCAATCCTTACATTCTTGAGGTGTATGGGGTTCTAAAGTAGGAAGATGAAGCATCCATGCGTAAAATCGTTCATTTTGCTCTTGATGAGATCCTAATGATCCTGGATCAGAACCTACATTTATAACCATCCCTCCTGGATTAGGTCCATTTAGGGCTATCACACTTAAAGCATCACTTGCAACATTTAATCCTACATGTTTCATAGGATTAAAACTCCTGCATCCTGTCCATGCAACGCCAGCACATGATGAAACTGCAACCGCTTCGTTTACCGCCCATTGATGCACTAAATAATCTGCTATATTCTGATCCTTTTGTATTATTTGTTGAAAATATTCTCCAATATCACTTGTAGGAGTACCAGGATATTGAGAAACATAAGATACACCCGCTTCAAGGCATCCCCTTACGAGAGCCTCATTTCCAAGCATTAGGGCTCTACCTTCATTAATAGAAAAACGATTATCTTTAATCATAAACCTACTCTGAAATTTAATTTTAAGAATTCTTTATGAAATCTAAAATAAAAATTCACGGAATAATTATTAATTAAATTTCAGAATATAATAGAAGTTATACAACTTGCGATTTTAGATGCGATAAAATAAGAGATTTAATAATAAACTAGAGAAAAATCTTCCTACATAGTTTTTATAATTTTTCTTTTTAATCTTTTCTATTTTGAAAATGTTACATTATATAATTCAAAACAATAAATATCATGATTAATTTCAATAATTATTAAATATGATCAAAATTAATTAGGTAGGGATAAATTAAAAGATGACAATAATAACCACAAAAAAGCCCTTTGAAGAAGTTTTAGGCGCTTTGCGAAATGTAAAAAAGATCGGACTTGTATCTTGTGGTAGTTGTGCTGCAATGTGCCAAACTGGTGGTACAGAAGGCGCTAAAGAAATGGCTGAGAAATTAGAACAGGAAGGATTTGAAGTTGTTGTCACGATTGTTCCTGAAGAAGTTTGTGACAATCGAGTTATGATGAAAGATTTTCGGCAAATAGATGAAGATTTAAAGAATATCGATGCCATTTTGACACTAAGTTGTGGATTAGGGGTTGCAAGTATTACTAATGTTCTTGAAAGGAAATATCCTCATATTCCTGTGTTTATTGGGACAAATACAGAATTCATGGGCATGACAGAAAGAATTGGTCGCTTCTATATGCGATGTCGCGGCTGTGGTGATTGTTTATTAAATGAAACAGGAGGGATTTGTCCAATTACAACCTGTGCTAAATCCCTTATGAATGGTCCTTGTGGAGGCATGGTTAAGGGAAAATGTGAAGTTGGGAATTATGAGAAGGATTGTGGATGGATTTTAATTTTTAATCGCTTGAAAGAGTTAGGAAGGCTCGATTTATATACTAAATTGAGAGATCCAGTGGATTGGAGTGAATCTGGTCACCAAAGAGAAGTGGTTTGGAGGTAGATGAGTTATGGCAGAGAAAAAGATTTATTCAAAATTAGGGGAGAAGCTTGCGAATGGAGAATTCATATTAACAGGAGAGCTTGAGCCTGAAAAGACGTGTGATCTTTCCCATACAATAGAAGAAGCTAAAGAGATGGCACCTTATGTAGTAGCGGCAAATGTAACAGATAGCCCACTAGGAATTGTCACAATTAATAGTATGGCAGCATCTTATATTATTCAGGATGCATCTGGTTTAGAATGTATTTGGCAATTAACGGTTCGAGATGTAAATAAATTAGGGATTGCAGGTATGATAATGGGAGGTCATGCCTTAGGATTGAGAAATATACTTTCTCTTACGGGAGATCATCCCTTTCTGGGTGATATGAAAGAATCTAAACCCGTTTTTGACCTTGATTCTGCAACTTTAGTTAAACTTGTTCGAGAAATGGTTGATAAAAAATCAATAAATGGTAATGAGATTGAACATCCTCCAACATTTCATGTAGGAGCTGCTGCAAATCCAAATGCTGATCCTATGGAAGCAGAAATCCTTAAAATAGGGAGAAAGGCTGAAGCAGGGGCTGAATTTATACAGACTCAGGTTGTATATGATTTAGATAGAACTATTGAATTTTTAAGTGAGATTAAAAAGTATAATGTTCCTGTTTTACTTGGAATTTTTCCAATGAAAAGCTATAGTATTGCAAAAGGTTTCGACATGTTTGTTCCGGGCGTGGATGTGCCAAAAGACATTTTAGCTAAATGGAAAAATATCAAAACAGAATTTAAAGATGATAAAAAGGAACAGAATAGAATGTATGATCAAGCCAATTATGAATTTTTCAAACCTTTTATTTCAGAGCTCAAGAGAAAGGATTTGTTGGCTGGTGTACATTGTATGGCTGTTCATTATCCTCGGATTTTCCCTAAATTGGTGGAGGTAATTAAAGCTTAGCAAATTATTAATTAATTTTTTTATTTTTTCCTTAACAATTGAGAAATATTACTTTTGGAAACATAAGATATGATTTATTCCTTATAAGCACGATTTGAGCAAATCCTTAATAACCTTCCAGAAATCTTTTGGATTTTCAAAAAACATATTATGACCAGTATTAGGTATATAGATAACCGGTAAATTCTGGCTTTTAACTAATTCTTCCGATGTGAATCTTCCTTTATTTTTCTCTCCGAATATAAAATATACTGGAAATTCAATTAACTTTTGTAATCGAGGAAGCAACTCATTTGCCTCAGATAACTTTACTACATCATAAGCCGATCCCCAGATTGAATAGGGTCCATTTATACTATAATCTAAATTAATTTGGATAATCATATCCTCTACCCAATCGTTAAATTTTGTTTTAAATTCTTCAAAAGGATATTGAGAAATAGTTGAAGATAAAAAGGTATCGTTCTTATCAAGATTCCCTTCAAGGTAAAACAAACCCTTTACTTGAATCTCCCTATGTGACTGATTTTGGATTTTATCGATGAGGGAAATTGCCACGGGACCTCCCATGGAATGTGCAATTATTATAACCTTACGAACTTTTTCAAAAAGTAAGAGTTCAAATAGATATCGACCTTGATTTTCCATACTGTAAACTTCAAGTTTATCAGGTTTTTCAGATTCACCAAATCCTATCAGATGAGGAATTATCCAGGAGAAATTAGAGAGAGAGTATTCATTATGTTGACGAGTAAATTCTTCCATAAACAATGAATTTATGGGCCCTAAACCGTGAATATATAATATAATCACATTATTTTTTCCACCTATAAATTTATAATATATTAAATTGCCCGCGTTTGTTTGAAGTGTTCTTTTCATTGTTTCTGCCATTGTTTTCTCACTAACGTGATTAAGGAATATTGGCTAAAATATTTTGTTTTTTTTGAACTTAATATCGTAAATTAATTGGAGTAAAAGCTTAAGGCTCTTGTTAATAAAATCTTTTTCTTTTATCTTTTTCCTTTAGAAAGAATAGTTTATCAAAAACCAATATAAGTGTAGGAATAATTAACTATATATAAATTATAAAAATGTATATAATAAAACTTAAAGATAAGAAAAAATCATGTCTAAGGAAAATCTAGACTTTTTAAGGAGCCATTTAGGTTATACTGATGAAGAAATGAAAGTTTTTATGGAAAATCCAAATAATATGGAAGTTCTTAAGAGAGCTCCTAAATTAATGAATAAGACAATTGTATTAGAAGTGGTTGAGTCTCATGGCTGCAACAGTCAGCATAAGGTTGGAGATAAATTTTACTTCGATGGTTATGGGAATTTGTTAACTAAACTTTGTCCGAAAAGAATCTGTATTTCTGCGTTGGGTGCTGCGGAAAATTTAATACATACTGCTAATGCCTTGATGTTTGCTGACCAAGATCCAAATGAGCTATTATTTAAAAGAGCAGGATGCCCTGATGTAGGATTAAAATGTGGTGGCTGGGGTAAAATTGTTATGGAACTTAAAGTAATAGATCGTGAAAGATAATAAGTAAACCTCTTAAAATTAATCGAAACTTAATGATATCCTACTAACAACTGCATTTAAGAATTTTTAATTTCTATTTTAATATTTTTTCATAATTATATTTGAGATCTCTCAAAATAGCATAATCTTCTTTTTCACAAATATGTAAAGATTTAAATCTAAATTCCGATTAAATTAAACTTAAGAAATTCAATGGTAATTAAAAATGGATATAAGTGACACAAAAATAGGAATTGAAAGTACAATTATCCCTCCTTTTGAAACTAACCTCAAGGCAGCAAATATGTATGAGAAACTTGGTTTCGATTCTCTATGGTTTGGAGATCATATAATGTCCTTATGGCCTGATGCAATTTGGACACCAGATATTGTAAATATGGCATCATATATGAAAAATCCTCATGATATGTATAACGCATTTCCAACTATGGCTGTGGTGGCTAACAATACAAAAAAAGTATTTTTAGGGACCTCAGTTACAGAAAGTTTTCGACATCCACCTTCATTACTTGCGCATATGATTCTGACTATAGATCATATTTCAAAAGGTAGGGTAATTCTAGGAATAGGTGCTGGCGAGGGAGAAAATATTGTTCCTTATGGGATTAAATGGGAAAAACCAATTGGGCGTTTAGAAGAGGCTATTAAAATTATTAAACTTCTATGGAAGCATGATAAAAAAGTAAATTTTGAGGGAAATTTTTGGAAATTAAAAGATGCTGTTCTCTCTTTAAAACCATATAAGAAAAATAAACCACCTCCTATATGGATAGGTGCTTTTAAACCTAAAATGCTTGAGTTAACAGGTAAAATAGGAGATGGATGGTTGCCATATAATTTAAATCCTAAAAGATATAAAGAACGTCTCGAAATAATTCAAAGGTCAGCAAAAAATGAAGGACGTAATCCAGATGAAATAACATCTGGAATTGAGGTGAGTGTAATCATTGATGAAAAAATCGAAGAATGTGATAAAATGATTGAACATCCTCTTGTAAAAAATCATTTATTGTTTTCAGATAATGAAACATTTAAAGAGTATGGTCTTTCACATCCATTTGGGGATAATTTCTATGGAATTTTAGATTACATTCCAACAAGGTATGATAAAAAAACTCTAATAGACGCTTTTGAGAAGATTCCAATAGAGATGTGCAAAGATTTTTATCTAGTTGGGACACCAGATGATATTATTGGGAAATTAGAAGAATATGCTAAAATAGGGGTAAAACATATAGTAATTCATAATTTAACAAGCGCCTGCGATATTAGAAAGGTACAAAGCTCTACTTTATGCATTAAAAAAGTTTTAGATCATATTAAGGAAGATGAATTGAAAATGATCGAACCTATTCCAGGCTAAATAATATAAATCAATATACTAATTTTTTTTAAGCTATTTTAATAGGTTTTCCAACTTTCAAGTCCGTGTAAGCTTCTTTAAATGTATCTTTAAAAGCATCTATACTTTCCATACTGCTATCATGTGGTGAAAGCGCGACCAGTTTAGGTTTTCTTGCTTTTAGATACTCTATGGTGTCATCTCGATCCCTTTTATGCCAAGGCTCCCAAGGAGGTCTTCTTGTTACAATAAATTTATATATAGGTAATCCTGCCAATGTTATATCATCTCCGGGGAATTCTGGGATTGGTAAATGTAATCCTCCTATAATTCCATAAATAGGAGTATCAAATAAAGCTTCAGTACGATCTATTATTTTATGTATTCCTTGATGTCCACAACCGACTATGATTAGAATTCCTTTTCCTTTGACATTTATAGCAAGTGCCTGTTCGAATGTATCTCCAAAGAAAAACATAGGATTCCGTATTGAACCTATAGAAGCGATTCCATTTGTGATAACAATCGGTTCTTTTACATGATGAACCTTAGCTGTGGGGTGATTCATTGAAACAGGTGTAAATGCTTTCACATGATTTAAATTAACCTGGGTTCCTGAAAGCGAGAATGTATTATTACTAGCCCATTTAGATCCTCCTACATGGTCACCATGCAAATGGGATATGACAACATAATTAAAATCTTCTAATGTAATCCCTAATGACTCCATATTTTTCAGGAGTGGAGAAGGATGTATTTCTTTGTCATTTAAGCCTGTATCAAATAAAATACCTGTATCGTCCGCTTTAATGTAATAAGAAACTCCTTCTTCA
>JBHLLG010000079.1:0-12806 GCA_048885925.1 Candidatus Hermodarchaeota archaeon
GTAATAAATGATTCCTTTTATTGACAGATATGAGCTATTTTTTTGAAGTTTTAGCTAAGAAGATTGGTTATTCTAGAATAGGCCGAATTCTCTTTTCTAAAGAAAGAAAATTATACATTAAAACACCTAATATTATCATTCCTATAAAAAGTACATTAATGAAACAATTGAATTTTATTCAAGAATTTGAAAATCATGATTTGTTTGAAATTACTAAGGAATTTTTTTTGAAAATTGGATTTATAAGGGAGAAATTCAGGAATAATGGATTCATTTTTACATATCCTGGTACAATTCAGGAATTTCAACAAATATTAGAAAAAAATGCAAAGATATTTTCTCAAGATAATATAATCTCAATTATTCCTTTCAATATTCCTACTACTAGTATTTCCAAGGATTTTTCAGTCAAAGAAATAAAAAATTATCTTATAAATACCGAAAAAATATTAAAGATATATCCAAATATAAATTTTGGCTTATCAATCAGACTTTTTGATTATACTGAATTGTTTGAACTTTTTATTTCAACAATAAAACAATTCCAAAATATAAAAATTGTGAGCTTTATTGATCTTTTTGATAATCTTAGAAATTTTAGGAGCATTTTAAAAGTAATTTTTAAACTTAAAAACGAATTGGATAACAATTTAATTGTTTTGGCTTCTGGTAGAATCATTCCAAAATATTATCCGCTACTTATCTATTTAGGAATAGATCTTATCGACTGTTCTTATTCTATGTTTTTATCTGCAGAAAACTTTTATGATACAATAGAATACCTTTTACCAATATATAAAGTTAAGTATTTACCTTGTTCCTGTTTAGCTTGTAAAGGTAATTTAATTAATATACTAGATAATAAATATTCATCTGAAAAGATTGAATTATTAAGCTTACACAATTTAATTACAGCTTCTAATTACATGAAAAAAATTAATCAATATTTAAATTATGAAGATTTTAGAGTATTTGTTGAGAAATCTGCTTTTGATGAAGCAAATTTAATTTCAATGTTAAAGGTATTAGATAAAGAGTATTATGATTATCTTAAATATGAAACGCCAATAATACAAAATAATAAAACAATAAGATGTCTTGGACCTTTATCATATAATAGACCAGATTTTCAATACTTTAGAGAAAACACTATTAGAAGATTTGAACCTGAACCATGGACAACCTTAATAATTTTACTTCCATGTTCCGCTAAAAAACCATATTCAAAATCTAAATCGCATAAAACTTTTTATAATATTATAAGAAAATTCCCAGAATTTCCAAATTTTCAAGAATTTATTTTAACTTCACCATTAGGAGTAATACCAAGACAATTGGAAAATATATATCCAGTTAATTCTTATGATATCTCTGTAACCGGTGATTGGGATAATGAGGAAATATCTATCACAGCAGATATGCTTATTAAAATACTGGAAAAATATGATATAAAGATTCCAATTATTTGCCATTTAACAGGAGGATATCTTGAAATTATAAAGAAAGCTTCAAAAAATTTACAGCATAATTTTATTTTCTCAGAAATTCCTGATAAGACGACTTCTTTTGCATCACTTAAATCTTTAGAGAATTTAATCATTGAATATAAAAACAAATTTCTATTGAAAAATAGTATAGTTAAAAATGAATATTTTTCAAGATCTTGGACTAGGAAATTTATTAAAATTTTAGATTATCAATTTGGTATCGGAACAGGTAATAAAATTTTAACTAATGGATTAAAACCTATTCGTGTAAGATTTAATGATCAAATTGATTTAAAAGATCTAAAAACTAACGAAAAATTAGGGATTTTTAAATTTTCTACTGGACAAATCGAATTAACCCTTAATGGACTAAGAAGATTAAATAAAACTTCAATTTCTATTAGTTCTAATTATATTGCCTTTGATGGAGAAGAAATTCGCGGAAATACCTTATTTCGAACAGGTGTGATTGATTACAGCTTAGATCTTATCCCAGATAATCAGGTAGTTATTGTTGATAAAAAAAAGAGAAATATAATAGGGAGTGGAAAGTTAATAGTTGGTTCAAGTTTTCTAAAAAATTCTAAAAGCGGGAGAATAGCAAATATATATGAATGGAAATAATTATCATATGACAAAAGAAAATACTCTTGTTGAAAAAATTAATTTAATTAAACAAAATGCTCGAAATCACAGATCTCCTTATGGAGAAGAACAACTAAATCATCCAATAAGTTTTTGGGTAAAAAAGGATAGACTTTTAGATGAAATAGGAAAAGAGTTAACAATTATTTTACGAACTAGAGGATGCAGTTGGGCATTAAGTCAACATGGAGGATGTTCCATGTGTGGATATTATCTTGATGCAAATATGCAGAGTGTTTCAGTTTCACAGATTATTAGTCAATTTGATTATGCTCTTAACAATAAAATTGAAGAAATTAAACGAGATTCCAATAACTTTATTTTAAAAATATTCAATTCAGGAAGTTTTTTGGATGAAAATGAAATTCCAGAAAAAGCTAGAGTCGATATTTATGAAAAAATCTCAAAACTAAATAAATTTAAGGAGGTTGTTATAGAATCGAGAGTCGAATATATAACAACACAAAAAATAGAAGAAATGAGAGACATTCTTAATAATAAGTATCTTGAAATAGCTATTGGACTTGAAACTGTAAATGATTATATTAGATATAACTACATAAATAAAGGAATTTCATTTAAGGATTTTAAAGATGCTTTAAACATATGCAAAACTTGTAATATTGGTGTAAAAGTGTATTTAATGTTTAAACCGCTCTTTCTTAATGAACAAGCGGCGATTGATGATTGCTCCTATTCTATAAAAGTCTTGAAGGGTTTGGGAGTGAATTCAATATCTATTAATCCGATGAATATTCAAAAAGGAACTGTAGTAGAATATCTATGGTATCAAAATAGGTATAGACCACCATGGTGGTATTCACTTTTCAAATGCATAAAAAAATCTGTTAATCAGAATGATTTAAAAAATCTACGTTTATTATCAGATCCTTCAGGAGGAGGAAAAAATAGAGGAATTCATAATTGCCTTAAGAAGGAATGCGAAAATTC
The DNA here is from genome assembly GCA_048885925.1 of Candidatus Hermodarchaeota archaeon. GTDB lineage: Archaea > Asgardarchaeota > Lokiarchaeia > Sigyniarchaeales > SOKP01 > Loki-b32. Next base: position 3,084 of record JBHLLG010000079.1, read on the forward strand.
TTCGAAAATTACACTTAAAAATTTTAATCTTTCTCAAAATTTAAATGAACTAGACAAACAAAAAGATTTTTGTGAATGCAAAAAAAAATATCAATTACAGAAAAATTATTATTGAAATTTCTTATAGGAGAGTATTTTATTACGAATAATATAACAAATTTTTTAATTGCCATTTGTGTAGAAATCTATAGGAAAAACCATTATATTTAAATATTAACAACCATCTTTTATTTTAATTTTCATCCATTCTTTAAGGGGATCTCTTGAGAAAGAACTGGGTTAAATTGAATCTATTCTATATTGGACAATCAGCTAAAAAACATCAAATATTTAGAGCAAAACAATGGAATAGTAAATTAGAAAAAATATTCAAACAACCGGTTTTTAATGAAAAATACCAGAAGGTTGGTTACATTAAAGATATTATTGGCCCCGTAGATTCTCCTTTCCTTTCAGTTAAAATAATACCTAATGCACAATTTAATCCCGATGATAAACTTTTTACTAAGATTACTTAGCTTTTTAACGTTATTTAAAAAAATATTTTTAAAAAAAAGGTGTGTTAAATTTCAAATTGGAAAGAATCAAATTCCTTAAATGAAGAGTATTCAAGTGCAGAAACTAATTTATGTACTGAATGCGGAAAAGATATATTTTTTGATGAAAATCGGGGATTAGTAGTTTGCGAGGAATGTGGTTTAGTCCATTCTGAAAAACATATTGACAATGGACCAGAATGGAGAGCATTTGATGCTGATCAAAAGAAGAAAAGAACAAGAACAGGAGCGCCTATGACTTATATGATACACGATAAAGGACTTAGTACTATGATAGATTGGAAAAATCGAGATATTTTTGGCAAAGAAATACCAGCAAAACTAAGAGGTCAGATTTATCGATTACGGAAGTGGCAAAGTCGCATTAGAGTTTCTGATGCAACAGAAAGAAACCTTACATTTGCATTAAGTGAACTTGATCGTATGGCCTCAAATCTAGACCTACAAAAAAACCTAAGAGAGTGTTCAGCAAAAATATATAGAGATGCTGTTGAAGCTCATTTGATTCGTGGAAGGAGTATAGAAGGAGTAGCAGCTGCAAGTTTATATGCAGCTTGTAGAATGTATAAAGTTCCTCGAACATTAAATGAAATTGCTGAAGTAGCTCGTGTAGACAAAAAAGAAATTGGTCGATCTTACAGATTTATTTCAAATGAATTATCTTTAGAATTAAATCCTTCTCGTCCAATAGACTTTCTTCCAAGGTTTATATCAGAATTAGGATTAACAACAAGATGTCAAAAAGCAGCCAAAAAAATAATTAGAATGGCAGAAGAACGTGGACTAACATCTGGAAGGGGCCCTACGGGAGTATGTGCTGCGTCAATTTATGCAGCATGTATTTTATCCAATGAACGGAGAACGCAAAGAAAAATAGCACGTATTAGTTGTGTTACAGAAGTTACAGTGCGAAATCGATTTAGTGAGCTTGTAGAAAACCTTAATCTCGGATTATCATTAAAAAAAAACCATAAAACCTAAATTTAAATTTATTTTACCACTTTATTAAAAGCTCATTTTATTCTATAATAGAATTTAAAAATAAAAGAATTATCAAGAAAAATTTTATCTCAAAAAAATTACAATTTTAAGCCAATGCCAAAAGATCTCAATAGAAAAATTAAACCAAGACTACCCCCTGGACAACATATAACTGAAAGATTTCCTGTTCTTCAAAAAGGAAGCGTTGTTCATATCGATAGAGAGACATATAAACTAAGAATTGAAGGTGAAATTGAACATCCTAAAACTTATTCTTTTGAAGATTTAAAAGGTCTTCAGGATCTTGAGATAATCGAAGATATTCATTGTGTGACATCTTGGAGTAAGTTTGATACAAGATGGAGTGGTATATCTTTTAGGAAGCTTTTTGATATAGTAAAACCTAAAAATACTGCTAAATTTATTGAATTCTATTGTGCAGATTATGGTTTTACTACGACTGTTCCAATGGAGAGATTAATGGTTGATAATGCTATACTTGCATTACATTACGATGGAAAGCCGATTGATGATAAACATGGAGGACCTGTAAGAGCTGTTATTCCTGATCTTTATTTTTATAAAAGTGCAAAATGGGTGATTAAAATAACTTTTCTTACTCAAGATAAACTTGGATATTGGGAAGTCCATGGATATTCAAATAAAGCTGATCCTTGGAAAGAACAAAGATATAGTACTGATGATTAAAAATTAGTATAAAATCCCAATTATATTTAAGATTTAAACATTAGTATCTGGATATTATTGGTGAAATGTCTGATTCTATCGAATATGATGCTCCATACTATAGTAAATTGATATTATCTTCATATTATAACCATTAATGTTATAATAACTTCAATTAGATCATAATAACAGATCAGGTGCAATAAAATTGGATAATTTAATAAATGAAAGTGAGGTTAATTATTTTTTATATAGGATAGAGAAAAATTTCCCTAATTTTGTTGCCGGAATTATTACAGATAAACATGGCTTCCCTGTCGCCTCTAAAATCTCAAAGAATTTATGGATTCTAGAGAATACTTTAGCATTGTCTGCAATTACTAAAAATAGAGAGTTTATACAAGATTCTAAATTAATTCAAATTAAAAAGGATTTAGATAAATCGAAAAATTATAAACTATTAATCTTGCTGGAAAAATCGAAAGATTATAGGAGTCGATTAAAACCATTGAAACATTTAATTAAATCTCAGGAACTTTTTTAGGAAAACGATTGACTGAACGATATTTTATAACGAAGCGTAGAAAAAGATATCCTTTACTTAAATTTTTATATTTATAATGTCTTCATTAATTCAAGTAAGGTCTAAGATGAAGATATTAAGTTAACTTTAAATAAATATTTTTTAATCTTATAAAAATAATAATTAAAAGACTTAATAATAAATAGGTTGACAAATCTTTGAGTTATTCTGAGGATGAACTTCAATTAAAAAAGATTTTAACCGCAGTTATAAATAGCACAGCAGGACTCAAGCATGCTCTTATAACTGATGATACAGGAATAACAATATTAAGTCAATCTAAATTTAAATTTTCTGATTCGAATAAAGTTTCTGTAGAAAAGATCGGCGCAATCGGGAGTGCTGTTTTTGTAGCAGGCGAGGAACAAGGACATATTTTGGGTTATGGCGGCATTGATTTACAAATTACTGAATATATGGATGGAATGATTTTTTCAATGAAAGTTGATAAAGGAGTCCTTTGTATTGCAACGGATAAAAATGTTCAAATAGGATTTATTAGAGCTACTATGAAGAGATGGAGTGGACAGATTAGTGCAATATTGAATAGATATTTACAAGCAGATCAAGCTGAAATGAGTAAAGAACTAAAGGAATTATTTCGATCTGATACTATAGGTATGTTATAAATAAAATCAGCATATTATTGTTGCCTAAAACACTAACTCTTCTTTCTCATTTAACGGAATTTCCGTAAAATCGAAATAGTTCTCTCAGTGTTAGGCGGTAATTTCTATGCCTTTTTGGGACATAATCATGTTTCCTGCCTGGGTACTGACTCGAACTTCATTGCTATGGGATTTACCCTTAAATGCTAAGTTAAGAGCCCATTTCTTCAGGAAAAGTACTGATTAATTAACTCTAGTGTATGCGTATCCTTGCGCTACATAATCATGGGTTAATCATATGTGCCCTCGATAACGCAAAATTTCTATCATTGTTGTCCCAATAAATAATAGTAATAATTTCATTTTAAAATTTTTATTTTTATGAGAAAGGAAAAGGATCTTTTTTATTTATTCCATTAATTTTATCTTTTATTCGTATTATTAAGCTTGTTAAACAGTTAAAAAGTATTTTTTTTATTTGTTCATACGTAAGATCAATTTCAATATCAGAATCATCACGAAAATCATCAAATTTATAAAAGGCTTTATATACATTTTTCGTTTTAAGAATTTTATAAGAGGCATCGACAATGAAGGCATAAACAAGCTCACTTTCATATTCTCTTTTCATAATCAGAGATAACATAACGAATTCTTTATTTCCTCGAGCCCACTCGGAGGGAATTTCAAAATTAAAATTAATTATTTTCTTCTTTTTTGTTATAAGAACTATTTCAAAAAAGGTTTCATCAATCTCGAGGTCAAAGAACTTAATAAGAGATTGGATAATTTTTTCTTCCAATTTAACCTCAGGGTAAGATATTAAGACATTTGGACCCTTTATCTGATGAAAAAATGTAATAACTAAATGCATAAGATAGTATAATTAAATTTTATTAAAGTATAAAATTAGTAAATTTAAAATTAATTTTATAGAAAAAGAGCTTTTTAACATATTATTAATCATTTTTTAATAATGTTAGAATATCATCATAAGAACCAAGTAGTTCCTTAACATTTTGATTTCTTAATCCTTCTTTAGGTTCGCCGTTAAAAATAATTTTACCATCATCCAAAAATAACATAGTTTCAGCCCAGTGTTCAACGAAAAACAAATTATGGGATGTGAAAAATATCGTAATATTCATTTCTTTCCTTAATTTCTCCAAAATTTTAAGATGATTATAAATCGATTTAAAATCAAGATTGGCAAAAGGTTCATCTAAAATAAGTAATTTGGGCTTCATTACTAACAATCCTGCTAATGCAGCTCTTTTTTTTTGCCCCCAAGAAAGATTAAAAGGGGAATAATGTTTAAATTCAAATAAATCTACCGCTTCTAAGGCCCATTTAACTCTATATTTAACTTCTTCTTCATCTAATTTCAAATTCCTTGCTCCAAAACCGACATCCTCTTCGATTGTTGGAGCAAATAATTGATCATCAGGATTTTGGAATAAAAAGCCAATTGATTTTCTAAGTTCCCATAATGATTGTTTATCTCTTGTAAGAGTTTTATTGAAAATCTTAATTAACCCTGAGCTCGGTTTTAATAAACCTACTATCAATCTCAATAAGGTTGTTTTACCTGATCCATTATTTCCAGTTAATCCACAAATGACTTTTTCTTCTAATTTAAAAGATAAATCATGTATATTAAAACCTGAATTATAACTAAAGTTTAGATTTTCTACTTCTACTGCAAAATTAATGAAAATACACCTTGATAAATTAATTCTAAGTCTATAACAAAAATAAAAATGATCACCATTAAAGAGAACAAAATTATTAATCCCAAATCTGTCAATTTTAATTTATTTTGAACAAATGTTATTTTACCAGAAAAACCTCTCATTTTTAAGCTTTCATATAGTCTTTCACTTCTTTCCATATTCATTATTATGCTTTTACCCATAATATAAGCATGAGTTTTTAATTTTTGCCAATATGAAGTGATTTTTTTACCTCTCATCTCCTGAGCATCTAATATCTTTTTATTAGACATTGCCAGAATTGGAATATAATGTATCATTATTATTAATGATCCTACTAAAACTGAGGGTAATCTTAATTTAGTTAGAGCGTCTATAAATTCGGAATAAGTTAAAGTGGAAAAAAATGACATAAAAATGAAAAGAGCTGCAATGACTCTAAAAAAAATAAGGGAAGCTAGATATAGTCCTTCTTTATAAATTATAATTCTAAACCCAAGATTTAATATGTAAAACTTAGTATCCCCGACGTAAAATGGAATGAATACAGTTATAAGAAAAACTAATGGTATAATTACTTTTAATCTTGAGAGTATTTTTATAATACTTAATCGAAGTATTAAATTAATTATAAGAGTAACTAACAAAATTGTGAATAAAAGATAAAAATCTTCTAATAATAGAACAGGTATAACAAAAATAAATGGTAAAATTAGGCGAATAAGGGGATGAACTCTCATTAAATAACGTTTTTCGCTTTCAAGCCGAAAAGGTAGTATTATTTTCAAAATTTAAATCACTTAAAGAGATTAATAGCAACTTTTTTATTAATTCATACTAATTTTTAAAAAAGTAATACTTAAAACCTTTCATACTTTGTTGTATTATAGTAATATTCTAACAATTTATTAAAAATAAAATTAACCCCTATTTTTTAAAAATGCATATACCAGATGGATTATTGGATCCAATTACTATTATTGTTTCATGGGTCATAATTGTAATTATTATGATTCTAGGATATTTTAAGATGGAAAAAGTTTTTGAGAAAGAAGATTCTGATAAATTAATTCCATATATTGGTGTTTTGGCAGCAGTTATATTTGCTTTTCAATTTGTAAATTATCCTGTTCCAGGGGGAACCTCTGGTCATTTCATTGGAGGCACTCTTATTGCAGTTATGTTAGGTCCTTGGGCATCAGTTATTATCCTTTTTCTAGTTTTAGTTGTACAAAGTTTATTTGGAGATGGAGGTATATTAGCTTTAGGAGCAAATACATTTAATATGGGAATAATAGGAGGGATTATTGGATTTTACATTGTTGTAATTATAGCAAAAATCTTAAACAAAACATCTATCAAAAAAGAGATGAAAATCACAATAGCTACAGCAATTGGATCTTATATCTCTATTGTTTTAGCCTCTTTTATCTGTGGTATTGAAATAAGTATTGCTGGAGCAGTTCCATTGGGGATAGCAATTCCAGCTATGGTTTATTGGCACGTTTTGATAGGTATTGGAGAAGCAATTATCTCTGGTTTAATTGTATTTTATATTTATAGAGTAAAACCAGATTTTATTACAACAGAGTCAATTATGGCTGAAAAAATATTAACTATTAATATTTCTAAGTATAAAAAACCGATACTTTCAATATTGGCAATTACAGGAATCTTGCTCGTAATGATAGCAGTAGGATTTACAATTGGAATTTTATCGGAGGCTCCTGATGGATTAGAACGTGTATTGATTGATCAAAATGGTGAATCTTGGCTTGAAAGCTTAGTATCTCCATGGGATCCAATATTTAGTTGGATAACAAGTGATTACGGAGCTGCAATTTTAGGTATCGTTATATCTTCTCTATTGATATGTTCAGCATTCTACTTAATAGTCCGTTATAAAAAAAAGAATTCAATAAATATTATAAAATAAAAAAAGTTGGGTAATTTTTTTAAAAAAAAATAAGTAAAGACTTATTTATTTCCAAATTTTTTGAATATCTGAATACCAATTATTACAATTACTATACTCACTATTGAAACAAATGCAATGTCAATCATAATATTTTTACTGAGTAATGAATCTCCATTAAATATTGATGTTAAAGCGTCTGTAACATAATAACTTGGAAGAAAGATTGCTAACATTCGCGTATTACTAGTTACTGGTATAAAAGTTCCTAGGAACATTTGAGGTAATATAAAGAGAAAAGATAAGCCAGTTGCTACACCGGCACTTTTAGCGATCGTAGCCGTAATTAATCCAAGTCCAACAGAACTAAGAGAAAAAATTACCATAAGCAAAATTGCTAATAAAATACCTAGAATATCTGCCTGTGGTCTAAAGTCAAAGAATTGAGCTAAAATGAAAACAATGAGAACTTGCAGCATAGCTATTATCATATTTGAAAGAATTTGACTTAACATGAAATCAGACGCTTTCATAGGTGTAATACTTAATCTTCTTAATAATCCCTGTTCTCTTTCATCAGAAAAAGATTGTGCTACAATCATTATTATGAAAATACACGCGTAAGCAAATAATCCGGGCGCCATTGCACTAAATGACATTCCTAGTTCTGGATCACTAAAGGTAAAACCAAAAATTATCGTGAGAACTGCTGGAAATAGAAACATTAAAAAAAGATAAGCCGGTTCTCTTATAATTTTTTTTAATTCCATCTTTAATAATGCAAAGAGTCGTTGGGTATTCATTTACATTCCCTCCATAATTCTTCTTCCTGTAATATTCATAAAGACACCTTCTAAATTATCTGATTCATATTTCTTCATTAATTCTTGTGGTGTACCAATATCTAGCAATTCACCATAGTCAATAATTGCGACTCTATCACATAGAGCTTCAGCTTCTTCAATATAGTGAGTTGTAAGTAACACTGTTTTTCGCTCATTTTTAAAATTACCAATAAAGTTCCATGTCTTTCTTCGTGCTCGTGGGTCCATCCCAACTGTTGGTTCGTCTAAGAAAATGATTTTGGGATTATTGATAATAGACATAATCAAATTTAATTGACTTAACATCCCTCCACTATAACCTTTCGTTTTATGTTTACTTGCATTTGAGAAATCTAACTCATTAATTAGTTCATCTGCTCTGCTTTTTATATTATCTTTCGGCATCGAATATAGGTTTCCAAAGAGTTCTATATTCTCTCTTCCCGTTAAAAATTTAAATACAGCATGCTCCTGGGGGCAAACGCCAATTAATTCTTTAACAGCTGCGCTATCATTTTGTATATCATATCCATAAATAGATGCTGTTCCATCAGTTGGTTTAATTAATCCTATTAATATATTGATGGTTGTTGTTTTTCCTGCTCCATTTGGTCCTAATAGTCCAAAAATTTCTCCGGATTTAACACTGAAAGAAATATCATTTATAGCTTTAACAATTTCAAATTTTGTTTTAAAGTATTTCTTCAAATTACTTACTTCTATTGCATTTTCGTTATCTGGATTAAAAATATCTTCAGGACTCATAGATTCATATTTATTTGATTTAATTACCATTTTTTAAGTCACCTTTATTTTAATTTATTATTGTAATTCATTAGATTTTATTGAATTATTTATAGTCCAATATTTGATATAGAAACATTCAAGATGTTTTATAATATTAATGTAAATTGGGTAGTTCGAAGAAAATGAAAATCAATAGTCAATAATGGGCAATCTTTCATCCACTTGGGTGATAAAAAGTAATAATATTATCTTAAAAAAAATCAAAAAACATAAAGAAATGCAGTTTAAAGAAATTTTATAACTATTTATAAATATTACTTATAAATGAATTTTTTAAAATGGAGTCCATTCTATCTACTATATGGGTTAAAAGAGTGAATTTATAAAAATCGAAACCTATTTATTTTTTTGTTTGATCTCCTTGATTTTTGCTTCTAAAAAGGAGTCACGCCAAGTAGGGAAATTTTTTCCTTCAACTAATACAGTAACATCAACAGAATCAAATTCTTTAGATCTAAGGAAAGTTTCAATTCCTTGAAGTTCTTTCATAACACTTATCCAAACACAAATTATTATCAGATCAGGGAGATTACTAAATGACCAAGAAAACAATATTTTTTGACCATATTGATTTTTTAATTCATCCATTACTTTTTTTTCATCTAAATTTATTCCCGGTTTTACTTTTAAAATAATAAATGATAAAAATTCAGATGTTTTATCAGGATACCAATCAATTGTGAATAAAATGAGTTTTTTCTCTATCAATCTATCTAAATATCGCCTGATAGTTTTAGTGGAGCTTCCTATTTCATCTGCTATGTCTGCTATAGTTTTTCTTGAATTTTCCTTTAATGCATTTATAATTAAATAATCTAAATCTGAAAAGGAAATACTTATTATATCTTCATCTCCCATGGAAAATATTGATTTCTCGATACCTACTGTTAGTTCATTTATTTCACCTTTATCTCTTATAAACGAAATTAAATCATCTAATTGATTTATATTTCGAATGTAAGAGTGTGTATAAAATAAATTGCTACTTGCTTGGGTGACGTTATATACACATTCATGAGAGCCAAGTATTTCAATTGTAGCTTTTGGGT
>JBHLLG010000080.1:0-12614 GCA_048885925.1 Candidatus Hermodarchaeota archaeon
GGTGGAGTTATTGGTTGTTGCATAGCTCGTACACTTTCAAAATATGATTTAAAGATCTGTTTATTAGAAAAAGAAGCAGAAATAGCTTCAGGAACTACTAAAGCCAATTCTGGAGTTATTCATGCAGGGTATGCGGCTCCCAGAGAATATATAAAACGACATTTAGGTATTAGAGGAAATAAATTATATACTAAAGCCGCAGAAGAATTGAATTTTCCTTTCAAACGAATTGGTTCTTTTGTAGTAGCCCTAGAAGATAATCAAATTAAACAATTAGAGGAAGAAAGGAAAAAAGGAATTGAGGATGGGGTTCCTGGTTTGGAAGTACTATTAGATAAAAAAATAATAAAACAGATGGAACCAAATTTAACTGATGAAGTTGTTGGTGTTCTACATGCTCCCTCCGCTGGGCTTGCAAGTCCTTATGAATTAACCTTTGCCTTAGCTGAAAATGCTGCTATTAATGGTGTAAAGTTTTTCAGAAGCCATGAAGTTGTAAAAGTTAAACACCAAGATTATATATTTACTGTAAGAACATATCGTGGTGAATTTCAAGGAAAAAATCTTATTAACGCTGCAGGACTTCATGCTGCTAAAATTTCAAAAATGTTAGGATTAGATTATTTTAGTATAATGCCAAGAAAAGGGGAATATATTCTTTTTGATCGAAATGCCTTTCAATTAAATAAAATCTTATTCCCAATTCCCACAAAAGTCTCAAAAGGTATATTAGTTTGTCCAACATTGCATGGTAATACTTTTGTTGGGCCTAATGCTCAAAATATAACAGATTTTGAAGACACGGCTACTACTACAGCAGGTTTAAAAGAAATATTAGAAGGTGGAATGACATTGGTTCCAAATCTCCCTGCAAGAAGCTCAATTAGAAATTTTGCCGGATTAAGAGCTGTTCCTGATACATACGATTTTATTATTGATAATACAGATGTTTATGGCTTTATCAATGTTGCGGGAATTTTATCCCCTGGATTGACAGCAACCTTTGCAATCGCTGAAAAAATAGTCGAATTTCTTGAATTATTAGGAGTAGAATTAAAAATAAAAGAAGATTATAACCCATTTCGTCCCAAACCTGAAAGATTTAAAGATTTCACAAAAAAGGAGCTTGATCAAAAAATTCAAGAAGATCCTGCTTGGGGCAGGATTATTTGTCGATGTGAAACTATTCCCGAGAAAGAAATAATTAATGCGATTCATGTACCAGTAGGAGCTAATACAATTGATGGAGTAAAATTTCGATGTAGACCTGGTATGGGTCGATGTCAAGGTGGATTTTGCCGTCCACGTGTAATTGAAATTTTAGCAAGGGAATTGAATAAATCATTTGAAGAAATCACAAAGAAGGGAGAAGATACAAATATACTAGTTGGAAAGACAAAAGATTACATTTTAAAAAGTGAAAAAGGAGGTGCTATTGAATGAAAAAATATGATGTAGATGTTGCTATAATAGGTGGTGGATCTGCTGGTTTAGCTGCTGCAATTGTTGTTAAAAAAGCTGAATTAGATGTTTTAATATTGGAAAGGGATAGAGAATTAGGAGGAATTACTCTCCAATGTATTCACAATGGATTCGGACTTCATGAATTTAAAGAGGAATTGACAGGTCCTGAATATGTCCAACGCTTTATTAATCAAGCCGAAGAATTAAAAATTCCCTATAAGTTGGATACGATGGTAATTGAATTTAATCCTGACAAAACAATATATGCTGTAAACAAGAATGAAGGATTACTTGAAATCAAAACAAAAGCAATTATTTTAGCAATGGGATGCCGTGAAAGAACAAGAGGTGCAATTAATATCCCTGGATTTAGACCTTCTGGAATATTTACTGCTGGACAAGCGCAAAGATTTGTAAATATTGAAGGATATTTGCCTGGTAGAACTTTTGTCATTTTGGGAAGTGGGGATATCGGTATGATTATGGCACGTCGCTTAACCTGGGAAGGATGTGATGTTAAAGCTGTTGTTGAGATTCAACCTTATGTAAGCGGATTGCTAAGAAATGAAGTGCAATGCTTAGAAGATTACGGGATTCCATTAATAACAAGTTATACAGTTACTAAAATTCATGGAAAGGATAGAGTCAAAGGTGTAACAATTTCAAAAGTAGATAGAAATTTTGATAGAGTTATAGGATCTGACAAGTTTATTGAATGTGATACTCTTTTATTATCAGTTGGATTAATACCTGAGAATGAATTGACGAGGGAAGCGGGAGCAGAAATATCGCTAATGGGGGGTCCTGTTGTTGATAATAATTTAGAAACCACTATTGATGGTATATTTGCTTGTGGCAATGTTTTACAAGTTCATGATTTAGTTGATTTAGTTTCAGCAGAAGCAAAACGTGCTGGATTAAATGCTGTTGAATATATTAGGGAAAGATATGGTAAAAAAACTGATAAAAGAGAACAAATCAAATGTTATGCTGGAGAAAATGTTAATTATATAAAGCCTGATTTAATAAATAAATCTGATTTAGCCAAGGGTATTATATTTACTTTTCGAGTAAAGCGACCAGAGAGAAGGATTTTAATTCAATTTAAGGATGATAAAAATAAAGTTATTTTTAAAAGAAAAAGAAGATACGTTATTCCAAGCGAAATGGTAGAATTAAAATTAAATTTAAGTGAACAACAAATTGATCTTGAAACTAAAGCCTTAGAAATAGAAGTAATCCCACGACCAGAGGTTTTAATAGAAGATGATTAAATATATCAAGAGGTGATAAAAAATGCCAACAGAATCTAATGAAGAAGAGCTTCCTAAAGGATTCAAAGATATAAGATGCATTGTCTGTCCCACAGGTTGTTTAGTACATGTTGAAAATATCAATGGAGAGTTAATTATAGAGGGACATTCATGCAAAAGAGGAGAAGAATATGCAAAAGAGGAATTTATTGCTCCAAAAAGAATACTTACAACAACACTGCAAGTAGAAAATGGTCTTTTGCCACTAGTACCTGTAAGATCAGATGAGCCAATTCTAAAAGATCGATTACAAGAAGCTCTTAAAGTAATTGCAAAAGCAAAAGCTAAAGCACCTATAAGAATGGGCGATATTCTTATAGAAAAAGTTTTAGGCCTTAATATTAATATAATTGCAAGCAGAAATTTAATACAAAAAGATTAAATTTATCAACATTTTAATCTTCCTTGTTGCTCTTATTATTTGATGCTTATATTGTTATATATAGATGGATCTTTCCTTTATGTTTCACTTTACTAAAATATATAAAATCTAACTTAGATTAAATTGTTAAAGAAATGTATTAAAATTTTAAAAAAAATATTTTAGAGGAAACTCATTTTGTCAGAATTCGAACAAAAAGTCTTGAAATTACTAGAGGAAATTAATAATAAACTAGATAAAGTCCTGAAAACTGGACCTACATCTGTAAGTTCAGCTTCAGTGGTATCTGTTTCATCTACTCCTACTGCCACAACAGTTAAACCTTCTGCTATAGTTGATAAACAAGCGCAAGAAGCTCGATTAGAAGAGAAACCTGTTTTAGATGGTCGAAGAGTTTGTCCAGAATGCGGTGGTACAGCATTTACCACACATGAAGATAAAACCCAAGTTTTACATCAGATGGGCGGTGTTAAAATATACGCAAAAAAATATGTTTGTAATTAATATTAGAATTCCTAATAATAGCAAAAACAGTGTGGCTACGAGTATTAAAATCTAGTATAAATAATTCTTTTTTTTTCTTTTTATAAATTTTTCAATCTCGGATCTAACGCATCCCTTAATCCATCACCAACTAACATGAAACCAAGTACAGCAATTAGGATCATAAAACCAGGCCAGAGCGCTGCCCAGGGAGCATCATATAAATGGAGCCGTGCATCATTTATATCATTTCCCCATTCAATTAATCTGATATCACTATAACCCAAGAAGGCAAGACCCGCTAAACTCAAAATGATCCCACCAATATTAAATGTAAGAGAAATAATAATAGGTTGTATAGTATTTGGAAGGATATGTCTAAACATTATTCTCCAATTTCCTGATCCCGATGTTCTTGCGGCTTCAATATAAGGTAATTCTCGCGCTTGCAATACAACTCCTCGAATTAATCGTGAATAATAGGGCACACCAAGAATTCCAAAAGCTAGCATTATATATTCCATCCTTGGGCCCCAAATTGCGACAAATACAAGAGCAAGGATCAAACCCGGAAACGCAAGGAAGATATCCATAATTCTCATTATTAATGAATCGACCCATCCTCCGTAATATCCGGAAATAACTCCAAAGATAACACCAATAACCACACTAAAAGCAATAGACGGTAAAGCAATTGTCAAAGAAGCTCTTGCCCCATAAATGAGCCGTGCTAAAATGTCGCGTCCAAAATCCGTGGTACCGAGGGGGTGTCCTGAGGAGGCAGGCTGCCATGCACCATAAAATACACCATTAGCTTGTTCAAATGTATATTGAGAAAGCCATTCCGGGAACACGGCAAAAGTTGAGATCGTAAAAACAATTAAAATTCCTAATATGGTTAATGGAGATTTTAATCGTCGTATAAACTTTCTTTTACTTATCGTTTTTTCATATTCAAATTCCCGAATAGATAATTCTTCTAGCCTATAACCCGGTATAAAAAGAAATTTCAGATTATGGATAATCCATGAGAAAGTACTAATTATAATACCTTTTTCTTTTCTTTCTTCTAGTTCTAATTCTATTTTATATTCTTGTTCTTTTGTTTGTTTCATAATTTTTTCACATCTACTATTCTAAATATTTTTATTATCAATTAATACCTTATTCGGGGATCAATAACTCCATACAGGACATCAATCCCTAAATTTATAATGATAAAAACAAGTGTTGTTATAAATACAATTCCGTTTAATATCCAATAATCAACATTTGTAATAGCAATGATTAATAACTCCCCCATTCCATGCAAATTAAAAGTAGATTCCGTAAGAACAGCACCCCCTAATAATCCTCCAAAGTTTAATCCTATAATCGTCATTGTTGGTATGAGCGCATTTTTTCGCGCATGTGTATTGATTACATCCTTTTCCTTACATCCTTTTGCCCTAGCAGTTCTTACATAATCCTGTTCCAAGACTTCGAGCATACTCGACCGGGTTTGTCTCGTGATAGATGCCAGTGTTATAATTGTTAAACATAATACTGGTAAAATTAAATGCTCGATATAATCTATAAGCATATGGATATTTCCTGATAAGAGACAATCAATTATTCTGAAATTAGTAATACTGGGAGGATCTCCTATACCTGAAGTCTTGTAGCCAATTGCTGGAAACAGCTTGATTTGCCAAGTGAGAAGGTATTGAAACAACATTCCCATCCAAAATACGGGAATAGAAACTCCAACCAGAGCAAATCCCCGTAAGAAGGTATCTTTAGCCTTATTTCGGTGGGTTGCTGAAATTACACCCGTCTTAATCCCTAAGATAGATGCGATGATAACTGAGAATAACGCGATATCAAAAGTTCTAAAAAACCGTTCTGTAACAATATCCCATACTGGGATACCTCTATATTGACTGGATAGTCCCCAATCACCAGTAAATAACCTCCCTAAGTAAAGAAAATATTGCTCCACAATTGGTCTATCAAGACCCAATAATCTCAATTGTGCATCATACTGTTCTTGTGTAAAAACCCTACCAAGATGAGCTAAAACGGGATCTCCTGGCAATAATCTTGAAAGAATAAAGGTTAATGTAATTGCACCAAACAATACAGGTAATAATTGTAGCGTCCTTCTTATGATGTATTTAATCATACTCATAATTTATCTTCTCTCTAATATAATTTTAGATTTTTTTAATCTCTTGAAGGTAATTTTTGTATTTTCGTTTAGTTATTGCACTCAAAATGATAAGAACTCTTAATTTTCTATTTAAATTCACTTTTATATACATACCTCCAAGATTTTAGTATTAAGATTATGTTTTTTTGGTTTAGAAAATTTTTTAGATTCATTAATCTTCAAAAAAAATTATTATTTTCTTGTTTAAAAACATTAGGACGTTCGAATTTTCGAACAGCTTTAAAATTTTAAAATTTATAACCCTAGGATTACATTCTTTTGGTATAAATCCTATTAATGAGCTAAAATTAAAGAAAATGAAACCTTTAACAAATACTATAGAAGAATAGACCATTTTTTATTTCCTTTATAAAGCACGAGATTTAAAAAAAAATCTATTATTTATTAAATCGTTAAGTTAGATTTTTAATTTCTATATACTTTAAATTCTTAATTAGAGATTTAATAGAGCAATTGTGGAGTAGATTTAGATTCCTAAAAAGCGAGTAAGTACATGGATTCAATACATTAAAAATTTCATTTTAAGCAATTTTACCAATCGAAAGATCCCTTATTCTGCTCAAATAGAGCTGACTCTACGTTGTAATGGGTTATGCCCATTCTGTTCAATTCATTCTTTACCCAAATCCATTATAGGCACCGATATGAGTACAGAGCAAATAAAATTACTAATTGATCAAATCGCTGATTTAGGAGTGTTAGCTCTCTCATTTACTGGGGGTGAACCAACATTAAGAAAGGACCTTCCAGAGCTTATTTATCATACCGGAATTACACATAATTTTATGAATGGAATAGCCACTAATGGATATTTATTACCTAAATTATTCAAAGAAAATAAAGTTGAAGGTTTAGATTATATCTTAATTTCACTTGACTATCCTACAGCAGAACTACATGATAAGATACGAGGAATTAAAGTATTTGATAGAATAATCGAATCCATTGACTTAGCTAATAAAAAAGATATTAAAGTTATAATCAGTACAGTAGTTATGAAAGATAATATACACCTTTTAGATGATATTTGCGATTTAGCTGACAGATTAGGTTGTTCGATTGAATTATATCCATGTGAAGATATAATAAGAGATTTTCCAAATCAAAGTTACCAAATTCAATATATTCAAAAAATGATACCAGATATTTCTGTTTGGGCGAATCTTATTCGCTCACTAAGAAAAAAATACCATAATATTTTAACAGATCCTTGCAGTGTAGAAATTGTTGAGAAAGGTGGCTTTGGAGGTTTTCCAGATTACAATCAAAATGTTTTACGTTGCCATGTTGCCGAAGCCTATATATTTATTAGTCACGATGGATTTATTCATTATCCTTGTAAAATTCACCCTATAGTAAGTTTTAATGCATTAAAATATCCAATCTCCAACATATATTACTCTAAAGAAGTTAAAGAGATCATGAAGAAACATGATGGATATAGCTTTTGTAATGGTTGTAGAATAGGTTGTGCAATAGCCTCTTCAATTCCAACTCGCTGGAAAACAGTTTATGCTAAATACATTAAAGGGTTTATAGATGGTGGGTTGAGGTAATAAATAAAATGATCTAAACTTTATTCAATTTTAACAAGTATTAAGTCTTTGAATAAAGGAAAAAAAAGAATTCAAAAAATTTAACTTTAAATAAATTTTTCCTAATATAGAGATGATATTATGTCAAATGGAATAATCGTTATTCAAATAATGTTTATAACCATTGGTATGGTTGCCCTAGGTATGGTTCTTAATTACATTTTAGGATTAAAAAAGGAGGTTATGAAAGATTTACGGGAAAAAGCACTAAATTTGCAAGAACGCATGAGAAATGCTCAAGCGATTGGTGATTTTCAACAGTTGACACAATTACAGCGAGAATCTATTTTGTTTATGAAACAGATGATGAAAAAGCAGTTTGTACCAATGTGTATTCGGTGTATGATATTTATTGGTATTTTTATAGTTCTTGGCTTTATTTATTCTGATTATAATAGTGGATTGTTACCATTTCCGTTATTATTTTTTGGCAATGGTTGGGTTGCGATTTATATTATTTTTTCAATTAGTTTTTCTTTAATTATATTTGGAGTCCAAAAACTCTATAAAAGAATTACAGGAAAAGAAACAAGAGCACAAAGTTATATGAGAGATATTATAAAAATAATTTCACCTTCACAACAAGAATCAAGTTCTCCATTCCAAATATCTACTAGAGTTCCTATTAATAGTACACATGGATACAGAGAAATTCCTTATTCTAAAGAAGATAAAGAGGAAACTTCAAAAAATAAATCAGATTCATGGAAGGATCGTATTGAAAAATGAAATTCAACATTTTAAGTCATTAAAATTTTACTTTTGAGAAAATTTAGTTTAACAATGAGACGAAATATAATTTTAAATCTAGCTTTCCTTGCTCTATTCATCATTTTTTTAATTTTATCAATCATGATAGATTTCTTTTTTTTCATTCCAATCATTTGCTTCCTCCCATTCACTTTTAGAACAAAAAAGTTTAACAAAAATAATCTTCATGATCTTACAACTGAAAATTCTAAATTTAAGAATTTAGGAATAAGATATTGTTCTCATTGTGGCGGTAAAATAACAGAACCAATCGCCAAGTTTTGTTATCACTGCGGAGAACATTTAAATAATGTTTAAATGGTGTTAGAAAATGGTAGAACAAGAACAAAAAGATAATGTTAAAAAACAAATGACTATTTATTTCATATTCGCAGCTTTAATGATAGGACTGAATTACATTATTCAAAAGCTTAATCAACTAGTATTTGCCCGATTAATTTGTCAAAATTGGGGAGATTTTAAACTTTTTGAGTTATTTTATTGTTCAACTGATCCATTTAATATGCCAGAGTTAATTGGATCTATATTTGCGGTTGGCATTACATACATTATCAAGTTTTTCTTAGATAAATTTATTGTGTTCAAAAAGAAGGGTAAAGAATTAAGAGAAACCTCGATAGAATTCTTAAAATATTTCGGATTTGCTATCTTAACTACAATTGAAAATATTGGAATCCAATTTCTGTTGACAAATTATGTGAATACCCCCTTGGAGATAAGCTTTATAATCGCATTATCAATTGGATATTTAACAAAATTTTTTCTGGATAGGAAATATGTTTTTAATATTGAATGATTTATTATTTACAAAATTAAATCATAATAAAATTTAATAGAACGAATGGTGTTTTTAAGTATATGTCTGATGAACGTGAATCTCGTGAAGAAGATGATGATAAATCTATTGTAAATGCATTAAGTCAATTAGGATGGGTCGAGGAAAAAGAAAAAGAGGAGGAAGCTTTAGAGCCAGAAGAAAATGTTAAAGAACAACTTAAATACTTTAAGAATGAGAATAAAAGATTAATAGGAGAGATTAGTGAAAAAAATGAAAAACTTCGAGACTTAGAAGAACAAATTCAAAATTTTGAACTACAAATCCAAAAATTATCTCAAAAAGCAGAAGATAAAGCGAACCAAAATCAAGCAATACAAAAACTTTATGAGACGATTGAAGCTAAAAATGATGAAATTGAAACTCTTAATTGTCGTCTTGAAGAAGATACAGGAAAATTAAATGAAATTATTAATGAACAAATTGAAAAAATTAAACATTTATCGAATGAAATTGAACAAATTCAATCTGATCAATCTGAAAGTCAAGATTTACTTAAAAAGTTAGCTGAAAAAGATGCTATAATAAGTGATTTAAAAGAACAGCTTAGCTATCTTGAGAGTGATTCAATACAAAAATCTAAGTTTGAAAAACTTGAAGTTCTTTTAGAGAAAAAAGATGAAATTATAACTGAAAAAGAAAAAGAAATTTTTAAAATTGAGAATAATATAAAAGCGGCGAATCAAAAAATTCATGACCTTCAACAACAATTAGAAACCTTTAATTTAGTTAAAAAGGATTTGGAGAAAAAATCAGAACGAACTAAAGAATTAGCTATACAAATTGAAGAAATGAAACAAAAAAGTATTACTAACCAAGAATTAATTAAACATCTTGAAGAAAAATTAGAAGAGGCACATGCGAAATCAGGAAATCTTGCAGGTAAATTTGAATTAGAATTAGCTAATATTCGAAGTATACTTGATGATAAAACTCAAGAAATTAAAAACTTAAGAAAAGAAATTTCACCACTACGGGAAGAGTTAAAAGAAGTAAAAGAAACAAAAGAAAGGCTATTAAAAGATATTCAGACTGCCAACGATGAGAAGATAAAAAGAGAATCTGAAATTGAAGAAAAAGATAAAGAAATCATCGAATTGAAGAAAAAGATTAAAATAATGCGTCGAGATTTACAAAAGACAGCATGAATATCTTTATTAATTAATAATTTAAAATAAATTATTAAAAAAAGAGAAAAAATAAAATATAAAAATTACAATCTTACTTTTCGCGCCATTGGCAGCCACATTGTCCACATAAATATTTTCGACCATACATTCGTGGGTAGTCGAGAATTATATTCCCTTTATCTACACTTTCGTGGATCATGTGCGGATCATCAATACCACATTCGGGGCATTTTCTACGTCCCTCTTGTTTTTCAACCGTTAATATTGATGTATCTGTTTTTCCTGGGATTCCTGGAGCCGCCCCAGAAGCTTTTATCTCTGAAATATCTTCCTTTACTTCTTCAGGAGTAACTTCTCTAACCTCTGCTTTAAATTCGGGTTGGATAGCTTTTGCAATTCTATCATCCTCATCTTCCCCTTCTAATACTGATTCTGCTTTCAATTGCACCGCATCAGATTCTTTATAACCTTCACCTCTCGCTAAAGCTGCTATAAATTCAGCATCATCGCCTTCCTCAAAAATCGTTTCTTGTTGTAGTCCAGCTCTATCAGCATCAATTGCTCGAGCCCACTGGCCGGCTTTAACTTTTTCAGTAGTAGTACATGCACTTCCCTGCCAGATATAAACCTTATTTCCTAAATCAGCAACATAGCAATCCTCAGAGTCGAGTGATTCTTTTTTAAAGGGAACTTGAATCATTTTCATGGCATTAATGTCTTCGAATTCCTCTGAAGAAACCCTATACAAGACATTTTTCCACTCTGTAAATCCTGCCCAATCTCCAGTTGTGACATCTTTAAGTAACGTTTTCGCATAATTTTTTTCAACAATTTTCATTACACCCATTAGACTTATTACTTTAATAAATTCTTTGGATTCTTGACCTTGATCAACAGTAATAATTTTAGCAGCACCCCCTCGTTGTTGGTCAAGAGTTCTTGCTTGCGCAGCACCAGCTGTTTTTTCATCGACAGAACACTTATTTCCTATCCATACGTAGATAGTTTTTTCATCGTCTACAAGATACACATCTCCGGAAGAAAAGACTGGTTTATCGATTTCTTTTAGATTTCCTTTATCAATTAAGTATAGTTTCATTTTCACCATCAATTTTTTTTAATAAAGTTATCATATTATTTTTTGAAAAATATCTTAACAACATTATAAAAATCAAATAATATATATGTATTTTTTTTTTACTTCAAAAATCATTAAGAGCTAAATCAATCCTTTTTACTAATTCTGGTATGTTACTTTGATCTATAGAACAATAGGCAATTCGTATCCCATTAATTTTTTCATCTAATTTTTCAATTGGGATTACTCCAACCTTATATTTTTTTAAAAGGTGATCAGCGAATTCTGTTGCTTTAATTTTATTAGGATTCAAATTTACAAATAGAAAAAATCCCCCAGAATTAGGATCAACTGAGATATTAGGATTATGAATTTTCATTATCTCAGAATTAATACTTCTATACCTTTTTTCAAGTAAACTTTTTACTTTCTCTCTTGACTGAGTAATATGTTTCATGCCCTTCTCTAGAAACAATTTACGAGTTAACTCTTGGTAAAAACTATTACAGTTAGAAATTGTGGCACGAGTAAAGCCTTCCATTTTATTATTTATTTCAGTTTTTAATTTTTCTAGTTCTTCTTCATTATTTATCCAAGAAGGTTTTAACCCTAATGTAATAAAACCAATCCTTCCACCATAGATCAAGAATTCTTTGGTTATTCCATCTAATTTAATCGGAATTATGTTTTCGTCTAATTGGTGTAAATCATAAAAGATCGACCTTTTTATTGAATCAGCACCATATACATATGGTTCATAAGCATCATCAACTAGTACTATAAATGGTTTATTATACTTTAGTTGGCTATCTTGGAGTAATCTAACAAGCTCAGAAGCTTCATTTAACGTAGGAACATATCCAGTAGGGTTATTGGGAAAGTTTAAAAAGATTAATATTTTCTCCTGAATCTTAGCAACTTCATTAATGACTTTTCTCAATCCTTCAAGATTTATTTCACTATTTGTAAAAAACTCGAATGATTTTATTTTTGCTCCAATAAATTTACCAAGAATATTATCATAATTACCCCATCTCTTATTTGGAATAATGATTGAATCGTTGGGATTTAAAAACAGTACACAACATTGGAATATGCCGTTTGTAACTCCTGCTGTGATTATGGGGGTTGTAATATATCTTTTTAATCTCAACAATAGTTCAATTTCTTCATTTTCATCATATAGCGATTTACTAATTATCCAATCTTTCCAAACATTTCTTGTTTCTTGTAAACCGCCAATGGAAGTGTATGGAATAACTTGATTAACATTTAGGTTAAAATAATCCTTAACTTCCTTGAGATAACAAGGCATCCAATTGGAATTTCCTCCATCAATAAAATCCTTCTC
>JBHLLG010000081.1:0-12420 GCA_048885925.1 Candidatus Hermodarchaeota archaeon
ATATAAGTTTTTAGGTGAATTAATTAAATTTTTTAATTTGACCTTCTTATATTATACATTCACATTTATGCTAGATGGTTTTCGTGGAAGTTTTGGATAAAAAGCTGAATTTATTAGCATTGGAAGAAAACATACTGCAATTCTGGAAAGATAACAACATATATACATTAATAAAGAAAAAGGAAGAAGGAAAAAAAACCTGGAGATTTATTGATGGACCTCCCTATACAACGGGCTCAATTCATATAGGGACAGCATGGAATAAAATTTTAAAGGATTACTCAATAAAGTACAAACGGATGAGAGGTTTTAAGGTAACTGATACACCCGGTTATGATACTCATGGATTGCCAATTGAGGTTCAAATGGAGAAGGAATTAGGCATTAAAAATAAACAAGAAATTCAAGATTACGGAGTAGACAATTTCATTAAGAATTGTAAGGAGTATGCTAAAAAAAATCTAAAAATAATGAATGAACAATTTAAGAGATTAGGGTGTTATTTCTGGGACTGGGATAATCCTTATATCACTTTCAAAAATAGCTACATAGAAGGGATTTGGTGGACATTAAAAAAAGCCTGGGAAAATGGTTTATTATATCAATTTTATCGACCATTAAACTGCTGCCCTAGATGTGCTACAGCTTTAGCTAAACATGAACATGATTATAAAAATATTCTAGATACCAGTTTATTTCTAAAAATAAAATCCGTTGACATGGAAAATACATATTTCATAATTTGGACAACTACACCTTGGACATTAGTAGCTAATGAAGCTATTATGGCAAATCCATTTGCTGATTATGCTAAAGTGCACATTATAGATCTTGATGAATATTGGATTCTATCAAAAGTCTCAATAACTCACCTCATTTCAGGAGAATTAGGATACAAATATAAGATTGTTAAAGATTACAAAGGTGAAGATCTTAAAGGTATGAAATATATTCATCCATTATTGGAAGAAGTACCATATCAAAAAGAATTAGAAAATTTAAGCGACAATGTCCATTCTATTATATTATCTGAAGAATATGTATCAGCTTCGGAAGGTGTAGGCTTAGTTCATTCTGCCCCAGGACATGGTCCTGAAGATTTTGAAGTTGGTGTCGCAAATAATATTCCTGTATTTACTCCTGTAAATATAAGAGGAGAGTATACTAAGGAAGGAGGCAAATTTAAAGGAAGGTTTGTTTTTGATACCAATGAAGAAATATTAGATTTATTAAAACAAAAGGGTACTTTAATATTAACTAATGAAATAGAACATGAATATGCTCACTGTTGGAGATGTGATTCAAAATTAGTTTATCGAGCTACTAATCAATGGTTCTTTAAAACAGAGAGTTTAATTCCTGAACTACTAGAAAAAAACGATGAAGTTTATTGGATTCCTGATTGGGCAGGAAATAGATGGTTCAGGAGTTGGTTATCTACTCTGAAGGATTGGTGTATTTCAAGACAACGTTTTTGGGGTATTCCTTTAAGTGTATGGATATGCGATAATGAAGATTGTAAAGATATAACTGTAATAGGTTCTGCAAAAGAGTTAAAGGAAATAGCTGGGGAATGTCCCGAAGATTTACATCGTCCTTGGATTGATAAAGTTACTTGGAAATGCAAAAAGTGTAAACAGGGAATAAAAAAGAGAATTCACGACATTTTAGATGTTTGGCTAGACTCTG
This sequence comes from Candidatus Hermodarchaeota archaeon, assembly GCA_048885925.1. Taxonomy (GTDB): domain Archaea; phylum Asgardarchaeota; class Lokiarchaeia; order Sigyniarchaeales; family SOKP01; genus Loki-b32. The sequence continues at coordinate 1,690 of JBHLLG010000081.1, forward strand.
GTTCGGTAATGTGGGCTGCTCAGGAAGTATATGATGGTAATAGTCATTTTGATACATGGATTCCTGCTGATTTTATACTTGAAGGTAAGGATCAAATAAGGGGATGGTTTAATACTCTACTATGTAGTGCGATGGTATCATCTAGGCGTAAAAATTATGACGCTTGTTATATGCACGGCTGGACTTTAAGAGAAAAATTAAAAATGAGTAAATCCAAAGGGACTCAAATTTTACCTGAACATCTTATTGAAGGTACTTTAGATGAACTAAAAAAGAATAAGTCATACTCAAATATTAAGGGAATTGAAACTTTTCGTTTCTATTCAATAGGAGTAACGCAACCCGGGAGAGATTTCAATTTTGTAGTAAAAGAATATGCTGATACGTATAAAATCATTAATACCATTTGGAATGTTTATGTATATGCTAATGAAAAATTTAAATTAGCCAAATTTGATCCATCTAAGATAAAAATAGATTATAAATCTCTTAGTAAATTAGATAAATGGATACTTTCAAAAGTAAATTCAACAATTAAAAAAGTCACCGAATTAGCTGATAAATATGAACTTCCATGGATTACAAGTGAAATAAGAGATTTGATTGTAAATGATATAAGTAGATGGTATATAATGCTAAATCGTGAAAAGCTTGATATCTATTCTGAAGATCCTAATAAATTATTAATAATGGCACTTCTCTATCGCGAATTATTTAAAGTCTTATTGTTATTAGCACCTATTAACCCAATGATAAGTGAACATATTTTTCTTAAAATGTACAAATCACATTTAAAATCAATTGGTTTAGAAGAAACGGATAGTATTCATTTACAAGATTGGCCTAAGTTTAATGAAAGAGAGATAGATTTGGAATTAGAAGAACAAATGCATTTTACTCGTGAATTAATAGAAATCATAAGAGCAATAAAGGATGAGAATAAAATCAGATTACGATGGCCAAACAAAAAAATAATTATAGAAGTAAAGGATGGTATGCCAAAAATAGAATTTCCTGAGATTATTAAACAAGTAGGTAATGTCAAAGAATTAGAAATAGTAAAATCATTAAAACCATCGAAATCTTTAATTAAATCGGAATCTAAATTTTGTAATGTATATTTAGATCCTTCCATTGATGATGATCTATTATCTGAACGTATTATAAATGATTTAATAAGAAATATTCAATTTATACGTAAAAAGAATGGATTTAAAGTTGGAGAAAAAATATTACTGAAGATTGGAACTAATACACAGTATTTATATGATTTTCTTGTTAAAAATCAAAGTACTATTTCAGATAAAATTAATGTAGAAAACCTTGAAATTATTTATGGAGATTTAACAGAAGAAAAAGGTAGAATTTATGGAGCTTTAAATATCTGCCCAAATAAAGAATGCTCTGCATCATTAAAAGATAATATTATTTCAAAATTTAAGAAGAAAACTGAATTACAATGTCCATATTGTAATTCCAAAATAAGTCAAAATACTATGAAATTTATAAAATTTAATTTTAAACGTAAATAACTTTTTTATTGAATCAGTTTAAAAAGATATATTAAATTCCATATTTCTTATAAAAATCTGACCAATAATCGAACATATCCTTAAGAGTTTCTTCAATTGGAATTGAAACCTCCCACCCTAATTCATTTTTTATTTTTGAATTATCTCCAAGTATGATATCTTCATCAGTTTTTCTTAATTTTTGAGGTATATTTTCTCTTATTTCTATGTTTTTTGATGAAAAGCTTAAAGCAATATTTAAAATTTGGCGAATTTGAATCTTTCTACCAGAGCAAACATTATAAGTTTCTCCTGGTTTTCCATTTATTGCTGCTAACCAGATTGCCTTAAGTGAATCTTTTATTCCAGTAAAATCACGATAAGGATTTAGATTTCCCACCTCAATGATTGGCTCTGACAAACCTAATTCAATTTTAGCTATTTTACTAATAAAATCTGCAGTTGCATCTCCTTTTCTTCTAGGACCAGTTTGATTAAAAAACCTGAGATTGATAATTTCAATTCCAAAATTAATATAGTATTGTCGTGCAAGTAACTCTGTAGCTATTTTACTAATTCCATAAGGATGTATCGCCAATAACGGGTCAGTTTCTTTTAATGGCCTATTAATTGAGGTTGTTGTACCATATTCTGCACTGGTGCAAGCAACGATAACTCTTGTTTTTAATCTATGTTTTTTAACTGGTTCAAAAATATTAATTGTCCCTATAACGTTTGTTTTTATGGTTGTAATAGGGTCTTTCCATGATGGTAGAACAAGTGGTTGGGCACCAAAATGAAAAATATATTTTGGATTAATTTTTATAATTATATTTTCCAATAAACTAGCATTTTCCAAATCACACTCTAAAAATACAAAATTTTCATTAGTAGTGGGAATCTGAACAAAAGTATTAAAAACTTTTAGTTTCTCTTCAAAAGTGAAAACAAGTTTTCCATCAGTATAATGATTTAAATTTTGTAAAGGGCGATCAGGGAGATCAATACCATATACCTTTTTACCTTCCTTAATACAAAAATCAACCAAGTGTGATCCTAGAAAACCATTTGCTCCGGTAATAAGTATTTTTTCCATCTAAAACTCAAATCTATTAATTTTAATATAATTTATTTTAATAACCCTTTTTCTATTAATTTTTGTATAGCTTTCTGAGAAGGTTTTTGAACATTGTTTTTTTGACTCTTGATCCAATCAATTAAATCATCTATCCCTTCTTTAAAAGTTAAATTTGGTGCATACCCTAGTTTATTTTTTATTTTTGAAATGTCTGCTACGCAGTGTCTTATGTCACCAACCCTGTATTGGTGATTATAAATTGGTTTTAAATCAGGATTGATTTTTTTAGTAATTATTTCTGCTACTTCTTTTATTGTTATTGGTTTTCCGTTACCAACATTAAAAATCTCGCCATTAGCAGCACTCTTTTTCATAGCAAGAAGTAAAGCTTGACAAACATCTTTAACATTAACAAAATCTCTTGATTGGTTTCCATCTTCAAAAATTATTGGAGGTTTTCCATAAAGTGCTCTAATACTAAATATTGCACATACACCTGTGTAAGGATTTGATAAAGCTTGCCTTGTACCATAAACTAAAAAAAATCGCAATATACTTGTTTTTATCCCATAAGTATCGCATATCATTAAACTCATTTTTTCTTGAGCTTCTTTAGAAAAAGCATAAACAGAACTCGGATTATAAGGGGAATCTTCATCTGATAAAAGAGGTTTAATTTTTGATCCACATTTTGGACAATTTAATTCCCAATCTTTACGTTTCAACTGCTCTAATGATCTTAACTTAGGGAAGACGACCCCGCATTTGTTACATTTAGATTTTCCCTCTCCATAAATAGTATTGGATGAAGCAATAATCACTTTTTCTATATTATGTTTACCATTAACTAATATATCAAGTAAATTCGCTAAACCAAGTATATTATTATCTATATATTTTTGTATTTGATACATTGACTGACCAACACCAACTTTTGCCGCCAAATGAAATATTATATCATTTTCCATTACAATATTTTCTAATTTTTTATAATCGTTAACAGATTCCTTAAAAAATTTCACTTTTTTATTTAAATAATCTGGAGGATGATCGATTTTTCCATGAACTTGTTCTTCTAAGATATCAAGTATGGTTATTTCATACCCTTTTTGATCGATTAATGTATCAGCCAGATGTGAACCAATAAAACCTGCTCCACCGGTAATTAATATTTTTTTAGACATTGAATTTATTAAAACTAATTTTAGTTATTTCTATTGTTCAATTGCATCAATATAAATTAAAGATTATGACAAACTAATAAAAATAATCGTTTTGTAAGTTAAATATTAAAATTTCTAAAATTGAGAAAATTTAAAATGAATCTTTCAAATAATAATCAAATTTTTTAATGATTTATCATGAACAAATTTGATATTACAGTACTTTAACAATAACAGTTATAAAAATGATAATTCGTTCAAAAGCCCCATTTCGAGTAAGCTTTGGCGGAGGAGGAACAGATATGCCTCCCTATTGTCTTGAACATGGCGGATGTGTTATAAGTACAACGATTGATCGTCATATCTATATAACTTTAAAGCCAAGGGATGACAAAAAAATACATGTTTTTTCAATTAATTTTAACAAAGAGCTTATTTTTGATATTGGAGATAAAGATTATTCTACTGATTTTGAATTAATCAAGGGAATTATTAATGTTTTAAATGTAAAAGAGGGATTTGACATTAATATCTATTCAGAACTTCCTGCTGGTTCAGGAATGGGCGGATCATCTTCTTTATCTGTGGCATTAATAGGAGCTTTAAATAAATACTATCAATTAGGATTATCTAAACACGAAATAGCACAAAAAGCATGTGATATTGAACGTATTGAATTAAAACAAAAGGGAGGATATCAAGATCAATTTGCAGCTGCTTATGGGGGTTTTAATTTTATAGAATTTTCTAATATTGTTAAGGTATCTCCTATAAATGCTAGTGAAGAAATGATAAATGAACTCCAATTTAGCTTAATTTTATGTTATATTGGAGGATCCCATTTTTCTTCAGATATACAAGATGAAGTGTTAAAAAGTTATAAATTTGAAAAAAAATCTTATATGGAAGCGATGCAAGATTTAAAAGATGTAGCCAATACTATGAGAAGTATTGTAGAATCTAATAATTTAAAACAGATAAATGAATTTGGCAAACTGTTACACAAGGGATGGTTAGCAAAAAAAAGTTTAAGCAATAGAATTTCTAATCAAAAAATTGAGAATTTTTATTTAACTTCAATGAGGTTGGGAGTTCTTGGAGGAAAATTACTAGGTGCTGGAGGTGGTGGACACTTATTACTTTTTTCAGATTCTATGAAGAAATTTACAATAATTAAAGAATTAGAAAAAATTGGTGGAAAAATTGTTAATTTTCATTTTAATCCAAGAGGTCTTGAAGTTTGGACGATTAAATAGAATTAAAATAAAATGATAAGAGGAAGAATGATTTGGAAAATGAAATAATATCAATTCTGGATGAAAATATTAAAGTAAAAGAAGCTTTAAAAGGATTAACCCCTACAATTATGAAAATCGCTGAATGTATCATAAATGCTTATAAAAATAAAAGAAAAGTCGTTCTTTTTGGTAATGGTGGAAGTGCTGCTGATGCTCAACATATAGCAGCCGAATTTGTAGGAAAATTCTATAAAGACCGTGATTCACTTCCTTCTCTTGCTTTTCATACCAATACTTCTGTTCTCACAGCAACAGCTAATGATTATGGATATGATTTAGTGTTTGAAAGACAAGTATCCTCTTTTGTGGAGAAAGGAGATGTTGCTATTGGTATTAGCACTTCTGGAAATTCAACTAATGTAATAAAAGGTTTAAAAAAAGCAAAAGAGAAAGGGGCTATAACAGTAGGATTTACTGGTCAAAAAAAAAATATAATTGAGGAAATTTCAGATATTTGTCTGAAAGTACCTTCTTCTGATACACCAAGAATACAGGAAGGACATATAACCGTAGGGCATATTATATGCTATTTAGTTGAAAAAGAACTTTTTGGGTAATTCATACGTCATGAAAAAAGTAGCAATTTCTATTCAGGCGATAGAAAACTTCATACCTGAAATAATTGAAAATATAAAAGGATATGATTATATCCACGTTGACATTATGGATGGTAAATTTGTAAATAATAAATATAATAATCTTAATGTTCTTCAAATGTTAAAAGAAAAATATGAAATTCCTATAATTGCCCATTTAATGGTAACTAATCCAATTAATTATGTTAGTAGGATAATTGATAATATTGATATCTTTTTATTCCATTTTGAGATTAAATATGATAAAAATAAACTAATAAAAACAATTAGAGCGAATAATAAAAAGGTTGGTATAGCTATAAATCCCGAAACGGAGATATTTGAAATTATACAATATTTAGATAAAATTGATCTTGTTTTAGTAATGAGTGTAAATCCTGGATGGTCAGGTCAGAAATTTATACCAAAAATACTAACAAAAGTAGAAAATTTAGCAGAATATAAAAAAAAATACAATTTTCTTATTGATGTTGATGGTGGGATAAATTTAATAAACGCAAAGCAGTTATTAAATGCTGATATATTAACTAGTTCTAGTACAATCTTGAAAGCGAAGGATCCTAATAAAATAATTAAATTATTGAAAGAATCATTTGATTATGAATAAGAAAAATAAAGCAATTTTCTTAGATCGAGATGGTGTGTTAAATAAAGAAGTTAACTATCTGTCAGATCCAAATGATTTTGAATTTATCGATGGTTCAATTGAAGCTTTAAAAATTCTAGAAAAGAAAGGTTTCTTGCTTATTGTAATTAGTAATCAAGCAGGTATTGCACGGGGTTATTTTTCTGAAGAAACACTTAAAAGAATTCATGAGAAAATGATAAATATTTTAAAACAAAACAAAACAAAATTGGATGCTATTTATTACTGTCCTCACCATCCTGAATATACTGGTCCATGTGATTGCAGGAAACCAAATCCTGGTATGATATTTAAAGCACAATTAAAATATAATATTGATTTAAAAAGATCTTATATAGTTGGAGATACTTTGAAAGATATACAAACTGGTAAAGCAGCTAGTTGTAAGACAGTCTTAGTTTTAACAGGTTATGGAAAGGAAGAACAAAAAAAACTAGATTCAATAATGCCAGACATGATATTTAAAAACTTAAAAGAATTTGCTATAAATATATAATAACCAATTATCATTATAATCAATAAAATTTAGCTGTGAAATGTATGAAATTTTTTATAGATACTGCTAATTTAAAGCATATAAGAGAAATGCAAGAACTAGGTATAATAGATGGTGTGACAACAAATCCTACACTTTTAGCGAAGGAAGGAGCTGAACCTATAGAACAATTGAGAAAAATTTGTGAAATTGTTGACGGGCCTGTTAGTGGAGAAGTTATAGGATTAACTACAGAAGTTATGGTTAGAGAAGCACGTGAATTAGCCAAAATTGCTCCAAATATAGTAGTTAAAATTCCTTTTACAAAGGATGGGATTAAAGCAGTTAAAATCCTTGAATCGGAAGGGATTAAAACAAATGTTACTCTTGTTTTTTCACAGAATCAAGTTTTAATTGCTGCTAAAGCAGGAGCTTCGTATATTAGCCCTTTTATTGGAAGATTAATGGATAATGGACAAAATGAAATTGATATGCTCTGGGAATCAATGGAAATTATTCGTGCGTATGATTTTAAATCTGAAATAATAGTTGCTTCGGTTAGAAATACTCGACATGTTATCGAATCTGCAAAAATGGGAGCTCATATTGCTACAATTCCCTTTGATGTTCTTGAAAAAATGTTCAAACATCCAAATACAGATCTTGGATTAGATGCATTTCTAAAAGATTGGGAAAAATTGCAAAATCAAATAAAAAAATAATCCTAAAATATGACTTTTATTGATGAAATTTCCAAATGGAATAAAAGGAAAGTATTAATTATAGGGGATGCTTTAATCGATAAGTATATCTTTGGATATACAAATAGTATTTCACCTGATGCACCTGTGCCGAATGTTAAGATAGAAAATACTTCTGTTTACATAGGTGCAATAGGATTAGTGTTACAGTTTATACAATCTTTTGGAGGAATTCCCGAGGTTTGTACTATTGTAGGAAATGATTTTGAAGGAGACTTTTTTTTAAAAAAAATCAAAGAATTAAAAGTGGACTCAACGGGTATTTTAATAAAAGAAAAGATAAAGACTCCACAAATAACTCGAATAAAAGCAATGAATCAACATCTTTTAAGGTTAGAAACTGATTATAATAGCGATATTTCGAACTCGATAATAGAAGAATTTGAAGCTCTAATAAAAGATAGATCTAAAGATATTGGAGCAATATTAATTTTAGATTATGGCTTAGGAGGAATTTTTACTGATCAATTTATTCAAAAATTATTAATTCTTCTAAAAAAAATCTATAAAAATGTTCCTATTATCGTTCGCCCCACAAAAACTAATTATTATTTATATGAAAACGTGGAATTAATTAAAATAAATCTTCAGAAAGCTCTAGATACTTTTTCAATTGATTGTTGCAATGAAACAAGTATTAGTATTGCAGGAAAAAGAATTTTAAATTCCTCTAAATCTAAGAATGTTTTACTAAATTATTTAGAAACTGATTCTTTTCTCTTTTCAAGAGAAATTGAAAAAGTAGAAAAATTCAGTCCAATTTTACAACAACCTGTTAGAAGTTATGTAGCAGTTGGTAGTGTCATTATGGCAGTACTGGGATTATCATATGCTTCTGGAATTTCGGTGTTAAATGCAGTAAAAATTGCTCTTTTTGCTGCTGCTCTTACAGCTACACTCCCTCCTGTTAAATTTTTTAAACCTGAGACACTTTCTAATTTTATATTAACTAAAATGAATAAAAAATAATAAAATACGTTATTTAACAGAATGGAATTATCTAAAACTGATGAGCGGACAATCTTAATTGATATTTTGGATATCAAAAAAGACATTTTAACGATGATATATAAAGCGCAATCAGGTCATCCAGGGGGTTCATTATCATGTGCAAATATAATTTATCTTCTTTATAACAATATTATGAGAATAAATCGTGAAAACCCTACTTGGGAGGATAGAGATATATTTATTTTAAGTAAAGGACATGCTGCACCTGCTTTATATGCTGTTTTATCAAAATTTGGGTTCATAAGAAGAGAAGAACTATTTAGTTTAAGACAATTTGGTTCAAAATTACAAGGACATCCTGTTAAAAATCCAGAATTCGGGGTAGAAATAACTACTGGATCTTTAGGTATGGGATTATCAATTGGGGTTGGATGTGCTTTAAATTCTAAACTTGATCATAATGATAAATTTATATATGTTTTAATAGGAGATGGAGAATTAAATGAAGGTGCTATTTGGGAGGGTGCTATGTCAGCTAGCCATTTTAAATTAGATAACTTAATAGCAATAATAGATCGTAATGGTATACAGTTAGATGGATCAACAGAAGAAATAATGGCTTTAGAGCCATTAGCAGAAAAATGGAAAGCATTTGGATGGGAGGTCATCGAAATTGATGGATCAGACTTAAATCAGCTGTTGCAAGGATTTGAAAAATCTAAAAACATAATTGGCAAACCTAAAGTGATTGTATCTTACTTAATTAAAGGTTCTGATGTATCATTTATGCAACACACTCAAAAATATCATGGACGTGCACCAAATGAAGAAGAATTTAAGACTGCTATTAAAGAACTTGAAAATATAAAAATTAAATTAATAGAAGGTAATTAAATAAATGTCTGAACCTCCTCTTAGAGACACTTTTGGAAACTTTTTAATTGAAATTGGAAAAAAAGAAAAAGATATTATTGTTTTAGACGTTGATTTATCATCTTCTACAAGGACATCTAAATTTGCTAAAGCATTTCCGAATCGTTTCTTTAATTTGGGAATTGCGGAGCAAAATATGTTAGGAGTGGCAATGGGGTTTGCAATTTCTGGAAAAATTCCAGTTGTTAGTGGATTTTCAATATTTACAACTGGAAGAGCATGGGAATTCATAAGATTTGCTTGCCATGATAACTTAAACGTAAAAATTATCACAACTCATGGGGGATTAGTAGGAGAAGATGGTAGTACTCATAATGCATTAGAAGATTTTAGTTTAATGACATCACTCCCAAATTTAAAAGTATTAATACCCTCAGATAATATCGAATTAATAGAGATTTTAAATTATGTATTAGAAACTGAAGGACCCTTTTATGTTAGGCTTCCAAGGGGTTCTTTCCCTAAAATCCATGAAGATAACTATAAATTTATGATAGGTGAACCTAATATATTGAAAAAAGGAAAGGATATTTGTTTAATTGGAACTGGTTATGGAGCTTTTTTAGCATTAAGATCAGCTCTTTTAATTGAGAAAGAATTAAAAATAACACCAAAAGTGATTAATCTTCCTAGTATTAAACCTATAAATAAAAAATCTCTATTGAAGGAAATAAAATCAATCAAAGGAATTGTAGTAATAGAGGAACATAATTTATATTGTGGATTTGGAAGTATACTGGCAAGAATTATTTCTGAGAGTAATCCAAAAATGATAAAATTCATTGGAATTAATAATTCATATGGCGAATCTGGGAAGAGAGAGTTATTATTAGATTCATATGGCTTAAATGAAAAGGCAATTTTAGACCAAGTAAAAAGTATAATTTAAGATTAATAGTATAGAACTAGTTTATAAATCAATTTGGTAAATAACCCATATCATTTAAAGCATTCAGAATTATAGTTTTGCTCTCTTCAATTGTTTGTTTATCTGTTTCAACAATTATATCAGCATTATCTGGTTCTTCAAAGGGGTGATCAATTCCAGTGAAATCTTTAATCACACCTCTTCTTGCTTTTTCATACATTCCTTTAATATCTCTCCTTTCGCATTCTTCAAGAGAGCACTTTACATAAACAAGAATATAGTCTCCAATCTCTTTCCGAGAATACTCTCTGATTTTATTATATGGTGAGACAAATGAAGCAAGAACAGCAACTCCATTACGTGTCAAAATTTTGGCGACAAATGTAACTCTTTCTATATTCATGTTTCTATCCTCTTCTGTAAAGCCAAGATCCCTTGTTAAACTTTTACG
>JBHLLG010000082.1:0-12366 GCA_048885925.1 Candidatus Hermodarchaeota archaeon
AAAGCAATTCCTATATAAAAAACTCCAGTAATAACTCCAAAAAAAGAGCCACCCATACTAATCTTTTTTGAAGTTCTTGAATTTTTAAAGAACCTCCTAAAAGCAATATAAAAAGGAATTTGAAACAATCCCCAAAAAGAGAGTGCAATTATAAAAATGACAGCAGAAATCGTATTTTCATTACCAGAATGGGCTGAGATTCGTCCCAAATCACTAAAAAAATTATACCAGAATAAATAACTAGAAGTAGAGGAATCTACATATGTTCCTCCCTTATAAAAAATCATAGCAATTAGAGTTAAAACAATGAATTGGAGAGATCCAATAATCATTAAAATGAAAGCCCAATATTCCCAATTATTTTTATTCATCTTGTATTGACTTATAATCCAGATTTAAATTTAAATTATCTCAGAATGATGGGTTAAAAACTACAAAATAATTTAATTTTGTAATTTGAGAATGATTTCAGAGTTTTGATATTAAAGATAGAAAAACTAATAAAGTTTAGAATGAGATTTAATGTAAATACGATTATTAGTATCAACAATTTGTAAACTTCCCCATGAATCAAATAAAGTTTCGGTTTTTCCTAAAATTAGAATTCCATTCTCAACTAATCTGTCTTCAATAATTTTTAAAAATTTAGCCCTATTTTCTCTATTAAAATAAATTAAAAGATACCTACAAAATATTATATCATATTTTTGAGGTAATTTATGCCCTTTTGTTACATCTTCTTCTACAAATTCAATTTTATTTTTAATCTCCTCTTTTATTACATTATAGTGCCCAAAATGTGCTTTTTGCTTCATAAAGTATTTATTTTCATAATAATCTGAGATTTCTTTCATCGAATCATTAGTATAAATTCCAATTTTTGCTTTTTCAATTGCTTCGTGAGCAATATCAGAAGCTACAATTTTAAACTTAGGAAATCTTAGAACTTGGGATTCAAGGTTATCTAAAATCATTGCTATTGAGTAAGGTTCTTCACCTGTAGCACATGGGCATGACCAGATATTTATACAATTATTATCACTTCTGGGGCGTTTCATTTTCCTATAATAAGAGAGTCGGTTTAAAAAGATAAATATATCTACATAATAGTTTGCTGGTTTTTCAGTTAAATACCTAATTTTGTGTAAATTTTTAACTGCATTAGTCTTCGAACGAAAATTTTCCAATTTTGAAGGATCTGGTCTTATATTACTTTTTATATCCTTTCTACTTACATTTAAACCTTGTATAAATAAATCTTGAAATGTTTCAAAAACACTATAATCTCTAAAAAAGAACGTGTAATTTACTGTAAATCCGTCTATAAATTTTTTTATTTCTGATTGATTTAAAGAAACATATTTGTAATATTCATCAAGGGTTTTACAATTAACTCGGATCATTCTTGATTTTATTCTTTTCTCAATAAAAGTTCTATTGTAATACCTAAAATTTAATCCTGTCTTTTCTTTTAATAAGGTGATTAAATGGTTGTAAGAATCTTCATCTACTTGAATTTGATCAATAATATTTTCCTTGTCAAATTCTGAATCGAAACCAACACGCTTCAATTTCTTATTAATAACTCTTTTAAAACAAAAAATACTAATTTTACAGTCCCATAATATATTATTTGAATTTATATCTTCTCAAATAGAAAAAGTTAAAAAAAAATAAATGAAAATACATTAAAATTGAATAATTTCTATATTGGTTCTTAAATTTTTTATTTTTCTAAACTTTCTAATAACTCTCTAATTCTTTTCAATTCATTTAGCCGCAATTCGCTTTTTTCTATATTTTTATTTTCTCTTAAATTCTTAGTTATTGTCCCAGCATCAATCGCTCTTATTTTTTCCCATATTGCTGTACGAATAAACTCCGATTGCGTCTGATGAGAAAGCTTCGCAAATCTTTTAATATCTTTATATTCTTTGCTATTTACCAAAAATTTGACTTGATAATTCTTTTTCAAAGTACTTTGAATAATCATGGGAATTGCATTCATTAGGTTTTCAATGTTATTTGTTGAAGTTAATTCTATATATCCTAAGAAACCTTCTTTTCTAACAAATTCAAAATATTTTTTCCTATCAATTTCATTCTCATTCTGAACTAAATCAAGTTTATTTCCAATTAAGAGAACGGGACAATTACTTAGTTTACCCTCATTCCACACTTTTTCAATATAATTTTGATGATATTCAAGAGTCTTAGGTTTGGATAAATCGATTATATAAAAAATTGCTGATGCACCTTTATAATATAATGAATGAAGTGATCCAAATTTTTCTTCGTTAAAAAAATCCCAAAACTGAAGTGTATAATCCTGTCCATCGACATTTACGTGTTTTATAAAAAAATTAACGCCAATTTTGGGTACATTGTCGTGAAAAGGTTTATCCGCATATTTTTCAATTAGTGTGGTTTTACCGACTCCAGGTGCTCCTAGAACTAAAATTTTAAAAATATCTTTATATTTTACCTTACTCATTTTTTAATCTACTCATTTTTTTATTTTATGATTATATAATATGTACCGATCATGTACCTAATATTATATAAAAAATGATCATATATAAATATATGTACTGAAAAAGTACATATAAAAAAATAATAGGAAAACACTTCTAGCCTTAAAAATAGAAATTTTTCTATTCTTCTGTACTTTAAACCAATTAATAATTGAGGATAATGTAAAAACTAATTCAAATTGAACTATGTTCTGTTCTTCTTATAATTTCATCTTGTAAATTTGGACCTAAGTTTATGAAGTAATCGCTATATCCAGCAACTCTTACAATTAAATCTCGAAATTTTTCTGGATCTCTCTGTGCAGCTCGTAGAGTATCTGCTGAGACAACATTAAATTGGATGTGATGTCCATTCATCTGAAAATAGGCTCTAATTAAATGAGCCAAGTTTGTAATACCTTCATCACTTGATAGTAAGTGTGGTGTAAATTTTTGATTTAATAATGTTCCGCCTGTTCGCAGATGATCAATTTTTGCAGCTGATTTAATAACTGCCGTTGGACCATTGATATCCATTCCTTGAACTGGAGAAATACCTTCTGATAACGGAGTATATGCTTTCCGTCCATCTGGAGTAGCACCTGTTACTTGACCAAAATAAATATGAACTGTTGTTGGTAATAGATTAATTCGATGCACACCACCTTTAGTATTAGGACGATTATTAATTGCATTATAAACTATATCAAAAACTTTAGTAGCTAATAAATCGGCATAATCATCGTCATTCCCGTATTTTGGAGTTTTATGAATTAATTTTTGACGTATATTTTCATACCCATCAAAATTATTATCTAAAATTTTTACTAACTCTTCCATTGATACAATTTTATTATCAAATATGTTATATTTTAAAGAAGTTAAGCAGTCTGTAATACTTCCCATACCTACAATTTGAATATATGATGTGTTATATTTCGCTCCTCCATCATTGTAATCCTTCCCATTTTTAATACAATCTTCAATTAAAATTGATAAAAATGGAGCTGGATTTTGAGCCCAGATACGTTCTATTATTTGATTTCCTTTAATTTTAATATCTACAAAATGCTTGATTTGCTTAGAAAAAGCTTCAAAAAATTCATCAAAAGTTTTAAAATTCTTAGGATCTCCTGTTTTTAACCCAATTTGTTTTCCAGTTAACCTATCAATCCCATTATGAAGTGTGGTTTCAAGAATTTTTACTAAATTAAAATAACCAGTCAAAATATAAGCTTCTTTCCCAAATGCACCACTTTCAACACAACCACTTGCTCCACCATTGCGTGCATCTACTATAGATTTTCCTTGTCTAGATAATTCTTGAATTATAGCGTCTGTATTAAAAATTGAAGGTTGCCCAAACCCAGTTTTAACTATTTTTAAAGCCCGTTTTAAAAATTCATCAGGAGTCTTTTTACTAATTTGAACATTACTACTTGGTTGCAAAATCCGCATATCTTCAATTACATCTAAAAGCATATAAGACATTTCATTAACGCCATCAGAATCATCTTCTTTCAAACCTCCAATATTAATATTACAAAAATCAGTGTATGTATTACTCTCTTCTGCAGTTACACCAACTTTTGGTGGAGCTGGTTGATTATTAAATTTTATCCAAAAAGCTTGAAGTAATTCATATGCTTCTTCCTTCGTTAAAAGACCCTTCGCTAGATCGTTCTTATAAAAAGGATATAAATGTTGATCTAAACGGCCAGGATTGAAGGAATCCCAAGTATTATACTCTGTTATAACCCCTAAATGAATGAACCAATAATGTTGAAGCGCCTCCCAAAATGTCCTCGGTGCGTATGCAGGGACATGGGAACATATTTCTGATATTTTTTCTAACTCCCTTTTTCTAACTGGTTCTAATTCAATAGCGGCTAAACGTCTAGCTTCCTGAGCATGATGATCTGCAAATTTGATAATCACATTGACACAAATATCCATTGCCATTAGCTGTTCTTTTTTACTGAAAGCATCAGGATCATTAAAAAAATCTAAACTCGCTATACTTTCTTTTATTTCTTCTTTAAAATCTAAAAACCCCTTTTTCCATATGTTTTTTCCAGCCACCGTATGTCCTGGTGCTCTCTGCTCCATAAATTCTGTAAAAATTCCAGCTTCATATGAATCAATCCATTCAGCATCAACTTTTGAGAAAATTTTATCACGAATAGATCTTCCGCTCCAGAAAGGAATTATTATATCTTTAGATTTTTGTCTTGTATCTTCAGATACTTTAAAAGAAATTTTTTCACGAGTATTTAGAATGTCTAAATCTTGTAAAGTGTGACAGCATACTTCTGGATACGTAGGAGTTGCTTTTGGTTCTGAACCACGTTCCCCAACGATTAATTCTCCTTCATTAATACAAACTTCTTTGTTTTCCATCAAATATTTAAATGCTTTTGCTCTAGCAACTGGGGGAGTAAATTTATGGGCAGCACCAGTTTTATAAAATTCTGTCAATAAAAGGGCACGTTCTAATGAAAGATAAGGGATTGCCTGTCTACTTTTAGTTCTCAGTTTTTTAATTCTATCATTCATTTTTTTAAACCTTCTATTGACTTTAATTAGGACTATTAATTTAAAAAACTATAACTTTATCTTAATAAATAAAATCATATTCTAAGATATATTTTATCATAAAGATTATAAAAACAAAATGAAACAATCAAGAAGATAATATAATAAATAGGGACTTATAACATGAGTATTAAAAAAAAGACTATAGAAGATTATCAAAAAGCTGGGAAAGAAATATTCAAGAAGCTACATCTTAATAGCTTCCCAATCTCACTTAAATATATAAAAGATATTGAAAACGAAATCCCTCCAGGTGTTAGAAGACCTATAGAAGATGGAAAAAAGATGTCTATTTGCCAGGCTTTTACTTATGCTCGGAGATTTAAGCATAAATTGTGCATAACCGCAGAGGATAATTTTTGTACGCCATCTTCTGTTGCCCACGGATGGGTTCCTCTTTCGATGGAAGAATTTGTACAGTCTCAAGTGCGCCAAAAATGGACAAAAGATGAAAAAGCAGAAAAACGAAGGGCAGAACACATGTATGCTAGCAATTTTAAGAATATAATTGATTTAGCATATCGTGGAGTAATTGTTTCTCCATTATCGGAGACTCCAGTCATTCCAGATACTATTATGATTTATTGTGATGGTCCGAAACTTACTTACATTATACATGCGTTAAACTATGAACATAAGCGTAAATACCGTATACAATCAACATTTGAAGGCTTTGGTGAAAGTTGCGGAAAGGGAGGATTAATACCATTTATTTCCCGAAAAGCCCAAATAGTCATCCCAGGCACGGGAGATCGCTCATTTGCTGGAATCCAAGATTATGAACTGGGAATTGGAATGCCTGGAGAATTTATATTTTATGTATTGGAGAATTTATTTCAAACGGGGGCTGGTCAAGGTTTAATGTTTCCACTAAGACAGATAATCCCTAAATTGGACGAAAATTTAACCCCCGGTTTCCGTTACATGCGAGAAGTAATCGATAAAAAAATGGAAGAAATGAAAAAACTTGAGCAAAAATAATATTTTTCAATTTATAAAAAAAAATTTAAATGTGGTTTTAATATGGCAAGTATAGATTCTTATATAAAACTAATAGAACATTTCCGGGAATGGATATTTGGTTTACCAGATGGTGATGAATTATTACCACTACTTAAATGGCGAATTACTCCTGAAGAAGCAGAATTGCTATCGAGATTGCCCTTTTTAACCCATACTCCTGCACAGCTTTCAAAAAGGTTAAATATCCCTGCTGATGAACTTAAAGAAAGATTGGAAACTTTTTCTAAGAAAGGTCTAGTTTTTCGCGTAGAAGGAAGCAGTACCATAAGGTATTCCATGGTAGACTCGAGTTGGCTTTTTCGAACTTGGGGATGGTTGGGCAAAAATGATGAAGAGGCGAAAAAAATGACCCCAATTTTAAATAAATATTATGAAGACCATTATGGTGCTGAATATCTTGGATACCCGACGATTGGTTTACGAGCAGTTCCTATTAATGAAACTGTTGATGATCCTCGCCAAATAATGCCTTATGAAGATATCTTAAAACTAGTTGATAAAGCAAGATATTATACTAAAACTGCTTGTCCTTGCAAACATCTACACAATCAGGATGATAAATATGAAAATTGTAAGAATGATTTGCATGTTTGCCTACATTTTGATAGGCTTGGCGAGTATATCGTACAGAATAATTTAGGTACAGAAATTACTAGGAAAGAAATATTGGAGATATTAACAAAATCTGCGGATGCGGGCATGGTTCATGGAGTTTCAAATTCTAAAGATGGAATCGACACAATCTGCAACTGCTGCAAGTGTTGTTGTATGTACTTGAATGGTTTAATTAAGATGGAAGGAGCTCCTCGAGGACATATACCCTCAAACTATTTAAGAGAAATAAATAATGATAAGTGTATTGGGTGCGGTGTATGTGCAAAATTATGTCCTATGGATGCAATTGAAGTTGTTGATAAAAAAGTATCTTTCACTCCTGATAAATGTATAGGATGCGGTGTTTGTGTTCATAAATGTCCCCAGAAAGCCTTATATTTAGTTCATCGAAAAGAGGATCAAGATTATCCAGCTAATCCGAGAGAATTTGCTGTTAGAATGCTTTCTGAAAGAGGTCATGATCCAATGAAAAGTATGATAAAAAATAATTGGCGTTAAAATCAATATTGATTAATAGAATATAAGAAAAAGTAAGGAATTTAAATATAATCAATTGGAAAAAATCTCCACAGTTTCTGTCAAACTAATCATCTAATTTATATATAAATTATCCGCTTTTCTCCTTTTCTGCTTTTTTAGCTTCTTTATCTCTAATTACACGCCTTAGAACTTTTCCAACAGCACTTTTTGGTAAAGAACGAACAAACTTTACTGTTCTTGGATATTTATATGCTGCCATATTTTGCTTAGACCATTCAATTATCTCTTGTTCTGTGATTTTTCCTTTATATTCACTTTTAAGAATGATATGTGCCATAATATTTTCCCCTCTTTCTGGATCTTTAATGCCAAATACAGCACATTCTTGAATTGCTGGGTGTTCATATAAAACTTCCTCAATTTCTCTTGGATAAACGCTATGACCTTTATATTTTATCATATCTTTTACCCGGTCGATTAAAAAAATATAACCCTCTTCATCCATCTTTGCATAATCCCCTGTTCTTAGCCATCTATGACCCCCAGCTTCAAAAAACACCTTTTCATTCTCTTCAGGTCTATTGTGATATCCCATCATAACCTGTGGACCTGCTACAACTAATTCTCCAGGTTCACCAATCGGTAAGAAATTAAAATTTTCATCAATTGTCCCACATAAAGTACTGGCAATAGGAACACCGCAACTTCCGAGCTTCTTTTTAGCCCAAGGAGGACTATTTGTAACAACTGGACTTGTTTCACTGAGTCCATAACCTTCACCTAACGGAAATCCTGTCTTTTTTTCCCATTCTTTGGCAATCTCGATTGGCATTGCTGATGCTCCTACATTTGCATACTTAAGGCAAGAAAAGTCTACCTCCTTACTTAATGGAGAATTCAATAAATTAATAAACATAGTTGGCACTCCTAGCATGGTATTTGGTTTTTTTTCTTTAATTGTTTCAATAATCCGAGGAATATCAAATGTAGGAAATATGAATCCTTTTCCTCCTGTAAATGGACCTTGTACAAGTTCACATGTTTGTCCATAAATATGATACCATGGAAGAATACATATATCTTTTAGATCTCCCTTGATGTAAACTTCCTTTGCATAATCTGATAGTTGTTTTATTTGTAATATATTTGCGAGAATATTATAATGAGACAAGCAAGCTCCTTTAGGATCCCCTGTTGTACCACCAGTATATTGAATAACTGCGATATCTTCTTTAGGATTGACATTTACATTGAAATCTATAAGTGATTCTGGATTTTCCTCTAATATTGTATTGAAATGTATAATCTTGGCGCTTTCAGGTACATCTGGAACTTCGCCAGCAACATTAACAATTATAACTTTCTCCAATGAAAGTTGATCTTCTAGTCTTTCAAATTCTTTTATGAACCTATCGATCATAATTAAATATTTTGCACCAGAGTCTTTAATTTGGTAGGCCATTTCTCGTCCTACAAATAGAGGGCTAATAGCAGTTAATGTTGCTCCAAGACCTAAGGTAGCAAAATAACAAATACTAAAATGAGGACAATTCGGTAACCATAATGATACCACATCTCCCTTCTTTAAACCTAATTTCAGAAGCCCATTTGCAAATCTTCTTGTTAAGTTATCCATCTCTTTGAATGTAAACTCTCTACCAAAATAGTCTAAAGCTATTTTATCCTTATAGTCTTTAGCACCTTTTTCAAATAAATTAATTAAAGATTGATAATCTTCTGGAATATCGATTTCTAACGTCATTCCGTCTGGTAAGTGATCTTTCCAAATTCTATTTTTTATATAATCTGGTAGTTCCATAATTAAAACCCCTTTTAAAATATTAATTTATT
This sequence comes from Candidatus Hermodarchaeota archaeon, assembly GCA_048885925.1. Classification (GTDB taxonomy): domain Archaea; phylum Asgardarchaeota; class Lokiarchaeia; order Sigyniarchaeales; family SOKP01; genus Loki-b32. The sequence goes on from JBHLLG010000082.1 coordinate 9,078, forward strand.
AATGAATTTAATATTAACTTTAAAATTTTTATTTCTTCAAATCTTAGAATTAACTTTACAAATCATTTTTTAATGATTTAGAATTATAAAATCAAGAATCTCTGAAAAACTCAAAAAATTAATTCTAATATAAAATTATAGGTTGATGATTTTGAAATTGCAAAATGAATTAGGTGTTCCAGTTCCTGCAAATAAACCCTTAGTAATGAGAACTATAAAACATGTAACAAAAGAACAACGCGAATATGCACTTGAGAAAACAGAATATAATATGTTTTCCTTTCCAGCTGACTTATTGTTTGTAGATTTCTTATCAGACTCTGGCTCTGGTACAATGACTGATTTTCAATGGGCTGCATTATTTCATGGAGATGAATCCTATGCCAGGAATAAAGGATATTATGTTCTCTTGGATGCAATCAGGGACACATTCGAGAGAGGTAATAGTCCAAAACGAACGATTAATTTAATTCTTTCGGGAGAAACAAATATAGATAAACTAATGGATGAGCTTTATCTAACTTCATATAAAGGTGGTTTTGTAAATGGAGGCGTTCACCAGTTGACCCGTCCAAACGCGTTCATAGTTCCACAAGGCAGATGTGCAGAATATCTCCTTTTCTCAACTATATCCCCTATTTTAAAACAAAATAATCCTGATACAAATTATTATATCCCAAATAATGGGCATTTTGACACAACTGAAGCAAATATTGCTGCTAATGGTATCATCCCCATAAATTTATATTCAGCAAATTTATTAGATGATTTTCTTTATAGTGAGATGGATAATTATAATCCCTTTAAGGGTAATATGGACGTAGTTAGATTAGAACAGCTAATCCAAGAGAAAGGGGTGGATTCAATCCCACTAATTTATATTACGATTACTAATAACACTGCCGCAGGACAACCTGTTGCTATGAGTAACATTAAATCAGTTCACAAAATTGCAGAAAAATATGGGATTCCTTTATTTTTCGATGCGTGCAGATTTGCTGAAAATGCTCACTTTATTCAAGAATTTGAAGACGGATTTCAAAATCGTACTATCCCAAAGATTGTTCAGGAAATGTTTTCATATGTAGATGGATTCACAATAAGCTTCAAAAAAGATGGTCTTGCTAATATGGGCGGCGGTTTGTTCTTTAGGGATAAAGGTTTGTTCCATGAAAAGTTCTCTATAGAAGAAGATATTGGAATTCGATTGAAAGAAAAGCAGATATTAACATTTGGAAATGATTCCTATGGTGGAATGTCTGGAAGAGATATTATGGCACTAGCAGCAGGATTATATGAAATTATACAGGAAAATTATTTGAATGAGCGAAAGACGCAAATTAGAGAATTTGCGAGGAAACTGGCTCAAAATGGTATTCCTGTTATTCTTCCCGCAGGGGGGCATGCAGTTTATCTAAACATGGATAAATTTTTTGAAGGTACCGATATGAAAATAGAAGATTTTGGAGGAGTAGGATTTACTATAGAACTCTTAAGACATTATGGCATACGCGCATGCGAATTAGGACCATTTGCCTTTGAATGGGATAAAAAAGCTCCTGAACAACGGAAAGGAATACTGAATTTAGTTCGTTTTGCGGTTCCAAGGAATATGTATGGAACAACTCATATCGATTACACTATAGCTGCCATAACCGAACTCTATAAGAATAAAGATAAAATACCAAAAGTGAAGATTTCTCGAGGAGCTGAATTACGATTACGACACTTTCAAACAGGACTTCAACCAATTTATAGAAAGTAAAACATTTTTTATAAAAATAATATAATAATTTAAAATCAGAGTTGACAGAGTGTAACCTATTGATTTAACTACAACCAAATTACTTCATTTTAAATTAAAAAATTATAGAAAATTGAAATAAAAAAAATCTAAATATCTAACATTCGTAATTTTTGCGAAATATCCTTTCTTCTGAGGATTTTCATGAAATCGTCTTTTTTCTGCTGAAGGCGAGTTAGAAATGAATCAAGTTTATCAAAATTATTAAAGAAATACTCATTATTCTCAACCATGATTTTCACTCCCTTCCTATCGTTTTGAAGAATTGCATAAATTCCTCCCACTTCCAAATCATGCTTTATAAATACTTTCTCTGCATTAGGATACTTCTCATTTCCTTTTTTTGCCCAAAAGTTATTTTTTAACAAATAAGATCGATACATACTCATACTTCCACACACAACCTCTTTTTGCTAATGATGATAAGTCATCGAGATATACCTAATAATATACTCGTTATGACCATCAACATGTAGTTCCTAGTAATATAAAATTCAAATTAATTATATTATCGTGTAATATCCAAGGAACATATCACCGAGATATTATATAACTTTAATTCTATACTACCCAAGAAACATAGTCACTAAAAGCCCTTATAAATCATAAAGTAAAAAGCCCAGAACTATTTACTATAAAAAATTTACTTGGGGTTAAACACAAAAAATTTCAAGTGCATATTTACAAGTATTTTTCATTTATTCTTTTATAACATCATCAAACTACTTCATAAGTTTTTCTTAACATCATACGCTGCTTTCCCACCTTTATCTTTCAAAACAAGACATAATTTAATGTAGGTTTATTCATAATCCTTAGCATGATTTTTAGTTCTAATTATTATTTGATGAAAAATCATGCAAAAATTGCGATTATCTTTAAGAATAATTAATAATAATCTACTTATATTTTATCTAAAAATAAATAAAATTCGTGAAAATAATGAAAGTTAGTAAAATTCTAATTCTTTTAGGTGCTCTGATAACCCTTTTTTCCACATTTTTCTTATCTTTTGCTCAAACAAATGGTCTTGATGGGCGTACCTATGCTTCAGGTATTGGATTTCTATTTAATCTTCCAAGTATAATAAGCGATGTATCATACTGGGAAGCATTTAACGGTGGAGAAGTAGGGGTAATATACATTGTTTCAATTGTTTTTATCGTTTTCTTACTTGCTGGAATAATACAATTAGTAGGACTAATAAATAAATATGTTGCATTGATTGGCTCAATCATAGTAATTGGTGTAAGCATCGCAATTATATTAGCAATTACGGTTAATATTTCAGGTTGGGATATGAGTGTTTACTCAACTTTGCTTTGGTCAACACCTATTGCAGATGGTATTTGGCCCCTCGACGTACCTGTGGTGGAAACATCTGGTCTTTTTTATCAGAATCTTTCCTTAGGGACTATCACCTTAATAATTGGTGGTGGTTTGGGTTTTACCGGAGGAATACTAAATTTTAAGGATTTATAAATT
>JBHLLG010000083.1:0-12312 GCA_048885925.1 Candidatus Hermodarchaeota archaeon
TCTAAACTAAATCCATCCGCAAGAAAAACTTGTATTGAGAAATTAATATTAATATTATAAGGAATTAATGAAGTAATATCAAATCCTCCTATCTTTGCTTCCTGAAAGCTTGAATTAGCTTTACTTAACTTTATTGATTCTGATAATTTATTTGTATTAATATACGCTCTAATTTCGGAATTTGGGGATGCTTCAGTCCATATATCATTGATCATATATTTGAAATTAAGTCTAGCTTCATTTATGATGACCGTATCATTACTGACATCGCTGATTTTTCCCCCATCTTGATTCCAAGAAATAGAACTAAATTGATTAATTTTTTTTTCATAACTAAAAGTTAAATTAAAAGACCTAATTATTAAAGAATTCCATCTATCAATATCCACTCCTATTTCATTATCTTCACAATAAATATCTATTCCAAGAGTTATTGTGAAATTAATTCCATTAGTGCTTAATACTGAGTTTAATGAATCAATCAATACACTCTGGGGAATTATATCCATTGGTGTATCGGGAAAACTACTAATTATAGGGGAGTCTTGCCCAAGCTTTCCCGCTCCCGTATTATTAGTAGCTATTGGAATTGGTTCAAATGTTCCTTCTACATCAGATAATAAGACATAGAAATCTGCAAAATCCCCAGAGGAATAATCATCAATAGGAGGAGAGGGATCTCCTTCTCTCTCTATGCCACCTCCATCATGGTCTAAAGCTTGAACTGATGCACTAAATATTACTTCAAGAGATGCGGAAGTGATTTTATAATCTGACATATTAACAGGCATATTAATTGTTCTTTCCCAGTGAACACTTGGTCTGTTTCTTGTTTGATTAATGTCTTCGTGCCATAAGTGAGAAACATAACAACCAGAAGAATTAATCACATAGGTATCTGGTAAAATAGGTAAATCCGGATTTTGAAAAGGACTCCAATTTGTACTGCTGAGAGATTCATCAATTTTCATATCACGTGAATCTCCTATAACCTTTAAATTCAGGTTACCTCCACCTGCTGTAGTTTCGATATCCGATTTATCTCCGATTAATTTTGAATACCAGGTTGGTTCGATTGGATCTTCAAAAGTTGGGTTTTCAAGCCATACTGCTGTAAGAGTCTCTTGAGCAGCTAAATTGGGGACGTGATTTTCACCTAATTCTGATCCTTTATTTCCTTTATTGAGGGAAGATTGAATATTCTGACTATAATTGATAGAAAAGCATAAAATTGATGATAATACGATAATAATAATGATACTAAATACTCTTATACAATTCTTTTTAAAAATTACAGTCCCCATAATTAGTTTTCCTTAATTTTTTAATGAACAAATACATATTTAAAATTAATATGCTAAATAGCTAAAAAGTAAATTTATATTTTACTCTAATTAAATTTGAAATATACTCTTATGTGAATTTATTAGGATATCATCATATTTAAATTAAATTTCAAAAATTCCTATTTATATTTTGATTTGTGAAAATAACCCCATAAGTAAATAAAGTTAAAAAAAATAATAATGAAAAATGCTAAGAATGGGTAATAAGACTACTTTAGTATTCGAATAGACCTTTTATTAATTATTTTGATATTTTAAATCAATATTCTATTTAATTTGAATAAACTTTAATTAAAGAATAATAATAAATAATACTTAAGAAATAATTATAATATTTTAAATTATAAAACTTAATTATCAAATTATTGAAGTGATATGATTGATCCAAGGCATTTTGACATTTCAGTTTAAAATTAATCAAAAAGAGACAGGTGAAATAGAACCTCAATTTGAACCTATTCAACTAATTTTTCGAGAGGGAGAGTTCAACGAAGATAATTTCTCAGAATTAATTGTCGTAAATGATATATTCGCTATTTTTTATCAACATACTACTGGACTTCAGGGTGTAAAATATAGTTACAGTAATTTTTATGAAGGAAGGCTAAAAGAAACACCATATCAAGTTATTTCTTTTTTTAAGCAAGTTGCGGATGGTACTCAATATTTAGCTATTTCAATATTTGAGTTGGATGACGAGATTAATATTTTTGAGTATTTAATAAAAGCAATGGGAAATCGATTAGATAGTATTTTTGATAAATTAACAAGGGCTAGAAATTCAAAACAAATTTCATTAATTGAAAATATAACTATTAGACTAAAAAATGAATTAAAGTTCACTATTTTTCAAGTTGATCGTTTATCTAATTTAGATAAACTTCAGAAGGTTGCCTTAATATATAATAGCACTGATCGTATGAAAATTTTAAATCTATTACGAGATCGTCCTATTTCGAAAAAAGAATTAAAAATGATCCTTGAAAAGACTTCTCCTACATTAAATTTAGATGTTGCAGTACAACCCTTTTTACAATTAAACCTTATTCGCCGTGATTGGATAAAAGGGGAAAAAGATAAAAAAACAGGTGAAATCACGCATGAAGGAGAATATTTATTTCTTGTGAAAGATATACTTCTATCTCGTATTCCGAATGAAAATCTATTAAACCATTTTAAAGAAACTAAAAATGAATTGCTACCAATATATAGAGAAAAAGTTATTGAATTCTTTACAAATTATGATCCTTCTACCCAACCGGTTGAAGAAACGAGAAAATTAGCATCAATTCTTTTGAATCCTGACGTTTATGATTTTTTTATATTAATGAGACATAATCATTATCCATTGGATAAAATACCTAAAATATTTTCAGAATTTGCTGTAACGGAAATTTTATTAGATGACTTAAAAGATTTAAATATTATTACTGAAATAACTGATGCAAATGGCAGAAAATGGATATGTCTATTAACTGATATTAAACCATTGATTATTTTTCCTGAATATTTACTACCAAAAATTAGGGCTGCTTATAAAAACCAAGATTCTGATGGATCAATAACTTACGAAATTGCTAAGAAAGCTCTTAGATTATTAGAACTAACATATCCAGAAAGGGTTATATTTTAAGATTTAAAAGTTTAAAAAGAGATGATTGTTAAAAATGTATCTGTTTAAAGATAAGAAAATAGTTGAAGTACCAGTTACATGTAAAATTTGTTTAAAAGAAATCAAATTTCCGATTTCTGTTGATGAATATAAAGAAATTAAAAAGTTTCCAATTTCAAAAGAAAATATACATGGAGATCCAGCACACAAATTGATTGTATTTATGAATCAGTATTTAGAAGTTGAAAATTTTGAAATAAAAGATGTAATTGAAAAAGCTAAACAAGTTTCTTTTTCGAAAGAACTAACAAAGCAGGTATTAAGCGATATAGATTTATCAGAAGAAGAGATTGAACTTTATTTTCGAACTACCGGTCGAGAAGCCGTATCAATCGGAGAAATGGCTATTTTAATTAATAGATCAAAGGAAGACTGTAAAAAAATTGCTGAGAAGTTTGTTGAAAAAGGTTTATTTAAAGAAATTATCGGAGCAACTCCTCATTACCAAGCATTACCTCCTTACGCTGCTTTAATAGCACAATTAAGAAAATTTTATACCTATATTTCAGATATAAAATCAAACATACCAAAACAACTAGATAAATCTTTTGCTCAACTCGAAACAGAAGCAGAAGGTATGGAAAAATTAAAAGATTCCAGTGAAGCAATGACAGATTTAAAAGAGAAAATGCTTTCTCAGATTCAAGCTCAAAAAAAGGAATTTGATGATACACTTTCAGCAATTGATAAGATTCGGACACTTAGTGAAGACATTTCCCAATTAGGAGATGTTAAAAAAACTCTTTCTGATGATCAAATTGGTACTTTATCTTATCAATTTGAAAATCTCAACCGAAGAACATCTCAAATAATTAAAACTCAAGTTGATCAACTAAAAACTCAATTTGGAGGTATTAAAACTACAATTACAGAGAATTTACAAAAATTACGTTTAGGGGTAATCCAACAGGCAGTGGGGGATGTCATTGAGAAAGTTATTGCTAATCGCTTAAAGGATATTACTGATAATTTAAATGTTCAATTAAGTGTAAGCCAAACAGTATTCGCAGATGAATTAAAAAAGGCAACCCAAGGACTTGATACAGAAGTAGCTTCAAGATTAAACGAATCAATTCAGGATGCTGTTAAAAGTATTGAAGCTATTACTTCAAAAACAGGAGAAGATAAAGGAAAACTTTTTTCAGATCTTTCTAAAAACTTTAACCAAGCCGTAAAACTTGCAGAAGAAAGAATCGATGGTCTTTCTGGAGGAATTTTTCAGTCATTTGGAAACATTAGGGATATTTTTTCCAAAGGAATAGTTGATACTTTAGATAATACATTGTCAGACATATTAAAAAGGCTTGAAGTAAGTGAAATTACTACTAAGGAATTCTGGGATCAAGCTAAAAGTAGAACAGGTTTTACTATGAAGGATATTTGGTTTATTAGATCTCCAGAAAGCGCTAAAGCTCATATAAATGAGCAAATTTCAAAAGCTAAAATGAGAGTTTTGATTGTAGCGCCAACTCTTTCTGATGTTGATATTAATGTAATTAAAGAGCGTCCTTCACGAATAAACTTTCGAATTGCTACTTATATTGATTCTATAAATCCCGAACATGAAAAAATTATGCAAGAATTGGATAAGATGGATAATGTAGATTATAGAAACAGATCTTTACAAAATCTCTGGGGAATTAATAAAGATTATGAAGAGGTTATATTATGTGTACTTTCAAAAACCGAATTCAGAGGAGAAGAGATTACTGAAATAGCTGGTATTGGCAGTATTATCCAGGAACATATCAAAATTTTTGTACCAATTCTTGAAGATGCATGGGTTGGAGCTAGAAAGGAAGTTATGCGTACAATAAAAACTACTATGGCAAGAGAAGAGCCTTTACGTGTAATGACAATACCTCCAGAAGAAAAACCACGCATGGTGGAAAAGCCAGAGGAAAAAAAGCCAATAGAAGTTTCAAAAGCACCCTTATTATCCAAAAATATCGATGAAATCATTAATAATCTTGATAATATGACCGGAAGCGAGATTTCAAAAGCTTTAGAAAAGTTTCAAAGTGAATACGTGAAAATGGAGGGCTATAGTAGTGTACTAAAAAATATCCACACAATTAGTGATGAACTAGCAAATAGAAATGAAATACTTGCCCAACCAGAACGGGATGAACTAAAATTATCTATGAAAATTTGGAAACAAAATCTAAATCTCTAATTTTTTAAAACTTTTAACTAATACACTTAAATTACTCATTTTTTATAATAAAATACTTATTATTTTATTTTTAATTACCTATTTTATGGTTAAGGAGTTAATAACTCTTAAATCGGGAAAAGTTAATGATTATTTACATCACATCGGGATACCAGCGCGAACGTTGTCTCTTTTTTTGGGAGAATTCAGAGATTGTTCGATTTTATTTGATAGTGCCACCTCTATAGATTATAAAAAAGGACTAAGATATATTAAAAAAAATCGAATTCCCTTATCATCATTCAAGTACTTAATAACTACTCATCATCATTTCGATCATAACGGTGGAATGTGGAAGCTTTACGAAGAAATAAAAGAGCATAATCCAGATGTCAAAATCCTTACTAATCAATTAACCAAAACACTATTAAATGATTATGAACTCCATCTAAACCGCGGAAGAAGTACATATGGAAATCTAGTTGGTGAGATGAACCCCATTGAAGAGGATGCTTTTAAAGTTATTGAACCAAGTAAAAATTTTAATAATAATCCCGATAAACTAGATATAATTGAAACCTTTTCAACTAATGGTTCAGAAGTAAAACTTGCAATATTAAAAACTCCAGGGCATACTCCAGATCACCAAACTCCAGTCTTAATAAAAGATGGATTAATAGATTTTATTTTTTTTGGAGAAGCTGCAGGTACAATACATCATTCTTCAAAGCTATTAACATTACCAACTTCAATGCCAATTTATTATAATCATGAAGATTATATGGAAACCTTAACAAATCTAAAAAATCTTGATCTCTCCTTAAAGGCAGGTTTTGGACATTATGGAGTAGTAAATGGGAAAAATAATGTTAAAGAGATTCTTTCAGAACATGAAAGCTTTATGAAGAAATTTGAATCTCTTATCATAAAATATCATAGTGAAAAACCAGAAACAAGGTACATACTTGGAAAAATAATGCCAGTATTACTTCCAAGATCTGATTTATCTATTGATCATGATTCTGTTTATAGGAATATAAGCTTAGCAATTGTTTATGGAATGATGATATCCTTAGGTTTTCGCTCTATTCCTGAAGAAGAAATGAAATATTTAAAATAAAAATTTTTAAAAGTCTATCCAAAAACTTCTAATTGATTATTATCATTAGATTTTATAATGGATAGCGAATTGCCTACTTTTGATTTATGTATTATTGGGGGAAGCATTGCTGGTAATTATTTGTGCTCTTTATTATCAAACACAAATATTAAAATACTTGTCATTGAAGAACACAAAACAGTTGGTTTACCTCTTCAGTGTGCAGGGATCATATCTCAAAAATTGAGTAAAATAATAGAATTCCCTCGCGAAATCATCTTAAATCGCGTAAAGAGTGCCAAAGTCGTAGCACCTTCAGGAAGCTCTGTTAAAATCTCTGGACCTGAAAGTCCATATGTTATAGACAGAATAGCTTTAGATAATCTGTTTTTTGAAAAAGTAAAATACACTAAAACTATACAATATAGTTTAGGAGAAAAATTCAAATCCTTCAAATATATTAAATCAAATCATCAAAATTTTATACTTATTGAGACTTCAAGAAGAAAAATAAAATCAAAAATGTTAATTGGATGCGATGGCCCCTTATCATTAGTAGCTAAGACTTTAGGAGTAAAAAATCGAAATTTATATGCTACTCAAATTCGCATAAAACATCTTTTTAATGAAAATGAAGCAGTACTGTTTTTCAATCCAAGATGGAAGCAATTATTCGGTTGGATAGTTCCTGAAGGAAATCAAATATATCGAATTGGTATGGCTTGCTCGAAAAATTTAGCGAAAAATTTTCACTTCTTTTTAAAAAATATTAGTATAAATGAAGAATCCAAAATTGATCAACAAGGGGGGCTTATACCCTATGGTTTAATGAAATCTTTAGCATTTGAAAATGTTTTATTACTTGGAGATTCTGCTTGTCAGGTTAAAGCTACTACTGGTGGTGGTATTGTCATGCTTTTGATAGCAGCAAAATATGCTGCTTATTGTATTAAAAAATGTTTTAAACACAATCAATTTTCTCGAAGTTATATTAAAAAATATTATGAGAATCCTTGTAAATCTACAATTGGGAAAGAATTGAAAATTCATTATTTAATTCGAATACTTTTAGAAAAATTTACGGATAGCGATTTTAAAAAGATTTTTCGAATAATAAAATCTAATAAAATTGAGAATTTAATATCGATTTACGGTGATATGGATTTCCCAAGATCTTTATTATTCAAGCTAATTAAAAGTCCTTTAGTAATTTCTTTTTTTCTAAAATTTCTTTTAAAAAATCCTTTCAGCTTATTCAAATTAATAAAAATATTAACGAAATAAAAATCAAATTACAAATGATAAGGAAGATTTTTTATGGACAGTAAAAAAAGAATCCAGAAAGCTTTATGCTTCGAAGAACCTGATCAAGTTCCCACTTTTGAATTATTTATTGATTGGGGAGAAACGGAAGCAATTCTCATAATGGATGATTATGGTTATAAAAGTGGGCTTCTCATGAGTCCAAAGAATTATAGAACTTATGTAATGCCCTGATTGAAAGAAAGCTGTAAAATTGCCCATAAAGGTGGTTTAAAGGTAATATTACACAGTTGTGGAGATATAAGTGAATTATTTGGTGATATTGTAAAAGTTGGAGTTGATGCAATTCATCCTATAGAACCTACAACCGCAAATCCTAAATATAATATCTTTGAATTATATGAAAAATTCAGCAATAAGATTACCTTTATTGGAAATGTATCTCCTCAAGATCTTGCAGATAAGGAACCAGAATTTATTGAAGAAAAAACAAAAGAACTTCTGAAAAAGCTTGCTCCAGGAGGAGGATTTATCCTTAGTTCTGGACATAGTATTAATCCTTCTGTTAAATTATAAAATTATCTAGCAATGCAAAATACATTAAAAAAGCACGGAATATACCCTATATCTATTAAATAGATACTTATTCCGCTTACTTAAATGTATAAGCATTACAAGTTTTCTAATTAAATTTTTTAAAAGAAACTAAAGACCTAATTATAATACGAAATTTTATGAATTTTTAAGGAGGAATCATTGAGAAAAAGGGGATTTGACTAAAAATCAAATACCAAATTAACATAAATAGCACTATTATTGCTGTGGAGACCAATCCGAAGCCCTTTACACCTTTGGGAATACCTAATCCTTCTTCATTATTTCTTTGGATGAAGGCTCTAACCATAGCAACAATATAAATTGCAACAATAATTAATGCAACAATCCATAGAAATAACATAAATAAAGATAAAGTATAAACCGGAAAACTATTTAACCACACCCAATACCTAACTATTAAGTAAGTAGGAACGGCAGCATATATCCCCGCTGTAAAAAAGAAAACTATTCCCCAGAGTACACCTTTTAGTGCCATGGCTAAAGTTTTATTTTTTTAGTTTAAGATTTAATAAAGATTGAATGATTTAATATTTTTATTTATTATATTTATAATAGTATAAAAGATTTGCTGGATGGTTAATTTAATTATATGATAAGTCTTTTTTGAAGCCTTTTTATTTTAAAGCGAGATTATATTATCTGTTTTACTAACCATCGTAATGCTTTCATGATTTTTTCATCTTCTTTTAAAATGTTTATCGAAAAATATTTTATTTTAATACCTAGCTCTTTTAAAGCATTTATTTCAAAGGTTTTATAAATAAAGTCCGTATCAATTTCTTCTTTATCATGAAATTTGTTTCCTATTATTAATATTGGAGCTAAATCAGTTTCCATTTCAAGGCGTGTATTATCAACTATTTTAAAAATTTCTTTTGTTTGGACGGCAGAATTCTTATCTGATGCATTAAAGAGAAGGATAAATCCCTGCGAATAATTTATACATTTTCTTAAATTCTCAAATTCCTTACATTCAAAAGCATTAAAATTCTCATCATATTTCAAAATCTCAAGATTTTCAATTACTACTTCATAGATTCTAGTAGGTAAATCATTTCTCTTAATGTTAAGAAATTGTATTAACTCTACATTCTTTAAAAATGTTATTTTACCAACTCTAGGGGCACCTATAATAAAGATTTTCTTTATTAAACGTTTATCTCTGATCGGTGTTTCTAATTTATACTTGGGGGATAATTTTGTAAAGTAATTATTAAAAATCTCCAAAAATTTAGTCTTAAATTCTTCATCAGCCAAGTCTAGCACATACTCACTTGATGTAGCTGTTTTTTTAAGATGTAACAACGATGAGATTTCAGTTAGTTTTTTAATTTCCGAAGCGAATTCTTCTAATACTGGTGATTTTGAATCCAAATATTTAAAAACATCGACAATTTCATCCTTAAAGATCGCTGTTTTGATCATATAAGTAATCATCATTAATTCTTTGCCACCACGTGCTAAATTCGAATCCATATAAAAAATGTGATTAACAGTTTGAAATTTTCTATAGGCAAAAATGAAAGTACCTTCTTCATCATTAAATTCTAAAATACGATTTACATCGGGTGTATCTGATAACTGAGATAATGGTTCACTCGCATATAGAGTGCTTGGGCCAATAACTTGATCAAAATAGGTAATGGTGAGGATTTGGTCTTGAGACATCAATAAAAAATAAGTAGAACTACAATTTAAAATTTTTAATTATTAGTCAATAGTTCAATTTTTTTTATTAATAGTGTATGAAAAAAAGGGAATTAATTATATATTAAAAAATAAAACCCATAATAAAACCTAATCCACTTTGATATGGTGAAATAGTACAAATTATTAATGTAATATACAAGGTATTAACAATCGCTCCAGCGATTATATTCCCACTTTTTTGATATATTAATGCAGAAAGAAATCCATTGATCAAAAGCATTGGTAATGTTAAGGGCATGAAATTTCCAAAATAAAAGAAACTCCCTGTTATTAAACCTAAAATAAAAAGAATTGTAAACCAGTATAGAAAGAGGATCCCAAAAATTGTAAATGACACTTTTATAAGTGGTTTAAATCCTCTTTCAAATTTATTCTGTAGGATTCCATGAAAGAATATTCCATAAATCATAAAAATTATGAAATTTATAACTAAGAATAAGAGCATCCAAGGAATTTTTAATAAAGAAGGAATCATCCCTAAATAGTTTAATCCCCCTGAAAGATAAATTATTAAAGTTAATAGAGATGCTAAAATTATTCCTAGTATGAATTGTCTCAGAATATTATTTCGTGATGTCTGAAATGGTTTTCTAATTGCTTCACTTAGTCTCATATTTGACTTTTTTCCAGTTCTCCAAAGTAGTATTAAAATAGCAAAAGCTTGACCGAATAATAATGCTGATAGAAATCCGGCAATAGCTAAGAGCAAAATCAGTAAAATTGGTATGAAAATCAATATTCCTGGTATCCCAAGTATTAAAGAAAAAGCTATTGATTTCCCTTCTAAGCTAATAACAGTTTGATCTTCTAATTCTATTCTGAATATCTCCTCCTCTTTAGGTTTTAGGATTAATTTAGATAGTGGATCTACGATAACAACGAAAAATCCAAAACCTCCAAAGAGTTGCAGAGAAAGGATGAATAATCTAGTGTTTGTTACAAAATTTTCATCTACTGGTCTTACATCCGGAAATGTACTCATTAGAAAATCTCGAGATACTCTTATAAAATCAGGATCCCAATTTCCTAATACATGATTAGTAAGATCATCTAAATAGATCTTAGAGGCATTTCCATCTTCAAAACTACCATATAATTTATTGACATCTAAACTTGATGCAGGTATGCCAGTGTAATCGGATAATCCTTCCTTTAAATCTTCTGGTGTAAGTAATTCATCATATCGTCCTACTATCATTAAAATATTCAAAGGAGATGTAGAATTGCCCTTTCGAAGATTTGTCGATAACCAAGTTCCAGCACCTATAAAACATTTGAAATTAGTAGATTCATTGACTAGTTGTAAACCCACACCACCCATAGAAAAGCCAAAATATGCAAGATTAGAAGTATCAACGTCTGGTCTTGATTCTAAATAAGAGACAATTGCTTCGATATCATTTAATAACGATCCCCATCTATGCTCCCCAGTGCTCTGTCCATGGCCCCTAAAATCGAATGGAATTGCCACAAATCCCGCTGCTGCAAATTCTACTGCATAATCCTTTAACATTTCCTTATTGGACATTACACCATGTCCTAAAATAATAGCCTTTTTATTTAAACCTCCATTTTCTGGTTCAAATACATTAAACGAAATAGTAACTCCATCTGTTGTTTCTACAGTTTTTCCATAGGTGGATTTTATCCCCAGGGGTGTTATAAACATTAGAACTGTCCCTATTATGAAAAATGTTAGAAAAACACACAATAGAACTATTCTTTTTCTATTTATATTGATTCTATTTATTTGTTTCATATATGTACCATAATTTCAAAAGTTAATTAGTAAGATAATTTGCTTTAATACTTTATTAATGTTAATTTTTTAGAATTAAGAAAATTTAGCAAAAATTTAAAGCGAGAAATTTTCATACTTTTTTAAAGAAAATTATAGGTGAGATTATATGGGAGATTTTAAACAGATGGAACAAGCATATAAAGCTTCATCTAAAATAATGGAAAAGAGAATGGCGAAGGAGCGTCCTATGGATCTTGAAATTCTAAGGAAAGTAAAAGAATCCTCAATCATCATAGTTTCTGGTGCTTATGATAAAATTGAATTAGTCTTGGATATGATAAAAGTTCCTTATATTTTAATTCAACCTTATGAGGTTAGTCAAGTTGAATTAAATCCTAATCAAATCCTTATTATTAATTGTCCTGGAAATGTTGATGATGATGCATTACTTAAAATAAAAGAATTTGTTAAAAAAGGTGGATTTCTTTTTACAACTGATTGGGCATTGCTAAATGTTCTTGAAAAACTCTTTCCACGCTATTTAAAATACAATAATAGGCCAACAGCCGATGATTGTATAAGAGTTAAAGTTTTAGACAAAAGCAATAAGTTTCTAGAAGGTTTATTCAATGAAGCGGCAGATCCAATTTGGTGGTTAGAAAGTTCTTCATATCCAATTCAAATTTTAGATAAGAGTCAAGTTAAACT
>JBHLLG010000084.1:0-12235 GCA_048885925.1 Candidatus Hermodarchaeota archaeon
AGAACTTCTGGAGGTCCATATCTTTCATATATTATAGCTTTCATTTCTATTCACCTATTGTTATAATTACATTTCCCTTTTTATGACCTTTATCTACATACCTATGAGCCTCAACTATTTGTTTCCATGAATAAGTTCTATCGATCGCTGATTTTAGTTTTCCTGCTTCGACAAGTTCCTTAAGAAATAGAAAATCTTCATATTTTATGTGCTTCTCATCACTTGAATCTTTATTAACATTCAAATAAATTCCAGTCTTTTTTAAAGCTTTTTTAGCCCGTGAAGGCTTAAATTTTCCAACAGCATCGAGTACAACATCATATAGTTCACCACTTTGGGTAAAGTCTTCTTTAGTATAATCGATTACTTCATCAGCGCCCAGAGATTTTACCAATTCTAAATTGGTTGTGCTACATACGCCAGTGACTTCTGCCCCGAAGTATTTAGCAAGTTGCACTGAATACGTACCTACACTTCCAGAGGCACCATAGATTACCACTTTTTGCCCACTTTGGATATTAGCTTTCCTTATCACGATTAATGCTGTTAAACCCCCTCCCGCAACAGGGGCAGCTTCTTCAAAAGTCATATTTGCTGGTTTTGGTGCCAAAATTCCATCTTTTGAAAATCTTCCTTTTGCAGTTTCTTCGGGGAAACAAATATATTCTGCATACCCTCCAAAACGAAATCCTGGAGTAGCAAATACCTGATCTCCTTTTTTAAACTTTTTTACATCTTTTCCTATTTCTTCAACTTTCCCAGCTAGCTCGAGTCCTAGTATCTTTACTTTTTTTGGTCCTTTTAAACCAAATGATAATCGCGCGAAAAAAGTTACCAAGGGATTGAATCGAGTAAAGCCATTTCGAAAAGTCCAATCCCCTTTTGTGACTGTTGTTGCATGGATCTTAACGAGTACTTCGTTTTCTTTTGGAATAGGTTTTTCAACCTCCATCATCTTCAATACTTCAGGAGGACCATACTTCTCATATACAATCGCTTTCATTATTCATTTCCACATATTTTTTTATTTTTTTTATTATTAAATACTGAAATCAATAAAATTATTTGAATATTCTTTTACTAATTCAAAAGTTCCATTTTCCAACCCTAAACCTGTATTATTAGGCTTTAAACGAAGGATTGGGGGGTATATTCTTTCTGCTTTCATATTATCATGAATAAATTCAACCCAGGAGTGTTCTACTTTAATATCCGCCAATTTTACATAAAAACCAGAGATAGCCTTTAAGGTAGTTTTTTTATTTTTTGATATTTCCCAATACTTAAGTAACCAGTTTTGAACCTCCAAACTTGGAACTTCCTTATTTAAAATATCACCTACAATTAAATAGTTAAATTTTTCATCAAGTAAGAATGTAGGATCAATCCTCTTTACCTTACCTGCGTCTACATCAATATAATCTTCTAATTGATCTTGAAGCATTTCTGCAATAATTTTTGAGAAACTAATACCATTCTTATAGATTATCCATAGTTTCACGATAATTCACATTTTTTTTTAAAAATTAAAAAAAAAGATAGGATTTACCTATCATATAATTTTACACCAATTATGTATATTACAAATGTAATAACTGCAATCACTAAAAAATCAAGCCAAAGAAACATATACATCAACGTGCCCCCATAGAAAATACTTCTCCAATTAATTAATAAATAGATGGATTGAATAGAACTTCTTTCAACTGGTTGGTTTAAAATTTAGTCAGATTAAATATCCAAATATATTAATTATTTAGCTGTAGGTTGAACGTAGAAATATATTCGGTCGCATTCCATTTACCATTTAAGAACATAGCACATATGGAGGTTGTTATTATTATTATTAATATAGATCAAAATATTTCAAACGGATTGAATTGTCCCTGTCCTAAAACAGGATGTTCAAATCATGGAAATTGTGACAAATGCAAGAGTTATCATTCTTCTTCAAAAAGTCTTCCATTTTGTCAACGCGAGCATGGTTTTTTCACAAAAATTTTTTATCGTAAGAATTTTGAAATGGTTCAACTGTTGAAAAGTGAGGGAAAGATATGAAAAGAGCGTTAATTGTATATGACTCTGTATATGGAAACACAAAAAAAGTTGCGATGTCATTAAGTCGAGGATTAGAAGCAGGAGGTATCTATGTTGATTGCTATTTCATCCAAGATCTTGATTTAGTATCAATAACTAATTATGATGCTATAGGAATTGGAGGTCCTACCCACTTTCATGGAGCTTCAAAACCTATTAAGTCATTTTTAAAAAAAATTAATCATCTGAATATAGAGAAGAAGCAGGTATTTGTTTTTGAAACTAAAGCAGATTTTAGATTAGCTGGATCTTCAGCAAAAAAAATCATAAAATACCTAAAAAAGATGAAAATGGAAATTATTCATCCTCCTATCACAGGAATTGTTTTCGATAAAGAAGGACCACTAAAGAAAAATACTTCAGATGTTATGGAACAAATTGGATTGAAGATTTCAGATAAGCTAAATAATAATGTTATTCATGAAAAACATACCTATAAAAATAATGAATTGAAAAAGGCAAATAGTTATATCTTTTTGAATCGAATAAAATGGATCCTCTTAGCTGGCGGTCCATTATTTTTCTTTATTCGAGCATTATATATGGCAAGCACTGGAGGAGATTGCTTTGGTACAATAAACCCATTATTTTCATGGTTTCTTCTACTATCAGAAATCACCATTTCAGGAATAGCAGGTTTTTCAGGGATATTTGGTTTATTATTAAGGATAAAAGGAGAAAAACAACGAATTATAACAAAGAAGGTATACCTACATAGAATTATATTATTTGCTGGATTTTTAAGTTATATTATACATTTTATAAGAGTGGCAATTTGGATAAGTCTATGCGTAATATAAACTATTTTTTTTAAAATTTATTTTATCTTTTTTTTGTATAACAAATTTTCTTTCCAAGTATCAAAATATAATACCTTATGCATAATATCAAACATTACAGTATCAACATTTTCTTTTTTAATATTTTCAAGTATTTCATTTAGTTCTTTCATATTATTAACCCAAACCCAACAAATAATAATATTTGGAAGATTACTAAATGTCCAACAATAAAAGATATTCGGGCTATATTTCTCATTTAGATGTTTAGCGAGTTCATTCTTTTCCACCGTAGGACTTATAGTTATTTGAATTAAAGCAAAAATATCCTCTGAAGCTTGAGGATTAAAATTAATTGATAATTCTATTATCCCTTCCTCAATTAATCTGGTTAAACGACGACGAACTGTATTAGGAGTGCTATTAACATCTTCTGCAATTTCTGAGATTGATTTTCGTGAATCATTCTTTAATGATCGAACAATTTCTAAATCTAAATTATCATAATTCATGGATCTTGACTGAGGAATGATATATGGTATAGGTACAGAATAGAATACACCAGAAAGCAGTCCAATTTTTGGAGATTGGATTTCTGTAATTTGAGAAACAAAAGAGGAATAATCCTCTAATTGATGAATACTCTCTAGCATAGAACCAATATACATATAATTTCTACTTGAAAGGATAATCTGCCAGGTATTTTTATGTTCTCCTAATTCAGATATTACTTTGTCCATATCCTGAGCGTTACTTTGCCCAAAAATAAATGCATAAATAGCATTTATGGCATATGGTTTCAATCTGGCTGTAAATTTTTCTATAGTCCTTAGATCTACTAAAAGTTGAACTCTTTTATACACAGCATTGACGGATAAGCCTAATTGATCCGAAATCTCTCGATATGTTAGCCTTGAATTATTCATTAAAAGTAAAATTATCTTAAGATCAATCTCATCCATAAATATAAGAAATAAAAGAAAAAAAAAAAGATTATTTACTTAAGTTTTTAACTAAAACTTAAAATTTAGAGTTTTTTTTTGAATGCTCTCTATATTTGCGTTTAAAATACTTAACTAATTTGGTCAGAAGAAAGGTTCCCAATAATGCCATAGCAAGTAAAATTATTGTACTATACGGTGTAAATGAACAATGAGCATAGTATCCCAAATAACATGGTTTACTTGCCTCATCCGGAATCATTGTTATAATACTAAAGACAATTCCGCATATTATTAAGGATAAAACAAAAATGGTATAAAAAATAATAAAGAATGACTTGATAATTATTTTTGACCAATTCACTAATTTCACTTTCAAATTTTTTCACCAATTTTTTAAGAAATTAAATTTCTTAATTTATAGACAGAGTCTAACTAGATATATAACTTAGTTTGTACTAAGGGAGAGAAATCAATGAATATTTCTATTAGTAATGATAAAAATCTAATCCAATCAGTGTAAAAATTGATCATTTTTCTTATATTCTTGATAATTCCTATTAAAAAGTTAAAAGACAAATAGGAATTAATTCAAATTAATAATTTTAGCAGAATAAAAAATAAAAATAAAAAAAAAGGTAAGAATCGATAACAATCGCAAAAACAGATTTTACAATTTATTATTTATCTCTTATTTAGTATTTTTTTTATGGATTTAAATAGACTAAAAATTTAAAAACGAAAATTTCTTCCTCTGCCTCTATTATATGGATTAGGAGGAGCTTTTTCCGTCACTACAACATTACTAGCTTGCGGTCCTTTCTTACCATCTACTACTTCAAATTCAACCTTATCATTTTCATTTAAAGTTTTATACTCATCATCTCGACCAGCTAATGCGGTGTAATGAACAAAAACATCGTTTCCCTCTTCAGAATTTATAAATCCGAAGCCTTTTCGGCTGTTAAACCATTTTACTGTTCCTTTTACCAATTTTAAAACCAAATTTTACATTTTCTATAAAAATTCTTTAATTTCTAAAGAATCACTTATAAATAGAATTCAAAGATAATAAATTTTGACTTTTTTGGGACATTTTCAAAAAAGACTTATTTTCTCATTACTAAAATTAATGTGAATAAGAAAGTCTTGAAATAAATTTAATTTTGAGGTAACGACTAAATCTGTTTTTCCTTATTTTAAATTAACGGGAATGATATAAAGAATGTTGACCCTTTATTTCTTCCCTCAGATTCAACCCAAATATCTCCACCGTGTAATTCTATAATCTTTTTTGATATAAATAACCCAAATCCTGAACCCTCCGCAATTATATCCATTCCTTGACCATATCTCTCTATTTTACCAAACTGTTTAAATATTCTACTCTTCTCTTCTTCTGTGAATCCGATTCCATTGTCCTTTATAGAAAGAATTATAAAGCCATTTTCAATCTCAGATCTAATTTCAATTAATCCACCTAGAGGAGTGTATTTAACCGCATTATTTAAAACATTGCTAATTACTTGATGAATTTGCTCCTTTTCAAATTGGATAATCAAATTCTCTGGCAGATAGAGATTTATTGTATGATTTCTCAGCCTTGATAATCCTTTAATTTCATTTACACAAACTCTAACCAAAAAAGACAGATCTTCTTCAGATTTATTAAGTTGAATTGCACCAGATTCCAATTCTGCTGTTTTTAGAATATCTGCAATAAGAGTTTCAAGGCGTACGCAACCCTGTTTGATTTCGTTCAGGGTAGATATCACTAAATTATCAAGTTTATCTCTGTGTACTTGTAACAGAAGATCAGAAAATCCCTTGATAGAGACCAATGGAGTTTTTAATTCATGTGATGTTCTTCTCAGTAATTCAGATTTCAACTGATTTAATTTTACCAATTCTTGTTGAGCACTTATTCTTTCAGTGATGTCAACTTGTGTTACTAAGTCAGCCGGTCGACCTTCATAAATCATTGTTTTTGAGAGATTGTCAACCCAAAATAATTCTCCATTGCTTCTTATGCATTCTATTGGATAATGGATAATAACATCAGGATCACCAGTTTGTTTTTTTCTTAATTGTTCTCTTACTGTTTCTAATGATTCAGGTGCCACTGTTTTTAACATTTCACCTGGCTCCCAATTTAACATTTCCTCTTCTGTGTATCCATATAAATTTGCCATTTCTTGATTTACATATTTTATTACATCATCCTGAATAATACATATCGCTAAAAGAGATTCCTCTGTGATTTTTCTGAATTTTTCTTCCGATTCTTTAAGTTTTTGTTCTGCCCTTTTATTTTCGGTAATATCTCGGAATGTTCCCCAAACTCGAAGGAATTTATTATTTTCAATTACACCATAGCCATTGTTTAAGAAATATCTTTTTTCGCCATTTGGTACCATTTCAATCCCCAATCCATCAATGATGCTGTATCCACCTTCAATCATATCTCTAAATAACTGATCTAAACTACTTGGTGTAGTTCCGAAGAGTTCTGTTAACTTAAGCCCAATAACATCTTCTATTCTATCAAATCCATAAGATTTAGCACATGCAAGATTACAATCAACTAACATACAATCATACATGAGCTTAATTTGTTTGTCATTTGATAGATCTATTGGAATAGGTTGATCAAACTCATAACAGAAAACAGCATCAGTTGTATTTTCAATCAAAGATCTAAAACGTTCTTCTGTTTTTCTAAGTTCTTCTTCAGCCTTTTTTCGATCAGTAATATCAATAAAAGCAACAAAAGCAGCTGGTCTTCCCTCGAAAATAATGGATCTAGTATAATTTTCAATCCAAATTAACTCACCAGACTTTTTTATACCTTTAAAAATGTAATTTCTGAGATAATCATCTGATCCATCTTGCTTTTTTGTTGCTTGGGTAAAAACAAAATCTTTATTGTCTGGATGCACAGTTTTTAGAAATTCTCTAGGGGACCAGTTTACCATTTCATCTGTAGTATATCCAAAAATATCAGCAAACTTTTCATTAGCATATTTAATTAGATTATCCTGCAAAATTGAAATTCCTATTAATGATTGTTCTGCTATTGTCCTAAAATTTTCTTCAGATTCCTTTAACTTTTGCTCTGCGTTTATCTTATCTGTAATATCAACAGATGTTATTAAATCTGCTGGCCTTCCTCCATAATTTATTGTTTTAGAGAAATTTTCAATCCATCGAATCTCTTTATCTTTTCTTATTAAGCGGTATCGATATTGAGGAATAACATCTTTTGCTCCTGACTGCTTTTTTTTAACTTGATTTAGAACAAAATCTTTATCTTCCGGATGAATTACTTTCAAAAACTCAAAAGGGGTCCAATTTTCTATTTCTTCGCGTGAATATCCACTTAACTGGGGTATACGGTCATTAAAGTATTTTATAAGACCATCCTGTATGACCAATATACTCATAAATGATTGCTCAGTAATAGCCCTGAAGTTTTCTTCAGATTCTTTTAATTTTTGTTCTGCCCTTTTTTGATCAGTTATATCTCTAACAATTGCGAAAATTTTGTCTTCTCCATCAATACTTACTATTCTTCCACTCGCTGATACATCTATATAATAACCATCTTTATGTATAGTTCGATATTCAATATACACTCTCCTCTTCTTATTTATAGCATCTTTTAATACTTCAACTGCCTTATTGATGTCATCAGGATGCATTATTTTAAATCCATTTTTACCAATAAGCTCTTCAGATCTAAATCCAGAGATATCATAGACTTGAGGGCTGATATATTGGAAATTTCCTTTTAAATCTAAAATAATTATAATATCCATAAGATTATTGATGATATTCTTATATTTTTCTTCAGTTTCTTTTCGAGTGTTAATATCAGTAATGATATGAACAGCTCCCATGATCTCTCTCTCGTCATTGAAGATAGGTTCAGAAGAAATTTCAACCCATGATCCATTAATTTGTCTAATGGAACTTTCTCTATGTCCCGATTCCAACATAGATTTCACAGGACACCAATCACCTGGTCCTGAAGTACCATGCACTAGCTCCCAGCAAAAATGTCCTACAATTTCATCATAATTAGACTTTCCAAACATATCTAAAGTTGCTTTATTGCATTGAAGTACTTTATAATCTAAATCAATGAGAAAAACAGACTCTTTCATCGCGTCAAGAGTTATCTGCCATAACTTGTTGTTATTCTCAATCTCAACTCCAATATTCTTAGGATTCGTAATGTTTTTCAAGATATCCTTATCCCCAATTTTCTAATTGTAATTAATATAAGATCAATTAAGACTTTAAAAAATGATATAAAAGGATATATTTAACAATTTGTACTTTTTTCTTAAAACGAGCTGTCGCAATTGAATTAAAAAAAATCTTTATCTTCAAATAATCTAGATTAATATTATGTGATTCAAGGTTTCAGAAATGTTTTAATATAAAAATATCTATAATTTTTATAAGAATGAATTCAAATAAGACTGCTTCAAAGATGGACTTAAAGGAAAAAATGTCCTTGGTTGATTTACTCGCAGTTTTATTATCATTATGAGCGAAACAAATCCCTATAATCTTTTTCTTTTACAATTTCCACGGATTTGTTCGCTTGGCTGATAAATTTAATTGAAAGAGATTTTAGGTGATGATTCCTTAAAAAGAATAAAATTTGAAATAAAGAATAAGAAATCAAGGTCGTGCTTAAATAAAATGTATAATCCCCAAGAACTTGAAAAAAAATGGCAGGATAAATGGCAACGGGCTAGAATTTTCGAAGCAAATCCAGATTCAAATAAAGAAAAAATTTTTATAACTTCGCCATACCCTTATGCTTCAGGTACTTTACATATAGGGCATGGGCGGAGTTTTATTAATGGAGATATTTTTGCGAGGTATTATAGAGCAAAGGGTTATAATGTCTTATATCCAATGGCATTTCACATAACAGGTACTCCTGTACTTGCAATTTCTTCTTCAATAGAAAGAGAAGATCAAAAAACAATCTCTAGAATGAAAGAATATGTGTCATTGCATACAGAAGATCAACAAGAAGTAGAAAAAGTTGTACAAAGTTTCGTAGATCCATGGAATGTTGTTAAATATTTTTCTAATACAATGAAAATTGATTTTAAGTCTGTTGGAATGAGCTTGGATTGGCGAAGAGAATTTACTACGGGTGATAAAATTTACAATAAATTTATAGAATGGCAATATTTTCATTTGAAAGAGAGAGGTTATCTTGAAAAAGGTGAATATCCTATTCTCTATTGTCCTCATGACAATAATGCTGTGGGTGAAGATGATATTTCACGGGGAGATGAGTTGGATCTAAATATTAATCAATATATTTGTATTAAATTCCCTTTTGAAGAAGGATTTCTTGTTGCTTCAACATTACGACCTGAAACTATTTATGGAGTAACAAATATATGGATTAAGCCAGAGGGAAAGTATATTAAAGCTTCAGTAAATAAAGAAATTTGGTACATTTCCGAAGAAGCAAAATTCTTATTAGAAAACCAAGGAAAGCAAATTGAGATTTTAAAATCCTTCAATGGAGAAGAAATTATTGGAAAAAGTGCTACTGATATTTATGGGATCAAAGAAATCCCTATTTTATCAGGCGATTTTGTTGATACATCAACAGCAACTGGAGTTGTATATTCAGTTCCTGCTCATGCTCCTTATGATTATGTCGCTTTAATCGATTTACAGAAAGATAAAGAATCAATTAAAAGATTTAATTTAGATAAAAGACAAATTGAATTGATTTATCCTATTCAAATAATTGATTTAGAGGGATTCAAGGATTTTCCTGCAAAAATATATTGCGATAAATACGAAATTGCTTCACAACAAGACAAAGAAAAGTTAGATTTGGCGACTAGTGAAAATTATAAGGACGAATTTTATAATGGAGTTCTTAATGAGAAATGTGGTAAATATCAAGGAATGAAGGTTAGTGAAGCTGCCAAACAAGTATCGATAGATTTGATAAAAGAGAGTAGAGCAGATAAATTATATATTCCAATGACAAAGAATCTCAAATGCAGATGTGGAACGAAAATTATTGTTTCAATTCTTAAAGATCAATGGTTTCTTAACTTTGAAGCCGGAGAATGGAAAAAGAAAGCATTCAAATGCTTAAATAGTATGGCGATAGTACCAAATAAATTTCGTTTAAATTTTGAAAATGTTTTCCATTGGTTAGAAAAAAGACCTTGCGCTAGGAAAAGAGGTTTAGGTACCAAATTGCCATTTAATAAAGAATGGATAATAGAATCATTGAGTGATTCTACAATTTATATGGCATTCTATACAATCTCTTATAAAATTAAGGAATATCGAATTAAACCTGAGCAACTAATACCAGAATTTTTTGATTATGTATTTTTAGAAAAAGGTGACGTTACCAAATTATCAAAAAAAATCAACGTTGAAGAGAAAAGTCTTAAAGAAATGCAAGAAGAGTTCCTTTATTGGTATCCTGTAAACCATCGTCATACAGCCATTATGCATATTTCTAACCATTTAAGTTTTTATATTTTTCATCACGTGGCTATTTTTCCAGAAAGATATTGGCCAAAAATAATCTCTTTAATTGAACCTGTAATAGTTGAAGGACAAAAAATGGGAAAATCAAAAGGAAATGTTATTCCTCTAGCAAATATTCAAAAAAGGTATTCAGCTGATTTATTTAGGTTTTATATTTCTCATGGTGCTGACTTTGGAGTTTATATGGATTTTAGAGAGAAAGAAATAGAATCAGTTAAAAACCATATCTACAAATTTTATAAATTTATGCATGAAAAAGTTATCCAAACAAACAAAATAGTACCAGAATTTAAAAATATCAAGTCCAAATATTCAAAAGTCATGTTATCAAAAATAATTAAGAAATTCATAGAGGCAGAAAAGGCTATAGGAGAATTCAACATAAGAAGATATCTACAAATTTCATTTTATGAAGTTTTTAATTTAATCCAGGAATCATATAGGGATAATGACAATATAGATGATTTTTTAATAATCTTTAAATTAATATATCCAGATTGGCTGAAAATTCTTTCATTAACTGTACCACACTTATGTGAAGAATTATGGGAAATTGCTGGAAATAATGGTTTTATATCAATGGGAACCTGGAGCGAATTTGATGAGAAATATATTGAAAATAATCTTGAACAGGAATTTGATTATATTACTAATATTGTTGAAGATATTTTCAATATTAAGAAAATAGTAAAACCTCAAACTTCTAGTCCAATCTATTTATATACTGCTCCCGAATGGAAATATAAAATAAATGAATTGATTTTAAAAATTGGAGATAATTTTGATGGGATAATATCTAAAATTAAAGATGATAAAAATCTGATAAAGAATAAACAACTTATCCCATTTATAAAGAATCAATTAAAAGGGAGAGTTTGGGAATCAAAATTACCCCATTTCGATGAGGTTAAATCATTAATGCAGTATAAATCATATATTGAAAAACGTATTAATTCTACAATTATAATAAACTCTGAATTTGACCCAAAACAAAAAAGTATTAGAGCAAAACCTTTCAAACCGGCTCTTTATTTAGATCTATAATAACTTTAAAAATTAATTAAACTTTATTTCTTTCTATTGCTTTTAAGATATCTAAATATTTAACGATCTCTTTAGTATCACTCTTTCCAATACAATAATCTAACTGTTTTGTAAAATATTGATTTAATATTTTCAATTGAGGGCTTGAAATCAAAAATTTGGAACCCTCCTCAATTTGTTTATCGAATAATGTATCTTTTACTTCTTCAATATTAAGGTTAATAATTTGAAGGGCAATCCATTCAAAGACATCTTCAATATTTTCATTTGTTTTTGCTGAAGTCTCCATATAATAAATCCCCAATTCTTTCGCTAAATCCATTCCTTCTTCGGTTGAAACTACTCTCGAATTAGATAAATCAACTTTATTTCCTACAAGTATCAAAACTATATGCGGCAACGCTACTCGAGTAATTATATCATACCATTTTTTAACATGCTCAAATGATTCTTTACTTGTTATATCAAACACAATAATTCCAGCGCGAGAGTCTGTTAAATAATCAGGCCACAATCGTTCAAATTGACTTTGTCCTGCTAAATCCCATATCATAAATCTTACAGATGTTCCCAATTCTTTAAATGTACATTCTTTTTTAGAAATATAAGTACCTATTGTTGCTTTATAATCTGCTTTAAATACTCCATGAACGTATCTTTGAGCCATACTGGTTTTTCCAACTCCGTTATCTCCAATTAAAGAAAGCTTGTAGACATATTCTTTTGAAAACGGTTTACCTTGGTAATAATCTAGTTTTCGTTTAATTTTTTCAAGTTCAGAATCTCTTTTTATTTTTGGAATCACTGGACTAACTG